>NZ_CP009248.1:1297399-1946099 GCF_001941505.1 Corynebacterium sphenisci DSM 44792 | reverse complement strand
CCGTGGTGCGGCTGATCACCGGCAGCGCGCCATGGGCCCTCTTCGGGGCGAGCAGATCCGCGGCCTGGTTGCCGTAGTAGCGGGCGGTGATCGCGGTGTGCACCAGCTCCTCGAAGGCGCTGGAGCGGGATTTGCCGGTCTCCGCCTGCACGATGTCCAGGACCTGGTCCTGGTGGGTGAGCAGCAGATCGTGGAAGCGGTGCAGCACCTCCCGGCGGGCCTTCGGGGTCACCTTCGCCCAGGAGGCCTGGGCGCGGCGGGCGGTGGCGAAGGCGGCCTCCACGTCCGCCTCGGTGCCCACCGGGATCTCGGCGATGATCTCCCCGGTGAAGGGCATCGGGATCTCGCGGGTGTCCGTGCGGTCGGCGACGGTGGCGAAGCCGAGCAGGCGCTCGGCGACGCCCCCGGCGAGGGGGTTGCGCGGCGCGGCGCCGCGGTCGGTGGTCTCGGTGGTGGTGCTCGCTGAGGTCATGCGGCGATGATACGTGCCCGCCCCCGGCGGGATATGTCTTTTCGCCCACATAACCCACCGCGGGCGGATCCGCCGCCGCCGGCGGGGCGGCTCAGCGCGCGGACCAGCCCAGCCGGCGGTTGTGATCCGGGTCCTCCCGGCGCCGGCCGAAGGGCAGCCCGGGATCCCCCTCGTGGCCGTCGACGTCGCCGTAGCGGCCCTCCGGGTCCACGTCCGGGTCATCATCGGGGTCGATGTCCGGCTTCTCCTCGGCCAGCCGGGCGTCGAGGGTGTCATGCGGCTCCGCGCCGCGCCAGGAATCCGGGGCGTCCATCACGTAGTTCTCCCCGTCGGAGCTGATCACGTCGCCGTCCAGGCCCTCGGCGCCGTCCAGGGTGGTCTCGTCGAAGTCCCCGGTGGTGTCCGGGTCGTAGTCGCCGGCCATGGCGGCCTCCCATCTCGCGTTCCTCGGGGTCGATGTTACCGGGGGCGATCGCCGTTCCGGCGGCGGGGCGGGCGAATATGCGCGTCCTTCACCACGGTCCCCGGGAACAAGGCGGGCGCCGGGATCGTTGACACCGGTGACAGGCGAAATACGGGCCCGCCCCCGCGGGACCGCGCAAACCGACCAAGAAGAGGTACACGTGCGCCAGAGCTCCAACCCAGCCTTCAGCTCGCTGACCAGGACCGTGGCCGGCGGGCAGGCCGCCGCCACCCGCCAGGCGAACCCCTACGACGGCTACGTCGAGGCCGCCCCGGCGGCGCCGGGCGCCCCGGCGCGGGCGATGACCGTCGACGACGTCGTCGCCAAGACCGGGATCACCCTCGGCGTCATCGTCGCCGGCGCCGCGATCACCTACGCGATCAGCACGGCCAATCCGGGCCTCGGCGCGCTGCTGGCCATGGTCGGCGCGATCGGCGGGCTCATCGCGGTGCTGGTGTCCACCTTCGGCAGGAAGTTCGGCTCCGCCGCGGTGACCCTGACCTACGCCGCCTTCGAGGGCCTCTTCGTCGGCGGGATCAGCTTCATGTTCGCCGGCGCCACCGTCGGCGGCGGCGACGCCGCCGCGCTCATCACCCAGGCCGTGATCGCCACCATCGGCGTTTTCGCGGGCATGCTCTTCGTCTACAAGACCGGCGCCATCCGGGTCACCCCGAAGTTCACCCGGCTGCTCACCGCCGGCCTCATCGGCGTGCTCGTGCTCGCCGTGGGCAACCTGCTGCTGGCCCTGTTCACCGGGTCCAGCCCGCTGCGCGACGGCGGCCCGCTGGCCATCGTGTTCTCCCTGGTGTGCATCGGCCTCGCCGCGTTCAGCTTCCTGCTGGACTTCGACCAGGCCGACCGCCTGGTGCGCGCCGGCGCCCCGGCGAACTACGCCTGGGGCGTGGCCCTGGGCCTGGCCGTGACCCTGGTCTGGCTCTACGTCGAGATCCTGCGGCTGCTCAGCTACTTCCGCGACTAGGGCGGCGCCCGCCGCCGCGAGGGGCCCCGCATCCGGTGTCGGATGCGGGGCCCCTCGCCGATCCCGGCCCCGGCCGCGGCCGCGGGCATGCGCCGGGCCCCCGGCCGCGCGCCGCGCGGTCCGGGGGCCCGGGGGGGGGGCTGGAGCCTAGTCCTCGAAGTTCGGGTCGTAGGGCTCGGCCTTGATCAGGGTCACCCGCACCTCATCGCCGGTGGGGGACTTGTAGGAGCGGGTCTCGCCCTCGGTGGCGCCGATGATCGCCTGGCCCAGCGGGGAGTCGGTGGAGTAGGTCTCCAGGTTCGGGTTGGAGGAGTCCGCCCCGCGGGTGCCGATCAGGAAGGTCTCCGCGTCATCCTCGTCATCGTCGTAGTAGACGTGCACCACGGTGCCGACCAGGGCCACCCCGGACTCCTGCGGGGTCTCCCCGACGGTGGCGCGCTGCAGCAGATCCTCCAGGTAGCGGATCCGCGCCTCCTCCTGGCCCTGCTGCTCGCGGGCGGCGTCGTAGCCGGCGTTCTCCTTCAGATCGCCCTCCTCGCGCCGCTCGTTGATCTCCGCGGCGATGACGGGGCGGTTCTCGTAGAGCGCCTCCAGCTCCGCCTTGAGCTTGTCGTAGGACTCCTGGGTGAGCCACGGGTTCTTCGAATCGGCCATGGGGGACCTCCTGCGGGTTTTCGGCGTAGAACGGCGCCCGGGACGCGCTCCCGGGGCCGCCCGGCCCATCAGCTGGGCCGGACCGGTGGTGTGGATACGAAAAACGGCCCGCGGTGGGCCGTCGAACGTCGACAGGATAGCACCGCCGGGCCCCGGGGCAAACCCGGCGCGCCCCGCGGCGCGCCCGGCTCAGCGGTCCAGCAGCGCCGGCAGCTCCGTGGAGCAGCCGTAGACGTCCCCGGCCACGGCCTTGGCGCGGGTGCGCACCGGCACGTCCATGCGCACCGTGCGCTCCTCGCCGCCGGGCACCAGCACATCGCGCCGGCCCACCTCGTTCATGTCGTAGTCCAGGGCGTAGATGACGCAGTAGGCGTCCCGGGCCGGCTCCTCGCGGGTGACGTCCAGGGTGAACACGAACACGTCGTCCTCCCGGCCCTCCATCCGATCCCAGCCGGCGGCGGAGGCGGTGACGTCCGGGGTGGACACCCGGTTCATCTGCACGAAGATGTAGGCGGTGCACACCACCACCAGGCCGATGATGCCGACCACGATCAGCCTGCCGGTGGGGACCCGGCGCTGGTCCCCGTAGCGGCCGCGCGGGCGATCCGGGTTCGGGGTGCTGGCTTCAGACATGCCCCAACCCTATCCGACCCGGCCGGCGGCGCCGGATCCGGCCCGGACGCGGCTGCGGGGCCCGGATCCGGGGGCCGTAGACTGGTCGGCGATCCACGTGGAAGGAGCGATGATGGGATACCGCTTGCTGGCGGTGCACGCGCACCCCGACGACGAGTCCTCCAAGGGGGCGGCCACCCTGGCCCGCTACGCCGCGGAGGGCCATGAGGTGCTGGTGGTGACCTGCACCGGCGGGGAGCGCGGGTCGATCCTCAACCCCAAGGTGGACCGCCCGGAGGTGGCCGCCGACCTGGTCAACGTGCGGGTGCGCGAGATGGCCGCCGCCGCGGCCGCGCTCGGCGTGCGGCACCGCTGGCTGGGCTTCGTCGACTCCGGGCTGCCCCAGGGCAAGCCCACCCCGGTGCTGCCCGCCGGCTGCTTCGCCCGGGAGCGGGTGGACGTGGCCACCCGGGCGCTGGTGCGGGTGGTGCGCGAATTCCGGCCGCATGTGCTCATCACCTACGACGAGAACGGCGGCTACCCGCATCCGGACCACATCATGACGCACATCATCTCCATGCGGGCCTGGAACGAGGCCGCCGCCGGGGATCCGGAGCTCGGCGAGCCCTGGCAGGTGCAGAAGATGTACTACACGCACGGGTTCATCCGCCGCCGGCTGGAGGTGCTCGACGACTACTACCGCCGCCGGGGCGAGCCCAGCCCGATGGGGGAGGCCCTGGAGCGCTGGCGCGGCGGCGAGGATCTGATGCGCCGGGTGACCACCCGGGTGGAGTGCGCCGACTACTTCGAGGCCCGGGATCGGGCGCTGCTCGCGCACGCCACCCAGATCGACCCGGACGGGCCCTTCTTCGCGGTGCCCACCCCGATCCAGAAGGAGGTGTGGCCCACCGAGGAGTTCGAGCTGGCGCGCACCCGGGTGCGGACTACGCTCCCGGAGGACGATCTCTTCGCCGGCGTGGTGCCGGACGCGGAGTGGACCGCCGGGGCGCAGGGCCCCGGCGCGGAGGACGAGTGAGGCAGATGTACGAGATCATCGATTTCCTGGCCCAGAACCCGGTCGGCCCCCGCGGGGCGGACTTCGGCAAGGCCTCCCCGGTGGGGTGGCTGGTCATCATCGGCATGCTGCTGGTGGTGCTGATCGCCGGCTGGGACCTGGCCCGCCGGCTGAAGCGGATCCGCACCCGCCGCGCCTTCGCGGAGCGCCACGGCATGGACCCCTTCGACATCGCGGCGATCGACGAGGCGATGGTCGCCGAGGCCCGCGGCGAGTTCCAGGGCGCCGGCGCCGCCCCCGCGGAGCCGGACGACGGGGGCAACCGCTGGGCCGGGCCCGCCGATCCGGCCCCCGGCGCGGCCGGGCCCGCGGAGCCGGGGGAGCCGGGGGAGCCCGCCGACGGGGGCAACCGCTGGGCCGGGCCCGGCGATGCGGCCGAGGGCGAGGACGGCCGGCCCCGCCCCTGACCCGGCCGAACCCACCCCCGCGGCACCCCCGAACCGGCGGTCGCCGCGGGGGTCGGTTTGCCTTCGGGGGCCTGGCGGGGCTAATGTCGCCGGCATGCGCGATATCCGGTTCTATTTTCCCGGGGGCTCCGGTGTGACCCCCTGAGGCCGGCGTTCGCGCGGCACCGGAGCCCAAGGCAGCCACCCCATGCGGGGGCTGCCTTTTTTGCTGCCCCGGTGCCGCCGCCGCCCGCGGTGGGCCGGCCCCGGGCGGCGGCGCCGGTCGACCACGCAGACCAGTCCACCGCGCGGTGCGCCCCGCAGGGCGCGCCCGCACCCGGCCGGGGACGCCCCGGCCGCCCGCAGAAAGGCAGTCGCCCGATGGCTCCCCCGACCTCCCTGGCCAACCCCGCATCGACCTCCAACCGGCGGGTGATCGGCTTCCACGAGCTGCCCGCGCCCACCGCGCTGCGCGCGGAGATCCCGCTGCCGGAGCAGCTGGCGGAGCGGGTGGAGGCCGCCCGCGGCGCGGTCGCCGGGATCCTCGCCGGCGAGGATGACCGGCTGCTGGTGGTGGTCGGCCCGTGCAGCGTGCACGACCCGGCCGCCGCCCTGGACTACGCCCGCCGGCTGCGCCCGCTGGCCGATGAGCTCGCCGGGGACCTGCTGGTGGTGATGCGGGTCTACTTCGAGAAGCCGCGCACCACGGTGGGCTGGAAGGGGCTCATCAACGATCCCCGGATGGACGGGTCCTGCCGGGTGGTGGAGGGCCTGCACCTGGCCCGCCGGCTGCTCGTGGACGTGCTCGCCGAGGGCCTGCCGGTGGGCTGCGAGTTCCTCGAGCCGAACTCCCCGCAGTACATCGCCGACGCGGTGGCCTGGGGCGCGATCGGGGCCCGCACCACCGAATCCCAGGTGCACCGGCAGCTCGCCTCGGGGCTGTCCATGCCGATCGGCTTCAAGAACGGCACCGACGGCAATGTGCAGGTGGCGGTGGATTCGCTGACCTCGGCGGCGCATCCGCACGTGTTCTTCGGGATGGACGACGACGGCGCCGCGGCGGTGGTGCAGACCGCCGGCAACGCCAACTGCCACGTGATCCTGCGCGGCGGCAGCGGGGGGCCGAACCACTCCGCCGCCGATGTCGCCGCCGCCGGGCGGCGCCTGGCCGCCGCCGGCCGGCCGCCCCGGGTGATGGTGGATGCCTCGCACGCCAACTCCGGCAAATGCGAGGTGCGGCAGGCCGAGGTGGTGCGCTCCCTGGCGGGGAGGATCGCCGCCGGGGAGGACGGCGTCGACGGCGTGATGATGGAGTCCTTCCTGGTCGCCGGGGCGCAGCCGGCCGCCCCCGGCGGGGCCGGGCTGACCTACGGGCAGTCGGTGACCGACGCCTGCCTGGGCTGGGAGGTCACCGAGGGGCTGCTGCGCGAGCTCGCCGCGGCGGTGCGCGCCCGCCGCGGCGGCGCCGCCGGGCGGTCCGGCGGGGGCCGCTGAGCCGGCCGCTGCGGATCCGCGGCGATGCTAAAATCACCGCCGTGAGCCTCTCCCACCTGCCCGGCTGCCTCACCCAGGCCGCCCGCCGCGCCGCGTACCCGATGTACGAGCGGCATCTGGTGCGCTCCCTGGCGGGCCGGCCCCGGCCGGGCCATGTCGCGGTGATGGCCGACGGCAACCGGCGCTGGGCCCGGGAGGCCGGGTTCACCGACGTCAGCCACGGCCACCGGGTCGGCGCCCGCCGGATCGCGGAGCTGGTCGGCTGGTGCGCCGAGCAGTCCATCGGCCTGGTCACCGTCTACCTGCTGTCCACGGAGAACCTCGGCCGGGAGGCCGAGGAGCTGGACCTGCTCTTCGACATCATCGGCGACGTCGCCGATGAGCTCACCGAGCTGGCGGTGCGGCCCCGGCTGCGCATGGTCGGCCACCTGGAGCTGCTCCCGGCGGAGATGGCCGCCCGGCTGCGCGCCGACGAGGAGCGCACCGCCGGCAACGACGGCATCCAGGTCAACATCGCGGTCGGCTACGGCGGCCGGCAGGAGATCGTCGACGCGGTGCGCCGGATCCTCGCCGACCGGGCCGCCGCCGGGGTGCCCGCCGCGGACCTCGCCGCCGAGATCACCGCCGAGGCGATCAGCGACCACCTGTACACCTCCGGCCAGCCCGACCCGGATCTGGTGATCCGCACCTCGGGGGAGCAGCGGCTGTCCGGGTTCCTGCTCTGGCAGTCCGCCTACTCGGAGATCTGGTTCACCGACACCTACTGGCCGGCCTTCCGGCGGGTGGACTTCCTGCGCGCGCTGCGCGATTTCGCCAAGCGCTCCCGGCGCTTCGGCAAATAGCCCGCGCACCCCCGCGGCGGCCGCGCCGACCCGGGGCTCAGAGCTTGCGCATGCGCACCCGCGTGATCGCGTGATCCGGGCCCTTGCGCAGCACCAGGGAGGCGCGCACCCGGGTGGGCAGGATGTTCTCCACCAGGTTCGGCAGGTTCACGGTCTGCCAGATCCGGCGGGCCTGCTCCGCGGCGGCGGCGTCGTCCAGATCCGCGTAGTGGGCGAAATGCGCCCCCGGCTCCCGGAAGGCGGTGTGCCGCAGCTTCAGGAAGCGGTCGATGTACCAGCGCTCGATATCGCCCTTGTGCGCGTCGACGTAGACGGAGAAGTCGAAGAGATCCGAGACCATCAGCATCGGGCCGGTCTGCAGCACGTTGAGGCCCTCCAGGATGAGGATGTCCGGCTTGTCCACGATGATCGACTCGCCCGGCACCCGGTCGTAGCGGGTGTGCGAGTACACCGGGGCGGGCACCTCCCGGGCCCCGGACTTCACCGCGGTGACGAAGCGCATCAGCGCGCGCTGGTCATAGGACTCCGGGTAGCCCTTGCGCTGCATGATCCCGCGCCGGGTGAGCTCCGCGGTGGGCAGCAGGAACCCGTCGGTGGTGATCAGGTCCACCCGCGGGTTGGTGTCCCAGCGCTCCAGCAGCACCTGCAGCAGCCGGGCGGTGGTGGACTTGCCCACCGCCACCGAACCGGCCACCCCGATGATGAAGGGCACCCCGTGGTACTCCTCGCCGAGGAAGGTGGCGGTGGTGCGGTTCAGCGCCCGGTGCGCCTGCACCCGCAGGTGGATCAGCCGGGACAGCGGCAGGTAGACCTCGGCGACCTCCACCAGGTCGATGTTCTCGCCGATGCCGCGCAGCCGGACCAGCTCCTCCTCGGTGAGCACCTGGGGCATCGACTCGCGCAGCTCGCGCCACTGCGCGCGGTTGAACTCGAGGTAGGGGCTGGGCGCCTGGGGCCGGGACATGCCCCCATTGTGCACGTCCGGCCCGCCGGCGCCCCGGCCGGGCCGCCGCGGATCGGCGCGGGGGGGAGCGCGGGGGATTCCGGCGGCGCCGGGGCGGCGGTAGGGTGCGCCCCCATGAGCCGAGCGCGCCGCGCCGCCGCCGCCCGCGCCGCGGGCGCCGGGGAGGTGCTGCGCGCCTTCGCCGCGCTGGGCTGCACCTCCTTCGGCGGACCGGTGGCGCATCTGGGCTACTTCCGGGCCGAGTTCGTCGACCGCCGCGGCTGGGTGGACGACCGGGAGTACGCCGACATCGTGGCGCTGTGCCAGTTCCTGCCCGGCCCGGCCTCCTCCCAGGTGGGCATGGCGCTGGGGCTGCGCCGGGCCGGGGTGGCCGGGATGCTCGCCGCCTTCGCCGGGTTCACCGCCCCCTCGGCGGCGCTGCTCCTCGCCGCCGCGGCGGGCCTGTCCCGCCTCGGCGGGCTCGGCGGGCACCTGGCGGGGCTGAAGGCCGCGGCGGTGGCGGTGGTGGCCCTGGCGGTGCACGCGATGGCCACCCGGCTGGCCGCCACCCGCACCCGGGCGCTCATCGCGCTGGCCGTCTTCGCCGCGATCCTGCTCGCCCCGCCGGGGGCGCGCGCCTGGGCGCAGCCGGCGGCGCTGGCCGCGGCGGCCCTGGCCGGGGCGGCGCTGCTGCGCGAACCGGCCGCGGACCCCGCCGCCGAACCCGCCCCGGCGGCGGGGCCGCGCCCGGCCGGGTGGGCCCCGCCGGCGCGGCCGCCGCGCTGGCTGGCCCCGGTCGCGGCGGCGGCCCTGGTGCTCGGGCTGGCGTCCGGGCGGGCCGCGGCCTGGGGCGGCTACTTCCGGGCCGGGGCGCTGGTCTTCGGCGGCGGGCACGTGGTGCTGCCCATGCTGGAGTCCGGGCTGGTGCCCGACCGGGTCGGCGCGGACGCCTTCCTCGCCGGCTACGGGCTCGCCCAGGCGGTGCCCGGGCCCCTGTTCACCCTCGCCGCCTATCTCGGCGCGGTGGACTCGGCCACCCCGGACGCCGCCGGCGGGCTGGCCGGGGCGGGGCTGGCCCTGGCCGCGATCTTCGCGCCCTCGATGCTGCTGCTGCTCGCCGTCGCCCCGGTGTGGGCGCGGCTGTCCGCCCACCGCGGGGCGCGCGCGGCGGTGGCCGGGGTCAATGCGGCGGTGGTGGGCCTGCTCGGCGCCGCCCTGGTCGACCCGGTGCTGCCCGCCGGGGTGGATTCGCCGGCCACCGCGGTGCTCGCGGTGGCCGCGGCGGTGGCGCTGCGGGTGCTGCACGCCCCGCCCTGGGCGGTGGTGCTCGGCGCCGGGCTGCTCGGGGCGGCGGCGGGCTGAGCCCCGCCCCCCGGCGGTCGCACCCGCCGGGGCGGGGGCGGCCGGGGCGCTGGGCTAGCATGGGTGCCACTCACGCAGCCCCCCCACGAAAGGTTCCCGCACCCCATGACCGGCTCCCCCACCGCGGACGTCCGCTACCAGCCCCTCGCCGAGCTCGATCCGGCCGTCGCCGAGGCGATGGCCGGGGAGCTCGCCCGCCAGCGCGACACCCTGGAGATGATCGCCTCGGAGAACTTCGTGCCCCGGGCGGTGCTGCAGGCCCAGGGCTCGGTGCTGACCAACAAGTACGCCGAGGGCTACCCGGGCCGCCGCTACTACGGCGGCTGCGAGCACGTCGACGTCATCGAGGACATCGCCCGGGACCGGGCCAAGGAGCTCTTCGGCGCCGAGTTCGCCAACGTCCAGCCGCACGCCGGCGCCCAGGCCAATGCCGCGGTGCTGCACGCGCTCATCGAGGCCGGGGACAAGATCATGGGCCTGGACCTGGCCCACGGCGGCCACCTCACCCACGGGATGCGGATCAACTTCTCCGGCAAGCTGTACCGGGTCGCCGCCTACGGGGTGGACGAGGACACCATGCGCATCGACATGGACAAGGTGCGCGAGCAGGCCCTCGCCGAACGCCCGGACGTGATCATCGCCGGCTGGTCGGCCTACCCCCGGCACCTCGACTTCGACGCCTTCCGGGCGATCGCCGACGAGGTCGGCGCGAAGCTGTGGACCGACATGGCCCATTTCGCGGGCCTGGTCGCCGCCGGGCTGCACCCCTCCCCGGTGCCGGCCTCCGACGTGGTGTCCACCACCGTGCACAAGACCCTCGGCGGGCCCCGGTCCGGGATGATCCTGGCGAAGTCGGACTACGCCAAGAAGCTCAACTCCGCGGTGTTCCCCGGCCAGCAGGGCGGGCCGCTGATGCACGCGGTGGCCGCAAAGGCGGTGGCGCTGAAGATCGCCGGCACCGAACAGTTCCGGGAGCGCCAGGAGCGCACCCTCGCCGGGGCCCGGATCCTCGCCGAGCGGCTCACCGCCGCCGACGCCCGGGCCGCCGGGGTGGACGTGCTCACCGGGGGCACCGACGTGCACCTGGTGCTCGCGGACCTGCGCAACTCCGAGCTCAACGGCCAGGAGGCCGAGGATCTGCTGCACGAGGTCGGGATCACCGTCAACCGCAATGCGGTGCCCTTCGACCCGCGCCCGCCGATGGTCACCTCGGGGCTGCGCATCGGCACCCCGGCGCTGGCCACCCGCGGCCTCGACGAGGCGGCCTTCACCGAGGTCGCCGACGTGATCGGCACCGCCCTGGCCGCCGGCAAGGCCGCCGACGTGGACGCGCTGCGCGCCCGGGTGGCCAAGGTCGCCGCGGACTTCCCGCTCTACGAGGGCCTGGAGGAGTGGACCATCTCCTGACCCGGCGCCCGCCGCCCCCGGGGCCCCGCCCCGGGGGCGCCGGCACGTCCGGGCCCGCCTAGGATCGGGGCCATGAGCTGCGTGGAGACCACCCTCGACGAGGGTCTGCTGGAGATCGCCTTCCATCGCCCGGAGGCCCGCAATTCGCTGGACCGCGCCGCCCGCGCGGAACTCACCGGCGCCTTCGAATCGGCCGCGGCCGGCTGCGACGCGGCGGAGCGGCCGGTTCGCGCGGTGCTGCTGCGCGGCACCCGGGAGGCCTTCTGCACCGGCCAGGACCTCGGCGAGCACCTCGCCGACCTGGACTCCGGGGCGGGCCGGGACAAGGTGCACCGGGAGTACAACCCGATGATCGCCGCGCTGCACGCGATCCCGGTGCCGGTGGTCGCCGCGGTCAACGGCGCCGCCGCCGGCGCCGGCTGGTCGCTGGCCCTGGGCTGCGATCTGCGGGTCGCCGCGGAGACGGCCGTGTTCAAGGCGGCGTTCCCCTCCATCGGCCTGGCCAACGACTGCGGGATCTCCCGGCTGCTGCCGGAGATCGTCGGGCCCGCGAAGGCCCTGGAGCTGCTCTTCGCCGATGCGGCCATCCCGGCGGCCCGGGCCCTGGAGCTCGGCCTGGTCACCGAGGTCGCCGAGGGCCCGGACGCCGACGCCGCCGCCCGGGCGCTGGCGCGGCGCCTGGCCGCCGGGCCGACCCGCTCCTACCGGGAGATCAAGGCCCTGGTGCGCGATCCGCGCGCGGTGGCCGAGATCGCCGAGCGGGAGGCCGCCGCCCAGGTGCGGCTCTCCGACAGCGCCGATCACCGGGAGGCCGTCGCCGCCTTCCACGCCCGCCGCGCGCCCCGCTTCACCGGCCGCTAGGCCGGACCCGCCCCACCCCCGCCGCACCCGCCCCGCAGGAGACCCCGATGCGCCTGGCCACCCTCCGACTGCCCGACCCCCGCCCCGACCACCCCGGCACCGCCGCGGTGCGCCTCGACGACGCCGCCGCCGAGGCCTGGCTCGCCGCCGGCGCCGAATCCGGGGGGATGCTCGCCGGGCACCCCGTCGACGGCGCCGCCGATGTCGGGGCGCTGCTCGCCGACCCGGGGTGGCGCGAGCGCGCCGGGCGGGCCGGCGGACCGCTCCTGGAGTTCCCCGCCGACCGGCTCGCCCCGGTGATCCCGGCCCCGCCGAAGATCCTGTGCACCGGGCTGAACTACGCCCGGCACATCCGCGAGATGGGCCACGAGCCCCCGGAGACGCCCACCCTGTTCGGCAAATTCACCGACGCCCTCGCCGGGCCCTTCGACGAGGTCGCGGTGCCGGCGGCCAATGCCGGCACCCTCGACTTCGAGGGGGAGCTCGCGGTCATCGTCGGCGCGGGCACCGCCGGGCCGGCCCGGCTGGACCGCGCGGCCGCGGAGGCCGCCATCGCCGGCTACGCGGTGTTCAACGACTACACCAGCCGGGGCATGCAGTACCGCACCCTGCAGTGGCTGCAGGGCAAGAACCTCGCCGCCTCCTCCGGGCTCGGGCCCTGGCTGACCACCGCCGGGGACTGGGCGCCGGGGCCGCGGCTGGTGACCCGGCTCAACGGGGCGGTGATGCAGGACGCGCCCACCTCGGACCTGGTGCACGACCCGGCGGCGCTGGTCGCCTTCGTCGCCTCCTTCCTGCCGCTGCGCCCCGGCGACGTCATCGCCACCGGCACCCCGGAGGGGGTGGGCCACGCCCGCCAGCCGCGCCGCTACCTCGGCGAGGGCGATGCGGTGGAGGTGTCCATCGGCGGTCTCGGCCTCATCCGCAGCGTGACCCGGATCCGCGGCTGACCCGGCCGCATCCGGGACCGGGGACGGCGCCGGCCGCCGCCCCGGATGCGGGGCGGCGGCCGGATGGGCGCGCGGGGGAGGGGGGCTTAGGCGTAGCCGCCCTTGGCGATCCGCCGGGAGATGATCTCCTTCATGATCTCGTTGGTGCCGCCGTAGATGGTCTGCACCTTGGTGTCGAGGTAGTGCGTGGAGATCGGGTACTCCATCATGAAGCCGTAGCCGCCGAACATCTGCAGGCAGCGGGTGACGATGTCCTGCTGCTCCTCGGTGGTCCAGAACTTCGCCATCGAGGCGCCGATCTCGTCGAGCTTGCCGGCGTTGTGCGCCATCACCGCCTGGTCCACGAAGGCCTGCAGCGCGGTGATCCGGGTGGCGATGTCGGCCAGGTAGTGGCCGTGCACCTGGTGCTGGATGATCGGGCGGCCGAAGGTCTCCCGCTCCTGGGCGTAGTTGTAGGCCAGGGTCCAGGCGCGCCGGGAGGTGGCCACCGAGCCCACCGCGAGGGTGAGCCGCTCATGGGCGAGGTTGGTGCGCAGGTAGCCGAAGGCGGCGCCCTCCTCGCCGAGCAGGTTCGCGCCGGGCACCCGGACATTGTCGAAGTGCAGCTCGGCGGTGTCCTGGGCCTTCAGGCCGACCTTCTTCAGCGGGCCGTTCTTGGTGTAGCCCTCCAGATCGGAGTCCACCACGAACATGGACACCCCGGCGCGGCCCTTGGCGGGGTCGGTGATCGCGGCGACCAGGGCGAAGTCGGAGAGCATGCCGTTGGAGATGAAGGTCTTGGAGCCGTTGAGGATCCAGTCGTCGCCGTCCTTCCGGGCGAAGGTGCGCATCCCGGCCAGGTCGGAGCCGGCGCCCGGCTCGGTCATCGCCAGGCAGCCGATCAGCTCGCCGGCGTTCATGCCCGCCAGGTACTTCTGCTTCAGCTCCTCGGAGCCGAACTTGGCCAGGTAGGGGGCCACCAGGTCGTTGAGGGTGCCGAAGCTCACCACGATGGAACCGCAGTCGGAGTTGGCCAGCTCCTCGTTGAGCACCTGGTTGTAGCGGAAGTCGGCCTCGCCGCCGCCGCCGTACTCGGCCGGGGTGGACATGCCGATCAGGCCGAGCTCGCCGGCCTTCTTGAAGATCTCCCGGTCGGGCATGCCCTGCTCATGCCACTTCTCGACATTGGGGGTGATCTCCTTCTCGACGAAGCCGCGCACCATGTCGCGGAACATCTCGTGCTCTTCCTCGAAGTGGGTGCGGGGCAGGAAGTCCTTCATGTGATCTCCTTCGTAGGGTGCGGCGAATGCGCTCGGCATCACGCAGCTGGTCTGCCAACCATTATGCCCTCATATGTGACCCCGGACACCAATCCCGGTGAATTCCGAACCCCCGTCGTGGGCCCCCGCCGCCGGCGGCCCGCCGCACCGCCCCGCCCGGCCCGGTCCGGCCGGGGCCGCGTCACCGCCGGTGCGCGCCCCGCCGGGGCCCCGCCACGGGGCCGTCCCGGGGTACGGCGGCGACCGGCGCGGGCGCCGCGGCGGCCGGGGCGGGGGTGGCCGGCGGCCGGATCGGGGGTAGCCGGCGGCGACGCCGAAGGTAAGGCAACACTTATCCAAAAAGATAGGCTGCGCTGGGTGAACGCGGGATCCGGCGGGGTGCGCCGGCCGGTCCGGGCATGGCCGCACCGGGGGTGAAATAGCGCAGATTCGCATGACGTTATTGACCGCACCCCAGGTCACGGGTCTATTGTGTGGTCAGTGGTTCAACTGCCACGCAGTCACGGCAACCTCCAATTGCACACGCGAATGAGGCGGTGCCCCGGGTCCCCCGGGGTGCCGCCTCAGTCGTCGTCGGGCCGGCGCGGCGCTCAGCCGCCGGCGAACCAGCCGGCCAGGATCGGGTTCACCAGCTCCGGGCGCTCCGCGGTGAGCAGGTGCTTGGCCGGGGAGACGGTGATCATCGCGGAACCGGGGATCCGCCCATGCAGATCGCGCACCACCGGCAGCGGGGTGGAGGTGTCCTGCTCCCCGGCGATGACCAGGGTGCGCCGGGCCAGCCGGGGCGCCAGCCCGGCCAGCGCCTCCCGGGAGTCGAACCCGGCCAGCGCCCCGCAGCAGCCCGCGTATCCGGCGTCCGGGGTGGCCCGGATGCCCTCGGCGAAGCGCCGCGGCAGCTCCGGGCGCATCCGGCGGCAGTCGTCGGTGAACCAGTTGCCCACCACGGCATCGGCCAGCGCCGCGGTGCCGCGCGCGGCGACCAGCTCGGATTTGCCCCGCCAGGTCTCCGGGGTGCCGAACCTCGCGGCGGTGGACACCAGGGTCAGCGAGGCCACCAGCTCCGGGCGCGCCAGCGCCAGGGTCTGCGCCACCGCCCCGCCCAGGGACAGCCCCACCAGGTGCACCCGGCGCTCGTTGACCGCGCCGAGGACGTCGAGCACGTCCTCGGCCAGCTCCGCCATCCGGTACGGCCCGCCGGGGGCCGGGGAGCGGCCGTGGCCGCGCAGGTCCGCGGTGATCACCCGCCACCGGCCGGCCAGGGCGCGCACCTGCGGATCCCACATCCGCCGATCCGCGCCGAGGGAGCCCAGCAGCAGCACCGCGGGCTGGCCGAGCCGGCCGTGCACGTCATGGTCGAGCATCATCGCCGCGGCCCCCCGTCGCCGTCCCGGGCGGCCCTCGCGGCGCGCCCCTCCCGGCGGGCCCGCGCCCGGGCGTCCTCCTCGCGGCGCCGGGCCAGCCCCGCCCGGGCCTCGCGCAGCCACTCCGGGGGATCGGCGAGCAGCGCCCGGATCTCCTCGGTGGTCAGCGGCAGGTCCATGTCATTGCGCTTCAGCGCGGCGATGGTGACGCCCAGCCGGCGGGCGACCTCGGGTCGGGGATGCGGTCCGGTGCGGCGCAGCTCGCGCAGCCACTCCGGCGGATCGGACTGCAGTGCGCGCAGCCGCTCGTGGCTCACCTCCCCGGCGCGGAACTCCTCCGGGGTGGCGGGCAGGTGCACGCCCAGTTTCTTGGCCGCGGTCAGTGGCTTCATGGGCGCCACGCTAGCAGCCCGCCCGGGCGGTCCCGCGCGGTAGCATCGGGGCCCATGGACGCCCCCGCCGACCCCGCCGCCGCACCCCGGCTGCGGATCGCCTTCGCCGCCGGCACCAGCCCCGGGAAGTGGTTCCGCCGCTGGCGGGAGCGCACCGGCGGGGAGCTGGTGGAGCTGCCGGCCGATGATCCGGCCGCCCGGCTCGCCGCCGGGGAGGCGGATATGGCCCTGGCCCGGGATCCCGGGGCGGACCCGGGGCTGCACCGGATCCGGCTCTACCGGGAGGCCCCCGGGGTCGCCGCCGGCCGGGAGCACCTGATCGCGCTGCTCGGCGCCGATGAGCCGGTGGCGGAGGCGGATCTCGCGGGGGAGACGCTGCTGGCGGACACCGCCGACCCGGAGCTGCTGCGGCGGATGCTGCCGGCCGCGGCCGCCGGCGCCGGGGTGGTGCGCGCCCCGCGGCCGCTGCTGCGCGCCCTCGGCGGGCGAGGGGTGGTGGAACGGCCGCTGGCCGAGGCCGGTGCCGGCCCGGACGGCGCCGATGCCGCGGGGGAGGCGGAGCCGCCCGGCACCTGGATCTGGCTCATCTGGCCGAGGGAGCTGGACGGGCCGGCGGCCCAGGAGTTCGCCGGGGTGGTGCGCGGCCGCCGGGCCGGGTCCTCCCGCGGCACCGGGGCGCGGCGGGAGGACGCGGCCCCGGCCCGCGCGGGCAGCGGTGGCCGCGGGGCGGGCGCCGGCCGGGCCGGCCGGGGCGGTCGTGGAGCCGGCGCCGGCGCCGGATCCGGGCGGGGCCGCGGGAAATCCGGCGGCTCCCGGGCGGGTCGCCGCCGGCGGCGGCGGTAACCGCCCCGGGCTGGGCCTTCGGCGGATTTCGGGGACCGGATACGACAGTTCTGCGTTATCCGATTGATATGTTCCCGGGTTGCGGGGGTTCGCCCGGTCATGCATGCTGGGGGAGCAGATTTAATTTAACCCAATCATTATCGGAGGCATCCATGCGTTCCACTATCACCCGCTCCCTCACCGCCGTCGTGCTCGGCGCCGGCCTCGTGCTCGGCTCCGCGGCCTGCTCCACCGAGGACGTCGACGCGGCGAAGGACAAGGCCGGTAACGCCGCCGCCGACGCCACCAACGCCGTCGGCGACGCCGCCGACAAGGCCGGCGACGCCGCGGGCGATGCCGCCGACAAGGCCGGGGACGCCATCTCCGGCACCGGCGAGATCGACGGCACCGAGGTGCCCGCCGGGATCGCCGACAAGTACGAGGAGCTCGGCGGCGCGGACGCCCTCGGCGCCCTCGGCGAGGTCACCGAGGACAACGGCGTCACCGTCGCCGTCTTCGACAACGCCCGCATCTACGACACCCCGGACAATGGCGCGGTGCTCATCCAGGGCAAGATCCTGGAGACCTGGCTTGCCGACGGCGGCGCCGAGTCCGAGCTGGGCCTGCCCATTCGCGACGAGGCCGAGATCGAGGGCGGCTGGATCTCCTACTTCGAGAACGGCTCCATGACCTGGACCGTCGGCGAGGACGGCGAGTTCGGCCCGACCACCGAGATCGGCGCCACCCCCGAGGACTGATTCTTCGGACCCGCGAAAAGCCCCCGGACCGTTGGACGGCCCGGGGGCTCGTGCATTAAGACTGGAACCCATGGCAGACACGAAGCCCGGATTCGAGATCCGGCCCATGACCGAGGGCGACTACCCGCAGGTCCAGGAGATCTACGAGATCGGCCTGGACACCGGGCACGCCTCCTGGGAGCATGAGGCGCCCGACTGGCCCGAATTCGCGCGGCTCAAACGGCTCGACCTGTGCTTCGTCGCGGTCGCCGAGGAGGACCCGGCCAGGATCCTGGCCTGGGCCTCGGCCTCCCAGGTGTCCAAGCGGCACATCCTGCGCGGGGTGATCGAGGACTCCATCTACGTGCACCCCGACGGCCAGGGCCGCGGGCTGGCCGGGGCGCTGCTGTCCACCCTGATGGACGCCGCCACCGAGGCCGGCTGCTGGTCCATCCACTCCTGGGTGTTCCCGGAGAACGTCGGCTCGCTGAAGCTGCACCGCAAGCTCGGCTTCCGGGAGGTCGGCGTCTACCACCACATGGCGAAGATGACCTACGGGCCGATGGCCGGCCAGTGGCGGGACATCATCATCCTGGAGAAGCTGCTGGAGAAGCCGGAGGAGCGCGCCGAGAAGCGCGCCCTGCGCGAGGCCGAGGAGGCCGGCGACCCGGTGCGCCCGCTGCTGGAGAAGCTCGACTCCGCCGAACGCCAGGTCGGCGCCTGATCCCCGCCCCGCCCGGGGCGCCCGCAAGCCACCGCGACCCCGCGACCGATCCGGTCGCGGGGTCCTCGCGGATCCGGGCCCCGGCGGGCTACTCCACGGTGTCCTTGAGCTTCTCCTCCCGGATGCCCACCAGCAGCAGCGTGGCCAGCACCATCAGCGGCACCAGCATCGCCAGCACCGGGGTGAGCGCGTCGTTGTAGCTGCCCAGGATCGCCTCGTGCATCGGCGCGGGCAGCCCGGCGAGCACCGAGGGGCTCAGATGCGCCGCGGCGTCGCCGCCGGTGAAGGCCGCCCCGGCGGCCCGGCCGGCCTCCCCGGAGGCGGCCACCGCCGCGGGCAGCCGCTCGGCCATGAGATCCCGCAGATTGTGGATGAAGATGGTGCCCACCACCGCCGAGCCCACCGCCCCGCCGATCTGGCGGAAGAAGTTGTTCGCCGCGGTGGCGGTGCCCACCATGGCCACCGGGAAGGAGTTCTGCACCACCAGCACCAGCACCTGCATGCCCATGCCCAGGCCGAAGCCCATGAGGAACAGCTCCGCGCCGACCACCGGCAGGGAGGTGTCCGTGCTCATCCGGGACATCAGCAGCAGCGCCACGCCCATGATCGCCATCCCGGCCACCGGGTACCACTTGTAGCGGCCGGTGGCGCTCACCACCGCCCCGATGCCGATGGAGGTGCCGAGCATGCCCACCATCATCGGGATCATCATCAGCCCGGCCGCGGTGGGGCTGAGCTCGTGCACCATCTGCAGGTAGGTGGGCAGGTAGGCCATGGTGCCGAACATGCCGATGCCCAGGGCCAGGCCCGCGGCGGTGGTGAGGCTGAAATTGCGGTTGGCGAACAGGTGCATCGGCACCACCGGGTTCGCCGCCCGGCGCTCCACGGCGACGAAACCGGCCCAGGAGGCCACGGACACCGCGATCAGGGCCAGGATCATCGGGTCGGTCCAGGCGTACTGGGTGCCGCCCCAGGTGGTGGTGAGGATGAGCGTGGCCGCGGCGGTGGCCAGCAGCGCGGTGCCCGGCCAGTCGAAGCGGCCGACCGGGGTGCGGGTGGGCAGCCGCAGGTAGCGCGCGGCGGTGGCCAGGGCGATGAGCCCCAGCGGCACGTTCATCCACAGCCCCCAGCGCCAGCCGGGGCCGTCGGTGAACCAGCCGCCGAGCACCGGGCCGAGCACCGAGCTCAGCCCGAACACGGCGCCGATGATGCCCATGTACTTGCCGCGCTCCCGGGCCGGGATCACCTCGGCCATGATCGCCTGGGAGGAGACCATCATGGTGCCGCCGGCCAGGCCCTGCACCGCCCGGGCCAGGATCAGCAGCATCATGGACCCGGCCAGCGCGCCGATCACCGACCCGGCGATGAAGGCGGTGATCCCGGCGAGGAAGAACAGCTTCCGGCCGTACATGTCGCCGAGTTTGCCGACCACCGGCAGCGCGATGGTCTGCATGAGCAGGAAGGCGGTGATCACCCAGGACATGTGGTCCACCCCGCCGAGATCGCCGACGATGGTGGGCAGCGCGGTGGAGAAGATCATCTGGCCCAGGGAGCTCATCAGCATCGCGGTCATCAGCGAGGTGAGCACCAGGGCGCGCTGGCGGCCGACCACCTCGGCGGCGCGGCGGGTGGCCCGGTCCGGGCGGCCGGCGGGGCGGGCGCCGGCGGCCGGGGTGGCCGGGGGCTGGGCGGGGCCGGCCGGGCGGCCGGCGGGGGAGGCTTGGTCTACCACGGGATCTCCTGGGTGAATCGGGTGATGGTGCGGGCGGCGTCGAGGAGCGGGTGATCCCCGGCGGCGGCGCGTGGGCCGGGTCGGATGGTGGCCATCCACATGGCCTCGCGGATGAGCGCCGCGCCGAGCGCGGCCTCCTCCGCGGCGGGGATGCCGGGGGCCCGGCGGGTGGCCGGGTCGGCGGTGTGCACCTGCTCGAGCATGGCGGTGATCCGCTGGAAGACGTCCGCCTGGGCGGCGATCGCCAGGCCGAGCAGCCGGGGATCGGAGTCGATGATCCGGCGGCGCAGCCCGTGCAGCCGGCGGTGCCGGGCCACCGGATCGGCGAGATCGTCATCGCTGTCCGGGGGGCCGGTGAGCGCGTCCTCGACGATGCCCAGCAACGCCCGCAGCGGGTCGGCGTGCCCGGCGGCGCGGAAGCGCTCCGCATCGGCCTCGTCGAAGGTGAGCAGCCCCCGGCCGAGGACCACCTCGTCCTTGGACTCGAAGTAGTTGAAGAAGGTGCGCCGGCTGACCTCCGCGGCGGCGCAGACGTCCTCGACGGTGACCGCGTCGAAGCCGCGTGCGGCCATCAGCTCCAGCGCGGCATCCTCGATCCCGCGCCGGGTGCGCCTCCGGTTGTGCTCGCGGCGGCCGCAGGGGCGGCCGCATTGGCTTGATTCGTTCACGGGGTGCAAAGTTACACCAGGTGCAAGATTGCGGCAACCATCCAGGTCATACCGGGTGAAGGGGCCTCATCCCGGTACGTCGGACGCCCGGCTCAACCCCGTTCGGGGGCGGGCCGGAGCAGTTCATGGCGCAGCGCCCCGGCCAGGCCCGGATGGCGGAACACGTGCCCCATCGACACCAGCCGGGCCGGCACCGCCGGCTGATCGGCCAGGGCCAGCTCCGCGGCCCCGCGGCGGCCCAGCAGCAGCGCCGGGCCGGCGGCGGGCACCGGCGGGCCCACCGGGCGGCGCAGCACCTCCGCGAGGGTCCGGGTGAACGCGGCATTGTCCACCCCGCCCGGGGCGACCGCGTTGACCGGGCCGGCCAGCGCCGGATCCAGCGCCGCCCGGTGGTAGAGGTCCACCAGATCGTCCAGGGCGATCCAGGGGAACCACTGCCGCCCGGAGCCCAGCCGGCCGCCCAGGCAGGCCCGGGTGAGCCCGGCCAGGGGCGGCAGCAGCCCGCCCCCGCCGGCGAGCACCAGCCCGGTGCGCAGCAGCGCCACCCGCGCCCCGGCGGCGCGGGCCGGGGCCCAGGCGTCCTCCCAGTCGGCGACGATGCCGGCCAGCGCCTCGGTGCGCGGCCCCGCCGCGGCGTCCTCGTCGAGGATCTCCCCGCCGCGGTCGGCGCCGTAGTAGCCCACCGCGGAGGCGGAGACCACCACCGGGGTGCCCGCCGCGGCGACCGCCTCGGCCAGCCGCCGGGTCGGTCCCACCCGGGAGTCGCGCACCGCGGCGAGGTGCGCCTCGGTGAACCGGCCGGCGATCGGCGCCCCGGCCAGGTGCACCAGGGCGTCGACGCCCTCGAGCAGGTCCGCCGCCGGCGCCTCCGGATCCCAGCGCCGCTCACCCGGCCCGGCCGCCGCGCCGCGCACCAGCCGGATCACCTCGTGGCCGGCGGTGCCCAGCAGCGCGACGAGCGCCGTGCCCACCGTCCCGGAGGCCCCGGTGACCGCGATGGTCAGCCGCGGCAGCCGCTCCCCGGGCTCCCGGCCCACCCCGGCGCCGATGCCGAGCACCCCGGCGAGCCGGTCCGCGGCGGCGAGATCCCCGGCCAGGGTGGTGTGCCGGAAGGCGAAGAGCCCGTGCAGCGCCGCCGCCGGCACCCGGGCGCGGATCCGGTCCACGACCACGGTGCCGGCGCCCCCGGGGCCGCGGGAGTCGGCGAGCTCGTGCACGTGCCGCCAGCCGGTGAGCGCCCGCCAGGGCGCGTTGACCACCTCATCGGCGAAGCGGCGGCCGGGGATGAAGGCCGCCGGATCATGCCGGGCCCGCCAGGACAGGCCCACCGGCATGGCGAAGACGGTCTCCCCGGCGGCGAGATCCGCCGCGGCGGCGCGCGGGGTCAGCGGGGCCGCGCCCGGGGTGAGCCGGGTCACCGCCCCGGGGCGGGCGAACCAGTCGGCCACCCGCTCGCGGCGGTGCGGCAGCTGCTGGACGAATCGGGCGCTCATCGGATGCTCCTGGGGAATCGGGGTCGGATGCGGGGCGGGCGTCCCGCCGGGGGTTCGGCGCCGGCGCCGCCCGGGGCCGGGCGGGGGAGCCCGGCGGGGGCGGGGCGGCCCCGGGAAGCGCCGCGGCGCCGGCGCATCCGCGATCCTGCGGATGGGCCGGCGCCGGGCGGGCGGGGGAGGGGGAGGGTCAGTCGCGGTCGGTGTTGGCCATGGCCAGCACGTCGAGGCGGCGGTCCAGCTCCTCCTCGGTGAGGGTCTCGCCGTCGACGAAGCCCATGTCGATCACGGTCTGCCGGATGGTCTTGCCCTCCTTCAGCGCCGTCTTCGCCACCTTCGCGGCGTTCTCGTAGCCGATCGCCGAGTTCAGCGGGGTGACGATGGAGGGCGAGGACTCCGCCAGGGTGCGCATCCGCTCCACGTTCGGCTCGATCCCGTCGACCAGCTTCTCCGCGAACACCCGGGAGGTGTTCGCCAGCAGCCGGGCGGACTCCAGCACGTTGCGGGCCATCACCGGGATGAACACGTTGAGCTCGAAGGCGCCGCCGGCGCCGGCGAAGGCCACCGCGGCGTCATTACCGATCACCTGGGCGGCGACCTGGGTGGCGGTCTCGCACAGCACCGGGTTGACCTTGCCCGGCATGATCGACGAACCCGGCTGCAGATCCGGCAGGTGGATCTCGCCGAGCCCGGTCAGCGGGCCGGAGCCCATCCAGCGGATGTCGTTGGCGATCTTGTTCAGGGACACCGCGATGGTGCGCATCGCCCCGGAGAACTCCACCAGGGCATCCCGGTTGGCCTGCGCCTCGAAGTGGTTCCGCGCCTCGGCGAGCTGCTCGACCCCGGTGAGCTTCTTCAGCTCCTCGGTGACCAGGGCGCCGAAATCGGCGGGGGTGTTCAGCCCGGTGCCCACGGCGGTGCCGCCGATCGGCAGCTCGCCCAGCCGCGGCAGGGTGGCCTCCACCCGCTCGATGCCGGCCTCGATCTGGCGGGCGTAGCCGGCGAACTCCTGGCCCAGGGTCACCGGGACCGCGTCCATCAGGTGGGTGCGGCCGGACTTGACCACGGTCTCCCACTCGGCGGCCTTCTTCGCCAGGGAGGCGTGCAGCACCTTCAGCCCGGGCACCAGGTCGGTGACCGCGGCCTCGGTGGCGGCGACGTGGGTGGCGGTGGGGAAGGTGTCGTTGGAGGACTGCCCCATGTTCACGTGGTCGTTGGGGTGCACCTCCACCCCGGCGTTCTTCGCGATCGAGGCGATGACCTCGTTGGTGTTCATGTTCGAGGAGGTGCCGGAGCCGGTCTGGAACACGTCGATCGGGAACTCGGCGTCATGGGCGCCCTCGGCGATCTCCTTCGCCGCGGCGATGATCGCGTCGGCCTGCTCCGCCGGGAGCAGGCCCTTGTCCTTGTTCACCTGGGCGCAGGCGGCCTTGAGCAGGCCCATGGCGCGGATCTGGGCGGACTCCAGGGGGCGGCCGGAGATCGGGAAGTTCTCCACCGCGCGCTGGGTCTGGGCGCGCCACAGGGCCTCGGCGGGGACCTTGACCTCGCCCATGGTGTCGTGCTCGATGCGGTACTGCTGCTCGGTCATGCGTCTTCTCTTTCGTCGGGTGGAAATCAGCCGGGTTCGGCCGGGGTGCGCCGTCGGCCGCCGCGGCCGCCGCCGGCGAGCCCCGGTACCCAGTATCCCCCAACGCCGCCGCGGGGGTGGGCCGCGGCGGCGCGGGGTCGGATGGTCGGTGCCGGGATCGGGGGCTCAGCGCTCCTTCATCGGCTCGCCGTAGTCGATGGTGGCGAACTCGCGGAGCTTCTCCATGGAGTGGAAGGCCTCGATGGAGCGGATCGTGCCGGACTTGGAGCGCATCACGATGGAGCGGGTCCAGGCGCCGGTGCCGCGGTAGGCCACCCCGCGCAGCATGTCGCCGTTGGTCACGCCGGTGGCCACGAAATAGCAGTTGTCGCTGCGCACCAGGTCATCGGTGGTGAGGATGGCGTCCAGGTCCAGCCCGGCCTCCCGGGCGGCGTTGGCCTCCGCCTCGTCCTTGGGGTGCAGCTTGCCCTGCAGCTCACCGCCCATGCACTTCATCGCGCAGGCGGTGATGACGCCCTCCGGGGTGCCGCCGATGCCCATCATGATGTCGATGGAGTTGGTGTCCTGGGCGGCGGCGACCGCGCCGGCGACGTCGCCGTCGCCGATGAGCCGCACCTTCGCCCCGGTGACCCGGATCTCGCGGATCATCTCCGCATGCCGGGGCCGGTCCAGCACCACCACGGTGACGTCCTCGGGCAGGATGCCCTTCTTCTTCGCCACCGCGTTGATGTTGTGCGCCACCGGGGCCTCGATGTCCACCACCCCGCGGGCGGAGGGGCCGACCGCGATCTTGTCCATGTAGAACACCGCCGAGGGGTCGTACATGGTGCCGCGCTCGGCGGCGGCGAGCACCGAGATGGCGTTCGGCCGGCCCTCGGCCATCAGGGTGGTGCCGTCGATCGGGTCCACCGCGATATCCACCGCCGGGCCCTCCCCGGTGCCGACCTCCTCGCCGTTGAACAGCATCGGGGCCTCGTCCTTCTCGCCCTCGCCGATGACCACCACGCCGTTCATCTGCACGGTGTTGATGAGCTGGCGCATGGCGTCGACGGCGGCCCCGTCGCCCTCGTTCTTCAACCCCCGGCCGACCCACCGGCCCGCGGCCAGCGCCGCCGATTCGGTGACTCGGACCAGCTCCATGGCGAGGTTGCGGTCGGGTGCCTGGGGGTGCTTGGCGTTCATCTGGGGGAGCCTCCTGAGCTTCGAGGGCGGGACCGCGGTCCCGGTGTGTCATGCGCCGTCCGGGCGGGCCCGGCGGGCGCGCCGGACTCCCCCGCGGGGGTGCCCGACGGGTGCCGGCACGCACACGGACGCACCCCCCAGTGTTCCACCTTTCGCCCGCCCCGGGGGTGGGCCGGTCCACACTCTCGGGGGTGGCCGGGTGCATCGCCGCTGGCCTGGCATACTGGCGGCGTGAGTTCGGACAAGCCCAGAATCCTGCAGGACGGCCGCGACATGGTCCTCAGCCTCGTCGCGATGGCCGTGCTCATGCTCGTCTTCGTCGGCTTCACCGGCCTGTGCAGCTTCAACCCGGGCCGACCGGAGAACGGCCCGGTGCACGAGGTGGACGCGGAGACCTTCCTGCGCCAGGAGGCCTCCCGGGTGCCCTTCCCGGTGCGCGCCCCCGAGCTGCCCGCGGACTGGACGGTCAACTCCGCCCGGGCCGGGGTGGTCGCCGGCCACCAGGCCACCATCCTGGGCTACGTCACCGGTGCCGGGGACTACGTGCAGCTGCTGCAGACCGATGCGCCGGCCGATGCGCTGCCCGAACCCGAGCCGCCCCGGATCGGCTCCGGGGAGCGCAAGGCCGGGGGGCTGTCCTGGCGGGTCGCCGAGGGTGCGGACGCCGACACCCGCACCACCTGGACCGCCGACGCCGGCGAGCTGCGCCTGGAGATCCAGGGCTCCGCGGCGGAGGCGGAGTACCGCACCCTCGCCGAGGCCGCCGCGGCGGCGCAGCCGGTGGCCGCGCCCGCCGGCTAGCCGCTGCGGGTCGGGCCCTGGTAGCCGGCCCCCTCGGCGGTATCCGCCCCCTCGCCCAGGGCCTCGGCCACCCGCTCCCGGGCCCCGGCGAGGCGCTCCTCGCAGGCCCGGGCCAGCGCCTCCCCGCGCTCCCACAGCGCCAGCGACTCGTCCAGGCCCATCTGGCCCAGCTCCAGCAGCTTCACCGTCTCGATCAGCTCATCGCGGGCCTGCTCGTAGCTGAGCTGCTCCACCGGCGGACGCTGCGCGTCCTGCCCGGTGCCCGCGCCGATGGTCTCCCGGCTCATCCTCTCCCGTCCTTCCCCGGGGCGCCTCGCCCCGGCCGCTCGTTACTGCACCGTATCCGTCCCCGCCGCCGGCGGCGGCGGGCCCCGCGGCCCTAGTCCGCGGGCCGCACCCCCATCGCCGCGGCGGTCACCGCCCCGTCGGTGACCCGGATCCGCAGCTGGGAGCCCGGCGGGGCCTGCCCGATCGTGGTCACCACCTGGTCGCCGGAGCCGTCCCGGGGCTGCACCTGCACCACCGCGTAGCCGCGGGCCAGGGTCGCCGCCGGGCCCAGCGCCGAGATCTTCCCGCGCAGCCCCGCCACCGCCGCCTCCTGGCGCTCCAGCACCGCGGCGACGCCGCGGCGCAGCCGCAGCCGGGCGGCGTCGAGCTCCTCGGCCCGCCGGGTGACCGCGAGCAGCGGATCCGCCAGCGCCGGCCGGCTGCGCAGCTGCGCCAGGGCCTGCTCCTCGCGCTGCACCCAGCGGCGCAGCGCATCGGCGGTGCGCGCCCGGGCCTCGGCGATCCGGCGGCGCTCCTCCACCACGTCCGGCACCACCCGCTTGGCGGCGTCGGTGGGCGTGGCCGCGCGCACGTCGGCGACGTTGTCCAGCAGCGGGGTGTCCATGGCGTGCCCGATCGCGGAGACCACCGGGGTGCGCGCCCGGCTCACCGCGCGCACCAGGGTCTCCTCCGAGAAGGGCAGCAGATCCTGCACCGAGCCGCCGCCGCGGGCGATGATGATCACCTCCACGGCCTCCTCGGCGTCCAGCTCCGCGAGGGCGGCGAGGATCTCCGGCACCGCCCGGGCGCCCTGCACCGCGGTGTTGCGCACCGCCACGTCGACCTCCGGCCAGCGCTCCCGGGCGATGTTCAGCACATCGCGCTCCGCGTCCGAGCCGCGGCCGGTGATGAGGCCCACCCGCCGCGGCAGGAAGGGCGGGGTGCGCTTCAGCCGCGGATCGAACAGGCCCTCGGCGGCCAGGGCCTGCTTGAGCCGCTCGATCCGGGCCAGCAGCTCGCCCTCGCCGACCGGGCGGAATTCCGCGGCCATCAGCGAGAAGCTGCCCCGGGCCTGGTAGAACGCCGGTTTGGCGTGCAATACCACCTGGCTGCCCACGGTGACCGTGCCATCGCGCAGCAGGGAGGTGCGGCAGGTCACCGGCACCGAGGCGTTGGCCTGGGTGTCGCGCAGGGTGACGTAGGACAGCGCCCAGTTCGGCTTGGAGTTCAGCTGGGCGACCTCGCCCTCCACCCAGATCGGGCCGAGCCGCTCGATCCAGCCGCCGACCAGCTCGTTGACCCGGCGCACCGACACCGGCCGCTCCGGGGAGGTCTCCAGTTTGCCGGCCATCAGGACCCCGCCTGCGCCAGCGCGTTGCCCAGCAGGGTGGTGAAGGCCGGCCGGTCGCCGTGCGCCAGCTCGTAGTCCAGCAGCGCGGCGATCCGCGCCCGGTCCAGCTCGGGGAGCAGATCCTCCAGACCATCGGCGTCCAGCTCCGGGTAGCCCACCGCCAGGGCGGTCTGCTCCGCGGTGGTGGCGCGCACCCCGGCGCCGGGGTCGTCGTCGAAGACCGCCTCCGCCCCGGCGGCGGAGTCGTCGGCGACGAGGTCGGCCAGCGCCTCATCGCCCTTGGCGGCCAGCGCGGAGAGGTTCTGCTGCACCCGCAGCGCCCGGGCGAGCACCCGGGTGCCGGCCCGGCCCGCCGCGCTAGCGCCGGCGTCGGCGACCGCGCCGGGGGCGGCGGCCACCCGGGCGGGCGCCCGGCGCAGCCGGTAGGGCAGCCGGAAGGCCTCCTCGGCGGCGGTGACCGCGAGACCGGCGGCCAGGCGGAGCGGTGCGGGCGCGTTCATGGCGACCTCCTGGGGACGGGGGCGGGGCGGCCGCCGGATCCGGCGGCCGCGGTTCGCCGCCGATTGTAGGTGCCCGGCGCCCCGGCGCTACCGGGGATCGCCGTGCCGGGGGCCGTCCCCCGGCCGACCGCGGTAGCGCGGGTGCGGGCCCTCGCCCCGGTATGGATCCCGGGCCGCGCGGGGGTCCCGGGGATCCCGGGCGGTGCGGGGGTCCCGGGGATCCCGGGGATCTGCGACCCGCCGCGGGCCGCGCGGATCCTGCTCCTGCCGGGGGTCCCGCCCCGTGCGGGCGTGCCGGGGATCCCGCTCCAGGCGGGGATCCCGGCCGCCCCGGGCATGCCGCGGATCCCGGGGACCCCTGGGGTCCCGGACCTCCCGCGGATCCCGGGGATCGCGGATCCCGCGGGGATCCCGGATAACCCGCGGATCGCGCGGGTCGCGCGGATCACGGGGATCCCGGCGCTGCGGCTGCGGCTGGGGACGGGGTTCGCGGACCCCGCGGCCGCCGCGCGGATCCATCGGCCCGCGGGGCACCCGGGCCTCCCGGCCGCCGCGGCCCTGCCGCGGATCGCGGGGGTCCCGCGGGTCGCGGGGATCGCGGCGCGGGTCCTGCGGACCCGGCCGGCGCGGCCCCTGCATCCGGCGCGGATCCCCGGCGGCGACCCGGCGGGGGCCGGTCGCGCGCGGATCGGCGCCCCGGGTGCGGCGCTCCCCGGCGCGCACCGGACGGGAGCCCGCGGCGGGATCGGGCCGGCGCGCGGCATGCGGCTGTCGGCGGCGATCCGCCTCGGCGACGACCTCGGAGGCCCGGCCCGGGCGGGGTCGGCCGCCGCCGGCGCCGTGCTCGGCGATCCGGCGCCGGGCCCGGGCAGCCTCCCGGCTGCCCTCCTGGGCGCGGCGGCGCTCCCGGGCGCGCTTGCGCTCGGCGCGGGCGATGAGGTTGTTCTCGGTGCGGATCCGCAGATAGCGCCAGATGCCCACCGCGGTGCACAGCACCAGCATGGCCAGCATCCAGGGGAAGAACTGCACCACCGGGTAGACGGCGGTGATGAGCCGGGTCTTACGGGGGGTGGACGCCAGGGCGCCGCCCACCGCCGGGTCGGCGAAGGAGGCGGTGAACCAGGCGGTCACCGGGGTGAGCAGGCTGAACAGCACCGGGATCTGGGAGACCGCGACGACCAGGCCGCGCGGATCCACCCAGGCCACCCCGGCGAGTGCGGCGAGCAGGAAGAGGATCAGGTAGGGCCAGCCGAGGGAGCCGGTCGGCGTGGACACCGCCACGCCCGCCGCGGCGGCGAGCAGGAGCAGCGCCGCCGGGGCCCACAGCGGCAGCCGCCGCGGTCCCGCCTGGGCGGGCGGGGGCGGTGCGGGGGCGGCGTTGGTGGCGGACACGCCAGGGATGTTACCGACCCCCCGGGCCCGGTCGGGGCACCGCACGGGGTCTGGGTGTCGCGCGGGCACCCCGGGCGGTCGCGGGGCGAGGACGCCGGGATCGGCGACGCCGCCGGGGCGCGCCCGGGGCGGGTGCGCCCCGGCGGCGCGGGGTCGGGGTGCGGACGGGTCAGCGGCGCCGGAAGGGCGGGCGCACGATCTTGGTCAGCCGGGTGAAGGAGGACCCGCGGGTCTCCGGCTCCTCGATGCCCTGGGCGCGGGCCACGGTGTCCGCGGAATCCGCCGGCGGCCGGGGCTCGTCGCCGGCCTCCCCGTCCTCCTCGGCCGGGTCGCCGTGGTGGCGCAGCAGCCGGTCGCGCATCAGCCGGCCCATCGCCTCGGTCTGCATCCCGGAGATGGAGCCGGCCTCGGTGGCGAACTGGATGTCCTTGGCGGTCTTCACCCCGGTGCGCAGATCGGTGAGATCGCCGAGGTAGCGGAACCACACGGCGAGCACCGCGGCCACCGGCACGGCGAGGAAGGCGCCGATGATGCCGAAGATGCCGCCACCGACGGTGACCGCCAGCAGCACGATCGCGGCATGCAGGTCCATGGCCTTGGACTGCAGCATCGGGGAGAGGATGTTGCCCTCGATCTGCTGCACCGCGAGGATGAGCAGCAGGGCGAAGATGGCGGTGGACAGCCCGTTGGCGACCAGGGCGACGACCACCGCGATGAAGCCGGCGCTGACCGCGCCGACGATCGGGATGAACCCGGCGAAGAAGGTGATCACCGCCAGCACCAGGGCCAGCGGCACGTTGAGCAGCCACAGCCCGCCGCCGATGAACACCGCGTCGATGAGGGAGACCAGCGCCTGGGTGCGGATGAACCCGGACAGGGTGTTCCAGGACCGGGAGAGCACCTCGGTGAGGTGCCAGCCCAGCCGGCGGCCGGTGATCCGCCGGATCCAGGGCAGGAAGCGGTCCCCGTCCTTGATGAAGAAGAAGGTGAGCACCAGGGTGACGCCGAGGGTGATGGCCACCGAGCCGACCGCGGAGACGCCCTGCACCACGGTGCCGGCGATCTGCCCGGACTGCTCCTGCAGCCAGTTGGTGGCCTGGTCCAGGGCCTCGGAGACCTGCTCGCCGTTGACGTTGAACGGCGGCTTCATCAGGGTGTCCTGCAGATGCCGGATGCCCTCGTCGAACTGCTGCACCAGGGAGGGCAGCTGGCTGCGGATCACCGGGGCCATCAGCGCGAACACCCCGCCGACGACGGCGATGGAGCCGAGCAGCGCCACGATCGCGGCCAGGGAGGCGGGCAGCTTCGCCTTGCGCAGCGTCGCCGCCACCGGCCACAGCACCGTGGACACGATGAGCGCCAGCAGCACCGGCAGCAGCCCGCCCCAGACCTTGCTCAGGCCCAGCCAGGCGACGTAGAGCGCCGCGGCGACGATGAGGAAGCGCAGGCACCAGGCGGCGAACCAGCGGGCGCCCTCGCCGATCACGTCCGCGCGGTCGATGGTCTCGTCCGCGGACTCGTCGAGGAGATCGTCGATCGCCTCGTCATCGGCGGGGGCGTGCACCGCCGGGGCCTGGTCGTCGCCGGGCACGGCGAGGGTCTCCTCGACGCTCAGCCGGCTGGCACCGGCGATCTGGTCGACGATGTCGCGCTCGGCCGGGTCGCCGCCGTTGTTCTCCGGGGTCTTGTCGTTGTCGCTCACGGGGACATTATGCAGTCTGGGCGCCCTCAGGTGAACCCGGGTGCCGGGGAAGGCGCGGCGGCCGCCGCCGCCGGCGCCCCGGGAACGGCGGTTCCGGGGCGCGGCGGCGACGGCCGCGATGGTGCCGGGTGCGGGCGCTCAGGCCCGCTCGAGATCGGCGAGCGCCTCATCGGAGAGCTCCGGCGTGGTGCCCAGCTCCCCGGAGCTCTCGTCGGGGTGGCGCATGAGGTGCGCGATGGCCAGCGCCAGGCCACCCCAGATGATCAGGATGAACAGTGCCATCATCACGATCGCGATTCCGCTCATGTCAGTCCTCCTTCCCGGAGTCGGTGGTCTCCGCGGCCGCGGCGGCGGCCCGGGCCTCGGCGGCCTCCGCGGAGGCGGCGGTGTCCCGGTCGGCCAGCTGCGGGGCGCGCAGCGCCAGCTTATGCGCCGGGCGCACCCCGAAATCGGAGCCGGGCGGGCCGTCCAGGTAGTGGTCCCCGCGCCAGGGCGCGACGGTCATCATCAGCGCGCCGACCACGATGACGGCGATCACGCCCCAGCCGAACCAGCCCAGCTGGGCGGCGGAGTAGCCCTCGTAGGGCTCCCGCATCCGCTCCAGGATCTCCTGCAGCAGGGTGAAGCCCAGCACGATCGGGGTGATGTTCGCCACGCACACCCGCCACCAGGTGCCCACCTTGAAGGAGGACACCGCGTTGAGGTGCATCCCGAACTCGTCGGTGCGGCGCAGCACCCAGTCCAGCACGATGATCGCGGCCAGGGCCACGCCGACGATGCCGATCTGGTTGGTCCAGCGGTCCATGATGTCCAGGGTGACCAGGCCGGTGGTGGTGGGGAAGAGGATCATGGCGATGACCGCCATCGCCCCGCCGATGCCCAGCACCGCGGTGCGCCGCGGCAGGTCCAGCTTGTCCTGGGCGGCGGAGACCACCACCTCCAGCAGGGACATCAGGGAGGTGAACCCGGCCACGGTGAGGGAGACGAAGAAGAGCACGCCGAAGACGCTGCCCACCACCCCGGGCATCTGGGAGATGACCGTGGGGAAGGCGATGAAGGCCAGGCCGATGCCGCCGGTGACCACCTCGCCGATGGGCTCCCCGGTCTGGGCGGCCATGAAGCCCAGGGTGGCGAAGACGCCGATGCCGGCGAGGACCTCGAAGGAGGAGTTCGCGAAGGCGGTGACCAGGCCGGTGCCGGTGAGGTTGGTGCGCGGCTTCAGGTAGGAGGAGTAGGTCAGCATGATGCCGAAGGCCACGGACAGGGAGAAGAAGATCTGCCCGTAGGCGGCGATCCACACCTGGGAGTCCGACAGCGCCGACCAGTTCGGGGTGAAGAAGGCGTCCAGGCCGTCCACGGCGCCGTCCAGGGTCAGCGAGAACGCGACCACCGCGATGAACAGCACGATGAGCAGCGGGATGAACATCTTGGACACCTTGCCGATGCCCTTGTCCACGCCGAGCGCGAGCACCGCGATCACCGCCACCCAGACCAGCAGCAGCACGATCGCGATCGGGCCGACGAAGTCCAGGGAGGTCACGGTCTCGGTGTCGGCCTGCAGGAAGTCCCCGAAGAAGTGCCCGTTGGGGTCATCGCCCCAGGTCTTGCCGATGGACTTCCAGGCGTAGATGGCGGCCCAGGCGATGATCACCGAGTAGTACACGGTGATGAAGAAGGAGATCCCGACCTGGACCCAGCCCACCGGCTCCGCCCAGGGCTTGATCCGGCGGTACGTCTTCGGCGCGGAGCCGCGGAAGCGGTGGCCGAGGGCGTAGTCGAGGAAGAGCAGGGGGATGCCCGCGGTGAGCAGGGCGACGATGTAGGGGATGAGGAAGGCGCCGCCGCCGGACTCGTAGGCCACGTAGGGGAAGCGCCAGATGTTCCCCAGGCCCACCGCGGAGCCGATCGCGGCGAAGAGGAAGGCGGCGCGGGAGGAGAACACCTCCCGCCGCTGGGGGGTGCCGGCGGTGCCGGCGGAATCTGCGGTCATGTGTCAGGTCCGATCCGTTAGTCGGGACATGGTCCGGCCGGCGGGGTCGGCCCCCGCCCGGCGGACCGGGCGGCCCTGATGTTAGCGGTGGCTTTTCGGATCGGGAAGAATTTTCCCCGGGTGCCCCCGGCTGCGGGTGCCGCGTGCCCCCGGCGGCCGGGCGGGGGTGCTGCGGGGGGCCGCCGGCGCGGCCGCGGCGGGGCCGGATCCCGGAGCCGGCCGCCGGCCCGGCCCGGCCGGCCCCGTAGGATGGGTGGGCGTGAGCCTAACTCTTGGAATCGTCGGTCTGCCCAATGTCGGCAAATCCACCCTGTTCAACGCGCTGACCCGCAATGACGTGCTGGCGGCGAACTACCCCTTCGCCACCATCGAGCCCAACGTGGGCGTGGTCGAGCTGCCGGACCCCCGGCTGGAGACGCTCGCGGGGATCTTCGGCTCGGAGCGGATCCTGCCCGCCACGGTGTCCTTCGTGGACATCGCCGGCATCGTCAAGGGCGCCTCGGAGGGGGAGGGCCTGGGCAACAAGTTCCTCGCCAACATCCGCGAGGCCGACGCCATCTGCCAGGTGGTGCGGGTCTTCGGCGATGACGACGTGGTGCACGTCGACGGCCGGGTGGACCCGGCCAGCGATATCGGGGTGATCGAGACCGAGCTCATCCTCGCCGATCTGCAGACCATCGAGAAGGCGCTGCCCCGGCTGGAGAAGGAGGCGAAGCGGGACAAGTCGGTCTCCTCCCAGGTGGACCTCGTCCGCCGCGCCCAGGGGATCCTGGAGGAGGGCCGCACCCTCTTCGCCGCCCAGGACGACATCGACCTCTCCGGGCTGCGCGAACTGCACCTGCTCACCGCCAAGCCCTTCCTCTACGTCTTCAACGCCGATGAGGAGGTGCTCGGCGACGAGGACGCCCGCGCCGAGCTGGCCAGCGCGGTGGAGCCGGCGGACTGCGTCTTCCTCGACGCCAAGGCGGAGGCGGACCTGCTGGAGCTCGACGAGGAGTCCCGCAATGAGCTGCTCGCCGAGATCGGCCAGGCCGAGCCGGGGCTGAACTCCCTGGCCCGGGCGGGCTTCCGCACCCTGGGGCTGCAGACCTACCTCACCGCCGGGCCGAAGGAGGCCCGCGCCTGGACCATCCCGCGCGGGGCCACCGCCCCGCAGGCCGCCGGGGTGATCCACACCGACTTCGAGCGCGGCTTCATCAAGGCCGAGATCGTCTCCTTCGAGGATCTCGTCGACGCCGGCTCCATGGCCGAGGCGAAGTCCCGGGGCAAGGTCCGCCAGGAGGGCAAGGACTACATCATGCGGGACGGGGACGTCGTCGAGTTCAGATTCAATGTATAGCAACAGTACGGAGAAGAGGGATGGCCGTAGCTATGATCAAGTCCGCCAACCAGTATCATGTGCACGCCCTCTTTAGCCATGAGGGCAACATCCTCTACAAGATTCCGCCGTACCAGCGCGAATACTCCTGGAGTAAGTCCCATTGGGAGGATCTGTTCGAGGACCTCGTCGACGCCGAGGGTCAGCACTTCCTCGGCACGATTATCACACTCGACCAGACCGACGACGCCCTGCAGGGCAGTACGCTCGAGGTAATCGACGGTCAGCAACGGCTGACGACGTTGACGCTACTCCTAGCGGCGGTTTATGCGGTGCTAAAGGAGCACCTCGATGAGCTTGATGAGGATACCCGGACCGACGTTAACAACCTCAGTCGCCAGTTGGTCCGCAGATCCGACGGGCAACCAAGGGTGGTTCCGCAGATGCAGGGGCACAACCTCTCCGACTTCCTGAAGGTGCTCGAGGAGGCCGGACTGCCGGTCAAGGGCGAATGGAAGCCGTACTACCCCAGCCGAAAAATCAAGAAGTGCTACAAGTACTTCCGGCAGGCGATCCGGGACCTCGGCGAAACCGGGGAGGGTCTGGATGAAACGTCGGCTGCGCTGCGGGTGCACAAGGCGGCACTGCAGGCCGTCATCGTGAAAATCGAGGTCGGCAGCCACGCCGACGCCTTCGTGCTCTTCGAGTCCCTCAACAACCGGGGAATGCCGCTATCGCCCGTAGACCTGATCAAGAACCACCTTCTGGCGGTCTCTGAGAAGAAGGAGGTTATGGAGGTCAGTGAGGCGTTCGGGCGCTGGAACGAGATGCTGACCAACCTGGGTGACAGTTATTCCACACACGAGCGGTTCCTCCGGCATTACTACAACGCCTTCAAGCCAGACCTTCCGGATGTGCCTGGCGCATCCATCGCCACGAAGTCCAATCTGATCCGGGTGTACGAAAAGGTTCTCGAACCGGATGTCCTGAAGGTGGTCGACTCCCTCGTTTCCGCCAGCCAGGTTTACGGCCGCATCAATTGCGTGGCCGAGGTCGATCAACCGACCACATTGGACCGAGCCTTTCAGCGCCTCATGCGCGCGCAGGGCGCAACGTCTTATGTCCTCCTGCTCTGGCTCATGACCATGCGGGACGAGCTGGCGCTCAGCGACGCCCACCTCGAGGAGATCGTTGACCTCCTCACTAGTTTCTTCGTGCGTCGCAACCTGACCGGGGCGCCGCCCACATATGTGCTGGCCAAGCTGTTCATGACGATCATAGGTTCGCTTCGCGGTGTTCGCGGTCATGCGGTAGTCGAGCGCGTCCGGGAGAAGCTGACCGCGGTATCGGCGTCCGATGACGAGTTCCGCAACCGGCTCTCCGGCCCCATCTACGACGAGAACACCGATATCGCGCGATTCGTTCTGGCCACGTTGGCGGAGGACGCGATGACCAAGGAGACCTGGGTCGATCTGTGGCGGCAGGAGAAGAACCGCTTCGTGTGGACCATCGAGCACATCCTTCCGCAAGGGGAGAACCTGCCGGCCGCGTGGCGAGAGATGCTGGGTGGCGCGGAGCGCGCCGCTCAGGTGCAGGAAGAGCACCGACACCGGCTGGGTAATCTCACCATAACCGCGTACAACAGCAGCCTCGGCAACAAGTCCTTCGCGGAGAAGCGGGACCGGCAGGACCGTCAGGGGCGGTACATTGGCTATAGGAATGGTCTCTCGCTGAATGTCGACCTGGCCGCCCGGGACTCCTGGACCGGCGATGACATTGCGCGGCGGACGGAGGACCTGGCAGCCCGGGTCCTCGCCCGATTCCCGCTTCCCAATTAGCCGGGTACCATGCCTGGGGTGCCGACTTCGCTCCCGTCCGGTACAGCGGGTTCCACGCGGTGTCCCGGGCGGCGGGCCCATCCGATAGCACCCCGCGGGTATTCGTAGGGGTGACCCGCATCGGTCATAGTAGTGAGGTGCGAAGGATGCCGGACACGTCAACCGGGGATCGGGAAGTGATCGATCCGATCCACCCGGGGAAATCCTCATGGAGGACTTCATCCGCGGGTTCGGCATCACGCAGCACAAGCTCGCCGTGGCCATCGGCGTACCGCCGCGGCGGATCGACGAGATCGTGCACGGCGAACGGGGCATCACCGTGGACACCGCGATTCGCCTGGCCCGGTACTTCGGGACCTCCGCGGAGATGTGGATGACCCTGCAGTCGGACCACACGCTGCGCATGCGCCGGCGCGAGCTGGGGGACCGGATCGAGGCCATCGCACCGCTGCACACCGACTGAGGGCGGATCCGCTGCCGTCCCGGACCGAATGCGGGGCGCCGTCATGTCCGCAGGTCAGTCGTCGGCGACCTCGGCCGGTCCCTCATAGCGGGCCAGGCGGTAATCCAGGGTCATGTAGGACACCCCGGCGCCGGAGTTGCCGATGTAGCCCACCGGCGCACCGTCCTTGTAGGCGCGGGTGCCCATGGCGGTGACGTAGGGGCCGTCGGCCTCGATGTCGTGGAAGGGGTTCGCCGGCTGCCCGGGAATCCGCTCCTGGAGGTACTCCTCGTAGATGGACGCGCCCATGATCCGCAGCATCGGCAGCGGGCTGTCATCACCGCAGACGCCGATGGTCCACAGCGAGGCGCTAGCGAGGTTGCGCTCATACCATTCGGCCTCCGCGGCGGCGGAGGGCACTTCGGCGCCGATCGGCGTGACCAGGCAGGTCCGGCCGGCCTCGTCGGTGACGTGGTCGCCTGGGCGAACCACGACGAGCCCGTCCCCGGCGGCCGGCGCGGTCGCCGCGACGGCGGCGGGGGCGGAGAGGAGCATCAGGGCGGGGGCCCCGGCGACGGCGGAGCGAAACATGCTTTTCATATAAGTAACCTTAGGTTCGCCATGGCCGCCCCGGTGGCCACCCGTGCCCCGGGTTCACCCGGATGGGGGAGCGGGCGTCGGCCCCGGCACGGTCCGGTGCTCGGCGTTGTCCCCGGTCGGGTCCGATTTCCGGTGTCCTGGTGCTGCGAGCCCACCATGGGTGGAAGTGGTGGCAATCCACGGAAATCTGGTGAAGAATCATGACTGAAGGGTGGTGATTCAGATGGTTCGTGATGGTAATGCGGTGGGCCGACGGGTGACCACGGTCCGGGAAGCCGTCGGGATGACCCAACGACAGCTCGCCGACAGGACAGGGATCTCCCCGTCGAGCGTGTGCTGTATCGAGGGGGCTGAACGGGAGCCCAGCCCCATGGAGCTGGTGCTGATCGCAGAGAGCTGCGGGGTGACGGTCGCCGACCTGCGAGCCGATCCCCGGCTTCGCCGAGAGGTCCGGTGCGCCGGCCGGACGGATGATGAAGCAGTTCATGAGCTGACCGTGCACCTCCTCCACGCCTTCGGCGCGGCAGAGACACTGGACGCCCTGGGCATCCCGGAGTAGATGTGAGCAACGAGGGCATCGGCCGTGAGGCTGCTGAGCAGGTGCGCGCTGAAGCTGGTCTCGGGGGCCAGCCGGTGCAGAGCGTCGAGCGGGTCATCGAAGCGGTCACCGGGGCCGGGGTTATGAGGGTGCCCGCCACGAGACCCGGGCATGGCATGACAATGCGGCATGGGGACCGGATTCTTGTCGCCGTCAGCTGCACTCCGCATCCCATGCGGCTGCGGTCAACCCTTGCGCATGAGCTGGGCCATATCAGGCTGGATACCATAGATCGGCCGATTGATGCGGAGGCCTGGTCCACCAGGGAGCCGGCCGAGATCCAGGCGGATGCTTTCGCACGGCATCTGCTGCTTCCTCGGGAGTCCGCGGCGCGTTTCGCGGAAGGTCGGCCACGGGATGAGCGATTACTCTCTGACCTGGTTCAGGAGTACCGGCTTTCCCCGACGATGGCGGCGATCCAACTCCGGGAGAGCGAGGTGATCGGCCTCCAGGTTAGCGAAGAATGGGCAAGGCTCAGTACACGGCAACTGGCGACCTGGTTCGGTTGGGAAGATGAATATCGGCGACTCGCCGCAGCCGCGCAAAATCCGTGTGCGCCACAACGGCTCCTGGCCCGAGCCGTGGAGGGGTATCGAATGGGGCTCGTTGAGCCGGCGCTGATCGCAAGGCTGCGTGGGATCTCTAATGTGACTGAAATAGTCGCCAGCCTCGCCAGCGAGGGAATCGAGGTTGAGGGAATGGATCTGCCACCGGTGCCACGTCCGCCGGACACCGGGAGGCGGTTGCACTCGCCGTCCGTTGACGCGGATGGTGAGGATCGCGGCTAATGTACATCCTGGATACGGGCCCGATCTTCAAGTTCTTGGCTACGCATTGCACGGCCGAGCTCATTGCGGCTCTGGGGGGTAACACAATACATGTGCCAGCCGCCGTGGAGAAGGAAATCCTATCCACGCCGGAGCGGTACCCCCAATTTAGGCCGGCGATTCGAGAATGGGGCGATCTGCGGCCTAACTTCAAGAAAGTGCTCGATGATCGCGGTTCGGAACACCTGGACAGGCATTGCCTCAGGGTCATGCAGCGTCCCCTTGAAGAAGTGTATGCCAATCCCCAAGACTTAGGGGAAACGATGGCTGTGTTGCATGGGCTCGTGGCGGCGGAGCAGGGGGCCGATGTCGTCATCGCTTGCGATGATGGCGCGGGGAAAGAGTTAATCAAGCGGCAACAGGCGTTCATTTATACTAGGCGGGTCAAGGGTTGGTGCAAGGGCTGCGGCTCGATTCGGCACGTCGATACCCTGGATCTGCTCCGTTGGGCTATAGCGGCGGACGGGGGCTTCACGGAAAAGGCCAGGTTCCGGGCCAAGTATCAGGAGATGGCGAACCTCGATTCGGCGTTGCCCCCTGATCTGAATGATACCGACCTCATGAAGCGCTCGCTATGGTCCTCATGAGTCCGGATCACCCACCCTGTCCAGGCCCGTCGATCCCCTTCGGCTCATGGCGCAGCCGGGGCACCCCGCGCTTCTCCGGGCGGAAGCCCGCCTTGTCGGAGTAGAACTCCCGGATGTGCTCCATGTCCGCGTGCACGTCCCCGGTGAGCTCGTACTGGGGGCCCAGCCCCGCGGTCATCGTGGTGCGGTCGATGTAGCACAGGGTCACCGGCAGGCCGGTGGCCCGGGCGATCCGGTAGAACCCGGACTTCCAGTGCGTGTTGCCGCCGCGGGTGCCGTCCGGGGCGACCACCAGGCCGAAGACCTCGCCGCGGCGGACCTGCTCCACCACCGCCTCGACCACCCCGTCCGGGTTGTCCCGGTTGACCGGGATGCCGCCGGTGGCCCGGGTGAGGAACCCGATCGGCCCCCGGAAGAGGCTGTCCTTGCCCAGCCAGCGGAAGTCGATGCCCAGCGCCCAGGTGGTGGCCAGCATGAGCACGAAATCCCAGTTGGAGGTGTGCGGGGCGCCGACGAAGACGGTCGGCCGCTCCGGCTTGGGCCAGGGGGAGAGGTTCCACCGGCTCAAGCGCCAAAACGTTCGGGCGATGAATCTTCGCAGCATGGCCTCACCGTAGTTGCCGCCCGGCGCAATGTCGCGGGTTCTCCCCGCCGGGGGCACCTGTCCGCCGGCCGGCGCGTGGAGGCCCCGGTCCCCCGCGGTGCACGGCATTCGCCGGTGGCTATGGTCGGGGCGTGACCGCCACCCCCGCCGACCCCCGACCCGCCGCGCCCGCCCACCCCGCCGATGACGGTCTGGTGCGCGTGCGCGGCGCCGCCGAGCACAACCTGCGCGACCTGGACCTGGACATCCCCCGCAATCGGCTGGTCGCCTTCACCGGGGTCTCCGGCTCCGGGAAGTCCTCCCTGGCCTTCGGCACCATCTACGCCGAGGCGCAGCGCCGCTACTTCGAGTCGGTGGCCCCCTACGCCCGCCGGCTGCTCGACCAGGTCGGCGCCCCGAAGGTCACCGACATCACCGGGCTGCCGCCGGCGGTGGCGCTGCGGCAGCGCCGCGGCGCCGGCGGGGCGCGGTCCTCGGTGGGCACCATCACCACCCTGTCCAACCTGCTGCGGATGCTGTACTCGCGCACCGGCAGCTATCCGGAGGGCGCGGCCCACCTGGACGCGGAGTCGTTCTCCCCGAACACCGCCGCCGGGGCCTGCCCGGGCTGCGGCGGGCTGGGGGAGACCCATGACGCGGACCCGGCGCTGCTGGTCCCGGATGATTCGCTGAGCATCCGCGAGGGCGCCATCGCCGCCTGGCCCGGGGCCTGGCAGGGGGCGAACCTGCGCTCCGTGGTCGCCGGGCTGGGCATCGACATCGACCGCCCCTGGCGGGAGCTCGATCCCGCCACCCGGGATTGGCTGCTGTTCACCGAAGAGCAGCCGCGGGTGTTCATCCAGCCCCAGGACGACCGGATCGACCACAGCTACCATGGCACCTTCCGCAGCGCGCGCACCCATATCCGGCATGTGCTGGCCACCTCCGCCAGCGAGCGGATGCGCCGCCGGGCGCTGTCCTTCACCCGGGCGATGGCCTGCCCGGACTGCGCCGGCACCGGTCTGCGCGCCGAGGCCCGCGCGGTGACCTTCGCCGGGGCGGGCATCGACCGGGCCACCGCGCTGCCCATGGCGGAGCTGGCCGAGCTGCTGCGCCCGGCGGCGGAGAACCCCGACCCGGCGCCGGCGGTGCCCGGGGCGGCCTCCGGGGAGCGCACCGAGGTGGCCCGCCGGATCGCCGCGGACCTGCGCTCCCGGATCGCGGTGCTGGTGGACCTGGGCCTGGGCTACCTCAGCCTGGACCGGCGGGCGACCACCCTCTCCGCGGGGGAGGCGCAGCGGCTGCGCCTGGCCACCCAGCTGCGCAGCGGCCTGTTCGGGGTGGTCTACGTCCTCGACGAGCCCTCCGCGGGGCTGCACCCGGCGGACAAGGAGCCGCTGCAGGAGGTGCTCACCGGGCTGCGCGACGCCGGCAACTCCCTGTTCGTGGTGGAGCATGACCTGGACCTGGTGCGCCGGGCGGACTGGGTGGTGGACATCGGCCCCGGCGCCGGGGAGCACGGCGGGCAGGTGGTGCACGCCGGGCCGCCGGCGGAGCTGGCCGCGGCGGCCGGCTCCGCCACCGGCGACTACCTCGCCGGGCGGCGCCGGATCCGGCGCCGCCCGCCCCGGCCCGGCACCGGGGCGATCCGGCTCACCGGGGTGCGCCGGCACAATCTGCGCGATCTGGACGCCGCCTTCCCGCTGGGCGCGCTCACCGCGGTCACCGGGGTCAGCGGCTCCGGGAAATCCACCCTGGTCACCGGGGTGCTCGCGGATGCGGTACGGGGGTGGCTGGACGGGTCCGCCGGCGGGTCCGCCGCCTCGCTCAGCATCGACGCGGCCGAGCCGTCCGCCGGGGTGGACCGGCTGGTGCTGGTCGACCAGCGGCCCATCGGGCGCACCCCCAGGTCCACCCCGGCGACCTACGTGGGCCTCTTCGACGCGGTGCGCCGGCTCTTCGCGGGGACCCCGGAGGCCCGCCGCCGGGGCTGGGCGCCGGGCCGGTTCTCCTTCAACGTCGCCGGCGGGCGCTGCCCCACCTGCGAGGGCGACGGGTTCGTGGAGGTGGAGCTGCTCTTCCTGCCCGGCAGCCACGGGCCCTGCCCGGACTGCCGCGGCGCCCGGTACACCCCGGAGACCCTGGAGGTCACCTGGGGCGGGCGCAGCATCGCCGAGGTGCTGGACATGACCGTGGACGAGGCCCTGGCCTTCTTCGCCGGGCAGCCCGCGGTGGCCCGGGGCCTGGCCGCCCTGGCGCAGGTGGGCCTGGGCTACCTGCGGTTGGGCCAGCCGGCCACGGAGCTCAGCGGCGGGGAGGCGCAGCGGGTGAAGATCGCCGCGGAGCTGCAGCGGGCCCGCCGCGGGCGCAGCCTGTACCTGCTCGACGAGCCCACCGCCGGGCTGCACCCGGCCGATGCCGAGCTGCTCTTCGAGCAGCTGCGGGCCCTCGTCGACGACGGCGCCACCGTGGTGCTCGTCGAGCATGACCTGGACCTCATCGCCGCCGCCGACCACGTCATCGACCTGGGCCCCGGCGGCGGGGACTCCGGCGGCCGGGTGGTCGCCGCGGGCGCCCCGGCGGAGATCGCCGCGGCCCCGGGCAGCGTCACCGGCCGGTACCTGGCCCGTCGGCTCGCCGCCGGGGCCGCGGGGGAGGGGGCCGGCTGAAGCCGGCCGCCGGCTCAGGTGCCCTTGAGGTTGAGCACCTGGCGCAGGGTGCCGCGGATCTCCACCAGATCCGCGGCATCGGCCATGACCCGGTCGATCGGCTTGTAGGCGTCCGGGATCTCGTCCACCCAGCTCTCCCCGGGCCGGTAGACGATCCCGCCCATCCGCCGATCCAGATCCGCGGCGGTGAAGCGCTTGCGCGCCGCGGTGCGGCTCATCGCCCGGCCCGCCCCGTGCGGGGCCGACCACAGCGCCTCGGCGTTGCCCAGCCCGGCCACGATGTAGGAGCGATCCCCCATCGACCCGGGGATGAGGCCCGGCCGCCCGGCCGAGGCGTCGATGGCGCCCTTGCGGGTCAGCCACACCCGCCGGCCGTCGATCTCCACCGGCTCGGTGTAGTTGTGGTGGCAGTTGATCCGCTCGGCCTCCCCGGGGTCGTCCTCGCCGAAGACGGCGGCCACCCGCTCCAGGAAGCGGTCCATCATCTCCTCCCGGTTGAGCAGCGCGAAGCGCTGCGCCCAGGCCAGCTCCCGCAGATAGGAGTCGAATTCGTCGGTGCCCTCCCGCAGGTGGGCGTGATCCCGCTGCGCCAGGCGCACCCCCTCCCGGGCGCACTGCTCCCGGGCGGCGGCGATGTGCCGGCGGGCGATCCTGTTGCCCACTCCGCGCGAACCCGAGTGCAGGAAGCACCACAGCCGGCCGTCTTGGTCCAGGCAGAGCTCGATGAAGTGGTTGCCGCCGCCGAGGCTGCCGAGCTGCCGGCGCCAGGCGGGGCTGTGCGAGAGATCCACGCCATCGCGCTCGGCGAGCTCCTCCAGCTCGGCGATCCGCTCCCGGGCCGAGGCCCGGTGCACGCCCCGGTTGTAGTTGCCGGGCGAAAGCGGGATCGCCGCCTCCACCGCGTCGCGCAGCGCCACCAGGTCCACCCGGTGCAGGTCCGCGGCGGTGTAGCGGGTGCGCGCGGCGATCATCCCGCAGCCGATGTCCACGCCCACCGCCGCGGGCAGCACCGCCCCGACGGTGGGGATCACGGTGCCCACCGCCGAGCCCATGCCGGCGTGCGCGTCCGGCATCAGCGCGATATGCGGGTGGATGAACCACAGCCCGCCCAGCGCGATCGCCTGCTCGCGGGCCGCGTCGTCGAGGATGGAGGCCCAGGACAGCACCTTCTCCGCGATGCGCCGCCCGCCCATGATCCCGCTCCTTTCCGCCCGTCGGCTCCGGTGCCCGTCGCCCTCCCGCGGGGTACGGCGGCGCCCCCGGCCCGGGCCCCGCGGGGGAGGCGAGGGACGCTGCCCGCCAGCCTAACCATGGCCCGCCGCCCGGGGCGGGGTGCGCAGGGCGGCGCCCCCGGCCCCCGCACCGGAGGATGCGGCGGGTGACCGGGGGCGCGCCCGTCGGGATGCGACGGCCCGACGGTTCGGGGCGCGGGGTGCGCGGGGGCGGGCCGGCGCGGGGCCGGCCCGCGGGGCGGGCCGTCGCCGCCGCCCCGCGGTGGGGCGGCGGGGGGCCGGTCAGCGCCCGGCGTCGGCCGGGGCCTGCGCCCCGTCCCCGGCGAGCTCCGGGGAGCCGGCGACGGTGCGCTCATCGGAGCGCCGCTTCAGCGAGTGCCCGGTGAGGATGCCCACCATGAACACGCCGATGGACACCGCGCCCAGGGCGAAGAGGACGTCGCCGGGGGTGCGCAGCCAGCGCAGCACGGTGAGCACCGGCTGGTAGAGGAACTCGTCGCTGCGCGCCCACCACAGGCCCTCGGTGATGGAGGCCCAGGCCTGGGCCAGGCCCAGCGGCAGCAGGGAGAGCAGGCTCATCGCGAGCAGGCCCAGGTTGAGCCCCCAGAAGCCCCACTTGATGAAGCGCTCGTGCCATTCCGCGCCGGGCATCAGGCTGCGCACGCAGAACAGCATCAGGCCGATGCCGAGCATGCCGTAGACGCCGAACAGGGCGGTGTGCCCGTGCAGCGGGGTGAGGTTGAGCCCCTGCACGTAGAACAGGGAGATCGGCGGGTTGATCAGGAAGCCGAACACCCCGGCGCCGAGCGCGTTCCAGAAGGACACCGCGATGAAGAAGTAGATCGCCCACCGGTAGCCGGCGACCCACTTGCGGGTGCGCAGCAGCTTCAGGTGCTGGAAGGCCTCGAAGCCGATCAGCGCCAGGGGCACCACCTCGAGGGCGGAGAAGACCGCGGACAGCGCCATGACCACGTCGTTGGCGCCGGTGAAGTAGAGGTGGTGGCCGGTGCCGATGATCCCGCCGAAGAGGAAGATCACCGTCGAGGACAGCGCCGCGGTGGCGGCGGTGGAGGAGCGCAGCAGGCCCAGCCGGGTGAACAGGAAGCCGATCACCACGGTGGCGAAGACCTCGAAGAAGCCCTCCACCCACAGGTGCACGACCCACCAGCGCCAGTACTCGGTGATGGACAGGTGGGTGTCGTGGCCCATGCCGAAGGCGGCGCCGAAGAAGGAGGCGATCGCCAGGCAGGAGATGAGCAGCATGATCACCAGGGTGCGCTGCGAGCCCATCGCCAGCGGCGCGTCGTCCCGCGGGGAGAGGGTGCCGGCGCCGGCGCGGCGGATCGCCGGCCACATGCCCCGGGCCATCAGGAAGAACCACAGGAACAGGCCGATGAACAGGGCCACCTGCCACAGCCGGCCGAGGTCCAGGTACTCCATGCCGGTGGTGCCGAGCCACCAGCTCACCTCGCTGCCGTGGGTCATGCGCCCGGTGATGGACAGCCACTCGCCGGCCATGGAGCCGACCACGACGAGGATGAGCGCGCCGAAGAGCACGTTGACGCCGAGGCGCTGGTACTTGGGCTCGCGGCCGCCGACCGCGGGGGTGACGTAGAGGCCGGTGGCCAGCCAGGCGGTGGCGATCCACAGGATGCCGAGCTGGGTGTGCCAGGTGCGCACCACCGCGTAGGGCAGGATCCGGTCGATCGGGATGCCGTAGAGCGCCCCGCCCTCCACGCCGTAGTGGGCGCTGAGGATGCCCATCGCGATCTGCAGCACGAACAGGCCGCCGACGGCGAAGAAGTACTTCAGGGTGGCCTTCTGCGAGGGGGTCGGCCGGTAGCCGAGCAGCGGATCGTCCTCAGGGGAGTCCAGCAGGTCCTCGTCCTCCTCGCCGTCGTGGCGCTGGTGGTAGTACACCATCCCGGCGATGCCGCCGAGCAGCAGGATGAAGGAGATGATCGACCACAGGATGTTCGGTGCGCTGGGCACGTTGTCGATCAGCGGCTCATGGGGCCAGTTCTGCGTGTAGGTGACGTCCTTGCCGGGGGCGTCGGTGGAGGCGGCCCAGGCCGACCACCAGAAGAAGTCCGCCAGCCGATCCTGGTCGGCGGGCTCGACGAGGGTGCCGGCGGGGATGGCGTAGCGCTCGTGGCCCTCGGCGAAGATCCCGGCGTAGTGGTCGCGGAGCCGGTCGAAGGCGGCGACCCGCGCCGCGGGCAGGGTGATGGTGTCGGTGGCCTCGTCGTAGGTGTTGGTCCGCATCACCTCCTTGAGCCGGGCCTTCAGCGCCGCCTGCTCGGGGGCGTCGGCGGCGGCGTAGGCCTCGGGGCCGCCGGCGAGATCGTCGAGGATGAGCTCGGACTCGCGGTGCAGCCAGTCGGCGGTCCAGTCCGGCGCCACGTAGGCGCCGTGGCCCCAGACGGAGCCGATCTGCTGGCCGCCCATGGACTGCCAGACCCGCTGGCCGTCCATGATGTCCTCGCCGGTCATGAGCACCTGTCCGGATTCGTCGACGACGCGGTCCGGGATCGGGGGTTTGGAGACGTTGATCTGCTGCCCCATGAACAGCAGTGTGGCGAAGGACGCGGCCACGGTGACGATGAGCGCGATCCACCAGCGGCGATCGCGGCGGCTGATTGCTCCCGGGGCGCCGCGGTCGGCGCGCGTGCGGGCGGGCGTTGACATGTGTTCCTCCGGGCTGGGGGAGTGGGACGCGTCGCCGGGCGGCGGCGCCACCCCTTTTGTTACAGGCCGCATGTGAAAAAGGTCAACGATGTTCAGGCTATGCTCTCACCCGAATGTTCCCCTGGGCGAACCGTGTGCGGCGAACGGGGTTCGCGCGGATCCGGGATCCGGGCGCCCGGATCGGGCACCGCCCCGCGGCACCGGGGCGCGGCGGGGATCAGCTCTCCGGGTCCTCCTCCGGCAGCGGGCGCAGCAGGCAGTCCCCGGCCACCGCATGGGGGGTCAGCTCCACCCGATCCGGGCCGCCGAGCCGGCCGAGCAGCTCCCCGGCCATGCCCTCGTGCACCGGGCACATGAACTCCGGGTGCTCCGCGGCGACGTCGAGGTAGGGGCAGCCGCGCAGCACCGCCGCCGCGGTCTCGCCCGCCCCCTCCCCGGCGCCGTCCCCCGCCTCGCCCGCGTCGTCCGCGTCCCCCGGATCGCCGTCGTCGCCCGCCCCGGCGTCCCCGGCGGTCACCGGCGCCGGGTCGAAGCCCTGCACGTCGAGGACCTCCAGCAGCGTCGACCAGGCGTCCGCGGCGCCGTCCCCGCCGGCGTCGACCTTGCGGCCCAGATCCACGCGGGCGCCCCACTCCCGCCCGATCGCCCGGGCCTCCTCCACCCCGGCGCCGCGGGCGGCGAGCACCGCCGCGGTGGCCTGCACCAGCGCCCGGTGCCGGTCCGGCTCCGCCCCGGCCAGCGCCCGGCGCCCGGCCCGGGTGAGCCGGTAGCCCAGCGGGGGCCGCCCGGATCCGGGCTGCGGCAGCGGGGCGACGTCCAGCCGGCCCTCGTCGACGAGGGCCACCAGATGCCGGCGGGTGGTGTTGGGGTGCCCGCCGAGCTCCGCGGCGAGATCGGCGAGCGTCACCGGCGCGCCGCGGCGTTCCGCGATCGCGCGCAGCACCCGGACCTGGCCCGGCGTGGGCGGGTCCGCGGCGTCCCGGCATGGCTCCATGCCCCCGAGGGTACCGCCGTTGCCGGCATCGGCCGCAACGGCGCCCGGCCGCCCCCGCTCAGCCCGCCTCGCCGGCGGTCTCCCGGCGGTGCTGCGCCCACGCCTCCCAGGCGTAGTCCGCCAGCTCCCGGCCGGCGCCCTCGTAGAGGTAGGTCACCGCATCCGCGCCATGCTCGATGAGATCGAAGGTGGTGTGCCGCTGGTGCGCCACCGCCGCCACGGTCAACGGCAGATCGGTGGCGCGCATCAGCTTCAGCACGGTGACGTTGGCGTCGTGCTCCGGCATCGCCAGCACGATCAGCCGCGGCCCCCGGCCGGCCCCGCGCATCCGCCGCCACAGGTCCGGGTCGGTGCCGTCGCCGTGGATCACCCGCAGCCCGCGGTGCACCAGATCCGCGCAGCGGTCCTCGTCGAACTCGATCCCGGCGACCTCCAGGTCATGCTCGTCGGCCAGCCGCCGGTAGACGCCGATGCCCACCCGGCCCATCCCGATCACCAGCGCGTCGATGCCCTCCACGTGCACCGGCCGCTCCGAGGCGGTGAGCCGCTCCTCGGGCACCGTGGGCAGCAGATCCGCGATCCGGTTGATGATCCGCTCGCTGCGGATGCCCACCAGGGTGGAGAGGATGAAGCTCGCCGCGACGGTGACCCCCATCACCGGCACCCAGGTCTCCGGCAGCATCCCGCCGGCCACCGCCACCGAGGCGACGATGAGCCCGAACTCGGAGTAGTTCGCCATGATCAGCGCCGTGATCGCGGTGGTCCGGTTGGACAGCCGCATCGCGTGCAGCAGGGCGATGAACACCGCCGCCTTCACCGGGATGAGCAGCAGCAGCAGCCCGGCGATCGCGAACCCCGCCGGGGTGGGCACCCCGCCGAGGCCGATCTGCAGGAAGAAGCCGACCAGCAGCAGCTCCTTGATCTCCATCAGGGCGTCGAAGAAGCGGTCCGAGATGGGGTGCCCGGAGATGGTCATCCCGGCCAGCAGCGCCCCGAAGTCGCCGCTGACCCCGGCGGCGTCGAAGAGGGCGTAGGCGGCCATCGCCACCGCCACCCCGCCGAGCACCATCAGCTCGGTGCGCCGGCCCCGGTCCGGCAGCCGGTTCACCAGGGGCCGCAGCAGCGGCAGGATGATCAGCGCCGGGGCCCACAGCGCCGGCTTGTCGTCCGCGGAGAGCACCAGGAAGGCCACCGCGACGATGTCCTGCAGCACCAGGATCGAGATCGCGATCGAGCCGGAGGTCGAGCGCATCCGCCCGGACTCCTCCAGCTGGGCCATCACGAACACGGTGGAGGAGAAGCTGGTGGCCAGGCCGATGAGCAGGAACACCCCGAAGCCGGTGCCGGCGAACAGGGCCAGCGGCAGCAGCGAGGCCAGCCCCAGCACCACCGCGACCAGCAGGGTGTAGGCCACCGCGTGGCCGGCGGCGGTGCCCGCGGCGCGGACCTTCAGCAGGGAGCGCGGATCCAGCTGCAGCCCGATGGTGAACAGCAGGATGGTCACGCCCAGGTTCGCCGCCACGTCCAGGCCCGGGATCGCGTCCACCCCGGCGGCGCCGAGGCCGAAGCCGGCGGCGAGGAAGCCGACCAGCGGGGGCAGCCGCAGCGCCGCGGCGGTGAGCCCGCCGACGATGGCGAAGAGCAGGGCCTCGACGTAGATGGCGGTCATATGGTGCTCTCCGGTGGCCTTCCTGGGGTCGGTCGCGGCGGTGGCGCCCGGGCGGGCGCGGGGCGCGCGGGCGGCGGAGCCGGGCCCGCTCGGCCCATCGCCGAGGGTACCCGGCGGCCGCGCCGGGGCGGGCAGGCGCCCGGTGCCGCCCCGCGGCGGGGTCTACCCTGGTCGCATGCGCTTCCTCAACGACGTCCGCGCCCCCTACGAGCTGACCTACGACGACGTGTTCATGGTGCCCTCCCGATCCGGGGTGGGCTCCCGGATGTCGGTGGACCTGCGCTCCGATGACGGCACCGGCACCACCATCCCCCTGGTGGTGTCGAACATGACCGCGGTGGCCGGGCGCCGGATGGCGGAGACCATCGCCCGCCGCGGCGGGATCGCGATCCTGCCGCAGGACGTGCCCGCGGACATCGCCGCGGGGACCATCGCCACGGTCAAGGCCTGCCACACCGTCTTCGACACCCCCATCACGGTGAAGGCGCACCACACCGCCGGCTACGCCCGCAACCTCATCCCGAAGCGCGCGCACGGGGCGGCGGTGGTGGTCGAGGAGGATCGCCCGATCGGCATCCTGACCAACGCGGATCTGCGCGGGGCGGACAACTTCGCCCAGGTCGGCACCCTGATGTCGGCCTCCCCGATGACCCTGCCCGATGACGTCGCCCCCCGGGAGGCCTTCCTGGGGCTCACCGCCGCGGGCCGCCGGCTGGCCCCGGTGGTCGCCGCCGACGGCACCCTGCGCGGGGTGCTCACCCGGGCCGGGGCGCTGCGCGCCTCCATCTACGACCCGGCCCTCGACGCCGGCGGCCGGCTGCGGGTGGGCGCGGCGATCGGGATCAACGGCGATGTCGCCGGCCGGGCCCGGGCGCTGCTCGCCGCCGGGGCGGATGTGCTGGTGGTGGACACCGCGCACGGCCACCAGGACTCGATGCTCGCCGCCCTGGCGCGGGTGCGCGACCTGGACCCGGGGGTGCCGGTGGCCGCGGGCAACGTGGTCACCGCCGAGGGGGTGCGGGATCTGGTCTCCGCGGGGGCGGACATCGTCAAGGTCGGGGTGGGCCCGGGGGCGATGTGCACCACCCGGATGCAGACCGGGGTGGGCCGGCCGCAGTTCTCCGCGGTGCTGGAATGCGCCGCCGCGGCCCGCGCCGCCGGGGCCCGGGTCTGGGCCGACGGGGGCGTGCGGCACCCCCGGGACGTGGCGCTGGCGCTGGCCGCCGGGGCCTCCAACGTGATGATCGGCTCCTGGTTCGCGGGCACCCACGAATCCCCCGGCGATCTCATGCACGACGCCGACGGCACCCCGTACAAGGAGTCCTTCGGGATGGCCTCGCACCGGGCGGTGGTGCACCGCAACGCCGGCACCGAGGAGTTCGAGAAGGCCCGCCGCGCCCTGTTCGAGGAGGGCATCTCCTCGGGGCGGATCCGGCTGGAGCCGGGCGCCGGCGGGGTGGAGGATCTGGTGGACCGGATCGTCTCCGGGGTGCGTTCGGCGTGCACCTACGCCGGGGCCGAGGATCTCCCCGGCTTCGCCGAGCGCGCCGTGGTGGGGGTGCAGTCCGCGGCCGGCTTCGCCGAGGGCGCGCCCCGGCCCGGCGCCCGCTGACCGCCCCGCGCGGGCGGGGGCCTAGAAGGTGGCCTCGGAGAAGATGAACATCCCGGCGGTGAAGAAGGCCACCCCGGCCACGCCGAGCAGCACGTTGAGCACGAAGCCGGTGTCCGACTGCCGGGGCACCCGCACCCGGCCGGGCCCGTCCGCCGCGGGCGGGTCCACGGAGATCTCGATCTCCTCGCCCACCCGGTCCAGGGCGAAGGCGGTGTAGAGCGGGTCGGTCCAGGTGCGGGTGCGCCCGTCGCGGTCGGTGAAGGAGATCACCATCGCCCGCAGATCGTCCTCGGGGCGGCCCACCGCCCCGGTGACCCGGCCCACCGCGGTGAACCGGCGGGCCTCGCGGCGGCGGCGCAGCAGCGCCCAGCCGATCGCGGCGGCCACCGCCGCCATCCCGATCGCCATCGTCACGAGCCCCTCGATCACCTGCGCCGCCTCTCCCGCGGCGGCCACGCCCCGCCGCGATCCGCGCCCAGGATACCCCCGGGGCGGATCCCCGCCCTGCGCGCCGGCGCGGGCTGGGGTACAACCGTGGGCGATGCGCCGCGGGCGCCGCCGCCGGGGCGGGCGCCGGGCGCCGGGGGAGGAGGAGCCGATGAGCGGGGTGTTCGGGGCCGGGTCGGCGGGGCCGGCCCCGCCGGGGGATGCCGCGCGGTGCCCCTGCGGCAGCGGGGCGCGCTACGGGGCGTGCTGCGCCCCGCTGCACCGCGGGGAGGCCCGGGCGCCCACCGCGGAGGCGCTGATGCGCGCCCGGTACAGCGCCTACGTCGCCGGGGAGGCGGATTTCCTGTGGCGCACCTGGCATCCGCACGGCCGGCCGGAGGCGATCCTCTTCGACCCGGCGGTGCGCTGGGAGGGCCTGGAGATCCTGGAGGTCGTCGACGGCGCCGAGGGTGACCGGGAGGGGGTGGTGGAGTTCCGGGCCCGCTACCGCGACGCCACCGGCCCGGCGGTGCTGTGGGAGCGCTCCACCTTCATGCTGCGCGCCCGGCGCTGGATGTACGTCGACGGCGAATTCCGCGGCTGAGCCGCCCCCGCCCCGCCCGGGGACCGGGCGGGGCGGCGGCGTCGGGGCGGCTATTCGCCGAAGCGCCAGCGGCCCGCCGCGGAGGAGGCCTCCGCGAATTCGGCGTAGCGCCCGCCGGCGGCGATCAGCCCCGCGGGCGTGCCCCGTTCGGCGATCCGGGCGGCGCCGGAGGGGTCCGGCTGCAGCACCAGGATCTGGTCGGCGTCGCGCACCGTGGACAGCCGGTGCGCCACCAGGAACACGGTGCGGCCCCGGGTGAGCTCGCGCATCACCGAGGTGATCGCCGCCTCGTTCTCCCCGTCCAGGGCGGAGGTGATCTCGTCGAGCAGCAGGATCGGGGCGTCCTTGACGAAGGCCCGGGCGATGGACACCCGCTGCCGCTCCCCGCCGGAGAGCTTCAGCCCGCCCTGGCCGACCTGGGTGTCCCAGCCATCGGGCAGCGCCTCGATCACCTGGTCCAGGCGGGCGGCCCGGGCGGCGGCGTCCAGTTCCGCGTCGGTGGCCCCGGGCCGGGCCAGGCGCACGTTCTCCCGGATCGTGGTGTCGAACAGGTACACGTCCTGGAAGACCATGGAGGTCAGCTCCATCAGCCGCCGGGTGGGGATCTCGCGCACGTCCACCCCGCCGACGGTGACCGCCCCGGCGTCGACGTCCCAGAACCGGCCGATGAGCCGCAGGATGGTGGATTTGCCGGAGCCGGAGGGCCCCACCAGGGCGGTCATCGTGCCCGCCGGGGCGGTGAAGTCCACCCCGTCGAGCACCGGGGCGGCCGGGTCGTAGCCGAAGCGCACCCCGGAGAAGGCCACCTCGGTGCCGGCCGGCTCCCGGGCCTCGGCCGGCTCCGGCTCCGGCAGCGGTTCGGCGAAGACGATGGAGTGGATGGCGCGCAGCGCCACCGCCGCATTGTGGATCTCCGAGGAGAACAGCACCGCCTGGGTCAGCGGGCCGAGCATCCGGGCGGTGATCACCATCACCGCCAGGTAGGCCACCGCGTCCAGGCGCCGGTCCAGCACATGGGCCAGGCCCAGGGCGATGAGCGCGGCGAAGGTGGCGTAGAGCACCAGGGTGAAGCCCATCGCGGGCCGGCCCTTGACGGTGAGCGCCCGGCGCACCGCGACATCCTCCTCGGCCAGGGCGTCGTCCAGGCTGGCCCAGCCCCGCCGGGTCAGCCCGGTGGCGCGCAGCACCGGCTGCAGCCGGGCGTACTCGATGAGCCGGCCGGCGGCCCCGGTGGCCGCGGCGGTCTCGATTTCGCTGGCCTCGGTCGCCGCCCGGCGCATCCGGGCCCAGATCCACGCCAGCGGCAGCACCGCGATGAGCATCACCGCCGCCAGGGTCCAGTCCACCAGGGCCACCGCGATGAGCATCACCGCGGGCACCCCCAGGGCGGAGATGATGTTGGGCAGCACGATCGAGGCGATATGCGACAGGGTGTTGATCTCCCGGGAGACCGCGGAGGCGATCCGGGCCTCCCGCTCGGCGGTGAACCAGCCCAGGGGCAGCTCCAGCACCCGGTCCGCGATGCGCACGATGAGCGCGTCGCAGACGTCGTAGACGGAGATCCGGTAGGAGCGCACCATCGCCGCCGACTGCAGCACCAGGAAGGCCACCCCGGTGGCGCACAGCGCCACCAGCCAGCCGCCGGCGCCGGCGCCGGAGTCGTCGAGGAAGGCGCGCAGGAAGGGGATGAGCAGCGCCAGGGTCACCCCCTCCAGCACCGCGGCGACGGCGTAGAGGGCGATCAGGGAGCGCACCTCGCGGACGCCGACGAGGTCGGCGAGCAGCGTCATCATGGGTCAGTCCTCCTCGGGGGCCGGGGTGGCGGATGCGGTGTCGGCGGGCCCGGTCTGCTGGGCGCGCCACAGCGCCGCGTAGGCGCCGTCGGCGGCGAGCAGCTCCGCATGCCGGCCGGATTCGACGATCCGGCCGCCGTCGACGACCAGGATCCGGTCCGCGCCGGCGATGGTGGCCAGCCGGTGCGCGATGATGATCACGGTGCGGCCCCGGGCCAGGGTGCCCAGGGCCCGGTGGATCGCCCGCTCGGAGCGGGGATCGGCCTGGGCGGTGGCCTCGTCGAGCACCAGGATCGGCGCGTCCTGCAGATAGGCCCGGGCGATGGTGATTCGCTGGCGCTCCCCGCCGGAGAGGACGCCCCCGGCGTCGCCGACCACGGTGTCGTAGCCCTGCGGCAGCCGCAGGATCCGCTCGTGGATGCAGGCGGCCTTCGCCGCCTCCTCGATCCGCGCCCGGTCGGCGTCGGCATGGCCCAGGGCGATGTTCGCGGCCACGGTGTCGTGCACCAGGGAGACGTCCTGGAAGACGATGGCGATATTCGACAGCAGCCATTCCAGGCTCACCTCCCGGGCGTCCAGGCCGCCGACCCGCACCGTCCCGGAGTCGGGGTCGTGGAAGCGGGCGATGAGCCGGGCGATGGTGGTCTTGCCCCCGCCGGAGGGCCCCACCAGGGCGGTGACCTCCCCGGCGGCGGCGGTGAGGGACACCCCGTGCAGCACCGGCTGAGCCGGGTCGTAGCCGAAGGTGACCTCCTCCAGGCGCACCTCGCCGGGTGCGGGGACCGGCCCCTCGGGGTCGGCTCCCTCGGGCATCGGCTCCTCGGCGAGCATCGCGGCGGTGGCGCCGGCGGCCAGCCGCGCCTCGTAGAGGTGCTGCACCAGGGACACCGCCTGCATCAGGCCCTGCGGGATGCCGATCCCGATGAGGAAGAAGGGCAGCGCGTAGCCGGGCTCCAGCCAGCCGTTGCGCACGAAGAGGTACGCCGCCGGGGCGACCGTGGCGGCCACCGCCGCCGGGTGCAGCAGGGCGTAGACCACCGCCATGCCCCGGCCGAAGCCGTGGACCCAGTCGTAGGAGATGTCGGTGAAGGCGCGCCGGGCGTCGTCGAAGCGGGTGCGCGCGGCGTCGGCGGCCTGGAAGTTCTTGATCTCCTCGATGCCCTCGACCATCTCCACGGTGGTGGCGGACAGCCGGGTCTGCGCCACCCCGAAGGCGCGCATGATCTCCCCGGCCCGGGTCAGCCCGATGCCGATGGCCAGGGCGATGCACAGGATCCAGATCACCAGCAGCAGCAGCGCCAGCCGCCAGTCCACCCACAGCAGGTAGCCGAAGCCGACCACGAGGGACACCCCGGCGTAGGTGAAGTCCCCGGCCAGGTGCGCGACGATGGTGTGGATCGCGACGGTGTCGTCGACCACCATCTTCCGGATCGCCCCGGAGGAGGTCTGGTCCACCCGGCCCAGCGGGATCCGGCCCAGGGTGCGCACCAGGGCCATCCGCAGCCGGTGCCGCAGCCGGGCCTCGGACATGTGGGTCAGACCCACCCCGATGGAGTAGAGCAGGCTGCCGGCCAGGGCGGCGGCCACCGCCACCGCCGCCAGGGTGCGCGGGTGGCCGCCGTCGCCGCGCAACCAGGTCACCGCCATCTCGGTGAGCGCGATATAGGGGACGATCGAGAGGATCGCGCCGAGCCCGCTGAGGGTCGCGCTGAGGATCATCGAGCCCCGGGCGGGCCGGATGAGCGCCCCGATCCCGGGCTGCGCCGGCGGATCCCCGGTCTCCTCCCGCGCATCGTGTTCCCGCTGGTCGATCGTGGTCACATCGCCTCCCGAAAATAAACCTCAAGGCTTTCGGTGTTATGGCAGACAACCCTACACCGGGCCCGCGGGCGCGTCGACGGCGCCCGCCCGCGCCGGGCGGCGCGGGCGGGGAGGGGAGGGGAGGGGCGGGGTCCGGGGCGGGGCTCAGTGCAGCAGCCGGCGCAGCGGCGGGGCCATGGTCACCGCCACCACCAGGGCGCCCCAGACCAGGCCGACGACCATCGCGCAGGCGGTGTCCACCGCCCAGGCCGCCGCCCCGGCGGGCACCGCCGCGGCCAGGTGGTGCACCAGCTCATAGGGCGCGGCCCAGAGCAGATCGTGCACCCCGACCAGCATGATGTGCCCGCCCACCCAGAGCATGGCGAGCACCCCGATCACGGAGATGAGCCGCAGCACCCGCGGCATCGCGCGCACCAGGGCCCGGCCCGCCCGCCGGGTGCCGGCGGCATCGGATTCGCCGAGCCGCAGCCCGATATCGTCCATCTTCACCAGCACCCCGACCGCCCCGTAGACCAGGGCGGTGATGCCGACGGCGACGAGCACCAGGATCATCGCCCGCTGCAGCAGTGGTTGTGCGGCGACCTCGTTGAGCGAGATCACCATGATCTCCGCGGAGAGGATCAGGTCCGTGGTGATCGCCGCCTTGACCAGCTTGTCCTCCGCGCCGGGCCCGACGTGGGCGACCGGTTCCGCATGGGCCCCGCCGGTGAGCCGCTCCAGGATCTTCTCCGCGCCCTCGTAGCAGAGGTAGGTCGCCCCCAGCATGAGGATCGGCTGCAGCGCCCAGGGCGCGAAGGCGCTGAGCAGCAGCGCCACCGGCAGGATGAGCACGATTTTGTTGAACAGGGAGCCCTTGGTGATCCGCCAGATGATCGGCAGTTCCCGGGCCGGGGTCACCCCGGCGACGAAGCGGGGGGTCACCGCGGCGTCGTCGACGACCACCCCGGCGGCCTTGGTGCCCACCCGGGCGGCGGCGGCGCCGACGTCGTCGATGCTGGCCGCGGCGGCGCGGGCGATGAGGGCGACGTCGTCGAGCAGGGCGGCGAGTCCGGCGCTCATCGGCCGGCTCCTCTGCGGTGGCGGGGGCTCATGGTTGCATCCTAGGGCCGGGCGGGCCCGGCCGCGGGCGGCCGGGGCGGAAAACGCGCCCCCGGCGCCCGCCGCGGCCCGCTGCTATGGTTCCCGGCATGAACGAGCCGCGGATCATCCCGGACCCCGCGGAGCCGACCTCGCTGCGGCCCGCCTTCGCCGACGACCCGGAGGAGGGGCGCACCCGGTCGGTGACCGCCCTGGTCATCGTCGACGCGCAGAACGACTTCTCCGAGGGCGGGGCGCTGGCCGTGTCCGGGGCCGTCGCCGCCTACCAGGCGATGGGGGTGCACGTGGTCGGCCGGGCCGGGAAGTACTCCCTGCTGGTGACCACCCGCGACGAGCACGTCGACCCCGGCGATCACTTCGCCGCCGAGCCCGATTTCGTGGACAGCTGGCCGGTGCACTGCGTGGCCGGCACCCGGGGCGCGGCGCTGCACCCGCTGGCGCTGCGCGTGACCGACCTCTTCGCCGAGGTCAACCCGCATGCGGAGTGGATCGAGGTGACCAAGGGCGCCTACTGCGCGGCCTACTCCGGCTTCGAGGGGGCCACCGCCGCCGGCGTGGGCCTGGCCGAGGCGCTGCGCGCCGCCGGGGTGGAGCGGATCGACGTCTGCGGGGTGGCCACCGACCACTGCGTGCGCGCCACCGTGCTCGACGGGCTGCGCGAGGGCTTCGAGGTGCATGTGCCCACCGGGCTCATCGCCGCGGTGGACCCGGACCGCGGTGCGGCGGCGCTGGCCGAGATGGCCGACGCCGGCGCGATCGTGGAGTAGCCGCGGTGGCGCCCGCGCGACCGGCCCGGGGCCGTCCGCATCCGGCGGCGCCGGCGGCGGCGGCCGCCGCCGCGCTCGCCGGCTGCGCCGCCCTCGCCGCCGCGGATCCGGAGACCCCCGGTGGGCCGGTGCCGGCCTGCCCCACCCGGGCGCTGCTCGGCGTGGACTGCCCGGTGTGCGGCACCGCCCGGATGCTGCAGGCGCTCACCCGCGCGGATCTGCCCGCCGCGCTGGGCTACAACGCCCTCGGCGTGGTCGCGGTGGCCCTCGCCGGCTGGGCCTGGCTGGCCTGGGCGGCCCGCGCCCTGGGCCGCCCGGCGGCCGGGCCGGCGCGGATCCCCGGGCTGGGCCGGATCGCGGTGGCCGCGCTCATCGCCTGGACGGTGCTGCGGCTCATCCCGCATCCCGCCCTGGACGTGCTGCGGCCCTGACCCCGCCCGCCTCCGGGTGCGGGGGTGGGCCGCCGGGTCAGCCGATGGTCTCGTCGAGGACCTCGGCCAGCGGGATCGGGCGCAGCCCGCGGTGCGCGGCGGCGGTGCCGACGTAGCGCCCGGCATGGGCGACGAAACCCGCCGCGGCCGCCGCGTCGAGCTCCCGGCGCACCTTCGCGGGCACCCCGGTGGCCAGGGCGCCGGCCGGGATCTCCTGGTCCTCCAGCACCACCGCCCCGGCGGCGATGAGGCTGCCGGCGCCGACCCGGGAACCGGAGAGCAGCGTGGCCTGCATGCCCACCAGGGTGGCGTCGCCGACGGTGGCGCCGTGCACCAGGGCCAGGTGCCCCACGGTGACGTCGTCGCCGAGGATTGCCGGCACGCCCCGGTCCACGTGCACCGTGCAGTTGTCCTGGATGTTGGTGCGGGCGCCGATCCGGATCGGGCCCACGTCGCCGCGCAGCACGCAGCCGTAGAACACCGAGGAGCCGGGGCCGATGACCACGTCGCCGATGATGGTCGCCGTCGGCGCGATCCACGCCTCGGGGTGGATGCGCGGGGTGATCCCGGCGAAGGGCAGGATGAGCGGTTCCATCCGCCCATCATCGCCCACCGGCCCGCCGCGGCGCCGGGCCGGCCGCCCCCGGTGGCCGCCCCCGCCGCCGGCGGCCGCGGGGGGATCCCGGGTGCGCGGCAAGCCCGATGTACGGCCTGCTTCGCCTGGGTTCGGCTCCCCGCGCTGTGCTACCGTGACCAGGTCAGCGTCGCCTAAACAGCCGGAGTTCGAGGATATGCCGATCACCCCATTGCGCAGGCAGGGCGTCGTCGCCCTCCTGCTGGCGCTCATCGTGCTCGCCGGGGCGCTGGCCTCCTGCGCGCTGCCGGACCGGGACGCCGCACCCGAGTCCGCCGCCGGCGCCGCCGGGGCGGTGCACGCCGATCTGCCCCCGCGGGATCCGGAGGTGCTGCTGCCGGATCCGCGACCGGCGCTGCCGGTCACCCTGGTCGACGACCGCGGCAACGAGGTCACCGTCACCAAGGTGGACCGGGTGATCGCCCTGGACCGCTCCGGGGCGCTGTCCCGGATGGTGTGGGCGCTGGGCATGGGCGACCGGCTGGTCGGCCGGGACATCGCCTCCGATTTCCCCGGGGTGGCCGGGCTGCCCGAGCTCACCCCCGGCGGGCACGCGGTGAACCCGGAGTCGGTGATGGCCCTGGAACCGGATCTGATCCTCACCGACGGCACCATCGGCCCGGTGGCCGCGATCCGCGGGTTCCGGGAGGCGGGCATCCCGGTGGTGCACGTCAGCGACCGGCGGCTGCCCTCCACGGTCGGCGATCTCGCCGACCAGGTCGCCGCCGCCCTGGGCCTCGGCGACGCCGGGGCGGCCCGGGGGGCGATCACCGCCGGCATCGACGCCGCCGCGGAGGCGGCCCGGGCCCGCGCGGACGGCCGCCGGATGCTGCTGCTCTACGTGCGCGGCACCTCCACGGCGCTGATCGCCGGGCGGGACACCGGGGCCGGGGAGCTCATCGAGATGCTCGGCGGGGTGGACGCCGCCGGGGACTCCGGGATCGACGCCGGCTTCGTGCCGCTGACCCCGGAGGCGCTCGCCGCGGCCGCGCCGGACACCGTGATCGTGATGACCGGGGGCCTGGAGTCCGTCGGCGGGGTCGCCGGGCTGGTGGACCTGCCCGGGATGGCGCAGACCCCGGCCGGGGCCAATGAGTCGGTGCTCGACGTGCCGGACTCCCAGCTGCTCTCCTTCGGCCCGCAGACCGCGCAGGTGATCGACGCGATGGCCGCGGCGCTCTACGGCGGCGGGGCCGCCGGATGAGGGCGCGGCCGGCCCGGCCGGCCGGCGCCGCCGATCCCGCGGTCGCGGCGCCGCCCGCAGACCCGGCCGCGGCGGTGCGCCCGGCCGGCGGCGGCGCGCTCCGCCGCACGGTGATCCTGGTGGTCATGGCGGCCGCCCTGGTGGGGCTGATGCTCGCCTCCGCGCTCACCGGCCAGCTCGGCATCGGCGTCGCCGACGTGCTCGCCGCGATCGGCCGCGGGCTGGGGCTCGCCCCGGCGGACGCCGCCGCGGCCCCGGCGGACGCGGTGCTGTGGTACGTGCGCTTCCCCCGGATCATCGTCGCCGCCCTGGTCGGGGCGGGCCTGGCGGTGGCCGGGGTGACCCTGCAGGCGATCTTCGGCAACCCCCTGGCCGAACCCGGGCTCATCGGGGTGTCCTCCGGGGCCGCGGTCGGCGCCGCGTGCACCGTGGTGCTCGCCCCGGCGCTGCCCTTCGCCGGGGCCTGGCTGGGCGGGCAGTGGCTGACCACCCTCGGCGCCTTCGCCGGCGGGGTGGGCGCCACCGCGGTGGTCGCCGCCATCGCCCGGGCCCGCGGCGGCCGCGGCGACGCCGCCGGGATCATCCTGGTCGGGGTGGCGGTCAACGCCATCGGCGGCGGCCTGGTCAGCCTGCTCACCTTCATCGCCAACCCCACCGCCCGGGACCAGATCGTGTTCTGGCAGATGGGCACCTTCGCCGGCGGCTCCTGGACCGCCGCGGCGATCATCGCCGCGGTCACCGCGGTGATCGCGGTGGCCTTCATCGGGCTGGCCGGCCAACTCGACCTGATCTCGCTGGGGGAGACCCCCGCCCGGCATCTCGGGGTGGACGTGGCCCGGCTGCGCCGGATCGTGATCGTGCTCTCCGCGCTGCTGGTCGCCGCCGGGGTGGCCTTCTCCGGGATCATCGTCTTCGTGGGCCTGGTGGTGCCGCATGCGCTGCGCCTGCTCTTCGGCCCCGGGCACCGGCTGCTGGTGCCCGCCAGCCTGCTCGGCGGGGCGCTCACCACCACCATCGCCGATGTCGCGGCGCGCACCCTGGTGCCCAACGCGGATCTGCCGCTGGGCATGATCACCGCCCTGGTCGGCGGCCCGCTGTTCTTCTGGCTGCTCGGCCGGGATCGGGCGGTGCGGCCATGAGCCCCCGGAGCCGGCGCGCCCCCGCCGCCCCGCGCCCGACCGGCCCGGTCCCGGTGGAGCTGGCCGGGGTCGGCGTGCGCCGCGGCGGGCGCACCATCCTCGAGGGGGTGGACCTCACCGCCCGCCCCGGGGAGGTGCTCTCCCTGGTCGGCCCGAACGGGGCCGGCAAATCCACCCTGCTCGCGGTCGCCGCCGGCGATCTGCGCGGCGCCGGCTCCGCCCGGATCGGCGCCCTCGACGTGGCCGGGACGCCCCTGGCGGATCTGGCCCGGTACCGCGCGGTGCTCACCCAGCGCCTCGCCGTGGACTTCCCCTTCACCGCCGGCGAGGTCGTCGCCATGGGCCGGGCGCCGCACGGCTGCCCCGATCCGGAGCTGACCGCCGCCGCGATCCGGGACTGCCGGATCGCCCATCTGCTGGACCGGCCGGTGGGCCGGCTCTCCGGCGGCGAGCAGGCCCGGGTGCACATGGCCCGGGTGCTCGTCCAGGACACGCCGGTGCTCATGCTCGACGAACCCACCGCCGCGCTCGACTTCCACCATTCGGAGGAGGTGCTCGCCATCGCCCGCCGGCGGGCCCGCGAAGGCGCGACGGTGATCCTCGTCCTGCACGACCTCTCCGCCGCCGCCGCGTGGTCGGATCGGGTCGCCGTGCTGGAGGGGGGCCGCCTGCGCGCGGTGGGCGCGCCCGACCGCACCCTGACCGCCGAGCTCGTCTCGGAGGTCTACGGCCGTGCGGTGGAGATCCTGCGCGATTCGGCGGGCAACCCGGTAATCCAGCCCAGACGGGCCCGGGACACGACGACCACGAGGAGCCGGCCATCATGACCGCACCCGAGAAGACCACCGTTTCCGCCCTGCTGCGCAAGGCGACCATCGAAGTGCACGAGGAGGCCGAGAACTCCGGGTTCATGAACCGGATGCTCAACGGGCTGCTCACCCGCGAGGCCTACGTCGACTACCAGGGCCAGATGCTGTGCATCTACCGGGCCCTGGAGGGCGCCGGGGAGGCCCTCGCCGGCACCCCGGTGGTCGAGGCGCTGGCCGATGAGCGGCTGCTGCGCACCGCGGCGCTGAGCGCCGACCTGGACTTCCTGCACGGCGCCGAGGGCGCCGCGGAGCGGGTCCGGCCCACCGAGGCCACCGCCGCCTACGTCGCCGAACTGCACCGGGTGGCCGAGGAGGGCGACCAGGTCGCCTTCGCCGCGCACCACTACGTGCGCTACCTCGGCGATCTCGCCGGCGGCCAGATCATCGCCACCCTGGTGTCCCGGATCTACGGCTTCGGCGAGGACGGGGTGCAGGGGCTGCGCTTCCCGGGCATCGACAAGCTCAAGGCCTACCGGGACACCTACCGCGGCCGGCTGGATTCGCTGGCGGTGCTCGACGAGCACCGCGAGGAGCTGGTCGCGCACGCCCGCACCGCCTTCACCTGCAACACCGCGGTGTTCGCGGACCTGGATCGGCGCCACCCCGCCGAATAGGCCCGCACCGCCGGCCCCGCCGCATCGCCCCGGCCCGCCCCGCGCGGCCGCGGCGGCGGCGGGGCGTCCGCGTAGGGTGGAGTGCATGATTTTCATCGTGGTCAAGTTCCCGGTCCTGCCCGGCCGCGCCGACGAGTTCGTCGAGGCGGTCGCCGACTTCACCGCCGCCACCCGCGCCGAGGAGGGCAACCTCTGGTTCGAGTGGTCGCGCAGCCTGGCCGACCCCGACGAGTTCGTGCTCGTGGAGGCCTTCGCCGACGACGCCGCCGAGGCGCACGTGGGCAGCGCGCACTTCGCCGCCGGACTCGCCGCGATGCGCCCGCTGCTGCGGGAGACCCCGCGGATCATCTCCCAGTCCCTGCCCGGCAAGGACGGCTGGGACCGCATGGGCGAACTGGAGATCGGCTGATGCGCGCCCGCACCGCCGCCGCCCTGATCGCCCTGCTGGCCGCCGCCGGCGCCGCCGGCTGCGGCTACGACCCGGCCACCGTCGACGACGGCGGGGCCGGCAAATCCGCCGCCGCCGAGGCCACCGCCGCCAACTCCGCGGAGGACGCCGCCCAGCGCACCGCCCATCTGCTCGCCGACGCCGAGGAGCTGCGCACCGCCGCGGAGGACGCGCTGTCCTCCGGGGCGCGCGGCCGCGAGGCCGGGCTCTTCGGCCGGGTCAAGGGGATGTGCCACCGCCAGCTCGGCGCCTTGCACGACTACGCCGGGGAGGGGGGCGCGGCCACCGTGGACGCCTCCCGGGTGATCGGCGCCGCCGACCCGGCCGCGGCGCTGACGGAGCTGCTCCGCGAGGAGCTGCCCCGGCTGCGCGACGCCTGGGCGGGGCTCGCCGACGCCCCGCAGCCGGAGATCGCCGAGGAGGCCCGGCGCACCGTCGCCGAAATCGACGACATCCTCGGCCAGTTCGGCTGAGCCGGCCCACCCCGGGGAGGACTCCCGCGCAACCGGCCTCGCCGGGGTCGCGCGCCGGGTAGCATCCGCACTGAAGCGCCCGGCGGGGCCCCGTCGGGCGGGGACGATTTTCGGAGAGTATGGACATGGCTGTTGAAATCACCCGGGTCGGCGTCGTCGGCGCCGGTCAGATGGGATCCGGGATCATCGAGGTGTGCGCCCGCGCGGGCAGCGAGGTGCTGGTCTGGGAGGCCAAGGAGGAGTTCCTCGACGGCGGGCGGAAGCGCATCGCCGGCTCCCTGGACAAGGCGGTCTCCCGCGGCAAGCTCGACGCCGCCGAGCGCGACGCCATCCTCGGGCGGATCTCCTACACCACCGATCTCGGCGATTTCGCCGATCGCCAGCTGGTCATCGAGGCCATCGTGGAGAACCCCCAGGTCAAGGCGGAGGTCTTCGGGAAGCTCGATGAGGTGGTCACCGATCCGGAGGCGATTCTGGCGACCAACACCTCCTCCCTGCCGGTGCAGTCCATCGCCGCGGCGACGACCCGCCCGGAGCGGGTGATGGGCCTGCACTTCTTCAACCCGGTGCCGGTGCTGCCCCTGGTGGAGCACGTGGTGACCCTGTCCACCGGGGAGGTGCAGGCCGAGCGCGCCCACGCCTACGCGGAGCAGGCCCTGGGCAAGACCGTGATCCGGGCCAAGGACCGCTCCGGGTTCATCGTCAACGCCCTGCTGGTGCCCTACATCCTCGGCGCGATCCGGATGCTGCAGGACGGCGTCGCCGCGAAGGAGGACATCGACGCCGGCATGGTCAACGGCTGCGCGCACCCGATGGGCCCGCTGACCCTGGCCGACATGGTCGGCCTGGACACGGTGAAGTTCATCGCCGACGCCATGTTCGAGGAGTACGCCGAGCCCACCTACGCCGCCCCGCCGCTGCTCAAGCGGATGGTGGAGGCCGGCCGGCTGGGCCGGAAGTCCGGCGCCGGCTTCTACGACTACTAGGCCGCGCCCCGCCCGGGGCGCCCCGGGCCCCGGCCCCGACCCGGCCCGCGCGCACCCGCGCGGGCCGGGTTCACCGATTGTTCACCGACGCGCCCGGCGCGGCTCATCCGGCGGCCACCGCGGGCTCGCCCGGGGCGGCTAACCTGCGCGCCGTGTCCGACAGCAGCCGCATCCCGTCCCCCGCCCGCCCCCGCCCGCGACGAGCCCGCGGCCGGTGCCGCGCCGCCGCGCTGGCGCTGCTGCTGGCCCTGCCGGCGGCCGCCCCCGCCGCCGCGGCGCCCGCCGTCCCCGCGATCCCCGGCCCCGCCGCCGATGCCGCGGCGGACCCGGCGGCGCCCACCCCGCGGCCCTTCACCCCCGGCCAGCTGGCCCGGCCCTACCGTTCCGACGCCTCCGGGGAGGGGGTGTTCTACTTCCACGTGGTCGAACCCTACGAGGAGCTGCGCGAGCGGCACCCGGAGACGCTCGCGGAGAACCTGGAGACCACGGTGCGGATCAACAACGCCGCCCGCGGGGACCGCGCCGCGCAGCTGCGCGCCCTCGCCGACGACCACGATGATCCGCTGGTCACCCTCTCCGACGCCCTCGGCGCCGGCCTCGGCGCGCATTTCCGGGCCGCCCTGGCCGCAGGCCGGCTGCCGAAGACCGAGGCGCTGCTCTCCGGCACCCTGGCCCGGGCCGGCGGGGTGGCCTCCTCGACCTTCGCGGAGAAGTACTACTACGGCGAGGACCGGCCCTTCGTCGTCGCCCCGGAGCGGATCGTGCGCTACCACCGGGGCGCACCCGGCGATGACGACCCCTACTCGACCACCCCCTCCTACCCCTCGGGGCACGCCAACAAGGCCACCTGGACGGTGACCCTGCTGTCACTGATGCTCCCGGAGCTGGGCCCGCAGCTGCAGGCCCGCGGCGCGGAGGCCGGCCGCAACCGGGTGCTGCTCGGGGTGCACTACCCCCTCGACGTCATGGCCGGGCGGATGATGGGCACCGCCGCGGCCGCCGACCGCTGGGCGGACCCCGGGTTCCGGCCGCTCATCGAGGCCGCCGCGGGGGAGCTGCGCGCCGAGCTGGAGTACCGCTGCGGTGCGGCGCTGGCCGAGTGCATCGCCGCCGACGAGCCCTACCTGGACGATGCCGCGGCGGTGGCCGCCTACACCGCGGCGATGGGCTACGGCTTCGCCCCGGTGGGCGCGCCCGGCCGGCCGATGACGGTGCCGGAGGGCTACGCCGGGCTGCTGGCGACCCGGTTCCCGGGGCTCGACGAGGCCCAGCGCGCCGAGGTGCTCGCCGCCACCGCCCTGGACTCCGGGCTGCCCCTGGACCGCGCCGAGGGGGCCTCGCATATGCGGGTGAACCTGGCCCGGGCCCTCGCCGCGGAGGTCGAGGTCGCCCCGGACGGTTCGCTGCGGATCCGCGGCTGAGGCGGCCGGCTCAGCCGGCGGCGGCGACGGCGGCGCCGATCCGGTCCAGGGCCCCGGCCAGCAGATCCGGGTTGGCGGCGAAGTTCAGCCGCACGCGCCCGGCCCCGCCGTCGCCGAAGGCGGTGCCGGGGTTGACCGCCACCCGGGCCCGGTCCAGCAGCCAGCCGGCCGGGTCGGCGGGATCCACCCCGGCGACCCCGCGGAAGTCCAGCCAGGCCAGGTAGGTCGCCGCCGGGGGCCGCCAGCGGATCCCGGGGGCGACCTCGGGCAGCCGGCGGGCGAGCAGGCCCCGGTTGGCCCGCAGCGCCGCCAGCAGGCCGGTCCGCCACTCCTCGCCGGCGGTCCAGGCGGCCACCGCCGCGGCCATGCCCAGGGTGGAGGCCCCGGAGGTGAGGATATGCGGGATCGACGCCCAGGCGGCGGCGTCGGCGGCGGTGTCGCCGAGGATCACCTGGGCGCATTTCAGCCCGGCGGTGTTCCAGCCCTTGGAGGTGGCGGTCACCGTGACGGTGACCCGCTCCGCGGCGGCGGAGACCGAGGCCGCCGGCGTATGGGCGCCGTCGAGCACCACCGGGGCGTGGATCTCGTCGGCGATGATCCGGGCGCCGTGGCGCTCGGCGATCCCGGCCAGCTCCGCCAGCAGCGCCGGCTCGTGGGTGAAGCCCAGCGGGTTGTTCGGGTTGCACAGGATGAGCGCGCCCGCCCCGGCGGCGAAGGCGCGGGCCACCGCCGCCGGGTCCGGGCCGCGGTCGCCGGTGGGGATGGTGATGGTCTCCCGGCCGGTGGCCGGGCCGACCTCGAAGAAGGGCATGTAGGCGGGGGTGGGCAGCACGATGGGCGAGCCCGCCCGGGTCAGGTGCGCCACCGCCAGGGTCACCCCGCGCACCACGTCGGCCACCGCGTGCACCCGGGCCGGGTCCGGGTCCCAGCCGGTGGTGCGCGCGTACCAGCCGGCGGTGGCCGCGCCCAGGCCCAGTTCATCGGCCGGGGGGTAGCCGAGGAACTCCCGGTCCACCGCCTCCCGGATCGCGTCCAGCACCGCCGGGCAGGTCGCGGCATCGGATTCGGCGACCCACAGCGGGGTGACGTCGGCGTCGAAGCGGGTCCATTTGCTGGTGCCGCGCTCGCGCAGCCGGGCCTCGTCGGGGAATTCGGGGATGCCGGGTGGGGTCATGGCGACGACGATAGCGCCGATGCGCGACCGCCGCGGCCCCGGCGCCGGGGTGGGCGCGGGGCCGCGGCGGCGCCGGGGCGGGGCGGCTCAGATGGCGGAGCCGTCGTAGCGCTCCCGCAGATCATGCGGGCCGTTCTGCAGTTTGCCGGGGTTGAGGATCCCGGCCGGGTCCAGCTCCGCCTTCACCGCGCGCAGCACCCGGGCGAAGAGCTCGGTGTTCTCCTCGTAGTTCTGCGGGGCGTGGTCCTGGCCGATCCCGTGGTGGTGGGTGATGGTGCCGGCGAACTCCAGGATCGCCTCGCCGGCGGCGGACTTGATGTCCATCCACTGGTCCAGGATCCGCCCGGGCTCCTCGCGGAAGAAGTAGGTGAAGTACAGCGAGCAGCCGGACTCGTACATGTGCGAGATATGGCAGAACACGTAGGCGGGGGCGCCGTGCGCCTCCGCGGCGGCGCGCATCCGGTCCATGATCCGCCGGCGCAGCTCGGCGGCGTGCTCCCAGGTGGTGGCGGTCTCCAGGGTGTCCACGCCCACCCGGCGGGTCATCATCACGTCCCGCAGGTAGGGGGAGGTGAAGCGGTGCTTGACCCACAGCTGGCCGGGGATCGGGCCCAGCCGCACGCACTTGTGCCGGAGCATCCGGGCGGCGAGCAGCTCCCGGGCGGCGCGGGCCTCGGCCCGGGACTCCTGGCCGAAGCCGAAGAGCATCATGCAGGGGGTGTCCATGCCGCGCAGGGCGAGGTACTTCTTCAGCTTGGGGCCGGTGGCCCCGCCCATCTGCTCGATGCCGAAGAGGGTCTCCGGCTCATCGGAGAGCCGGGCCAGGTGCGGGATGTGCCCGCGCTGCTCCAGATCCCGGAAGATCTCCAGGCCGTGCTCGAAGGAGTCGACGAAGTAGGTGTCGAAGATCATCTCGTCGGGGCGGCGGTGCAGCTGCAGGGTCACCTGGGTGATCACCCCGAGGGTGCCCTCGGAGCCGAGGAAGAGCTCCCGCGGGTTGGGCCCGGCCGCCGAGGAGGGCATGTCCCGGAAGGCCATCGCCCCGGCCGGGGTGATCACCCGCATGCCGATCACGTTGCGGTCGATCCGGCCGTAGCCGGAGGACTCCTGCCCGGCGGAGCGGCAGGACACCCAGCCGCCGACGGTGGAGAACTCGAAGGACTGCGGGAAATGGCCCACGGTGACGCCCAGCGGGGCGAGGCGCTCCTCCAGATCGGGGCCGAAGACCCCGGTCTGCACGGTGACCGTGTTGGCCTCCAGGTCCACGTCGAGGACCCGGTCGAAGGCCACCATGGACAGCGCCACCGCCCGGCCGTGCCCGCCGTCGACGGCCTCCACGCCGCCGACCACGGAGGTGCCGCCGCCGAAGGGGGTCACCGCGATGCCGCGCTCGGTGCAGGCGGCCAGCAGCCGGGCCACCGCCTCCTCGTCGCGGGGCACCACCACCGCGTCCGGGGCGATGTCGAGCACCCCGGCGCGCAGCCGGGCCAGGTCCGGGTAGCTGCGGCCCACGGCGTGGCGTACCCGGGTGTCGTGGTCCACGCACACCGCGCCCTCGCCGACGGCGTCGCGCAGGGCGGCGAGATCGGCCTCGTCGAGCCGGGAGTCGGGGATGGCGACCTCGGCGATGTCCTTCGGCGGGTTGTCCGCCTCGGCCATGCCGATTTCGCGGATCAGCAGCTCCTCGGCCTCGGCGGTGATCGGCTTGTCGAAGCCGTCCACGCCCCAGCCCCACCAGCGCATGCGGTGCGGGGCGGTGTCGGATCGGTTCATGTCGGGTTCCTTTCGGCCGGTGCGCCGCCCGCGGTGAGCGGGGCGGGCGGGGCGCCGGCGGGGTTCGGGTGGGTTGCGGATGGGGGAGGGGCGGGCTCAGCCGGCGCAGGCGGCCAGCGCCTCCTCGGCGGCGGGTTCGGCGGCGGCCCGGTCGGCGGGCACCAGCCCGATCCGGGTGCGCCGGTCCAGGATGTCGGCGACGGTGAGCGCGCCCTCGTGGGTGACCGCCCAGGAGAACTCGGCGCGGGTGACGTCGACGCCCTCGGCGACCCGGTCCAGGGGCCGGTCCAGTTTGCTGGCGGCGACCACCGCCCCGGCCTCGGCGCCGTAGCGCTCGATGAGCCAGCGCGGGGCCGCGCCGGGCAGCGGCTCGGCCTCGCCCTCGGCGCCGACCAGGGGCAGCCGGTCGGTCCAGCAGGGCGCGGCGGGCTGGCCGGTGCGGGCCAGGGCGGCGTCCACGGTCTGCTCGGCCATCAGCCGGTACTCGGTGAGCTTGCCGCCGACGACGCTGATCAGCCCGTTGTCGGCGACGATGATCGCGTGCTCCCGGGAGAGGTCCGCGGTGTCGCCCTCCCCGGAGTCGATGAGCGGGCGCAGCCCGGCGAAGGCGCCGAGGATGTCGGCGCGGCCGACCTTGCGGTCCAGGCCCCGGTTGATCACCTCCAGCAGGAAGTCGATCTCGGCCTCGGTGGGCTCCGGCTCATCGGGGATCGGCCCCGGCGCGTCCTCGTCGGTGAGGCCGACGTAGACCCGGCCCAGGGGGGCGGGCAGCACGAAGCAGAAGCGGTTCAGCGCGCCGGGCACCGGCACGGTCAGCGACCCGGTCGGGTTGCCGAAGAGGGCGGCGTCGAAGACCAGGTGGGTGCCCCGGGAGGGCCGCACCCGGATCGTCGGGTCGATGCCGCCGGCCCACACCCCGGTGGCGTTGACCACGTTGCGGGCGCGCAGCCGCAGTTCGCCGCCCTCGCCGAGGCGATCGGCCAGGGTGGCCGCGGTGCCGGTGGCGTCGACCGCGCCGACGTGGGTGAGCACCCGGGCGCCGCAGGCCGCGGCGGTGCGGGCCAGGGCGACGACCAGGCGGGCGTCGTCGACGAGCTGGCCGTCGTAGTTGACGTAGCCGAAGCGCAGGCCCTCGGTGCGCACCGTGGGGGCCAGTTCGACGACCTCCTTCGGGCCGACGGTGCGCGAGCGCGGCAGGGTGGACGCGGCGGTGCCCGCGGCGATGCGCAGCGCATCGCCGGCGACGAAGCCGACCCGGGGCAGGGTCTTGTTGGCCAGGGTGAACTCGTCGAGCACCGGCACCACCTGGGGCAGCGCGTGCACCAGGTGCGGGGCGGTGACCTCCATGAGGATGCCGCGCTCCTTCGCGCTGCGCCGCGCGATGCCGATGTTGCCGCTGGCCAGGTAGCGCAGCCCGCCGTGGGCGAGCTTGGAGGACCAGCGGCTGGTGCCGAAGGCGATGTCCTGCCGATCCACCAGGACCACGTCCAGGCCGCGGGAGGCCGCGTCGAGGGCGATCCCGGCCCCGGTGACCCCGGCGCCGATGACGAGCAGATCGACCTGGCCCCCGTCGGCGACCAGCTCCTCGAGCTCCTTCCATTCCGCGTCCCGGCGCGCCCGGTCGAGCGCGGAATTTCCGTTGGGAATACTCATGGGATCCTCCTGGTGACCCTGGAATAGTTTCACGGTTTTCGCAGTGTGCGGGCCGCTTCGTCCACTATGTTATACATATGCGGACGGTTCCCCGGTACTCGATCCCCCGCCATTATCCGACTTAATCTGAAGAACCATTTTCACGAAAGGAATTCCTTAATGTCGAATTACCTGGAGGACTACCCGGTCGAGCATGTGCAGGTCTCGACTGTGGCGCTGGTCACCAATCCGAAGGCGGGCCACGGCGCGGCCGCGCACGCCGCGGAGCGGGCGATGGACCGGTTCTCGGAGCGCGGGGTGGACGTGGTCGCGCTGCAGGGCAAATCGCCGGCGGACGCCCGCCGGCTCATCCGCACCGTGCTCGACGACGGCCGGATCGACGCCCTGGCGGTGGCCGGCGGGGACGGCATGATCAACCTGGCGTTGCAGGAGCAGGCCGGCACCGGGGTGCCGCTGGGCATCATCCCGGCCGGCACCGGCAACGACCACGGCCGGGAGTACCGGCTGCCCCGGAACAACCCGGAGGCCGCCGCCGACGTGGTCGCCGACGGATTCGCGATCACCACCGACCTGGGCCGGATCCTGCCGATCGGCGCCGACGGGGAGCCCGATGCGGCCCAGGCCAAGTGGTTCGGCACCATCATGTGCGCCGGTTTCGACTCCCTGGTCTCCGACCGGGTCAACGTCATGAAGTGGCCGCATGGCCGCAACCGGTACAACGCGGCGATCGTGGTGGAGTTCCTCAACTTCCACGCGCTGCCCTTCCGGATCACCCTCGACGACGGCACCGTGATCGACGACCGGATCACCCTGGCCGCCTTCGGCAACACCCGCAGCTACGGCGGCGGGATGAAGATCTGCCCCGCCGCGGACCACGCCGACGGGCAGCTGGACATCACCGTCATCGGCAAGGCCGGCCGGCTCAAGGCCGCCGCGGTGTTCGGCAAGGTGTTCAAGGGCGAGCACGTCCGCCAGCCGGAGGTCACCCAGTACCGCAGCCCCGGCGCGCTGGTGGAGTTCTTCGGCGGCGAGGACGCGATGAACGCCTACGCGGACGGCGATTTCATGGCCCCGCTGCCGGTGCGCGTGGAAATCGCCCCGGCCGCCGGCCGCTACATCGTGCCGCGGCCCTGACCGGGGCCGCGCCCGCGGCGCCCCCCGGACGGGGGCGCCGCGAGGGGGCTCCGCCGCCGGGTGCTCGCGGGGGCGCTGCCGACTAGACTAGTCTGTACGCATACCCGCGGCGGAGCGGCCGCCGCGGCAGGAGACGGGCAGGGAGGATCCGGCGATGGGCGAGCAGCGCGCGACCGCCACCGCATCGCCGCGCGGCATGCGCCGCTGTCGACGGTCCATGCCGCCCCGCTGAGGCGCACCACCCGCCCGGGATCGACCCGGGGCCGGGACGCGCGGCGGGCCGCATGGACGCCGCCGCCCCCGACCCGATTCGGCCGAGCCCGGCCGCCGCAGACGAAAGCGCGCCCCATGACCACCGCCATCGCCGCCCCCCGCGCCCAGCGCACCGCCGCCCCCGCCGCCGGCCCGGACCGGTTCACCGACTCCGCCTCCGGCCCCGGGGTGTTCGCCCTCTCCGACTACCTGGCGCTGTTCCGCTACGAGGGCCCCACCACCCCCGCCATCCTCGCCTCCGAGCTGGTCACCGTCGCCGGCGGCTAGCCCTCCCCGCCGGGGGCCAGCCCGAAGCGGCTCAGCCGGCGCCGATCCTCGGCGGAGGCCGAGGCGGTGAGCCGGAGCAGCTCCGCGTAGATCCCGCCGGTGCCGGCCAGCTCCGCCGGGGAGCCGACCTCGTCCACCCGGCCCCGGTCCAGGGTGACCACCCGGTCCACCCCGGAGATGGTGGACAGCCGGTGCGCGATCACGATCGTGGTGCGCCCGGCCATCAGCTCCTCCAGGCCGCGCTGCACCTCCCGTTCGGCGCGGGTGTCCAGCGCCGAGGTCGCCTCGTCGAGGATGAGCACCGGGGCGTCCTTGAGGATCGCCCGGGCGATCGCGATCCGCTGCCGCTGCCCGCCGGAGAGCTTCAGCCCCCGCTCGCCGATCACGGTGTCGTAGCCCTCGGCGAAGGCGCGGATGAACCCGTCCGCGTTGGCCCGCTCCGCCGCCGCCCGGATCTCCGCCTCCCCCGCCCCGGGCCGCCCGTAGGCGATGTTCTCCCGGATGGTCCCGGAGAACAGCGCCGCATCCTGGAAGACCACGCCCACCGTGGCCCGCAGATCCGCCATCGGCAGCCCGGTGACGTCGCGGCCGCAGATGCGCAGCCGCCCGCCGGTGGGCCGGTAGAAGCCCAGCAGCAGCTGCACGATGGTGGATTTGCCGCCCCCGGATTCGCCGACCAGGGCCACCCGGTGGTCGGCCTCGGCGGTGAAGCTCACCCCGCGCAGCACCGGGGTGCCCGGCTCGTAGGCGAAGTCCACCGCGTCGAACTCGATGACCGGGGCGCCGGGCACCGGCTCCAGCCGGCGGCCCGGCGCCGGGGCGTCCTCGCCGGCCTCGGCGGCGTCGCGGCCGCCGCCGTCGCGGGCGGCCGCGGCGCGCAGCCGGGGATCGGCGGCCGGTTCGGCGTCGAGCACCATCACGTCGAAGTAGTCCCGGGAGCCGGCCACCGCCCGCTGCGCGGTGTCGATGACGTAGCTCATCATGGTCACCGGGTGCTTGGCCATGGTGGTCAGCTGGATCAGCATCACCATGGTGCCGATGGAGAAGTGCCCGCCCAGGGTGCGGGTGAACAGCAGCAGGTGGATGCCGAAGAAGATCAGGGTCAGCGCCGCCCCGCGGGTCGCGTCCATGCCGTGCCACCACCGGGACTGCACCCGGGTGAGCCCCACCGTGCGGGCGTAGCGGCCGGCGAAGGCGCGCAGCTCGCGCAGCTCCGCGACGAAGGAGCGCACGACCTGGATCTGGCCCACCGCCTCGGCGAAGCGGCCCCCCGCGTGGTCGATCTCGTGGTTCTTCGCCCGCTCCAGGCGCTGCCAGCGCCGGGAGGTCAGCGCGGTCAGCCACACGTAGACCGGGAAGACCACCGCCAGCAGCACCGCCAGCGGCCACCAGTGCCAGGCGGTGATCGCCAGCACCGCGGCCATGGTCAGCAGCATCGGGAAGAAGGTGTTCGCGAAGGCCTGCAGGAACTGGATCACGTTGGTGATGGACCGGTCCAGCCGGGCGATCATGGTGCCGGTGCGCTGATCGTCGAAATAGCGCTGCGGCAGCGCCAGCAGCTTCGCGAAATAGCGGGTGGCCAGGATCTCGCGCATCCGGGCGGCCATCACGTCGCCGAGGTAGCCGCCGATGTTCTGCACCACCGCCTGCACCAGATCCGCGGCGAGCAGGCCCAGGGCCAGCGCCACCACGGTGCGCGCGGCGCCGGCGCGGTCCCCGCCGGCGCCGAGGGCGCCGACGATCGCGTCCGTGGCGTCGCGGATCAGGAAGGGGCTGACCAGGGCCGCGGCCGCGGTGCCCACCGAGCACACGACGATGCCCAGGTAGAAGGGCCAGAGCACCCGCGCGGTGCCCAGGATCCGGGTGAGGTACTGCACCCCGCCGACTATAGGCGGCGGTGGCGCGCGCCCCGCCGGCGGCTACCGGTCCGCCGCCGGGTCCGGGTCGGCCCCCTCGGCCCCGTCGAGCAGCCGGTGCACCGCGGCCAGCGGCAGCGCCAGCCAATCCGGGCGGTTCTGCGCCTCGTAGAGGCATTCGTAGATCGCCTTGTCCAGGGTGAACGCGTCCAGCAGGGCGGCCTCGGCCCGCGGATCGGCGCCGGCCTCGGCGGCGTAGCCGTCGAGGAAGGCGCCGATGTTGCGGCCGGCCCACTCGGCGACCCGGTAGCGGTGCTGCGGGGAGTCCTCCCGCCCGGAGAGCAGCGGGAAATGCGCCGCGTAGTCGAAGGAGCGCACCATCCCGGCGATGTCGCGCAGCCGGTGATCCGGGATCCGGCGCTCGTCCCAGGGCCGCGAGGGCTCGCCCTCGAAGTCGATCAGCAGCCACTCCCGGGGGGTGCGCAGCACCTGGCCGAGATGCAGATCCCCGTGGATGCGCTGCACCGGGGCGCCGGCGGCGGGCACCGCCGCCGCGGCCCGCCGGTACACCGCCCGAACCCGGTCCGCGGCGGCGGCGACCTCCGGCACGGTGGCGGCGACCTGCTCCAGCCGGGTGAGCATCGGCGCGATGAGCTCCGCGCCGGTGAGCGGCGCCCCGGCGGGCAGCGCCGCGGCGAGGGTCAGGTGCACCCGGGCCACCGCCGCGCCCAGGGCGCGCGCCTCCGCGGCGAAGTCGGTGCCCAGATCCGCCGGCTGCAGATCCCCCTCCCGGATGATGTCGCGCACGCTGGTCAGCGCCATCGCCCAGCCATCGGCCGAATTCGGCACGTACTCCTGCAGCATCGCGGTGGTGTAGGCCTCCCCGTCGACGACCAGCTCGGTCCAGGCCAGCAGCGGCGGCACCGCCGCGCAGTCCGCGGCGGAGAGCGCCGTGAGCAGCTCCACGTCCGCGTTGACCCCCGGGTGCAGCCGGCGGAAGAACTTGCACAGCACCGCCTCGTCCAGGATCGCCGAGGTGTTGGACTGCTCCACGCCCATCGCCCGGCCCGCCGCGGGCACCGCCGGCTCCGCCGCCCCGGGCACCCGGCGCAGCTCCATCGCGCCGAGCCGGCCGGCGCCGATCAGCGCCGCGCCCAGGGCGGTCACCGCCTCGGCGTCGGCGAGGGCGTCCACCCCGGCCAGCTCCCCGGCGGCGACCAGCACATCGGATTCCGGGGCGGCCGCCGCCGGGGTCCACACCACCGGCAGCAGGTAGCCGGGGGCGGCGTCGCCGACGTGCACCCGGGCGAAGATGAGCTCCACCGGCCGGCCCCCGGCGGCGGCCACCGGCTCCCGGTGCCGCAGCTCCACCCGGGTCACCGCGGCGGCCTTGTCCGCGAAATAGCGCCGGCCCGGCAGGGTGCGGGCCAGCTCCGCGGCGACCTCGGCGTCGCCGGGCAGGCCCGGGCCGGCGTGGGCGGTGGTCGCGGTCTCGTCGCTGCTCATCGGTTCTCCTCCGTGGTCGGGTGGTCGTCGGGTCGCGCGCCGGGGGCGTCCGGGTCCCGGGTGGCGGCCACCGGGGCATCGGAGATCGCCTGGGCCACCGGCACCACCGGGGCGGCGGTGGAGGTCGCCGGGCCGGCGGCCCCGCCCTGCAGCTCGAACCAGTAGAAGCCGTGCCCGGGCAGGGTCACCTGGTAGGGCAGCTCCCCGATCGCGGGGAAGGGCACCGACCCGGTCATCTCCACCGGCACCGCCCCGTCGAACTCGGCGAGATCCAGGGTCACCGCCTGCGGGTACTTCGACAGGTTGTTCACGCACAGGATCCGCTCCCCGGCGTATTCGCGCAGGTAGGCCAGCACCGAGGGGTTGGCGCTGCCCAGCTCCCGGAAATCGCCGCGGCCGAAGGCCTCGTAGCGCTTGCGCAGGTGCACCATGGTGCGCAGCCAGTTCAGCAGCGAATTCGAGGTGCCCATCTGGGCCTCCACGTTCACCGCCTGGTAGCCGTAGGCCGGGTCCTGGATGGTGGGCAGGTACAGCTTGCCGGGGGTGCACCGGGAGAACCCGCCGTTGCGGTCCGGGGACCACTGCATCGGGGTGCGCACCCCGTCGCGGTCGCCGAGCCAGATGTTGTCGCCCATCCCGATCTCGTCGCCGTAGTACAGCACCGGCGACCCCGGCAGGCTCAGCAGCAGCGCGTGGAAGAGCTCCAGCTGGTTGCGGTCGTTGTCCAGCAGCGGGGCCAGCCGGCGCCGGATCCCGATATTCGCCTTCATCCGCGGATCCGCGGCGTACTCGGCGTACATGTAGTCCCGCTCGGCGTCGGTGACCATCTCCAGGGTCAGCTCATCGTGGTTGCGCAGGAAGATCCCCCACTGCGCGGAGGAGGGGATCGGCGGGGTGGTCTCCAGGATCTCCGAGATCGGGAACCGGGACTCCTTGCGCACCGCCATGAAGATCCGGGGCATCAGCGGGAAGTGGAAGGCCATGTGGCACTCGTCCCCGCCGACCGCCGGGTCGCCGAAGTACTCCACCACGTCCGCCGGCCACTGGTTGGCCTCGGCGAGCAGCACCCGGCCCGGGTACTCCGCGTCGAGCACCGCCCGGCAGCGCTTGAGGAAGGCGTGCGTCTCCGGCAGGTTCTCGCAGTTGGTGCCCTCCCGCTCGAAGAGGTAGGGCACCGCGTCCAGGCGGAACCCGTCCAGGCCCATATCGCACCAGAAGCGCAGCACGTCGAGCATCGCCTCCTGCACCGCCGGATTGTCGTAGTTGAGATCCGGCTGGTGGGAGAAGAAGCGGTGCCAGTAGTACTGGCGGCGCACCGGGTCCCAGGTCCAGTTGGAGTCCTCGGTGTCCACGAAGATGATCCGCGCCCCCGAGTAGGTCTCCGGATCATCGGTCCACACGTAGAAGTCCCCGTAGGGGCCCTCCGGGTCGCTGCGCGAGGCCTGGAACCACTCGTGGGTGTCGGAGGTGTGGTTCATCACCAGATCGGTGATCACCCGCAGGCCGCGGGCGTGCGCCTCGTCGAGCAGGGTGCGGAAGTCCTCCACGGTGCCGAAATCGGGCAGCACCGCCCGGAAGTCGCGGATGTCGTAGCCGCCGTCGCGCAGCGGGGAGTCGTAGAAGGGCGGCAGCCACAGGCAGTCCACGCCCAGCCAGCGCAGGTAGTCCAGCTTCGCGGTGAGCCCGGCGAGATCGCCGGAGCCGTTGTGGTCGGAGTCGTTGAAGGCCCGCACCAGGACCTCGTAGAACACCGCGCTGCGGTACCAGTCGTCCATGGCCACCCAGCGTAGGGAATCCCGGTTCACCCCGCAGCCGGGGGTGCGCCGTGCCATGATCGGGGCCATGAGGAGCAACTGGCGGGAAGGCCTGCGCGGAACCTGGGGCGGGGTGCCGAAGGTGGCGGTGGTGTCCGTGGTGGGGGTGCTGGTGGTGCTCTTCGCCCTCGGCGCCGGGCTCACCGAGCTGCGCCGGGCGGCGAAGGCGGATCCGCCGGCGGCCGGGGAGGCGGTGCCCGGCCGGCGCTGGGCGCTGGCCGAGGATCCGGCGGCCTGGTTCGCGCTGCCCGAGGTCGACGGCGCCGGGGCCGAGGGCGCGCCGCGGCCGATCCGCGGCTCCGACGGCTGCAACCTGTTCTTCGGCCAGGGCGCCCGGCTGGGCGCGGACACCCTCGAGTTCGGGATGACCGGCTCGACCCGGATGTACTGCCCGGATCACCGGGAGGCGGAGCGGCTCTTCACCCATTTCGCCGGCGCCGGGGCGGTGGCGCTGCATCTGCGCGAGGGCGGCGATGCGGTGACCCTGCACCTGCGCGGCCCCGGGGACCGGTGGGTGGAGTTCCGCGACGCCGGCCCCTACCGGGAGGACGCCGGCCCCGCCGGCGACGGCGCGGACGGCGGGGCCGGCTGACCCGCCCGGACCGGGCGGCCGCCGCGCCCGCCCCGCCGCGGGCTGCGGATGTGCTGTGATGGGGGCATGCGCGAACCCGAGGATGACCCCGACCGCCGGCCCCGGCCCGACCGGGTGACCCGGCTGTGGGCGGTGCTGATCACCCTGGTCACCCTGCTCAGCTGCGCGATGCTGCTGAAGAACGCGCTGGCCGCCGGGCTGCTGCCGCTCTAGGGCCGCCGGGCCCGGGGCGCCGGGAACAGGGCGCGCACCTCCGCCCAGGGATCGGCGGCCACCGAGGCCACGCAGGCCGGGCCCGCCCCCGCGTAGATCCGGGCCGGCCGACCCGGATCCGCGTAGCTCGGCCACCCGGGATCGCCGGGGACGCCGGGGGCGGCCGCCGCGGGGTCGCCGGCCATGATGAAGGCGAGCGCCGCCTCGTGGAAGGGGTGCTCCTCCCGGCCGAACAGCCGGGGCAGCTCGATGCAGTGCGGGGCCCCCGAGGTCGGCCCCGCCGGACCGGTGCCCACCCCGGCGCCGGGGCGGAACTCCGCCGCCCACACCGGGACCCCGGCGGCCACCGCGGCATCGGCCGCGCCCACCGCGTAGCGCCGGATCGTGGCATCGGAGATCACCCGCGACATCGGCGCCGGATCCGCGGGCAGCCGGCCCCGGCCGCCGTGCGCCAGCGCCGTGGCCCGGGCGATCGCCCGGGCCCCGCGCCGGGCGTCCAGCCGGCGCAGCTCCGGCAGGAAGTGGAATTCCTCGCTGGTGGCGGTGACCATCAGGGGCAGCCCCGGCCGGCCCTCGGCGGCATGCGGGCCCAGCGCCGGTTCGGTGGGGGAGAGCCGGCGCAGCCGGGCGTAGAGCGCCGCCACCGCCGCCGGCCCGGAGTCGGCGTGCAGCCGGGCCAGCCGGGCCCGGGTCGCCGGGCCGCGCAGCAGCGCCGCCGCCGCGGCGCGCTGCACCGGCCCCCCGGAGCGGTGCGAGAACCCGGGGGAGGCGGCCAGCACCCGGGCCACCCGGCCGGCGGCCTCCGGGCGGGTGGCCAGGGTCAGCGCCAGGCCCGCCCCGGCGGACTGGCCGGCCAGGGTGACCCGGTCCGGGTCCCCGCCGAGGGCGGGGGCGTTGTCCCGCACCCAGTCCAGGGCGTGCAGCAGATCGGCCACCGCCGGCAGCGGATCGGCCTCCCGGTCCCGCCAGAACCCCTCCAGGCCCTTGCGGTAGCCCAGGGACACCCCGACGACGCCGCGGGCGGCGAGCAGGCGGGCGTTGGTCCACGGTTCCGAGGGATGGCCCTCCTCGTAGCGGCCGCCGTGGATCCAGACCAGGACCGGCGCCCCCGCCGGCCACGGATGCGGGGCGGTGAGGGTGAGGGTGAGCTCCCCGGCGCCGGGGCGGCGGCCGTCATGGTCGGCGGGCGCGGCCCGGCGGGCCGGGGCGAAGGGCGCGGCGGCGGCGTAGGCGATGGTGTGGCAGCGCCACACCCCGCGGCGCAGGGTGCCGGTGAGCCGGCCGGCGGGGGCCTCGACGGTCAGCGTGTCCATGCGCCCACGGTAGACCGGGCGGCCCCGCCGCGGGGCCGGCCCGGCCGGGGCCCGCGCCGCGGCGGGGGTGGGGTAGCATCCCCGACCGTGGGAGAGCTCATCGACGGGGTCGGCCAGTGGCTGACCCAGCTGCCGGTCATCGGCCAGACCGCGGTGCTGCTGGCGGTGCTGCTGCCGGTCGGCGGCCTCGCCGCGTTCGCCCTGATCGGGGTGATCGACATCGTCGTGGGCCGGCTCTTCGGCCGCTGGGGCGGTCGGCCCGCCACGGTGGGCCGGGCCCGCGTGGAACTGGCCGAGCATCGACGTCCATAAGGAGGGGCCGTGCGCTTCAACCGGGTCAAGCTGGCGCTGATCGTGCTGATCCTGCTGGTCATCATCGCCGGGATCATCTCCGGGCTCTAGGCCGCCGCGCCCCGATCCGGCCGCCCCCGGGGGCGGCTCAGCCGGCCCGCTCCGGCGCCGCGGCGGGGTCCCCCGGTGCGGCCCCGGCGGCCCCGCCCGGGCGGGGCCTGGGCTCCCGGCGCCGCCCGTCGAGGACCAGGCAGACCGCGATCGCGGCCAGGGTCGGCACCAGCCAGGCCAGGGAATCCCGGTACAGCGGCAGCCCGGCGAGGGCGGGCAGCGTCCCGGCCGGATCCGCGCCGAGGGCGGTGAGCAGATCCAGGGCGGCGAAGGCCGCGGCCACCGCCACCGGGGCCCGGTAGGACCAGCGCAGCCGGAACGGCAGCGCCGCCTGCAGCAGGGTGATCAGCACCAGGGCCACCGCGATCGGGTGCAGGAACACGTTCAGCGGCACCGCCAGGGCGATGATCGTGTCCAGCCCCTGGTTGGCCAGCAGCAGCCCCACCAGGGTGAACAGCACCGCCCAGCCCCGGTAGCCGAGGGCGGTGGGCAGGGTGGCGAACCAGGCGGCGGTGGCGGTGATGAGGCCCACCGCGGTGGTCAGGCAGGCCAGCAGCACGATCCCGGCGAAAATCCAGGCGCCGACCCCGCCGAGCGCCCGGTTCGCCGCCGCGCCGAGCAGTTCCGCGCCATTGGCGCTGCCCGGGCCGAGGATCCGGCCCAGATGGCCCAGGCCCAGGTAGACCGCGCCGAGCAGCACCGCGGCGAGCACCCCGGCGGCGATCGTGGCCCGGGTCAGCGGCCCGCCGCCGCGCACCCCGCGGGAGCGCAGCGCGCCGACCACCACGATGCCGAACACCAGCGCGGCCAGGGAGTCCATGGTCAGGTAGCCCTGCACGATGCCCGCCGGGTAGGGCGCCTGCGCCCAGTCCCCGGCCGGGGCGCCCGGGGTCGCCGCGGGCAGCCGCAGCGCGGCGAGCAGCAGCACCACGATGAGCGCCAGCAGCGCCGGGGTGAGCCAGCGGCCCAGCACGTCGACCACCCGGGCGCCGCACAGGGACAGCCACAGCGCCACCGCGAAGAAGGCGGCGGTGAAGGCCAGCCGGGCCGCCGCCCCGGTGGCCCCGGCGCCGGCGGCGCCGGTCTCGAAGGCCACCCCGGCGGTGCGCGGGATGGCGTAGAGCGCGCCGATGGACAGGTACACCGCGGCCGTGAACACCCGGCCGAAGACCCGGCCCACCCGCCCGGCGATGTCGCCGAGGCCGGTGCCGGAGACCGCCACCGCGATCACCGCCACCATGGGCAGCAGCACCCCGGTGGTGAGGAAGCCGAGGATGGCCGGCCAGTAGGCGGTGCCGGCCTCCGCGCCGAGCTGCGGCGGGAAGATCAGGTTGCCGGCGCCGAAGAACATCGAGAACAGCATCAGGCCGACGAGGATGATGCTCGTCGGCGACTCCGCGTGGTTTTCCTGGGTCACGGCTATATCGAAGCAGATGGCCGGCGCCGCCCCGGCACCGGCCCACCCCGGGGGCTAACCCTGTTCCGGGCGCCGGGAGGCCGCCGCCACCCGGCGGAACAGGTCCAGCTCCGGCAGCTCGCGCACCAGCACCGCCCGCCCGGACCCGTCGACCAGCGGCATGCACCAGTTGGGGTGCTGCGCCACCGTGGTGCCCGGCTGGTTCTGGATGCTCCGGTCGCCGACCATGTCCACCAGGGCCATGCAGGTCAGCGCCGCCGGGGTCCCCGCCAGCCAGCGGTGCAGGCCCACCACCAGATCATCGGCCCCGGGCAGGGTGTCCCGGGTGGCGTTCGCCCAGTCGGCGCCGGCGGCGGTGCCGGCGAAGCAGCCGGCGGCGTCGACCTCGGCGAGCACCCGGCGCACCCAGTCCAGGTCCCGGGCGTCCTCGGCGGCCGGGTCGGAGAGCAGCAGGCCCAGCTCCTCGCGCAGCCGGATATGCGCCCCGTCCAGGTAGCCGGCGGTGGGCGGCAGATCGTGGGTGGTCACCGAGGCCAGGCACAGCCGGCGGTAGTCCGCCCGCGGCTTCGGCCGGCCGCCGTCGCCCTCGAACCACAGGATCGAGGTGCCCATCACCCCGCGCTCGGCGAGGTAGTCCTGCACCCAGGGCTCGAAGGTGCCCAGGTCCTCGCCGATCACCGCCGCCCCGGCGAGTTCGGCCTCCAGGGCGAGGATGCCCACCATCGCCTCATGGTCGTAGCGCACGTAGGTGCCCTCCAGCGGGGAGGCCATCCGCGGCATCCACCACAGCCGGAACATGCCCAGGATGTGGTCCACCCGGATCCCGCCGGAGTGGCGCAGCACGGTGCGCAGCATGTCCCGCCAGGGCAGGTAGGCGGCCTCGGCGAGCTTATGCGGATCCCACGGCGGCTGGGACCAGTCCTGGCCCTGCTGGTTGTAGCCGTCCGGGGGCGCGCCCACGGAGGCGCCGGGGGCCATCCAGTCGGCGAGGTTGCGCGCGTCCGAGCCGCCGGGGTGCACGCCGACGGCGAGATCGGCCATCACCCCGATCCGCATCCCGGCCTCCTTCGCGGCGCGCTGCGCCTCGGCGAGCTGGGAATCGCAGATCCACTGCAGCCAGCAGTGGAAGTCCACCAGCTCGGCGTGCAGCGCCGCCGGATCCTCGTGCGCGCCCAGCGGCTCCACCCACTCCAGGCCGGGTTCGGCGGGGGTGAAGGAGTCGTCCCCGGCGGCGGCGGCCTCGGCGGCGGCGCGGGCGCGGCGGCGCTGCTCCAGCTCCCGGTCCGCGCACCAGGTGGCGTAGGCCACCAGGCCCTCGCCCTCCTCCTCCCGGAAGCGGGCGAAGTCCGCGGCGCGCACCGGGGACAGCGGGATCCGGTGCAGCTCGTGCAGGGCGCGCAGCTTCGCCCGGTAGATCGGGTTGCGCTCGATCCGCCCCGCGGAGCGGTTCCGGCGCCGGAAGCGCTCGCCGAGCTCGCGCAGCTCCTCGGCATCGGCCGGCGGCAGGTAGGAGAACTCCGGGATCATCTCCACCCGCACGTAGATCGGGTTGATGTAGCGCCGGGTGGTGGGCAGATAGGGCGAGTCCTCCACCGGCGGCGCCGGCTCCGCCGCGTGCAGCGGGTTGACCAGCACGTAGTCCGCGCCCGCGTGCTCGGCGCAGACGGTGGCCAGATCGCCGAGGGTGGTGAAGTCGCCGATCCCCCAGGAGCGGTCCGAGCGCACCGAGTACAGCTGCGCCATCACCCCGGTGGCCGGCCGGGCCACCAGGTCATCGGCGGTGGACAGCCGCCGGGGGGTCACCGCCAGCGGGCAGCGCGCCTCGGCCCCGTCATTGTCGGCGACCAGCTCATGCCAGCCCAGCGGCAGATCCTCGGGCACCGCGAAGGCGGCCTCGCCGAGGCGCACCCCGTCGACCACCCGGGGGGCGACGTTGTGCTCCAGCTGCGCCAGCGGGCGCACCCCGCCGTCGGCGAGCACCGCGGAGACGTGCACTGGGGTGCCGTCCGGGACGTGCACCAGGACCGAGCGGTGCACCCCGGCGGTGGCGACCACCACCGGCGGCAGCAGCCGCCGCCAGGCCCGGTCCGCGAAGGCCTCCCGGGCGGCGTGGATCGCCGCGTCATCGGGGTCCTCGCCGAGGTCGACGTCCATCGCGGCGGCGATGGCCAGCACGGTGCGCCGGCTGACCTGCACCTCCTCGCCCTCGGCGGAGGTGTACCGGGTGGCGATGCCCAGGTCCTCGGCGAGATCGGCGAGCGGTCCGGTCACCGGCTCGGGGGGCTGCGGGGCGGCGTTGTCGTCGGTCACGGGCCCCATCATGCCAGGCGGGCGCGCCGGCCCCGCGGCCCGCCCGCACCGGTCCCGGGCGGGCCCGCGCGCGGGGTCCGGGAGGGCCCGCGGCCCCCGGGGGCGGCGTGCGGGGGCGGCGGTCGGAAAAGACGGTTCCGCAATCGCCGCGGCCGGGGCAGAATCGGGGGAAGTCCGCGCAATCGCGGCCACGCGGGCGTCCGGTGACGTATGTTGAGCGTCGAAGTTACCGGCGTCACAGAACGTGCACGGAGGCGCCCCCGGCCGCCGGGGGCCCGAACCCCCGCGGGCCGGATGAAGCCAACCCCTGAAGGAGACCGACCAGGATGCGCGAATACTCGACAGAAGCCCAGTACGCGATCGGGGCCGACGAGACCTGCGTGACCGCACTGCTCGACATGGCGGCCAAGCGCCCCAAGCTGGTGCTGTTCACCCGCCCGCGGAACTTCGAGTGGGTCAACGTCACCGCGGAGGAGTTCGTCGAGGAGGTCCGGGCCACCGCCAAGGGCCTCATCGCGAACGGGGTGGAGAAGGGCGACCGGGTCGCCCTGCTCTCCGAGACCCGCTACGAGTGGACCCTGCTGAACTTCGCGATCTGGATGGCCGGCGCCACCCTGGTGCCGGTCTACGGCTCCTCCTCCACGGACCAGATCCGCTGGATCATCGAGGACTCCGGGGCGGTGTTCGCGATCACCGAATCGCGCCGGCACACCGAGCGCACCAAGATCCTGGTGGTCGGCCCGGACGGGCAGGAGCCGCTGCCCGGCTCCCCCTCGAAGCTGCGCCGGGTGGTGGAGATCAACTCCTCCGCGGTGGACACCCTCATGTACGAGGGCCGCGACGTCGACGACGCCGAGCTCGACGCCCGGATCGAGGCCACCGGGGCCGATGATCTGGCCTCGGTGATCTACACCTCCGGCACCACCGGACGGCCCAAGGGCTGCATGCTGCACCACTCCAACTGGCTCTCCGAGGTGCGCGGGCTGCTCACCCACGACATCGGCGTGATCGCCCGGCCCGGCAACCGGGTGCTCACCTTCCTGCCGCTGGCCCATGTGCTGGCCTCCGCGGTGTCCCTGGCCGCGGTGATCTCCGGGGCCACCCAGTCGCACTGGGCGGACACCTCCACGGTCACCCTGGAGTTCCAGCGCTCCCGGCCGCATCTCATCCTGGGCGTGCCCCGGGTGTTCGAGAAGGTCCGCGACTCCGCCTACGCCGGGGCGAAGGAGAAGGGCCCGCTGGGCCTGGCCATGTTCACCCGGGCCGAGGCCACCGCCATCGAGTACTCCAAGGCGCTGGACACCCCGCAGGGCCCCTCGGCGGCGCTGAAGCTGCGCCGCAAGCTCTACGACCGGCTGCTCTTCGCCAAGATCAAGGCCGCCATGGGCGACAGCGTGCAGTACACCATCTCCGGCGGGGCCGCCCTGTCCAGCGACATCGGGCACTTCTTCCGCGGGCTGGGGGTCCCGGTCTACGAGGGCTACGGGCTGACCGAGTCCACCGCCGCGGTCACCGTCAACGCCCCCGGCGCGCAGCGGGTGGGCACCGTGGGCCTGCCGGTGGGCGGCTGCTCGGTGCGCATCGCCGAGGACGGCGAGATCCACCTCAAGGGCCCGGTGGTGTTCAAGGGCTACTGGCGCAACGAGGAGGCCACCGCCGGGGCGCTGGTCGACGGCTGGTTCCGCACCGGCGACATGGGCGAGCTCGATGACGAGGGCTACCTGCGGATCACCGGCCGGAAGAAGGATCTGCTGGTCACCGCCGGCGGCAAGAACGTCTCCCCGGGCCCGCTGGAGGACCGGATGCGCGCGCATCCGCTGATCTCCCAGGCCGTGGTGATCGGCGACGGCCAGCCCTTCATCGCGGTGCTGGTCACCCTCGACGACGAGGCGGTGGAGAAGTGGAAGGCCGAGCACGACATCCCGGAGGCGACCTCGGTGCGCGAGCTGGCCACCAACCCGGTGCTGCGCGCCGAGGTGCAGGACGCGGTGAACTCCGCCAATGAGCTGGTCTCGCATGCGGAGTCGATCAAGAAGTTCTTCATCCTCAAGCGCGATCTCAGCGAGGAGTCCGGGGAGCTCACCCCGACCCTGAAGGTCAAGCGCAATGTGGTGCTGGACCACTTCTCCAAGGTGGTCGACCAGATCTACGCCCGCTGACCCGCCGCCGCGGCGCACCCGAGCAGGGGCCCCGCCCGACGCCCGATCCGGCGCCGGGCGGGGCCCCGGCGCATGCCCGCCGCGGGCCCGCGGCGCGGCGCCCCGGCGCGCCACCCGGATCGCCGCCGGGCGCGGCCCTAGGGTGGGGACGCGAGTCGTCGGCACGGCAGCGGAAGGGAGGGCCGGGATGCGCCACCACGATGCCCGGCTGCGCCTCCGCGAGGTCACCCAGGAGCTCTACGACATCGGCGACGAGATCGCCGAGCACCTCGACAACCTGGGCCAGGCGATCGCCGACGTGGACGTGGAGCTGGTCGACGAATGCGTCCTCGAGCTCGGCGAGGTCGTCGACGAGGGCGTCGCCGACGCGATCCCGCTGATCGGGGAGCTCGCCGGGCTGCGCCAGGCCTTCACCTCCGGGATCCGCTCCGGGGAGCTCTCCGCGGCCGCCCGCCGCGATCCGGGCCCCGCCCCGGAGGCCCTCGACGTCGCCGCGCTGGTCGCCCTCGCCCCGGTGCCCGCCCGGCCCGCCCCGGTGCCGGCGGTGGCGCGCGCCCTGGCGGCGCGCTCCGACGCCGCCGCGGCGCACCTGGGGGCCCTGGCGGACTGGCTCTCCGCGGAGAACCTGCGCGGGGTGGAGGTGCTCGGCACGGTGGGCCTGACCGGGCTGTACTCGCGCTGCGGGCGCCGGGCCCTGGAGGTCGCCGCGGCCTGGCGGGTCACCGTCGCCGAGGCCCATCCCGCGGTGGCCCGCTCGCTGCGCGGCCGCCGGCCCCCGGCCTTCCTCGCCGAACGGGCCCGGATCGACGCGGTGGTGGCCCGGGTCGCCGCCGCCCGCGCCCGGCGCCCGGAGCGGGTGTGAGCGCCGCCGCGGCGGCGGCCCCGGCGGACCCGGCGCCGTTCGGGGTGTACCTGCACGTGCCCTTCTGCGCCGCCCGCTGCGGCTACTGCGATTTCAACACCTACACCCCCGGGGAGCTCGGCGACGCCACCTCCCCGGCGTCCTACCTGGACGCGATCCTGGGGGAGCTGGACTTCGCCGCCGCGGATCTGGCCCGCCGCGGGATCCCGCCCCGGCCCGCGGAGACCGTCTTCGTCGGCGGCGGCACCCCCTCGCTGCTCGGGGCGGCGGCGCTGGCCCGGCTGCTCGAGGGGGTGCGCGGCGCCTTCGGCCTGGCCCCCGGGGCGGAGGTGACCACCGAGGCCAACCCGGAGTCCACCGACCCGGCCTTCTTCGAGGGGATCCGGGCGGCCGGTTTCACCCGGGTGAGCCTGGGCATGCAGTCCGCCGCGCCGCATGTGCTGGCCACCCTGGGCCGGCGGCACCGGCCAGGGCGGCCGGTGGCCGCCGCCGCGGAGGCCCGCGCCGCCGGGTTCGAGCACGTCAACCTGGATCTCATCTACGGCACCCCGGGGGAGTCGATGGCGGATCTGGACGCCTCCCTCGACGCGGTGCTCGCCGCCGGGGTGGATCACGTCAGCGCCTACTCCCTGATCGTGGAGGAGGGCACCGCGATGGCCCGCCGGGTGCGCCGCGGGGAGCTGCCGATGCCCGATGACGACGATCTCGCCGAACGGCACGCCCGGATCGACGCCCGGCTCGTCGACGCCGGGCTGTCCTGGTACGAGGTGTCGAACTGGGCGGCGCCGGGCGGGCGCTGCCGGCACAACCTGCTCTACTGGCGCGACGGGGACTGGTGGGGCGCCGGGCCGGGGGCGCATTCCCATCTCGGCGGGCGGCGCTTCCACAACGTCAAGCACCCCGCCCGGTACGCGGCGCTGGTCTCCGCGGGGCGGCTGCCGCTGGCGGGGGAGGAGCTGCTCACCGAGGAGGACCGGCACGTGGAGGCGCTGATGCTGGGCCTGCGCCTGGCCGAGGGGATCCCGGCGGCCCGGCTGCGCCCGGCGGAGCGGGCCCGGGCGGAGGCCATCGCGGGCCGGGGGCTGCTGGAGTTCACCGGGGCGGGGGCGGATCGGCGGCTGCGGGTCACCGACGCCGGCCGGCTGCTCGCCGACGGGCTGGTGCTGGACCTGCTCGGCTGAGCCGCGGCCCGCCGGCGCGCCCGACCGGCCCGGAGGCCCGGTTCCCCCGGATGGGGGCGATGCCCGCCGATATGTGATTCCCATCTCACAATGAGGTTCGTCCACCCCCGTGCCCTTTATCTGCGCATACGTTGAAATAACCAGCACAGTGCATGGATCGGCTACGAAAAACCCTCAGGATCGCCTTCCTGGCACCCCCGCCGCCCCATGGTCATCATGGGGCCATGAGCACGACCGCCACCCCCGACACCGCCCCCGCCGGCGCGGGCGCCTCCCCCTGGCGCGACTTCGCCTCCTCGCGCGACGGCATCCTCGCCCTCGCCGCGGTCGCCGCGATCGCGGTGCACCTGCTGCTGCGCCTCGGCCTCGGCATCGCCGGCTGGCCGGCGGAGGCCCCGCTCATCGCGGTCACCCTGGTGGCCGGGGTGCCGCTGACCATCGACGTGGTCAAGGGCGCCATCGCCGCCCGCGGCGGGGCGGACCTGCTCGCCGCGGTGTCCATCATCACCGCGGTGGCGCTGGGGGAGTGGCTGGTGGCCACCATCATCGTGCTCATGCTCTCCGGCGGGGAGGCCCTGGAGGAGGCCGCCTCCAAACGCGCCTCGGCCACCCTGGACGCGCTGGCCCGGCGCAGCCCCACCGTCGCGCACCGGCTGCGCGGGGACACCGCCGCGGCCGGGTTCGACGACATCCACGTCGACGAGGTCGCCGTCGGCGACCTGCTGCTGGTGCTGCCCCATGAGCTGTGCCCGGTGGACGGGGAGGTCCTCGCCGGCCGGGGCGCCATGGACGAGTCCTACCTCACCGGCGAGCCCTACATCATCCCCAAGTCCGCGGGCAGCGAGGTCATCTCCGGCGCGGTCAACGGGGAGGCGGCGCTCACCGTGCGCGCCGGGCGCACCGCGGGCGACTCCCGCTACGCCCAGATCGTCGGGGTGCTCAAGGAGGCGGAGGAGAACCGGCCGCCGATGCGGCGCCTCGCCGACCGGATGGGCGCCTGGTACACCCTCGTCGCCGTGGGCCTGGGCCTCATCGGCTGGCTCATCTCCGGCGAGGCCTCCCGCTTCCTCGCGGTGGTCGTCATCGCCACCCCCTGCCCGCTGCTGATCGGGGTGCCGGTGGCCATCATCGGCGCGATCTCGCTGTCCGCGCGCAGCGGCATCATCATCAAGAACCCGGCCATGCTGGAGGACGTCGGCCGGGTGCGCACCGTGGTCTTCGACAAGACCGGCACCCTCACCTACGGCCGGCCCGCCCTCACCGGCCTGGCCGTCGCCGAGGGCGTCGACGCCGACGCCGCGCTGGCCGCCGCCGCCGCGGTGGAGGGCTACTCCCGGCACCCCCTGGCCCGGGCGGTGGTCGAGGCCGCCGAGGAGCGCGGCCTGGCCATCCCGGAGGTCGGCGACGTCGCCGAACGCCCCGGCCGGGGCCTGGCCGGCACCGCCGGCGGGCATGCGGTGCACCTGACCAACCGGGCCGGGCTCGCCGAGCTGGACCCGGCCGGGGCGGCGGCGCTGCCGGAGCGCGGCGCCGGGCTGGAGTCGGTGCTGGTCCTCGACGGCCGCTACGCGGCGACCATGACCTTCACCGACGAGCCCCGCGGCAGCGCCCGCGAGTTCATCGCGCACCTGCCCCGGCACCACCGGGTGAGCCGCACCATGATCCTCTCCGGCGACGGGGAGGCCGAGGTCGCCCGGCTCGCCGGCCAGGTCGGCATCGACGAGGTGCACGGCTCGATGAGCCCGGAGAACAAGCTCGCCGTGGTGCGCGACCTGGAGGCGACCGGCCCCTGCCTCTTCCTCGGCGACGGCATCAACGACGCCCCGGCGATGACCGCGGCCAGCGCCGGGGTCGCCTTCGGCGCCACCTCCGACGTCACCATGGAGGCCGCCGACGCGGTGGTGCTGGACTCCTCCCTGGAGCGGCTGGACGATCTGCTGCACATCGGCTCCCGGATGCGCCGGATCGCGCTGCAGTCGGTGCTCGGCGGGATGGGGCTGAGCATGATCGGCATGCTGCTGGCCGTGGTCGGCCTGCTCACCCCGCTGATGGGGGCCATCGCCCAGGAGCTCATCGACATCCTGGCGATCCTCAACGCCGCCCGGGTGGCCATGGTCCGCGGGCAGCTCGGCGACTTCGACGCCCCCGCCGAGGCGGACTGAGCCGGCCCGCCGGGGACGCCGCCGCCCCCTGGTGGCGGCGTCCCCGGCGCCGGTAGCCTCACCGGGCATGAGCGAAGCGATTCCCGCGGCCGCGCGCCGCGGCTCCCGCCGGACCATCGGCGCCCTCGTCGCCGCCCAGATGCTCGGCGGCATCGGCATGGGCTCGGCGCTCAGCGTCGGCGCCCTGCTGGCCAAGGAGGTCTCCGGCTCCGACGCCTGGTCCGGGGCCGCCTCCACCTTCACCACCCTCGGCGCGGCGCTGCTCGCGGTGCCCCTGGCCCGGCTCGCGGTCGCCCGCGGCCGCGGGATCGCGCTCGGCGCCGGGGCGGTGCTCGCCGGGGCCGGCGGGGCGCTGGCGATCCTCGCCGGGGCGCGCTCCTCGCTGCCGGCGCTGATCCTCGCCTTCCTGCTCATCGGCGTGTCCACCGCGGTGGGCCTGCAGGCCCGCTTCGCCGCCGCCGAGCACGCCGAACCCGCCCGGCGGGGCCTCATGCTGTCCACGGTGATGTGGGCCACCACCGTCGGCGCGGTCGCCGGGCCGAACCTCTCCGGGCCCGGCGAGGCCCTCGGCCTGGCCCTGGGCCTGCCCCACCTCACCGGGCCCTTCCTGTTCACCGTCGCCGCCCAGGCCGCGGCCACGCTCATCTACCTCGCCCTGGTCCGGCCCGCCCCCGGCGGGGCCGCCGACCCGGACCGGCCCGGCGCCCGGGCCCGCGGCCGGGTGCGCGCCGCGCTGCGCCGCAGCCCCGTCGCCCGCCGCGCGATCGCCGCGATCGGGGTGTCCCAGTTCGTCATGGTGATGCTCATGGCGATGACGCCCATCCACCTCGTCGCGCACGGCGCCTCCCTGGAGGTGGTGGGGTTGACCATCAGCCTGCACGTCGCCGGCATGTACGCCGCCTCCCCGCTGTTCGGCTGGGCCGCGGACCGTTTCGGCCGGCGGGCGGTGATCCTCGCCGGGCAGGCCATGTTCGCCGCGGTGGCGGCGCTGGTGCTGGCCGCCCCGGCCGACCGGGCGGCGCTCATCGCGGCGCTGATCCTGCTCGGCCTGGGCTGGTCGGCGGCGGTGATCGCCGGCTCCGCGGCGGTCACCGAGGCGATCCCGGTGGCGGACCGGGCCGCGGTGCAGGGCGCCTCGGACCTGGTGATGAACGCCTGCGGCGCCGTCGGCGGGGCGATCGGCGGACCGCTGCTGGCCCTGCTCGGCTTCCCCCCGCTGACCCTGGTGGCCCTGATCCCGGTGGCCGGGGTCGTGGTCTCCCAGCTGCGCGGCGGCGCCACCCCGGCGCGCGGCTAGACTGGGGCGGACCCCGCCCGACCCAGGAGAGGAGCCGCGCCCATGTCCGGCGCCACCGAACGCCGCCGCCAGGAGGTGCTGCGCGCCATCGTCGCCGACTACGTCGCCTCCCAGGAGCCGGTGGGCTCCAAGGCGCTGGTCGAGCGGCACCGCCTCGGCGTGTCCTCGGCGACGGTGCGCAATGACATGGCGGTGCTGGAGGCGGAGGGCTACATCGCCCAGCAGCACGCCTCCTCCGGGCGGATCCCCACCGAGAAGGGCTACCGGCGCTTCGTCGACGGGATCGACGAGGTCAAGCCGCTGTCGAAGGCGGAGCGGCACGCCATCCTGGAGTTCCTCGAGGGCGGGGTGGACCTGGAGGACGTGCTGCGCCGCAGCGTGCAGCTGCTCAGCCGGCTCACCCGGCAGGTCGCGGTGGTGCAGCTGCCCACCCTGCGCGCCACCCGGGTGCGGCACGTGGAGGTGGTGCAGCTGGCGGACGTGCGGCTGCTGGTGGTGCTCATCACCGACGCCGGCCGGGTGGAGCAGCGCCAGGTGGAGCTGGCCGAGCCGATCGACGGCGAGGCCGATGTGCCCCGGCTGCGCGCCCTGGTGAACCGGGCCCTGGCCGGCAAAACCCTCACCGAGGCCTCGGTGACGGTGGCGGAGCTGCCCGCCGCCGCGCCGGCGGATCTGCGCGATGCGGTGCTGCGCACCGCCACGGTGCTGGTGGAGACCCTCATCGAGGGCCCCAGCGAACGGCTCATCCTCGCCGGGGCCTCGAACCTCACCCGGGTGGAGGCGGATTTCCCGGCCGGGCTGCCCGCGGTGCTGGAGGCCCTGGAGAAGCAGGTGGTGATGCTCAAGCTGCTCAGCGCGGCCAGCGACCTGCACCGGGTGCGGGTGTCCATCGGGGAGGAGAACGAGGACGAGGAGCTGCGCGGCACCTCCGTGGTGTCCACCGGCTACGGCACCGGCGACGCGATCCTCGGCGGGATGGGCGTGGTGGGCCCGACCTTCATGGACTACCGGGGAACAATGTCCTCGGTGGCCGCCGTTGCACGGTACGTCGGGCTGGTCCTCGGCGAGGGCCAGCCCCGCTGAATCGACCCCGCCGCCGGGCCCCGGCTAGGGTGTGCGGGGTCGGACCCCGACCACGAGAGCACTCGATACGCAAGGGAAGTAACAGACGTTGGCGCGTGACTACTACGGCATCCTCGGCGTCTCCAGGGACGCCTCGGAGGCGGAGATCAAGAGGGCCTACCGCAAACTGGCCCTGAAGTACCACCCGGACCGCAACCCGGACGACGCCGAGGCCGCGGAGCGCTTCCGGGACGTCTCCGACGCCTACGAACTGCTCTCCGACCCGGAGAAGCGCCGGATCGTGGACATGGGCGGCGACCCCCTGGACGCCTCCGCCGGGGGCTTCGGCGGCGGCGGGTTCTCCGGCGGCTTCGGCGGCGGGGGCCTCGGCGACGTCTTCGAGGCCTTCTTCGGGGGCGCGGCCGGCGGCGGCCGGCAGCGGCGCAGCCGGGTGCAGCCCGGCGCCGACGCGCTGCTGCGGGTGGGCCTCGGCCTGGACGAGTGCTTCACCGGGGTGCGCAAGCCCATCACCGTGGACACCGCGGTGCTCTGCGAGGACTGCGCCGGCACCGGCTCCGCCTCGAAGTCGGCGGCCCAGACCTGCCCGGACTGCTCTGGCACCGGGGAGATCCAGCAGATGCAGCGCTCCTTCCTCGGCAACGTGATGACCTCCCGGCCCTGCGGGCGCTGCCGCGGCACCGGCGAGGTGATCGAGGACCCCTGCGCCAACTGCGGCGGCGACGGGCGGGTGCGCTCCCGCCGGGAGCTCACCGTCAACGTGCCCGCCGGGGTCTCCGACGGCACCCGGATCCGGATGGCCGGCCAGGGCGAGGTCGGCCCCGGCGGCGGCCCCGCCGGGGACCTGTACGTCGAGGTGCACGTGCAGCCGCACCCGGTGCTGCGCCGGGAGGGCGATGATCTGCACCTCACCGTGCACGTGCCGATGGTTGACGCCGCCCTGGGCACCCGCCTCGACGTCGACGACCCGGTGGGCGAGCCGGTGGCGGTGGAGGTGCCCGCCGGCTCCCAGCCGGGCGCCCGGATCCGGGTGGACGGCCGGGGCATGCCGCATCTGCGCGGCGAGGGCGCCGGCGACCTGGTCGCCCATGTCGAGGTCACCGTGCCCACGAAACTCGACGCCACCTCCCGGGAGCTGCTGGAGCGGCTCCGCGAGCACCGCGGCGAGGACAGCGCGGTGGGCGAGGACCGGCACGGCCGGGGCTTCTTCTCCCGCTTCCGGTCCGGGCGGTGAGCGTGCGCCGCGACGGGCTGCCGCTGTTCCTCGTCGAACCGGGCGCGCTGCCCGACCCGGGTGCGGCCGCCGGGGCCCGGGTGGCCCTGGCCGGGCCCGAGGGCCGGCATGCGGTCACCGTGCGCCGGCTCGGCGCCGGCGACGCGCTGCTGCTCGCCGACGGCGCCGGGCGTATTGCCCGGGCCGCGGTGGCGGAGACCGCCGGGCCGGACCGGCTGGTCGCCGAGCTCGCCGAGGTCGCCGAGGAACCGGCGCCGCGGCCCCGGGTCACCGTGGTGCAGGCGCTGCCGAAGTCCCCGCGCGGGGAGCTCGCCGTGGATCTGGCCACCGAGGCCGGGGCGGACGCGATCGTGCCCTGGGCGGCCCGGCGGTGCATCGCCCGCTGGCCCGGGGCGAAGGCCGAGCGCGGCCGGGCGAAATGGGCGGCCGCCGCCCGGGAGGCCGCCAAACAGTCCCGCCGCGCCCGGGTGCCGGAGATCGCCGCGCTCGCCGGCACCGCCGCGGTGCGCGAGCGCATCGCCGCGGTCCGCGCCGCCGGGGGCGCCGCCCTGGTGCTGCACGAGGCCGCCACCACCCCGCTGGCCGCCGCGCTGCCCGCCGCCGCCCCGGAGCTGCTGCTCATCATCGGCCCGGAGGGCGGCGTCGACGAGGCCGAACTCGAGGGCTTCGCCGCCGCCGGGGCGCGGCCGGTGGCCCTCGGCCCGGAGGTGCTGCGCAGCTCCACCGCCGCGGCCGTGGCCCTCGGCGCGCTCGGCGCGCTCACCCCCCGGTGGGACCGGGCGGGCCTGGCCTAGAATCGAACGGACCCGACACAGGAGGAGGGGACCCCACCGCGTGAGCGAACCCAGCACCGCGACCGCCGGCGGCGCCGCGCCGCAGGCCATCGTCGACCTCGACCCCGAGCTGTCCGCGACCATCCTCGGCCCCGCCGACCGCAACCTGCGCCGGCTCGACGACCTGCTCGCCGCCGGGGTGCACGCCCGCGGCAACCGGGTCACCCTCACCGGGGCCCCCGAGCACGTCACCCGCGCGGTGCGCGCCTTCCGGGAGCTGGAGTCGATGGCCCGCCGCGGCCACGAGCTCTCCCCGGAGTCGGTGACCCGGGCGGTGCAGCTGGTGGAGCGGCAGATCCCCGGCGCCGCCGACGTGCTCGCCGCGGACATCATCACCCGCCGGGGGCGGACCATCCGGCCGAAGACCCTGGGCCAGAAGGCCTACGTCGACGCCATCGACGAGGCCACCGTGATCTTCGGCATCGGCCCCGCCGGCACCGGCAAGACCTACCTGGCCATGGCCAAGGCGGTGCAGGCGCTGCAGGACAAGACCGTGGAGCGGATCATCCTCACCCGGCCCGCGGTGGAGGCCGGGGAGAACCTGGGCTTCCTGCCCGGGTCGCTCACCGAGAAGATCGACCCCTACCTGCGGCCGCTGCATGACGCGCTGCGCGACATGATGGACCCCGAGCTCATCGACCGGCTGATGTCCTCCGGGGTGATCGAGGTGGCCCCGCTGGCGTACATGCGCGGGCGCACCCTGAACAACGCCTTCATCATCCTCGACGAGGCGCAGAACACCACCCCCGCCCAGATGAAGATGTTCCTCACCCGGCTGGGCTTCGGCTCCACCATGGTGATCACCGGCGACGACACCCAGGTGGACCTGCCCGGCCGGGGCCGCTCCGGGCTGGAGCCGGCCCGCCGGATCCTCGCCGGGATCGACGGGATCGCCTTCCCGGAGCTGGGCGCGGCCGATGTGGTGCGCCATGGCCTGGTCACCGCGATCGTGGAGGCCTACGGCCGCGACGACGCCCGCCGCACCGCGGCGGCGCGCCCCGGCGGGGACGACACCGACGGGAGCCCGCGATGAGCATCGAGGTATTCAACGAGTCCGGGGCCGGCGTCAACGAGGAGTCCCTCGTCGACGTCGCCCGCTACGCCCTGTCCCGGATGGACGTGCACCCCGCCGCGGAGCTGTCCATCCACCTCGTCGACGAGGACACCATCGCCGACCTGCACCTGCGCTGGCTGGAGCTGCCCGGGCCCACCGACGTGATGAGCTTCCCGATGGACGAGCTCACCCCCGGCGCGGGCCGGCCGGACGCCGCCGCACCGGGCCCGGCGATGCTCGGCGACATCGTGCTGTGCCCCGACTTCGCCCGCGCCCAGGCCACCCGGGCGGGGCATCCGCTCTCCCATGAGCTGGTGCTGCTCACCGTGCACGGGGTGCTGCACCTGCTCGGCTACGACCATGTCGAGCCCGCCGAGGAGCGGCGCATGTTCGCCCTGCAGAACGGGCTGCTCGCCGACTGGTACGACGACATCGACCGCCGCGGGGTGGACTTCCCGGACAAGCCGCTCACCCCGGGGGCCTTCCCCTCCGCCGCGGACCGGGCCCGCCTCGACGAGCCCGGGGACGGCCCCGGGGCCGGGGGTGGCCCGCGGTGAGCCCGCAGCTGTGGATGATCCTCGGCGCGGTGGCGCTGCTGCTGCTCGCGGCGGCGGCGAACAGCCTGGAGATGGCGGTGGAGTCGCTGTCCCGGGCCCGGGTGCTGGAGATGGCCCGGGCGGAGCGGCCCGGGGCGCGGCCGCTGCTCCGGGTGGTGGACAACCGGGCCCGGCAGGTCAACCTGCTGGTGCTGCTGCGCACCGCCAGCGAAATCGGCGGCGCGGTGCTGGTGGCCCTGCTGTGCATCGAGTACCTGCCGGACCGGCGCTGGGCGGTGGTCGCCGCGGTGGCCGGGATGACCCTGTTCGGCTTCCTGGTGCTCGGCGTGGTCTCCCGCACCCTGGGCCGGCGCAACCCCTACACCCTGGCCCTGGGCTCGGCGGTGGTGCTCAACGCGCTGCTGCGGCTGCTCGGCCCGGTGGAGAAGCTGCTCATCCGGCTCGGCAACGTGATCACCCCCGGCGGTGGTTTCCGGGACGGGCCCTTCTCCACCGAGGTGGAGCTGCGCGAGATGGTGGACATCGCCCAGGAGCGCGGCATCGTGCAGGTCGACGAGCGGCGCATGATCCAGTCCGTGTTCGACCTCGCCTCCACCCCGGCGCGGGCGGTGATGGTGCCCCGGCCGGAGATGGTGTGGATCGAGGACTCCAAGAACGGCGACCAGGCGACCACCCTGTGCGTGCGCTCCGGGCATTCCCGGATCCCGGTGCTCGGCGAGGACGCCGATGACGTCGTCGGCGTGGTCTACCTCAAGGACCTGGTGCTGCACGCCCCGCGCACCACCGGCCGGCCGGCCCCGCCGGTGCGCGAGATCATGCGCGAGCCGCTGTTCGTGCCGGACTCCAAGCCCCTGGATCAGCTGCTCGACCAGATGCAGCGCACCCGGGTGCACATCGCCATCCTGATCGACGAGTACGGCGGGGTGGCGGGGCTGACCTCCATCGAGGACATCCTGGAGGAGATCGTCGGCGAAATCGCCGACGAGTACGACGTCGCCGAGGTCGCCCCCGTGGAGGAGCTGGGCCCCGGCCGCTTCCGGGTGGTCGCCCGGCTGGGCCTCAACGAGCTGGTGGAGCTCTACGCGGAAACCGGCCGGGAGGTGGAGTTCGAGGAGGAGATCCTCGACGAGGTGGACACCGTCTCCGGGCTGCTCGCCTACCGGCTGGGCCGGGTGCCGCTGCCCGGCTCCGAGGTGGAGGCCGCCGGGCTGCGCCTGGTCGCCGAGGGCGGGGAGGACCGCCGCGGCCGGGTGCGGGTGGACACCGTGGTGGTGCGCCCGGCGGAGCAGGACCCGGCCGCCGCGGCGGCCGAGCCGGCGGCGCCGCCGGCTGGCGCCCCGGAGGCTCCGGGTGCCACGATGGGCGATGACGGCGCCACCCGGCGCGGAAAGGAGGACCGCCGATGAGCGGCCCCGAGGATCGGCCCCAGGCCCCGGCGGACCCCGCCGGCCCGCCCGGCGAATACGACCACCTGATCGCCGAACCGGCGGACTTCACCGCCCCGGAGGGGCACCGCTCCGGGTTCGTCTCCATCGTGGGCCGGCCCAACACCGGCAAATCCACCCTCACCAACGCCCTGGTGGGGGAGCGGATCGCGATCACCGCGGACCAGCCGGAGACCACCCGGCACGCGGTGCGCGGGGTGGTGCACCGGCCCCTGGCCCAGATCGTGGTGGTGGACACCCCCGGGCTGCACAAGCCCCGCAAACTGCTCGGGGAGCGGCTCAACGACATGGTGCACGAGGCCTACGCGGACGTGGACCTCATCGCCCTGGCGGTGCCCGCCGACGAGAAGATCGGCCCCGGGGACCGCTGGATCCTCGACGCGGTGCGCGCCGAGGCCCCCGGCACCACCCTGCTCGGGGTGGTCACCAAAACCGACGCGGTGGGCCGGGACCGGGTCGCCGCCCAGCTGGTGGCGCTGCATGAGCTGCTCGGCGGCGCCGCCGAGGTGGTGCCGGTGTCCGCGCGCACCGGGGAGAACCTGGACACCCTGGTGGAGGTGATCACCTCGCTGCTGCCGGAGGGCCCGAAGTACTACCCGGCCGGGCACGTCACCGACGAGGACCGGGACACCCGGATGGCGGAGCTCATCCGGGAGGCCGCGCTCGGCGGGCTGCGCGATGAGCTGCCGCATTCGGTGGCGGTGCAGATCGACGAGGTGCTGCCCGGGGCGACCCGGGAGGGGGTCACCGACGTGCACGCCGTGATCTACGTGGAGCGCCTCGGCCAGCGGCGCATCCTGGAGGGCCGGGACGGCCGCCGGCTGCGCGGCACGGTGCGCCGGGCCCGGGCCGGGATCATCGAGCTGCTCGGCACGAACGTGTACCTGGACCTGCGGATCAAGGTGCTGCCGGACTGGCAGTCCGATCCGAAGGCCCTGGGCCGGCTGGGCTTCTAGCCGGCGCGCGGCGGCGATGGCCGAACCGTACCGGGACCGCGCCCTGGTGGTGCGCCACCACGACCTCGGCGAGGCCGACCGGATCATCGTGCTGCTCACCCGGGACCACGGGATCGTGCGCGCCGTGGCCAAGGGGGTGCGCCGGGCGAAGTCCCGCTTCGGCTCCCGGATGAGCCCCTTCGTGGACGTGGACGTGCAGATCCACCCCGGCCGGGGGCTGCACACGGTCACCGGGGCGGACACCGTGGCCACCTGGGCGGCGCCGATCGTCGCCGACTACGCCCGCTACACCTGCGCCTGCGCCGCCCTGGAGGCCGCCGAGCGGCTGATCTCGGAGGAGGCGGCGCCCAATCCGGCGCTGTGGGAGCTCACCCGGGCCACCCTGGCCCGGCTCGCCGAGCCCGGGGCCGATCCCGGGCTGGCGCTCACCGCGCATCTGCTGCGCGCGATGGCCGCCGCCGGCTGGGACCCCAGCCTGTTCGACTGCGCCCAGTGCGGCCGGGCGGGCCCGCACCACGCCTTCAGCCCCGCCGCCGGCGGCGCGGTGTGCGTGCGCTGCCGGCCGCCGGGGGCGGCGACCCCGCCGACCGAGGTGCTGCGGCTGATGTGGTGGCTGCGGCACGGCGACGCCGCCGCGGTGGCCGCCGCCGCGGCCCGCCCCGGCTTCGGCCAGCTCGCCGCCGCCGCCCGGGGCCTGGCCGCGGCGCATCTGCAGTACCACATCGGCCGCCGGGTGGGCGCGCTGGCGCTGGTGGAGGCCCGCTGGGGCGAGGACGGCCCCGCCGCGGCGCCGCGTACGCCGGGGCCGCCGGCCGATCCGGCATGATGGTGGGGTGAGCCAGACGAGCCCCGCGGACGCCCCCTTCGACCCCTACGACCACGCCGCGCCGGCGAACCCGCCGGTGCCGGCGGAGTTCGTGCCCCGGCACATCGCCCTGGTGATGGACGGCAACGGGCGCTGGGCCACCGAGCGGGGCCTGAAGCGCACCGAGGGCCACCGCCGCGGCGAGGCGGTGCTCATGGACTGCGTGGACGCCTGCCTGGAGATGGGCGTGGCGCACCTGTCCGCCTACGCCTTCTCCACGGAGAACTGGCGCCGCTCCGCCGAGGAGGTGCGCTTCCTGATGGGCTTCAACCGGGACGTGCTGCGCCGGCGCCGCGACGACCTCGACGCCAAGGGGGTGCGGGTGCGCTGGGCGGGCCGGCGGCCCCGGCTGTGGCGCTCGGTGATCCGGGAGCTGGAGACCGCGGAGCGGCAGACCGCCGGCAACACCCGGATGACCCTGTACATGTGCGTCAACTACGGCGGCCGCGCCGAGATCGTCGACGCCGCCCGGGCGGTGGCCGCCGCCGCCCGGGAGGGCCGGCTGCGCCCCGAGGACATCGACGAGGCGACCTTCGCCGGGTTCCTCGACGAGCCGGGGATGCCGGACGTGGACCTGTTCCTGCGCCCCTCCGGGGAGCGGCGCACCTCCAACTTCCTGCCCTGGCAGTCCGCCTACGCGGAGCTGGTCTTCCAGGACAAGCTCTTCCCCGACTTCCGGCGCGAGGATCTGCGCGCCGCGGTGGTGGAGTACGCCGGCCGGGACCGCCGCTTCGGCGGGGTGCGCTAGGCCGAGCCGGCCTCCGCGGAGCGCCGGCACCGCGCGCACAGGCCGAAGATCTCCGCGGAATGCCCGGTCATCAGGTAGCCGTGCGCCTCGGCGAGTTCGGCGGCCCACCGCTCCACCGGGCCGCCGCCGATCTCCACGGTGGCCCCGCAGGCGGTGCACAGCAGATGGTGGTGGTGCTCATCGGAGCACAGCCGGTACACCGCCTCCCCGGCCTCGGTGTGCAGCACATCGGCGGCGTCCGCGTCGACCAGGGACTGCAGGGTGCGGTAGACGGTGGTCAGGCCCACGCTGAAGCCCCGGTCGCCGAGCTCGCGGTGGATCTGGCGCGCGGAGAGGAAGTTGTCCCGATCCTGGAGCACCTCCACCACCGCGGTGCGCTGCTTCGTCGTGCGCACCCCGATCCGCCGGGCCGCGCCCGCGGCGGAACCGCCGGGCCTCTGCACCGCCACTGGCACTCACCTTCCTTCGCGTTCGCCGCCGAGGATACCCGGCGCGCGCGGATCGGGGGCCGGGCGCGCGGGGCGCGGGCCCCGCCGCGGGTGCGCCCGCCCGGCGCCCCGGGGCACCCGGCCGGGCCGATGGCGCCGCCGGCGCCGCCCGTGGCTAGAGTGGTCGGGGTATTCGAGCAGTCCGCCCCCGACCAAGGAGCAAGCTGAGGCAATGGCGCCCAAGTCGATCGTCGACACCGTCGCGAACCTGTGCAAGCGCAGGGGGTTCGTCTACCCCTGCGGCGAGATCTACGGCGGCACCCGGTCCGCCTGGGACTACGGTCCGCTCGGGGTGGAGCTGAAGGAGAACATCAAGCGGCAGTGGTGGCGCACCTTCGTCACCGGCCGCGCCGACGTGGTCGGCCTGGACTCCTCGATCGTGCTGCCCCGGCAGGTGTGGCAGGCCTCCGGGCACGTGGAGACCTTCACCGACCCGCTGGTGGAGTCGCTGCACACGCATAAGCGCTACCGCGCCGACCACCTGCTGGAGGCCTACGAGGCCAAGCACGGCCACCCCCCGGCCAACGGCCTGGCCGATGTGCCCGATCCGGAGACCGGCCAGCCCGGCAAGTGGACCGAGCCGCAGTTGTTCTCCGGGCTGATGAAGACCTACCTCGGCCCGGTGGACAACGAGGAGGGGCTGCACTACATGCGCCCGGAGACCGCGCAGGGCATCTTCGTCAACTTCAAGAACGTGATGACCACCGCCCGGATGAAGCCGCCCTTCGGCATCGGGCAGACCGGCAAGGCCTTCCGCAACGAGATCACCCCGGGCAACTTCATCTTCCGCACCCGCGAGTTCGAGCAGATGGAGATCGAGTACTTCGTCGCCCCCGAGGACGCCCCCGCCAAGTTCGACGAGTGGGTGCAGGCCTGCTGGGACTGGTTCCTGGACCTGGGCATCGACCCGGAGAACATCCGCCAGTTCGACGTGCCCGCCGATGAGCGCGCGCACTACTCGGCGCGCACCATCGACTTCGAGTACCGCTTCGGCTTCACCGGCGGCGAATGGGGCGAGCTGATGGGCGTGGCCAACCGCACCGATTACGACCTGGGCTGCCATATCGAGCACTCCGGGGAGGATCTGCGCTACCACGACCAGGTCACCGGGGAGAAGTACGTGCCCTACGTGATCGAGCCCTCCTTCGGGCTGACCCGTGCGCTGATGGCCTTCCTCTGCGACGCCTACGCCGAGGAGGAGGTGCCCAATGCCAAGGGCGGCACCGACACCCGCACCGTGCTCAAGCTGGACCCGCGGCTGTCCCCGGTGAAGGTGGCGGTGCTGCCGCTGTCCAAGAAGGACACGCTCACCCCGGTGGCCGAGGACATCGCCGCCCGGCTGCGCCGGCACTGGAACGTCGACTACGACATCACCGGCGCGATCGGGCGCCGCTACCGCCGCCAGGACGAGATCGGCACCCCGCTGTGCGTCACCGTGGACTTCGACACCCTCGAGGATGACGCGGTCACCGTGCGCGATCGTGACACCATGGAGCAGGAGCGGGTCCGCATCGACGAGCTGGAGGCCCACCTGGCGGCCCGCCTGGTGGGCTGCTGACCGGCCAACCGGCGCCGCCCGCGGCGCACCGCATCGGCCACGAGGACGAGGGAGTCACCCAGATGAGCAGCACAGCCAGCACCCCCGGCGGGGACCCGCGGCGGCCGGAGCCGGCCGCCGAGGCCGACGCCACCGGCGCGGCGCGGCCCGCGGAACCCACCGCGGCCCCCGCGCCCGCGGAGGCCGATCCCGGGGCGCACAGCACCCGCCTCGACGACGGCACCGTGGTGACCTGGCAGTCCTGGTCGCTGGGCGAGCGGCGCGGCTCCGGCGGGCGCGCCGTCGCCCCGATCCTCGCCGAGGACCGGGAGGTCGCCGAATACGCCCGGGTCGGCGGGGAGGAGTCCATCGCCACCGCCGAGGGGGCCTGGGCGCTGCGGGCCGCCGACGGCCGGCTGGACGCCACCCTGCCCGATGGCCGGGCCTTCGTCGCCGAGGCCGCGGACAAGCCCCGGTTCAGCCGGGCCAAGCGGATCACCGTGGACTTCGGCGAGGGCGCCGGGGAGCCGCTGGTGATCCTCTGCGAATCCCAGCAGCATTACGTCATCGAGGACGCCGCCGGGGGCAAGCTCGGCCAGTTCACCGGGGCCTCGCATGGGGTGCGCCGGGCGGAGATCCAGTACGACACCCCCGCCGGCCGGGCGCTGCCGGAGGAGCGCAAGATCTTCCTGTCCTGGGTGGCCCGCCGGGTGCTGGAGGCCCGGATGGTCTCCACCACCTGGGTGCTCACCCTGGTGCTGCTGCTGCTCATCGCCTACCTGGCGTACATCTGGATGCTCTAGCCGCCGTGGAGGGCCATCCGCTGCCGTGGACCGTCGCCGGCGGGGTGCTGCGCGACGCCGCCGGTGCCCGGGTCGGCGCCGGCTGGGCCGCCCGGCCCCGCGGCGGGTCGGTGGCGGTCACCGCCCCCGACGGCCGGCGCTGGACCGCCCGCCCGGCCCGGCTGCTGCTCTCCGATGTCCGGGTCGACGCCCCCGCCGGGCGCCTTCTGCTGCGCCGGGCGCCCCGGGGCGCCGGGCTGGGCCGGTTCACCCGGCTGATCTCCCGCGCTGACGGGGCCGGGCCCGCGCTGCGCAGCGTCGCCGGCCCCGGCGGGATCACCCTGGACCTCGCCGAGCCGGCCGCGGCCGATCCCGGCCTGGACCGGGAGTCGCTCATCATCGCCGCGCTCCTCTGCGCGCACCTGGACGGGCCGGGCCGGCTGCGCGGCTAGGCCACGGCGCCGCCCCGCCCGGGCGGGGCGGCGCCGGGCTCAGAAGCCGCTGGAGCCGCCGGTGAACCCGCCGCCGCCGCCGAAGCCGCCGCCCCCGCCGAATCCGCCGCCGAAGCCGCCGCCGCCGAAGCCGCCGCCCCCGCCGCCGCCCATCATGGAGCCCAGGATGGCGCCGGCGATGAAGCTGCCGCCGCCGCCCCCGCCCCGGTAGGCGGTGCGCTCCCGGTGCTCCTCGATGTCCCGGCGGGCCCGCTGCTCGGCGTCCCGGGCCTTCTTCGAGGCCTCCCGGGCCTGGCCGATGGCCCGCCGCGGCCACACCAGCTCCTCCCCGGCGGGCACCCGCCCGGCGTCGATGGCCGCCGCCCCGGAGACGGCGGAGTCCAGCAGCCGCTGCGCCTCGTGCAGCAGCGCCCGGGCGTCGCCGCCCACGATCCGGCCGCGGGTGCCGATCAGCGCCTGCGCCGCATCCACCCGGGTCCGCGCCTCCCGGATCGCGTTGCCCAGGGTGGCGGTGGTGCGCCGGTGCCGGTCCGCGGCGTCCCGGGCGGAGTCGAGCTGCTCGTCCAGGGCCGCGTCGGCCTCGGTGAGCCGGGTCCACGCGCCCAGCGGATCGGAGTCGCCGCCGGCGCGGGCGGCGTCCACCGCGGCGGAGCCCTCCGCCATGGCCTCGGACAGCGCCGGCGCGTCCAGGCCCAGGGCGCCGGCGTCGAGCAGCCGGCGGCCCTCCTCGACCTCCGCGGCGACCTCGTCGATCAGGGCGGGCAGGCCCCGGCCGGCCTGGGCGATCCGGGCGTCGGCGTGCTCCACCGCCTCCAGCAGCCGGTCCACCTGGGCCAGGGACACCTGGGCGTCGTGGATGGCGTCGACGATCCCGCCCTGCTCCCCGGCGGGCAGCGTCAGCATCGGCCGGGCCCGGCCCACCGCCTGCTCCGCCTCCGCGATATGCGCCGCGGCGATGTCCACGTTGTCGTTCACGGAGGCCAGCGTCTCCGCGGGATGGCGTTCGCGCAGCGCGGCCAGGGTGGCCCGGGCGGACTCCATCCGGGTGCGCGCGTCGATGCACCGGCGGGTGAGCTCGTCCAGGGCGCCCCCGGCGTTCATCAGCTGGGTGCGCATCTCCCGGTAGTCCGCGGCCCGGGCGTCCAGGGCCTCGTCGGCGCTGCCGCAGGTGGAGATGATCTCCAGCAGGGTGGCCCGGCGGGTGGCCTCGTCCAGCTCCGCCCCGGACAGCGACTCGTGCAGCCGGAAGGCCCGGTCCAGGGTGGACCGGGAATGCGCCAGGGCGCGCTCCAGATCGGCCACCCGCTCCGCGCCGAATTCGGCGCGGGCCAGCTCCAGCTCATCGGCGGCGGTGCGCACCGACTGGTCGGTGGAGGTCAGCTCCTCGGCGGCGAGGCCCCGCAGCACCTCGGTGGACTGGGCGTCCAGGGCGGCGACGTCGCCGGGGCGGATCCCGCGGGCCGCGGCGAGCTCCCCGGCCAGCCGGCGCTTGCGCCGCCGGCTGCTCCAGGCCACCGCACCGCCGCCGATCGCCCCGGCGGCGGCGAGCCCGCCCAGGGCCACCCCGGCGCCGATTCCGCCGCCGCCGGCGGCGGCGTCGACGGCCGCATCGGCCGCCGCCGCCCAGTCCGGGTTCGCACCGGAGCCGGCGAGCACATCGCGGACCGCCTCGTTGAGCTCCGGCCCGGTCACCGAGGCGTCCGGGCCCGCGTAGGTGCCGATCAGGCGGTCCTCCACCGCGATCGCGGCCACCGCCATGTTGTCCGCCCCGCCCTGGGCGGTGAGCGCCTCGGCGGCCCACCGCTCGGCGCCCATCCCGTCGAAGGAGCGCACGAAGATCACGTAGAGCTTGGTGCCGGTGTCCGCCTGCACCGCGGTGAGCCGGTCCGCGATCCGCCGGGCCTCGCCGGCGGGCAGCACCCCGGCATCGTCGACCAGCGGCTCCGGGCTCTGCCGGGGCGCCTCGGCCACCGCCGGCGGGGCGGCGGCGAGGCCGGCCAGGCCGGCCACCGGCAGGGCGAGCGCCGCCCCGCAGGCGAGGGCGGCGGCCAGGCGGCGGCCGCGGCGGGGTCGGTCGGGGCGGTGCGCGGGGATGATCATGCCCTACAGGATAGGCGCATCCGCGGCCGCGCCTCATGCGCCGCCCCACCGGGCCGGGGCATGATGGGCGCCATGGCCAGGGGATACGAGTACGGTGCCGCGGACGTCGAGCGGAGGATCGAGGAGCCGGCGAAGGGCTCGCTGCCGGCGGGGGCGCCGCCGGCGCCGATGCGGCGCAGCGCCTTCGCCCGGGACCGGGCCCGGGTGCTGCATTCCGCGGCGCTGCGCCGGCTGGCGGACAAGACCCAGGTGGTCGGCCCCGGGGAGGGCGATATCCCGCGCACCCGGCTCACCCACTCCCTGGAGGTCGCCCAGATCTCCCGGGGCATCGCCGAGGAGCTCGGCGCGGACCCGGATCTCGCGGAGCTGGCGGGGCTCACCCATGACATCGGGCACCCGCCCTACGGGCACAACGGGGAACGCGCCCTCGACGAGATCGCCGCCGGCTGCGGCGGTTTCGAGGGCAATGCGCAGACCCTGCGGATCCTGGTCCGGCTGGAGCCGAAGGTGCTCGGCCCGGACGGCGCCCCGGCGGGGCTGAACCTCACCCGGGCGGCCCTGGACGCGGCCTGCAAGTACCCGTGGACGCCGACCTCCCCGGGCGGGCCGACCCCGCCGCCGGGGCCGGACGGGGCGCCCGGGCGGCGGGGGAAGTACGGCGCCTACCCGGAGGACGCCGGCCTGCTGGACTGGGTGCGCCGCGGCGCCCCGGCGGGCCGGCGCTGCCTGGAGGCGCAGATCATGGACTGGTCCGATGACGTGGCCTACTCGGTGCACGACGTGGAGGACGGGATCGTCTCCGGCCGGGTGGACCTGGGGGTGCTCTGGGACACCGTGGAGCTGGCCGCCCTGGCGGACAAGGGCTCCCGGGCCTTCGGCGGGGACCCGGCGGAGCTGGTGGAGGCCGCCGGCAGGCTGGCCTCGCTGCCGGTGGTGTGCGCCGCCGCGGAGGGCGGCGGCACCCCGGCGGCGGCCACCGCGCTGAAGCGGATGACCTCGGAGCTGGTGGGCCGCTTCGTCACCGCCTCGGTGGCGGAGACCCGGCGGCTCGGCGGACCGGGGCCGCTGGGCCGCTACGCCGCGGATCTGGCGGTGCCGGCGCCGATCGTGGCGGAGGTGACCATCCTCAAGGCGATCGCGGTGCTCTACGTGATGGACCAGCCCCGGCACCTGCGCCGGCAGGCCCGGGACCGGGAGCGGCTGCACCGGGTGGCCGGCTACCTGCTGGAGGCCGGCCCGGCGGCGCTGGATCCGATGCCGCGCTGGCTGTACGAGCACGCCGAGGACGACGCCGGCCGGCTGCGCGCGGTGGTCGACCACGTCGCCTCGATGACCGAGTCCCGGGTGGAGCGGCTGGACCGGCGGATCGCCGACGTCTCCGCGGCCCGGGCCTGAGGCGCCGGCCCGCGTCGCACCCCGTCGGCGGGCTCATTCCTCGGCGTCGGGGATGGCGCAGAAGCTGTCGTAGTGGTCGGGGGTGTAGTACCACACGTCGGGGTCGGCGGCGGTGCCGCCGCCGACCACTATCCGGCGGGCCCCGCGGTGGCCCACCCCCGGGGTGTCCACGGTGTACTCCCGGTAGTAGGAGCCGCCGCGCCGCGGCAGCCGGCCCTCGTAGTTGCCGAAGTGCGCCCCGTCGTGGCGCGGGTCCAGGCGCGCCGGATCCCGCAGGATGGCCTCGATCACCTCATCGGCCTCGGCCGGCAGGGTGGCCACCGGGCAGGTCCGCCCGTAGTCGGCGGCCGCCGCCCGCGCCGGGTCCGGCGCCCCGGGGGCCGCGGGCCCGGCCCCGCCGGCGGGCCGGGCCGGCCCGGCGGCCTCCCCGGCGCCGGGGCCCAGCCCCGCCCAGCCCGCGGCGGCGGCGAGCACGGCCACGGCGAGGGCGGCGAGGGTCTTCCGGCGCGGCGCGGGGCGGTTGCTCATGGGGGTATCCTGCCACGGCCCTTCACCCGGGTGGGGGCCGGGGCGGGCGGGCTAATGTGGTGGCCATGGCCAGAGGACGCATCCCGGACAGCGATATCGCGGCGATCCGCGAGAACACCCCGCTGGAGGAGGTCGTCGGCGAGTACGTGCAGCTCAAACCGGGTGGGGCGGATTCGCTCAAGGGCCTGAGCCCCTTCAAGGACGAGCGCACCCCCAGCTTCCACGTCCGGCCCAACCACGGCTACTACCACTGCTTCTCCACGGGCAAGGGCGGGGACGTGTTCAGCTTCCTCATGGAGATGGAGCACCTGAGCTTCCCGGAGGCGGTGGAGGCCTGCGCGGAGCGGATCGGCTACCGGATCAACTACGAGGGCGGCGGCACCGGCCGCCGCGAGGAGCCGGGCACCCGGCAGCGGCTGGTCGCGGCGAACCGGGAGGCGCAGAAGTTCTACGCCGAGCGGCTGGGGACCCCGGAGGCGGCGGTGGCCCGGGACTTCCTCGCCGACCGGGGCTTCACCGCCGAGCACGCCCGCGCCTTCGGCTGCGGCTACGCCCCCGCCGGCTGGGACACCCTGACCCGGCATCTGCAGCGGCTGGGCTTCGAGTTCGCGGAGCTGGAGAAGGCGGGCCTGGCGAAGATGGGTCGCAAGGGCCCCATCGACCGCTTCCACCGGCGGCTGCTGTGGCCGATCCGGAACATGGCCGGCGACGTGATCGGCTTCGGGGCGCGCAAGCTCTTCGACGACGATCAGCTGGGCAAGTACATGAACACCCCGGAGACGATGCTGTACAAGAAGTCGAAGGTGCTCTTCGGCCTGGATCTGGCCAAGCGCGCCATCGCGGAATCGCACCGGGCGGTGATCGTGGAGGGCTACACCGACGTGATGGCGATGCACGCCGCGGGGGAGACCACCGCGGTGGCCGCCTGCGGCACCGCCTTCGGCGAGGAGCATCTGCAGCTGCTGCGCCGGCTGATGCTCGACGACAGCTTCTTCCGCGGGGAGCTCATCTACACCTTCGACGGCGACGAGGCCGGGCAGAAGGCGGCGCTGCGCGCCTTCGCCGGGGAGCAGCAGTTCACCGGGCAGTCCTACGTGGCGGTGGCCCCCGCCGGGGCGGACCCCTGCGATCTGCGGCTGGCCAAGGGCGATGCGGCGCTGCGGGACCTGGTCGCCACGCGCACCCCGATGGTGGAGTTCGTGCTGCGCACCCTGCTCGCGGATTTCGACCTGGACACCGCCAACGGCCGGGTCGCGGCGCTGAACCGGGTGGTCCCGGTGCTGGCCCAGGTGCGCGAATCGGCGCTGCGCGACGAGTACGCCCGGGAGGTCGCCGGCTGGATCGGCTGGAATGACGAGGCGGAGCTGGTGCGCCGGGTGCGCGAGGAGGCCCGGGCGCCGCGGAAGGCCGATCCCGGCGAGCGGCGCCGGCGCCGGCTGGCGGAGGCCGCCGCCGCGGAGGAGCGCCGCCGCGTCGCGGCGGGCCCGCCGACGACACCGCGGCCGGATCCGCGGGATCCGCGGCTGCATGTGCAGCGGGAGGCGCTGAAGCTGGCGGTGCAGGAGCCGGCGGCGCTGGGCCCGGTGTTCTCCGAGCTGGACCCGGAGGTGTTCACGCACCCGGCCTACCGGGCGGTGTTCGACGCGGTGGCCGCCGCCGGCGGGATCCCCGCCGACGGCGGCGGCGCCGGGTGGGTCGCCGATCTCGCCGCTGCGGCCGCCGATGAGGTGGTGCGCGGGCTGGTCACCGAGCTGGGCGTGGAGGAGATCCACGTCGATCCGCCGGCCCTGGCCGGCTACGCCGCCTCGGTGCTCGCCCGGCTGCAGGAGGTGTGGGTGGGCCAGCAGATCGCCCAGGTCAAGGGGACCCTGCAGCGGATGCGGCCCGGTGATGACGAGGCCGGCTACCGGCGCCTGTTCGAGGATCTGATCGGCCTGGAGGAGTACCGCCGGGAGCTGCTCGCCGAGGCGCTGCGCGGCCCGGCCGCGGAATAGCCCGCCCCCGGCGGCGGGCTCAGGGCTCGATCCGGGTCACCGCGCGCACCAGCAGCGCCGCGGCGATCACCCCGATCGGGATGGTGAAGAGGAACACCCCCGGCCAGGGCGCGCGGATGCCGGGCAGGTCCGTGGACAGGGCCAGCCACAGCGAGCCCAGCCAGGCGGCGAAGACGGCCAGTAGCAGCCCCGCCAGCGCCGGGGCGCCCCAGGCGGCGCGCACCGCGCCGAGCGCGGCGCCGGCCACCGCGGTGCAGAGGAAGAGCGCCGCGAACACCAGGTAGGTGCCCGCCCAGGTCAGCGCGGTGGTCTCCGATCCGGCGGCGAGGTGGGGCCGGCCGGAGGTGTCGGTGAGCATCCGCTCGCCGACGGTGATCACGAAGGAGCTGAACCGGGCGTCCGGCGGGTCGGCCCGCCAGAGGAGCAGGGTGCCCGCCCAGCAGAGCGCGGCGAGGCCGGCGGAGAGCGCGCCGGCGGCGAGGCCGAGGCCGGCCAGCCAGGTGCGGGCGGGCACGTCGGCGGCGCGGGCGGGCACGGCGCCGCCGGCGGCCCAGCCGAAGAGCGGCACCATGCCGGCGATGGCGGCGAAGTACCAGCCGAAGCCGTCCTGGTCGGCCAACGGGGCGAGGAGGACCAGGGCGGCGAGGACGGCGGCGCCGGCGGCGAAGCCGCGGCGCACGGGGTGGAGGAAGGCGGGGAGCATCGGGGTCCTTTCGGGCGGGGGCCGGCGGTCATGTGGGACGGGTGGGGCGGGGACGCGGCGGGCGGCGGCTCAGGGGTCGATCCCGGCGGCGGGGTGAGGGGTCGCCGCGGCGCCGGGGACGGTCGGCGGCGCGAGTGGGACGAGCGCGCCAGGCCAGGGGGAGCGGACGGCGGGGGGCATCACGGGGTCGCCCCGGCGGGGGCGTGCATCGCCATGGCGTCGATGAGCGCGTTGTCGTCGAGCGGGGTCAGGGTCACGCCGAGCCCGGCGGCGCGGGCGCGGGCCGCCGCGTCCAGCGGCGCGGCCAGGGTGGCCTCCGCGATCCCGCCGATTCGGCGGGTGGCCACCCGGGGCCGGCCCCCGGCGAGGGCCGCCACGGCGTCGGCCGGCCCGGCGAGCACCGGGTACCGGTCCCGGGCGTCGTCCAGCGCGATGGGCGGGTGCACCCGGCCGCCGGCGACCACGATGAGGTCGTCGACCAGGCCGGCGAGGTCCTCGGCGCGGTGCGAGGTGAGCACCAGGCGCAGCCCGGGCCGGTCGGCGAGCACGGCGATGATCCGCTCCCGCAGTCCCCGCCGGGTGGCCGCGTCGAGGCCGTTGAAGGGCTCGTCGAGCAGCACCGTGGCCGCTCCGGAGGCCAGGGCCACGGCCGCGGAGAGCAGCTGGCGCTGGCCGTTGCTGAGCCGGGCGGTGCGACTGCGCTCCTCGACCCCGGCGTCGGCGAGGATCGCCAGGGCCAGCCGCCGATCCAGGCCGGGGTGGCCGATTCCGGCGAGGTCGAGGTGGGCGCGGACGTCCCGGCCGGCGGGGTGCACGTCATGGGCCACCCGGCCCAGGGCGGTGTCCGCGGCCAGCCGGCGGCCCGCGTCATCGCGCAGGTGCCCGGCGAGCAGCCGCAGCAGGGTGGTCTTGCCGGCGCCGTTGGCGCCGATCACGCCGTGCACCCCGGGGCCCAGGCGCAGTCGCACCGGGGCGAGGATGGCCCGGCCGCCGCGGGTGACCGCGGCCTCCTCGAGCACCGGGTCCGCGGCGGCGGCGCCGGTGGTGGGGGTGTCGCTCATGGGGTGGTCCTTTCCGCGGCGATCAGCCGGTCGAGTTCGGCGGAGTCGATGCCCAGGGCCCGGGCCTCGGCGAGCATCGGGGCGAGGAAGTCGGCGGCGAAGCGGGCGCGTCGTTCGGCGAGCACCGCCTTCCGGGCGCCGGCGACGACGAACATGCCCAGCCCGCGGCGCTTCTCCAGCAGGCCCTCGGCGGCGAGTTCGGCCAGGGCCCGGCCGGAGGTGGTCGGGTTGACGCCGTGGTAGGCGGAGAGCTCGTTGGTGGACGGGGCCCGCTGCCCCTCCGGCAGCGCCCCGGAGCCGATGTGCCCGCGCAGTTCCGCGGCGATCCGCCGGTAGATGGGGCGGGGGTCGCCCATCGGCGGCCTCCTTCCGGTGGGTCGGCCCGGCCGCGCCTGCCGCGGCCGGATGACGTCGGCAGCATCCCAGTTAATGGGTTAACCACCTATGTGGTGAACTATAGGGGCGCCCGCCCCGGCCGGACAAGGGGTACACGGGGGAAACCCGCGCACCCGTCCCATCTGGGGGTGCGCGGGGCGGCGGCGGGCGCGGATCCCCCGCGGCCCCGGCGACCGCCGCGGATGCCGCGGGGCCGCTCGGGGCCGGTGCCCGGGGCGCGCCGGGCGGCGGGGGAGGGGTGGCGCGGGCTCAGTAGCCCCGGCGGATCCACTCCTCCAGATGGGGCGCCTCGGCGCCGATCGTGGTGTGGTCGCCGTGCCCGGTGCGCACCACGGTCTCCGCGGGCAGGGTGAGCAGGTTGTCCCGGATCGAGTCGATGATGGTGTCGAAGTCCGAGTAGCTGCGCCCGGTGGCGCCGGGCCCGCCGGAGAACAGGGTGTCCCCGCTGAACAGCTCCGCGGCCTCGGGCACGTACAGGCAGCAGGACCCCGGGGAGTGGCCCGGGGTGTTGATCACGACGACCTCGGTGCCGGCGATCCCCAGGCGCTGCCCGTGCGCCAGGTCCCCGTGCGCCACGCCCGGCCAGGTCTGCTCCCAGAGCATCTGGTCGCCGGGGTGCACCAGCATCGGCGCGTCGAGCTTCTCGGAGAGCTCCGGGGCGACGGTGATGTGGTCGTTGTGCGCATGCGTGCACACGATGGCGCGCACCCGCCGGCCGTCGACCGCGTCGAGGATCGGCGCCGCGTCATGGGCGGCGTCGACGATGATGCACTCGGCGTCGTCGCCGAGCAGCCAGATGTTGTTGTCCACCTCCCATTCGCCCCCGTCGAGGGCGAAGACGCCGGAGGTCTCCACATGGTCGATCCGCAGATCGCCCTGCCGGCGGATCCCGCCGGTGGCCTCGCCGCTCATCGGTTCACCACCACCGATCGCAGCACCCCGCCGTCGCGCATCGCGGCGAAGGCGTCCTCCACCCCGTCCAGGCCGATCCGCTCGGTGACGAAGTCGGCCAGGGGCAGCCGGCCCTGCCGGGAGAGGTCCACCAGCATCGGGAAATCGTGCTCGGGCAGGCAGTCGCCGTACCAGGAGGACTTCAGCGACCCGCCGCGGGCGAACACGTCCGCCAGCGGCAGGTCCAGGCGGGCCTCCGGGGCGGGCACGCCCACCAGCACCACCCGGCCGGCGAGATCCCGGGCGTAGAAGGCCTGCCGGTAGGTCTCCGGCCGGCCCACCGCGTCGATCACCACATCGGCGCCGAATCCGCCGGTGAGCTCCCGGATCCGGGCCACCACCGGGTCCTCCTCCCCGGTGCGCCCGTCGGCGAGCTCCCGGGAGTTCACGGTGTCGGTGGCGCCGAAGCGGCGGGCGGTGTCGAGCTTGGTGTCGTCGATGTCCACCGCGATGATCCGGGTGGCCCCGGCGAGCCGGGCCCCGGCGATGGCGGCGGTGCCCACCCCGCCGCAGCCGATCACGGCCACCGATTCGCCGCGGGCGACTGCGCCGGTGTGGATCGCCGCGCCGATGCCGGCCATCATCCCGCAGCCGAGCAGCCCGGCCACCGCCGGATCCGCCTCCGGGTCGACCTTGGTGCACTGGCCCTCGTGGACCAGGGTGGCCTCGCAGAAGGCGCCGATGCCCAGGGCGGGCTCCAGCACGGTGCCGTCGGCGAGGGTCATCGGCTTCGAGGCGTTGTGCGTGTCGAAGCAGTACTTCGGCTCGCCGCGGCGGCAGGCGCGGCATTCGCCGCACACCGCCCGCCAGTTGAGCACCACGAAATCGCCGACCGCGACATGTTCGACGGCCTCGCCGATTTCGGCGACCACCCCGGCGGCCTCGTGGCCGAGCAGGAAGGGGAAGGAGTCGTCGATGTCGCCGTCGCGGTAGGCGAGGTCGGTGTGGCAGACGCCGCAGGCGTCCACCCGCACCACCACGTCATGGGGGCCCGGGGCGGGCACCACCACCTCGACGGACTCCACCGGGGCGCCCTTGGCCCGGGCGATGATGCCGCGCACGATGCGCGAGCCGTCCCCGCGCTCGGGCGCGGGGAGCGGGGACTCGGGTTTTGTGTTCATATCATCGACCCTAATCCCCGCGGCCGCGCGCCGCTCAGCCGCGGTCGTGCCGGCGCACCGGCTCGGCGAAGAACTCGAGCTCATGCCGGGAGGAGAGCCGGAAGGCGGTCTCCATCGCGGCCCGCTCCGCGGGGGTCGCCGCCGCCGCGGCCTCCGCGCAGATCCGGATCGCCTCCCGGGTGGCGTCCGCGAACTCCTCGTCCGCGTAGGTCTCCAGCCACTCCCGGTAGGGGTGCCCCTCGTGGGCGCGGTCGACCAGCCGGGAGCCGGTGTCCTGGTAGAGCCAGAAGCAGGGCAGCACCGCGGCCACCGCCTCCCCGTAGGTGCCGTGCACCGCCGCGGCGAGGAGGTGGTCCACGTAGGCGCGGGTCACCGCCGAGGGCTCCGGGGCCGCCGCCCCGGCGGCCTCCCCGATGAAGGAGCGGTGCAGGTCCATCTCCACCGCGATCGCGTCATGGGCGCTGCGCGCCCAGAACATCTGCTCGGCCTGGGTGGGCGCCTTCGCCGCGGTGGCCGCCAGGGCCCGGGCGTAGCCGTTGAGGTACAGCGCGTCCTGGGCCAGGTACCAGCCGAAGTCCTCCGCCGCGAGATCCCCGGCGGCCAGGCCGTGGAGGAAGGGCAGTTCGTCGATGGCCTCCCGGATACCGGCGATCCCCGCCCACCAGGAGTCCATCAGGTCCAGCGGCCGGGTCGGCTCCAGGCCGCGCGCCCACATCCCGGCGAAATGGTGCACCGGCCCGTGCCCGCGGCCCACCGCCAGCTCATCGGCGTGCGTCAGGGACTCGGTCAGCCAGCGCTTCGCCCGCCGCACCGCCGCGGCCGGGTCCCCGGTGCGCGGCCACAGCGCCGCGATCGCCGCGGAGAGGGAGCAGCCGGTGCCGTGGGTGCAGGTGGTGTCCACCCGGGCGGCGGTGAATTCGGCGACCGACCCGTCCGGGGAGACCAGGGCGTCGAGCACCTCCGCCCCGGGCAGGTGCCCGCCCTTGGCCAGCACCGCCACGTCATGCCGGGCGGCGACCGCGCGGGCCTGCTCGAGCAGGCCCGCGGAGTCCCCGGCCGGCTCCGCGCCGGCGAGCACCGCCAGCTCCGGCACGTTCGGGGTGACCAGGTGCACCCGGTCGAGCAGCCCGGCGAGGGCCCGCTCCGCCGCGGCGTCGAGCAGCCGGTCCCCGGAGGTGGCCACCATCACCGGGTCCAGCACCACCACCGGGGGGTCGACCTCGGCCAGCCAGTCGGAGACCACGCCGATGAGCTCCGCGGAGTAGAGCATGCCCAGCTTCACCGCGTCGACGGCGACGTCGTCGGAGACCGCGTCCAGCTGGGCGCGGAGGAAGGCCGCCGGGGGCACGTGCAGGTCCCGCACGCCGACGGTGTTCTGCGCCACCAGCACGGTCACCGCGGCCATGCCGTAGGCCCCGCAGGCGGCGAAGGCCTTGAGATCGGCGTGCACCCCGGCGCCGCCGGTGGGATCGGTGCCCGCGATGGACAGCACCCGCGGGGGGCGGCCGGCCACCCGGCCGGGGGCGGGGGCGGAGATGTCCGCGGTGGGGCTCGCCGGGGCGGCGCCGCGGGCGTCGTCGGGCATGGGTGCAGTCATGGATGACCATCCTTTCGCCGGTGCTAACCGGATCAAGTTCGACGGGTGTGTTCTCAGCCCGGGCCGCTCCCGGGCACCCCGTGTCGCAGCCCACCATAGCGATCCCCCGCCCCCCGGTGGCCGCCGCCGCCTCCGCCGGGGCCGGGAACCCCGTGTGAACTGCGGATTTGTCCCGTCGTCGGGGGCTCGGTAGAGTGATCATCCGTTGCGCGGGCACCGTCCCGCGGCGACGCCATTCCCCCATAGCTCAACGGCAGAGCATTCGACTGTTAATCGAAGGGTTACTGGTTCGAATCCAGTTGGGGGAGCCAAAGAAGCAGGCCAGGGCGGATCCGCCCTGGCCTGCTGCGCTGTCGGGGGCCGGAAGCGCCCGTGCCGCGGCCGGACTGGGGGGGGACGGGCGCCCCGGCACGGCGACGCCGCCCGGGCACCATGCGGTGCCCGGGCGGCGTCGGCGGCCCGGCGGTCCCGGCGGCGGGGGCGCCGGCCGGGGGCGGAGGCACCCTGCGCCCCGGCCGGCGGCCGCGCCGCCGGGGCGGCGGGTGCGGTGCCGGCGGTTAGCGGCCGGCGTCCGGGGTGATGTCGATCGGCGTCATGGTCCCGCCGGCGGCGACGCATCCGGTGAGGGTCTGGAAGTCGCCGGCGAAGGCGGCCTGGCCGGAGCAGGTGGCCGGCTCATCGCCGGGCACGTGCGCGGCGCTGTCCGGGCCGGCGATGCCGATGGCGAGGCCGGGGGAGACCCCGTGCACATGCGCCTCGGCGCCCTCGCCGACGGCGATCGCCGCCGGGCCGGAGGTGTTGGCCGCATGGGCCTCGGCGACGCCGCCGCCGGCGGCGATGCCGAGGGCGATGGCGTCGTCGGCGGCGGCGTGCGCCGCCCCGCGGTGGACCTCGGTGCCGGGCAGCGCGCCGGCGACGTCGAGGCCGTCGACGGGCCCGGAGACGTCCAGATCGGAGAGCATGCCGGCGATGTCGGCGGAACCGGCGTCGCCGGCCCCGTCCGCGTCGCCGGGCAGCTCGGCGGAGCCGGAGCCCATGTCGGGCAGCTCGGGCAGCTCGGCGGAGCCGGAGCCCATGTCGGGCAGCTCGGGCAGGCCGTCGAGGCCGGGCAGGCCCTCGGCGGCGCCGGCGAGGCCGGCTCCGAGCAGCGCCGTGGCGCCGGCGGCGCCGACGACGGCGGTGGTGATGCGTGCGATGGTGCGCATGGGGGTGATCCTTAGGTTCGGTGGTGCTGGGCTGGTCGGTCCGGGACTACATGGGGGGCAGCAGGACCGTGTCGATGAGGTACACGGTGGCGTTGGCGGTGGTGATGCCGCCGCAGGCGATGTTCGCGTCGTTGACGGTCATCTCCTCGCCGTCGATGGTCACGGTGACCTTCTCGCCCTGCACGGTGACGTGCTCGCCGTCGACCATGTCCAGGCCGGCCTGGCCGTCGACCACGTGGTAGGTGAGCACGGCGGAGAGCAGGTCCGCGTCGGTCTTGAGCTTCTCGATGGTCGCGTCGTCGACCTTGGCGAAGGCCTCGTCGGTGGGCGCGAAGATGGTCCACTCGCCGCCCTCGAGGGTGGCGACCAGGTTCACGTCCGGGTTGAGCCCGCCGGTGAGCGCCGCGGTGAGCGTGGACAGCTCGGGGATGTTCGGCACCGCCTCGACGATGTTCTGGTCGGCGATGACGCCGAGCGAGGCCGGGCCGTCCGGGTGGGCCTCGGCGTAGGCGGCGCAGCCGGGGCCGGCGGGGCCGGAGCCGTCGGCGCCGGCGTCGGCGGACTCCGACTCGGAGCCGGTCATGGTGGAGGTCGCGGTGGAGGCCGCGGTGGTCTCCTCGGCGCCGTCGCCGTCGGTGGCGCAGGCGCCCATGGTGAGGGCGGCGGCGACGAGCGCGGCGGCGGTGAGGGGGCGTCGGGTGATCTTCATGGGGTGTCTCCTGTGTTCCGGCCGGGGTGCCCCGGCCGTGGGGGTCGTGCGGTGCGGCCCCGAGTCGGGGTCGCGGCATATCCGAGGGAACCCGTCGCCGGGCGCCATCGTCACAGGGTGTTCGGAGCCGACGCCCCGAGGGATGGGTTTGTCAAAAAAATGGATACATCACCTTTATCGATCGAGGTCGCCTCGGGGACCGGATCCGCCCGGCCCCGGGCGGCGCCGGGGGTGGGCCGGGTGCGGGCACCGGCTACGCTCGACCGCACCGCGCCCCGGACGGCGCCGTGCCCCGGGGCGATCCCGCCCCGTGGCGCCGGCGCCCTCCGCCGGCCGCCGTCCCGGACTCGCCGGGTCGGGGCCCCGGCCCGGTGCTATCCCCAGGAGCCCAGTGCCCCCGTTTTCCCCCGAGCCCCCGGGCCCGAATCCCGCAGCCCCGGCGCGTCCCGATGACGCCGGCGCCGCGGAGCTCGTCCACGAGGTCGCCGCCGGCGACCGCGCCGCCTTCGCCCGCCTCTACGACCTCTACGGATCCCGCGTGTACGGGATGGCGCTGCGCGTCGTCGGCGACCCCGCCCTGGCGGAGGACGTCGCCCAGGACACCTGGCTGTCGGTGTGGGACTCCGCCGCGGGCTTCCGCGACGGCCGCGGTTCGGTGGCCGGCTGGCTGCTGGCCATCGCGCACCGGAGGGCCGTCGACGCGGTGCGCGCGATCGAGGCCGGGCGCCGTCGCGCGGACCGCGCCGCGCAGCTCGACGCGGCGATCGTCGCCGACGACCCGGCCGACGCGGGCCTGCTGCGCGCGGAGGAGCGGGGGACCGTGGCCTGGTGCCTGGAGCAGCTCACCGCGCGTCAGCGCGAGGTGCTGGAGCTGGCCTATTTCCGGGGGTTGACGCAGTCGCAGATCGCGACGCGCCTGAGTATCGGGGTATCGGCGGTGAAGTCCCGGGTCCGGGACGGCATGGTCGCGATGAGGAGGTGCCTGGGCGCATGACCGCTTCGGACGCACATGACCTGTTCGACGACCACGGCGATTCCCGTGACCTGGCCGGTTGGGCGGCCCTGGCGGCGCTCGACGCCGTCGACGCCGCCGATGCCGGCCACGTCGACGCCCTGCGCGCCGACCCCGAGTTCCGGCGCCTGCTCGCCGGTTTCCGGGAGGTCGCCGCGGATCTCGCCGCCGCGGTCGCCGCGGCCCCGCCGCCGCGGCTGCGGCCCCGGGTGCTCGCCGCCGTCACCGGACGCGCCCCCGCCGCCGCCGACGGGGGTGGCCGCGCCGGCGCCGCCGGCGCCGCCGGCCCCGCCGCCGCCGACGGGGGTGCCGGGGGTGGCGGCGTGGACCGCGCGGAGCGCCCCGGGCCCGGGGCCGCCGACGCGGCGGGTCACCCGGGCGGGCGCGGCCGGCGGCGCCGGGCGGCGGTCGTCGTCGCCGGGGCGCTGCTGCTCGGCGGACTCGGCCTCGGCGTGCTCGCCGAGCGCCTCGGCGAGGACGCCGCCGGCCCGGATCGCCCCGGGGTCGCCGGGGAGGCCGACCCGGGCCGGATCGTCGCCGAGGCGGAGGTCGCCGGCGGCACCGTGCGGGTGGAGTACGCCGCCGGCTCCGACGCCGCGGTGGTGCGCCTGACCGACGTGCCCCCGCCGCCGGCGGGCAGCGCCTACCAGATGTGGGTGCGCGACGCCTCGGGCAGCCATTCCCGCGGGGTGATGGAGGCCGACGAGGTCACCCCGGAGATGACCGCGGAGATCACCGGGATCGCCGGCGCCCGCGGGCTGTTGATCAGCATGGAGCCGGCCGGCGGGTCGGAGCGGCCATCGACGCCGATCGTGGAGCTACCCCTGAACTGATCGGGGACGGCGAAAACCGCTCCGTGGTTAGGTTCCCGCTGCTAACGTCCGCCCCATGACAACTGCAGCCACCACCTCCGCGGCCACCGCCCACCCGGCCGTCGACGAGACCCGCGAACGCGAGGTCCTCGTCATCGGCGCGGGCTTCTCCGGGCTCATCGCCGGCGCCGCGCTGATGCGCGCCGGCATCGACGACTTCACCATCATCGAGCGCTCCGACAGCGTCGGCGGCACCTGGCGGGACAACTCCTACCCGGGTGCGGCCTGCGACGTGCCCAGCCACCTGTACTCCCTGTCCCACCGGCAGGACTTCGACTGGTCCCGCAGCTTCGCCACCCAGCCGGAGATCCACAGCTACCAGCTCTCCGCGGCCGTGGCCGACGGGGTGCACCCGCACATCTCCTTCCGCACCGAGATGACCGACGCCACCTGGAACGACGCCGAGGCGGTGTGGGAGGTCAGCACCCGCGGGGTGCGCGTCCTCGACGACGGCAACGTGGTGCCCGATCCGGAGGGGCGGACCATCCGCTGGCGGGCCGGGGAGCTCATCCTCGGCGTCGGCGCCCTGTGCGAGCCGCGGATGCCGGACATCCCCGGCATCGGCGACTTCGCCGGGGAGATCTTCCACTCCGCCCGCTGGGACCACTCGGTGAGCCTCGCCGGCAAGCGGGTCGCCGTGATCGGCACCGGCGCCTCCGCGATCCAGGTGATCCCGGCCATCGTCGACCAGGTGGCCTCCCTGGACGTCTACCAGCGCACGCCCCCCTACGTGATCCCCCGCTTCGACCGGCCCTACACCGGGGTCGAGCGCGGGCTGCTGGCGAAGGTGCCGGGCCTGCGCCGGGTGGTCCGGGCCCAGGACTGGTTCTTCCGGGAGCTGCAGGTGCCCGGGCTGACCACCACCGCGGAATGGGCCCTGGACCCGGTGAAGATGGTCTCCCTGGCGATGCTGCGGGCGCAGGTGCGGGACAAGGACACCCGCGCCAAGCTCACCCCCGACTACCGGCTGGGCTGCAAGCGGATGCTCATCTCGAACACGTACTACCCGGCGATCGCCCGGGAGCACGTGGACCTGGTCACCGCCGGGATCGACGAGGTGCGGGCGCATTCCATCGTGGACCGCGACGGGGTGGAGCGCGAGATCGACGTGCTCATCGTGTGCACCGGCTTCAACGTCACCGACTCCCCGGCCTTCGAGCTCATCCACGGCGTCGAGGGGATCTCCCTGGCGGAGACCTGGCGCCGGGACGGGATGGCCGCCTACAAGGGCACCACGGTGCACGGCTTCCCCAACATGAACGTGATGTTCGGCCCGGCCACCGGGCTCGGCCACTCCTCCATGCTGCTCATGATCGAGGGCCAGGTGAACTACGTGGTGCGCAAGCTGCGCTGGCGGCGCCGCCGCGGCGCCGCGGTCGCCGACGTCACCGCCGAGGCGCAGGAGGGCTACAACGCCGAGCTGCGCGCCCGGCTGCCGAAGACCGCCTGGGTCGCCGGCTGCAACTCCTGGTACCTCGACGACCAGGGCAACGCCCCGGCGGTGTGGCCCTTCTCCACGGTGAAGTTCCGGGGCCTGACCCGGCGCTTCGACCCGGGCGCGTACGCGACCCGGTAACCGCCCGCGCCGCGCCCCGCCGCCGATCCGGCCGCCGGGTCAGCGCCGGGTCGGCCGGCGCCACTGCGCCAGGGGCCCCCGCCCCGGCAGCGCGCCGGAGTCCAGCAGCCGGCGCAGCGTGGCCTCGTCGGCGTAGGAGGAGGTCGCGCCGATGGACTTCACCGCCTCCGCGCCGGCGACGCAGCCCAGGGCCACCGCCGCCGCGAGATCCCGGCCCCGGGCCAGCTCCGCGGCGAGCACCCCGACGAAGGCGTCGCCGGCGCCGGTGGTGTCCACGGTCTGCTCCGCCGGCACCGTCACCGCCGGCTGATGCCAGGCCACCCCGTCGCCCCCGGCGAGCTCGGCGGTGGCGTACACCGCGCCCAGCTCGGACATGGTGATCACCACCGAGGGGCAGTAGTGCAGCAGCGCGGCGACGATCCCGGCCAGATCGCTGCGCGCGATCCCGGTCTCCACGCCCAGGCCGCGCAGCACCTCCCACGCCTCGGACTCGTTGACCACCAGCGGATCCGCGGCGTCGATGAGATTCGGGGTGACCACGGTCACCGGGGCCAGGTTGAGCACCAGCCGGGTGCGGTGCATGTTCGCCAGCATGCCCAGGGTCTCCGTCGCCGCCGGGGGCAGCTCCCCCTGGGCGAGCACGATGTCCGCCACCGCGATGTCGTCGGCGTGATCGGCCGGGTCGGTGAGCCGGTTCGCCCCGGAGGTGACGAAGATCATCGGATCCCCGTCGGCGTCGGTGGCGATGTAGGAGGTGCCGGTGGGCCGATCCCAGGTGGTCTGCACCGCCTGGGTGTCCACGCCGGTGGCGGCGAGCTCGGCGAGCAGGGTGTCCGCCGCCGGATCCTCGCCCACCGTCGCGGCCAGCCGGGTGCGGGCCCCGGCCAGCGCGGAGGCCACCGCCTGGTTCGCCCCCTTGCCGCCGAGCGCCTTGGTGCCCGGGCTGGTGATGACCGAGGTACCCGGCCGCGGGTACTCCTCCACCTGCACGATGGTGTCGAGGTGGATGGACCCGCAGACGAGCACCCGGGGATGGCGGGAATCGACGTCCGGGGCGGCGGGGGCGGGCTGGGGTGCGGGCGTGGCGGGGGAGAGCATGATCCCCACCATGCCACGGCACCGCCGGTGCCGCGCCCGGGTGTGGGCCGGACGGGCATCCCCGCGTCCGGGATTGTGGGAAACCCCCTTGGGTGGGTTCCGAACGGGGGCCGCCGGATTCGCTGAGCCCACCGCCGGGCAGCGCCGACGGGCGCGTGTCCCCGGGGGTTCGGCGGCGTCCCGGGCGGCGGGTGCCCCGGTGCGCGGATCACTCCCGAGGGGTCCGGGGCCGCCGCCCGGCGGTGGCCCCGGGGTGCTCCCTCCGGGCGGGCCGGGGCGATCTCCGACAGCGTTCGGAGCTCCGGGACGCGACCTGGCCGCGGCACGGTCCCCACCGTGGCACGGGGTCGGCCGGGAGGGCTGGTCGGTGCACCGCAACCCGCCCCGGCTGGGCCGGGTGCCGATGGAGATGCTGGTGCACCGCCCGCACCTGGAGCGCGAGTTCGGCATGTCCCGGATCACCGGCACGGTGATGGACCTGACCGACTCGGCGGCGCGGACGGTGCTGCGCATGGAGGGCACCGCGGAGTTCTTCTCCTTCCCGCAGCGCTACGCCCTGGGGGTGGACGGCGACGACTTCGCCGATACCTTCCGCACCTACCTGAACCGCTTCCTGGCCCTGGGCCGGGACACCGAGGGCGGCCTCCCGCAGCTGGGCCAGTTCACCGCGTCCTCGCCGCAGCCGCATATCGAGCAGCTGCGCGCGGTGGCGTCGCTGTTTTCCGGGGAGACCTCGATTCCGCTGAACTATCTGGGCATCGTGCACGACAACCCGTCGTCGGCGGATGCGATCCGGGCGGCGGAGGCCGATCTGATCACCGTCACCGAGCGCGCCCAGCGCATCTACGGGGCGGCGTGGGCGCGGGTGATGGGCCTGGCCCGCAAGGTCCGCGATGGCGCCGGGGCGCCGGCGCCGCGGTTGCGGGTGCAGTGGCGGGATCCGGCGACGCCGACCAAGGCCGCCAACGCCCAGTCGGTGATGGCGCTGGTGTCGGCGGGGGTGCTGCCGGCGATGTCGGAGGTGACCTGGGAGCTGCTCGGCTACGACGAGGCCACCATCACGCGCCTGTCGGCGGTGGCGACCCGTGCCGGCGCCCAGGCCACCCTGGCCGAGTTGGCCACCGGCGCGGCGGCCCCCGACCCGGAGGCAGATGCCCTGGCCGGCCGCGTGGATCTGGGCTAGGGCCCCGGCCGGGCGGTGCCGGCCGGCTGAGCCACCCCGGGTGAGGCGGCCCCGATCCCGATATGACCCCGCACCGGGGCCGCGGCCCCGGTGCCCGCGCATGCGCCGTAAGGAAGGAGGTGAGCCCACATGGGCCCGTGGGATACCGACCGGGAGCGGCAGCAGGAGATCGCCGCCCTGGCCACCCGGGAGCTGCTGCGGATCGCCAGGGACAATCCGGATCTGCCGAAGGAGCGGTTCGCGGAGGTCTACCAGGCGCTGGTGGACAAGTACGGCCAGCTGTCGGCGGACTCGGCGATGCGCGCGCTGGAGAAGTTCCGCGAGGCGGCCGGGCAGCTCGATGTCCTGCCGGCGGTGCGCGTTGCGAAGTCGATCCCCATCGAGCAGGTGCGCGGCTCGTTCGTGTGGGCGTTCCGCGAGACCTCCGAGGATGACCTGATGGCCCTGGCGCGGCTGCTGGCCGGGCCGCTGGGCCGGCTGGTGCGCCAACGCGGCCGGGAGACGGTGTGGGACAACACGGTGGCCGCGGGCACCCGCTACGCCCGGCTGCCGGGGGGCGCGGGCATGCGCCTTCTGCCTGATGCTTGCCTCCCGGGGCGCGGTCTACACCCGGAAGACCGCGGTGAAGGTGGGCCGGGATGCCGAGGGACGGCGCCGGTCCAGGCGTCCGGAGGGGATGCGCTACCACGACAACTGCGACTGCATCGCCATCGAGGTGTACTCCGACCTCGACCTCCCGCAGGACCTCCTGGATCTCCGGGAGGACTGGGAGATCGCCACCCGGGATGAGCAGGGCCGGTCGCTTCCGGGCAAGTGGAAGCGATGGCGGAGGTTCGTCCACGAGACCCGCCCCACCAACACCACGCACCGCCTGCGGATGAAGGTGCCCTCCGACGATCCGCGCCCGCTGCTGGACTCCTGGGCCCGGCGGCACATCCTCGACGGCGAACCCGACAACCCGCGGCAAGGGGGCCACCGGTTCGGCACCGGTCGGCTCGGGAAGACGGAATTCCCGCCGCAGTGGACCGACGATGATATCCTGAACGCCGTCCAGGAGACCCTCGACCGGCCCCACTGGTCGGACCGTCGAGGTGACCGCAGAACACTTCGAAGAGTCGTCACCAAGAAAAACAAGCGGGTTATCGTGGATGCGGCGTATTATCCCGGCAGAGATGGGAATCCGATGGTTCGGCATGGTTATCCAGCCTGTGGTGATGGGGTGGTTTCCAATTCTATCGATGGGCGTCGCGAACGCTGTCCATATGATCCAGAGATGCTGGAGGTTGATCCGCGTGGCCGACGATAGAGGTGGTTTTGTACATCTCACCCCTTTGAGTGATACTGATGTCCATATCCTACGGCGAATGTATTGTTTGGATGATTTAGCCGCCAAGATCGTGTGCATGATCTGGCCGAAAATCCCCGATAGCGATGAGACGCGGTACTGGATACATAACGCCGGACGTTACGGCGAGCCCTGGGAGGGCGTTGATGAGGCGCTGATGTTCGCGGCGGATCATGATATCGTCGTCCCCGCCGAGATCCTCGATGAGGTGGATCAGCGGAATGCGGAAACCGATGAGTATATGACGATGCATCGTACGGTTCCGGCGTTGCGCAAGCTGCTCGAACGGCAGGGCGGTCAGCAGAGCTGACCGCGCGCATCTGGCCCGGCATGACCTGTGGTCGTGCCGGGTTTTTCCATGGGAGGCGTCCGGCCCGGTAGGGGGCCGTGAGCTGATGGTGGGTTCGATTCCCCGGCCTCCCGCCGGCCCCGCGCCCCGGGGCCCGGGCCTGTGGTCGCGTCCTCGCGGCCGGGCCCGGTGGTTTTTCCGGGGTCGGCGGGGTTTTGTCATGTCCCGACGATTCTCCCAGGAGGAGCCGCGATGGCGGACACCACGATGGGCCCCGGCGCCGAGGGCGCGGCGGGGCGGCCGGCCCCGGAGGCCGGCGATACGACCACCACCCCCGATGCGCCGCAGGACCGGGACACCGGTGCCGGCGCGGCGGAGGCGGGCGAGGAGTTGTCGGCGGAGGACCTGCGCGCCGCGTTGGCCGCGGCGCGCCGGGAGGCCGCCCGCTACCGGGTGGAGGCCCGGGAGCTTCGGCCGCTGGCCGAGGCCGCGCGTGCGGCCGAGGAGGCGGGCAAGTCCGAGGCCGAACGCGCCGCGGAGCGCATCGCCGCCCTGGAGGCGGAGAACCACGCTCTGGCGCTGTCGGCGGCGCGCGACAAGGTCGCCGCCGAATCCGGCATCACCGCCGAGGTGCTGCGCGGCGACTGCCCCGAGGAGCTCGCCGAGCACGCCACGGCGGTGAAGTCCCTGGTGGAGCAGGCGGTCGCCGAGGCGCTGGCCGCCGCGGTGCCCTACGCCCCGGTGGTGCCGGGGGAAAACGCCGGCGGATCCCCGCCGGCGGAATCTGATTGGCTGCGCGCGACGCTGCGCGGCCGCTGACCGAAAGGAGACCCGCCATGCCGGGTTACGACAAGCTGGTGGGACGCGCGCAGGTAAGCGATGCGCTGCTGCCCGACCAGGTCATCAACGATATTCTCCAGCAGGCCCCGGGCACCTCCACGGTGCTGTCCCGGGCCCGGCGGGTGCCGATGTCCGCGGCGAAGACCAAGCAGCCGGTGCTGGCCTCCCTGCCGGAGGCCTACTGGGTGCAGGGCGACACCGGGATGAAGCAGACCACCGACGCCGCCTGGAAGGGGGTGACCATGACCGCCGAGGAGCTGGCGGTCATCGTGCCGATCCCCGACGCGCTGGTCGCCGACTCCGGCATCCCGCTGTGGCAGGAGATCCAGCCGCTGCTGGTGGAGGCCATCGGCACGAAGGTCGATGAGGCCGCGCTGTTCGGCACCGACCGGCCGGCGTCCTGGCCGGAGGCGGTGGTGCCCTCGGCGATCGCCGCCGGCAACGTCGTCGCCCGCGGCACCGCCAAGGACCTCGCCGCCGGCCCCGGGGGATCCGCGGGATACCGGACCCAGTGAGCGGACTCACGGTGACGATGTCGAGGGGGGCGATGACCACGGTGCCGCCACATCCTCGCGGTGTGCGCTGCTCGGGGTCCGGAACCTCGGAGGCGGACCGCGGACCCCGCCAGCGGTGGGGTCCGGAGGGGTCAGGACGTCCGGGCAGATGAGGCTGCGGGGTGTTTGATGGCGGTGCGGTTATCCCGCCGAGCCGGGTGCCGCGGTCCGGGACCGGACATGGGAAAACCCGCTGTCTAGAGCGGGTCTCCGGTGCCCCCAGCAGGGCTCGAACCTGCGACCAGCGGATTATGAGTCCGCTGGTATACCCTGGGGCGGGGTGGTAAAACCGGGTATAGCCAGGTAGTTAGCACGTACATTCGTCCGACTATCTAGCGCTATCTAGCACTCGCACGTGTTAGATCCGTGTCAGATCCAGGGCCTCCCCGACGACCCCCGCGGCGGCGTCCAGATCGGCCGAAAAGGCGTGGCTGTAGACGGAGAGAGTCACTGCGGGGGATGAGTGCCCGAGCTGGGAGGCCACCGTCACCACCGACGCGCCCCCGGCGATAGCCAGGCTGGCGTAGGTATGCCGGAGATCGTGGACCCGCGGGCGGGGATACGTCGAGTCTGCCTCCTGGCACCTGTCCACCGCCGCGGCAAGCCAGGAATGCGCTCCCTCCCGGGTGCTGGGGGCCACCAGGGGAGCGCCCGTACGGGGGGTCACCCACAGCAAGTCGTCCGAGTCCATCTCCAGCCCCCTGCGGCGCGCCTGCGCCATCATCGCCGCGTCCACCGCCGGCGGCGCCGCGATAGTCCGGGCCGAACGGCCTTTGGTGGGCCCGAACCCCGCGGCGCGGCCGCTGATGACCGTCACCGCGCGGGCCACCCGCCACCGGCCTGGCCCCACCCGGTCGCAAGGTCGCAGTGCGGCGGCTTCTCCGAACCGCAGTCCCGTCCCTAAAAGGGTCATGACCAGTGCTTTTTGGCCCTCGCCGCGTGTGGCCTCGATGAGCCGGCGCGCTTGTGCGCCGGTGAGGAAGACCCGCTCGGCGGCGGTGTCGGGCTGCGCGGGTACCCGGAGTCGGCCGCGGGCGGGGTTGCGGGCCACCGCCGCGTCCGCCTCCGCGGCGTCGAGGCTGCCCCGGAGAACCTGGAGCGCCTGGCGGCAGGTCGAGGCGCTGCGGCGTGAGGCGAGGTCGGCCACCCATTTCTGGATCTCCCCCACCTTGATCGACCCCACCTGGCGGTCAGCCCAGGCCCCGGCGACGTGGCTGCGCCACAGGCCCTCGTAACGCGCCGCGGTGGACGGGGCGGCGGTAGCTCTAACCCCCGCGAGCCAGCCGGCGTAGTACTCCCGCAGGGGGCGGCGCGCGGCCTGGGTATCGACCTCGCCGCCTTGCGCCTTGGACACCTCTACAGACGCCAGGAACCGGGTGGCCTCGCCCTTCGTCTTGAACCCCGACCTGCTACGCGATCCGCCGGCCGCTGTGCGCCACCGGGCGCGCCACCGCACCCCCTGCTGTGTCTGGTATCGCTCCGTCGTCGCCATGCGGCCAGGATAGCACGTAGATTCCGCTACTCTCTGCTGGTCGGGGGACGAGGAAACCCCAGGTGGGAACAGGCGGTCGGTAAAAACCATTTATGCTGGTAGTGGCAAGTGGGGGCGCGGCGTTAAGATGTCATCAGCCCCCTCCCCCTAGCACTAGGAGCTCGATGATGGACCTGCTCACCCCGGAAGACTTGTGCGAGATGATCCCTGGCACCTCCGTGTGGACCTGGACGCGGCTCTACACCACCGGCCGCGGCCCGCGCGTGACCCGCGTGGGCCGCGCGAGGCTGTACCGCCGCGCCGACGTCGAAGCGTGGCTGGACGCGCAGCGGGAGGGGGTGGCCTAGCCCCCCAGCACCCCCGCTAAACACCCCCAAAAAGCATCCGTCGCACGGACGTGCGACGGTACCCCCAACCCCCCCCTAGGAGCACTACATCATGACCGACTGGAACCCCGACCACACCGACCCCGAAACCCCGACCCCCGAGGTGCAGGCCGCGCAGGTCGTCGCCGGGCTCGTAGCCCGCCTCGACGCCGGCCCCGAGGCGGTGGCCACTGCCCTGAACGACCTGCGCAGTGCGGTGGCCGACTACCAGGCCGCCTACGACGCCGCCACGCCGCTGGGCCTCACCGCCGGCCGCCGCCGGCCCGGCCGCCTGCCCGGCGCCCGCGCGGTGGCCGCGGTGGCCCGCCGCCGCCGCGAGGCCGCCTAGCGCGAAAAAGGGGCCCCCACCGTGGTCGCGGCGGGGGCCCCAACAGCAGGCATTACACCTACTCAGACTCTCGAAGAAAAGGATACCACATGCTCGGCCTCTCGTGGGTGATGGCGCTGCTCGGCGCAGCCCCGACCCGCATCCTCGACCCCGAATCCGACCCCACCGGAACCACCCCCACCGACCCCGATTCCCAGCGCGCCGGCTACGACAGCTACATCAGCGAGTTGTGCCGTCACGGGGTGGCGCTGCTGCCCATCGACCACCAGGGCAAGCTGCCGGCCGATACCCGCACCCCGGCGATGCGCACCCGGGACGCCGCGGAGCTGGCCGCCGCCGTCGACGCCTACCGGGAGGTCCACGGCTGCGATCACCCGCACCTGCCGAGGACGGTGACCCCGGGGGAGGCCCCCGGCGGGGTGTACCTCGCCTCCTCCAACCCGGCGCGGGTAAAAACCCTGGTCAAGCGGTATTTCGACGACCGCGGCGTGCTGCCGAACTTGGCAATTGCGGTGGGACGGTCGCCGGTGATCGTCGTCGACGCCGACACCCCCGCCGAGGTCGCCGCCTGGCACGCCTGGGCCGAGCGCCACGCCGGCGTGGACGACCAGGGCCGGCCCCGGTGGGCCGAGGCCGTCCACCCGCTGATGGGGTGGCGGTCCTACCCGTCGCCGACCATCAGCACCCCCGGCACCACCGGCGCCGACGGCCGCCCCGCCCACCACGGCGGCGGGCACTGGTACTTCACCCTGCCCGGCGCCACCGGCGGCGATGACCTCGATGCCCGCCGGGGGTGGGAGGCGGACTGCCGGGCGGCGCGCCGCGAGCATGAGGCGGCCGCGCGGGCGTGGCGGGAGGGCGGCCGGGTGGGCCCGGAGCCGGTGCTGCATCTGCCCCCGGACCCCGCCGATTCCCCGGAGATGCAGGCCCGCTGGCAGGGGTTCCGGTTCGCGGATTTCCCCTCCAGCATGACCATCACGGTTGACGGCGTCGGCAGCTTCACGGTCATGATCCGCCAGCGCTACGTCCTCATCCCCCCGTCCCGCCGCGCCGAAGGCCGCTACCGCCTCACCGGCGAGGACCACCCCGCCGAGGACTGGCTGCTGCCCGCCCTCGTCGCCGAAAACGCACGCCGCAAGGAGAACTCCGCGGCCCGGGTCGTCGGCGGGGCCGGGGCGGGTGGCACCGGCACCGGGTTGTCCCCCGCGGCGGAAGACGCGCTGGAGGGCATCGACTGGGGCGACATCCTGCGCGAGATCCACTGGGAGGTCTCCGGGACCGGGGCGGACGGCGCCGTCATCTGGCGCCGCCCCGGCGGGTCGTCACCCCGCAGCGCTTGCGAGTATGCGGACGGCCGCCTGCACGTCTGGTCCACCGACGACCCGGACCTCCCCGAGGGGTCGTACTCGAAGGCGGGCGCCTACGCGACGATCCACGGGACGTCGGTCAGCGAGGCCATCACGGCTCTGACCGGCATCGAACCCGCGCGGCCGCCCTCCCGCACCGTGTGGGCCACCGCCGGTCCCCTGGCGGTGGTGTGGGACGCCGAGGCCCCGGTGCCTGAGGGGTGGTCCCGCTACTGCGCCGCCGAGGACGACGCCTATGAGCGCGTCCCCGATGACCGCGCGGTTCGGGTCGTGGGGCACGGCGACGACGGCCGACCCATCGTCGACCTGGTGCCGTCCGCCGATGGGTCGTGGTCGCTGCCCGCCGGGACCGGCCTCCCCGCCACCACCACCGCCGGCGGCGCCCCCGCCACGATGGACGCGGCGGTGGGCATCCCCCCCGCCGCCCTGGACGCCGCCTGGGCCCACCTCGTCGCCGCCCACGGCGACGCCGGGGCGGGTGACCTGCTCGCGGCCCACGGCCGTGGTCTGCTCTACGAGACCGCCAGGTCCCTGCGCGTGGCCATCGCGCGCGCCGCCGCCGCCACCCCCATCGACGCCGCCGCCGCCGAGCCGCCGGTGCCCGACGCCGACACCCTGGACCAGTGGCTCGCCGACGCCGACACGCCGGTGCGCCTGCTGCGCGACATGTGGTACCCCCAGGCCCTGCACCTGCTGGTCGGCCCACCCACCGCTGGAAAGACCTGGGCGTGCTTGGACCTGCTCGCCGGCGCCGGCGCCGGCCTCTACCTGGACCTGGACGCCAACACCCCCGCCGCTCTGGCGTCCCGCTACGTCCGGCTCGGCGGCGCCCGCGAGGATCTGCTCCAGGGGCGCGTACGACTCGTCAGCGCGCACGAGGAAGCCCGCCGCCAGGGAGTGACGCCCCTGGAGGCGGTACGCCGCCTCGCCGCCTGGGCCCTGGAGGAAGCCACCGCCACGGACGGCGCGTACGTGGTGGTGGTCGACAGCATGACCCAGCTGCTGTCGGCCGCCGGGGAGGACTCCAACAGCGACACCGCGGTGACCGCCGGCATGCAGACGTTCGGGCCCCTGGCGGAGCGGGCCTGCGTCGTCATCGCCGACCACGTCGGCCACGAGGCGGTGGATAGGCCCCGCGGGTCGACCGCCAAGTCCGACGCCGCGCACGCGGTCTTGGTGATGCGCCCCACCGAGCCCCGCGACGGTGCGACGATGCTGGCCGCGCACATCTCCATCGCCAAGGATCGGTACGCGGCGCTCACCTCCCAGCTCACGGCCCCCGGAGACCCGCGCCACGCCGGCACCTGGCTGCTGCGTGAAGCTGGCGCCCCCCTCGCCCCCGCCGGCGCCCCGTCCCTGGCGGGAGAGTTCATCCCCGCCGCCACCGCGGCCGCGGCCGCCGAGCGCCGCCAGGCGTCCCAGGCCGCGGAGGATGCGCGGACCGTGGCCCGCGAGATTGCGGCGTTGGACGGGGACGGGTCGGGGGTGGCCAAGACCAAGGCGGCCGCCGCCGTGCTGGCCCGGCTCAACGCCGCCGCCGAGGCGGACGACGCGCCGGCCACGTGGTCGCGGGCCCGGGTCACCGCGGCCATCGAGGAGGCCATCGAGGCCGGGCTGGTGGTCCAGCGGCGGGACGGTCCGCGCAAGCAGCTGACCGCCGCCTGACCGCCCCCACGGCCGGGGAATCCGAGCCGTGGGGGCATCGCCCAAAAACACCCTCTGACCTGCGGTTTTCCGCTTTCCCGGGGCCTCCTGGGAAAGCGGAGGTCAAAAACGCCCCCTGACCTGCGGTTTTCCGCTTTCCCGGGGGTCGCGGGAAAACGGCCACTTTCCCGGGGGTCGCGGGAAAACGAAAAACACGCCATGACCTGCATTTTTACTAATAGTGAAGGGGCTTCTCCGGCGGCTCCCGGGGGGTAGGCGAAGCCCCCCCCGGGCCACCGCTCCGGCCGGGAAAGCGCCGCGGGAAAGCGAAACCACCACCGCCGCCTCGACCCCCGCCGGCCGCCGCCTCGCGAACGCGCACGCGCGCGCGTGAGCCGGCCACCGCCGCCCCCGGGCTTCGGGCCCGCACGCCCGCGTACGCCCGGGCACGCGCATTATGCGCGCGCGCGAAGGGAGGTAGCCGACCCGGGTGGTGGATTTTTCTTCTTGCCGGCCACCGCCGCGCGACCACGCGCTACACGCGCCGTAGACGCCCGCACCACCCCTCCCCGCTGCCCACCACCGGGCCCACCGCCCCGGCGCCTCTACGGGCCGCCCAGGGGCCAAAAACGCGCCCCTGCGGGGGCCTGCCCCCCTGCCGCACCGCCATCCCCACCGCCCCAGCCGCCCGGCTGCCGGCCACCGGGCCACCTGGGGGACGGGGCGGCGGGCGGCGGGGGCACTGCCCACCGCGTCAGCAGCCGGGGACGGGCCACCGCCTCGCGGGAGCCGTGACCTGCGGAGATGCCCCGCCGGGGCAGCGTCAGCCGACCCCCACGGCCGCCGGGTCGCCGGCCGTGGGGGCCGCGGCGCCGGCCGAAACCCGTGGTGACCAGGACCGATGCGAGCCGCCGGCCGCCGGCCAGTCCCGCCCGGTGGCGGGGGTGGCCCGGTGACCTGGGGAAACGCGCCCCGGCCCGGGCCTGGCCTGGATGTTCATCGTCCCCCGGCCGCGGGGCGTCCGGGCCCGTTGCTGACACCGTGGCCTCCGAGGCGTGGATCGCGCCGCGTAGCGCCCGCCGTAGCAGGCCACGTGCCAGGCCCTGTAGCACCGCTCGTACCGCCGTCAGTACCGCCCGGCCGCCTCCCCGCGGCCTCGCGCCGGCCGGGCCCCGGACCCCCGAAAACCGGGGTCTGGGGCCCGAGGGTACCCCGATCTGGGGTACCCAGCCGCCGTGGCGGCGTGGTGGCGGGGTGGGCCGCGGGGCGGCCCGGCGGCCGGGGGTGCGGTGGTGGCGGTACCGGGGCGGTGGCGGTGGGTACCGGGTCACGTAGCACCGTCGCGTAGCGGTGGATAGCGGCCTCGGTACCCCCTCGCGTAGCGCGTGGGTAGCGCGTCAGCACGGACTATGCTAAGCCATCGTTTTAGCTGGTAGGAGCCTTGACTGCGGCGTCAGCGCCGGGTTATACTGCTCCTATGTTGCTTGCACTGTACCCCCGCTTCCATAGCCTGATGCCGCCTGACTACGACCCGCTCGCGGTGCTCCAGGCCCTCGGCGCCCACGCCCGCCCCGATGCCCCGTTCGCCGTCGCGGCCCTGCCCCCCGGCACCACCGCCGTCCGCGTCGCCCGCGGGCGGGTCACCGCCGCCGGCAGCTACCGCGGCGCGCTCCGCGGCGGCGGCGGGGAGGCCCTGGTCTACGGCGTCCCGCAGAGTGGCTTGGTCCTGGTGCCCCTGGGCGAGGACCTGCCGTCCCTCTACGACGGCCACGGCCGCCGGGACGACCACCGCGCCGGCGGCGTGACCATCGCGGAGCCGGCCAACCTGGCGGGGGGCGCGGCATGAGCGGCGGCGGCGGTGGTGAGATGCAGGTCGACCAGGCGAAGGCGCGCGCGGTGATTGAGTCCCTGCGCCGCCAGGCCGACGCGATCGCCGCGTTCATCGGCGACAGCGACGCGCTGCACGCCGAGCTCGTACGGCAGGCCAGCCAGGGCACCCGGTCGGGCAAGCCGGCCCCCGGCTACCGCCCGCTGATCGACGTACACGCGCCGCTGATGGACCGGCACAAGGCCGTCTACGCGGCGGCAGCCCGCCAGCTCCACCACGCCGCGGACGTGCTGGAGGCGGCGGCCGCGGCGGCGGCCGCTGCGGACGCCGACGCCGCCGTGGCCATCAGCCGGGCCTGGGACGACGCCGGGTGGACCGGCGACACCGCCGGTGGTGGCCTGCCTTCCGGTGCCGGGTGGTGGCAGGCGCAGGCGGCCGGGGCCTCCCCCGCGGGGGTGCGGTTCCGGGCGGAGAGCGACCCCGCCGCCACCGGCGCGCCCCCGCTGCGGTGGACCACCGGCGGCGAGCCGGTGGAGCCGGCGACCCGGTTCCGCCCGCCGCGGCAGGTAGTGGGCGAGGAGCGCCCGGCGACGGTCGATCTCCGGCCGCTCCGGCAGGTGGCGGGGGAGGAAGGGCCGGTGCGGGAGTAGACTGAATCGTGACCGTAAACCCCCGCCGGGCAGCACGCCCGGCGGGGGCTTTTGTGTCAGTTTTGTGTCAGGTGCGGGTCCTCCGACCCAGGTGATCTGCCCAAAAACCGCCTCTGACCTGCGTGCCCCCAGCAGGGCTCGAACCTGCGACCAGCGGATTATGAGTCCGCGGCTCTAACCGACTGAGCTATGGGGGCGTACCCGGATGAAGATAGCAAGGCGGCGGGCATCCCGGGGCGCGCGCCCGCCGGTGTCGCCCCTACGGGGCCGGTGGGGCCGGGGGAACGGCCGGAAATCAACCGAATGGTTGATCCGCCACCCGGATGAAGCCCGGATACTTGGTTTCATGACCGTTTCTCCGCAGGATCCCGCACCCCGGTCCACCACGTCCGCCGATGGGCCACCGGCCCCGGCGCACCGCTGGTGGGCCCTGGCCGTGCTGGCCCTCGGGCTGGCGCTGATCATCCTCGACGGCACCGTGGTGGGCGTGTCCCTTCCCGCGATCATCGCCGACCTGGGCCTGGATCTCACCGGGGCCCAGTGGGTGACCAGCCTGTATTCGGTGGTCTTCGCGGCCCTGCTGCTCACCGCCGGCCGGATCGGCGACCGGGTGGGCCGGCGCCGGGTGTTCCTGCTCGGCCTCGTGGTCTTCGCCGCCGGCTCCGCCCTGGCCGGGCTGGCCGGGGGGAGCGGGATGCTCATCGGCGCCCGGGTGGTGCAGGGCCTCGGCGGGGCGTGCATCCTGCCGGCCACCCTGTCCACGGTCAACGCGGTGTTCCGGGGCCGGGACCGCGCCGCCGCCTTCGGGGTCTGGGGCGCGGTGATGTCCGGTGCGGCCGCGGTGGGCCCGCTCATCGGCGGTGCCCTCACCGAATGGGCCGGCTGGCGCTGGATCTTCTGGGTGAACGTGCCCCTGGCGGTGCTGCTGGTGGTCGGCGCGCTCGCCATGGTGCCGGAGACCCGGGCGCCGCGCGACGCGGTCGCGGACGACTCCGCCGACCCGGCCGGGTTCGCGCTCTCCGCGGTCGGGTTCGGGTTGCTCGTCTTCGGCATCATCGAGGGCCCCACCCTGGGCTGGTGGCGGCAGCTCGCCCCGCTGCGCATCGCCGGCCTGACCTGGCCGGAGGGCTGGCCCTCCGCCGCCCCGGTGGCGCTCCTCGCCGGGCTCGCCGCCCTCGCCGCCTTCGTGGTGGTGGAGCGTCGCCGCAGCGACCGCGGCGCCGCCCCGCTGCTGGAGCTGTCCATGTTCCGCGAACCCACCTTCACCTGGGGCAACCTCACCGCCTGCACCGTGGCCATCGGGCAGTTCGCGCTGGTGTTCACGCTGCCGCTCTTCCTCGTCTCCGCAGTGGGGCTGTCCACCATCGGCACCGGGCTGGTGCTCGCCGCGATGGCCGCCGGGGCCTTCGCCTCCGGTGCGGCGGCACGGCATCTCGCCGCGCGCATCGGGGCCGCCGGTACCGTGGTGCTGGGGCTGGCCCTGGAGGTCTTCGGTGCGTTCCAGCTCGCCGCCGAGGAGCGCGCCGGCCAGCAGCTGTGGCTGGTGATCCTGGCCCTCGTCATCTACGGGGTGGGCCTGGGCCTGGCCTCGGCGCAGCTGACCTCCCTGGTGCTCGCCGACGTCCCCGTGGAGTACTCGGGCCAGGCCTCGGCCACCCAGTCCACGGTGCGCCAGGTCGGCTCCGCGATGGGCGCGGCCCTGGCCGGCGCGGTGCTGTCGGCGGCCCTGGCCCGCAGCACCGCCGGCTTCACCGGCGCCGCCGCCGAGGCCGCCGCCGCGGTGCGCTCCTCCGCGGGCCAGGCGCTGGTGGGGATGCGCGCCGCGGGCGCGGACCCGGCGCTGCTGGATCCGCTCACCCGGGCCTTCGCGGAGGCCACCCGGGCGACGCTCTTCGCCGCGGCCGCGGCGCTGGTGGTCGGCCTGGTCGGCGCGCTGCGGGTGCGCCGGGTGGCGCGGGACCGGGGGTAGCGCCCGGGCGGCGGGGCGTGTTGCCCGCCCGGGCGGCCGCGGGATTGAATTGGGCCATGGTTGTGGATCCCACCGTCGACGCGGTCTACCGAATCCTGGATCTGACCGGCGTCGTCATCAACGGCGCCATCGGCGGGACCATCGCCCGGCAGCGGCGCTTCGACCTCGTCGGCTTCTCCTTCCTAGCGCTGTTCTCCGCCCTCGGCGGGGGGCTGCTGCGGGACACCTTCATGCAGAAGGGCACCCCGGCGGCCTTCGCCGAACCGGCGTACATGGGCTTCGCGCTGCTTGGCGGGCTGATCGCCTGGATCGCGCATTTCGAGGGCCGGGTGTGGGACCTGTTCTTCCGCTACGGCGACGCCATCATCCTCGGGGTGTGGTCGGTCACCGGCGCGATGAAGGCGATGGTGCACGGCATGCCCTGGCCCACCGCCATCCTGTGCGGGATGCTCACCGCCGTCGGCGGCGGCATGATCCGGGACATCGCCGTGGGCAATGTGCCCGCGATCTTCGGCGGCAACACCATCTACGCCACCCCGGCGCTGCTCGGCGCCTCGGTGCTGGTCGGCTTCTACCTCCTCGATCTACCCACCGTGGGCATGATCGTGGCGACCTGTTCGGGGGCGGGGCTGGCGATCCTCGCCGGGCACCGCAACTGGGTGCTGCCGGGCAGCCCGGAGGTCGCCCCGATCACGATGACCCGCCAGCAGCTCGCCGGGCTGCTCGCCCGCCGGGAGCGCGACGGCACCCTCCGGGAGCGCCGCCGCTGGCGCCGCGCCCAGGCCGGCGGCTCCGGCATCGTCGACCCCGCGCCGGGACCGGGGGACGGCGGCCCGGAGGGGCCGGGGGCCGGCGGGTCTTGACCCGGCCCGAAAACAGGATTTACCCTGGGGCCATGTCGATGTTGCTCACCCGGCGGCTCTGGCTGGACCAGTGCCGCATGCACTCCGCCGCCTGACCCGGGCCGGGACCATCCGGCCGATCCCGCGCGCCGCGGCCCCGCCCCGGCGCCGCACCCCATCGACATCGCGTCCGCGGCCCACGCCCCGGCGAGCGCCCACCCGGCGAGCCGGCGCACGGCCGCCGCGCCCGCAGCGAAGGACACCCCCATGGCGAACCAGCCCCCGAACCGCCGCACCCCGGCGGACCACCCCGACAGCCCCGCCCCCGGACGCCGGCCCCGGCGGCCCCGGATGCCCTCCTTCGGCGTCCAGGTGCTCCTCGGCCTGCTCATCGGCCTGGCCCTGGGCCTGCTCGCCCGCCGCGGCGGCGCCGCCGCGGCCGGCCTCGGCGCCGTCCTCGACGGCGTCGGCGACGCCTACGTCAAGCTCCTCATGCTCCTCGTGCCGCCCCTGGTGGTCACCGCGGTGGTGACCTCGGTGGCGCAGCTGCGCCAGGTCGCCGACGCCGCCCGGCTCGCCGCGTCGACCCTGCTCTGGTTCGCCGCGACCGCCCTGGCCAGCGTGCTCGTCGGGATCGGCGTCGGCGCGCTGATCGATCCCGGGGTGCGCACCGGGGTGCCCCGGACCGCCGCGGCCGCCCCGGAGGGGGTGGGCAGCTGGTGGGCCTTCCTCGCCTCGGTGGTGCCCGACAACATCCTCGGCCTCGGCGTCCGCCTCGGCGGGGACGGCGCGGAACCCCGCTTCCAGGTGCTGCAGCTGCTCGTCATCGCCATCGCCCTCGGGGTCGCCGCGGTGCGCGTCGGCCCCGCCGCGGAACCCTTCCTCGCCGTCATGGCCTCCCTGCTGGCGATCATCCAGAAGGCCCTGTGGTGGGTGATCCGGCTCGCCCCGGTGGGCACCGCCGCCCTCATCGGCCGGGCCGTCGCCGCCTACGGCTGGTCCGCCATGGGATCGCTGGGCTGGTTCATCCTCGCCGTCTACCTCGGCCTGGCCATCGTCCTCGCGGTCGTCTACCCCCTGGTGCTGCGCGGCACCGGCCTCGACGTCATCGGGTTCTACCGGCGGGTGTGGCCGGTGACCTCCCTGGGCTTCGTCACCCGCTCCTCCATGGGCGTCATGCCGGTGACCCAGCGGGTGGCGGAGCGCCGCCTGGGGGTGCCGCCGGCCTACGCCTCCTTCGCGGTGCCGCTGGGGGCGACCACCAAGATGGACGGGTGCGCCGCGGTGTACCCGGCGGTGGCCGCGATCTTCGTCGCCGGGTTCTACGGGGTGGATCTCGCCCCGCATCACTACCTGCTCATCGTGGTGGTCTCCGTGCTGGGCTCGGCGGCCACCGCCGGCACCACCGGGGCCACCGTGATGCTCACCCTGACCCTGTCCACCCTGGGCCTGCCGCTGGCCGGGGTGGGGCTGCTGCTGGCGGTGGAGCCGGTGGTGGACATGGGCCGCACCGCGGTCAACGTCACCGGGCAGGCCCTGGTCGCCGCGGTGGTGGCCCGGCGGGCCGGGATCCTCGACGAGGAGCGCTGGGCGGCCGGGGCGGGCGCCGATCTGGACGCCGACGCCCCGGCGCCGGCCCCGGGGGCCGCGGGCTAGCCTGGGTCCATGATCCAGCAGCCGCACCCGCCCGCCGATCCCGCCGACGTCCTCGCCGAGGTCGACGGCTGGCCCGCCGACCACGTCGTCGCCGCGGTGCGCGGCCCCGGCGGGGAGTGGGCGGTGCACGGCGACCCGGATCGGCGCTACGGCCTGGCCAGCGTCACCAAGCTGCTCAGCGCGCACGCCTTCCTCATCGCCGTGGAGGAGGGCGTCTTCGACCTGGACGGGGCCTGCGGGCCGCCCGGGGCGACGGTGCGGCATCTGCTGGCGCACGCCTCCGGGGTGGGCTTCGCCTCCCGGGAGCCCGAGCGCGCCCCCGGGGAGCGCCGGATCTACTCCTCCGCCGGATTCGACATTCTCGCCGATGCGGTCGCCGCGGAGACCGGGATGGCCTTCCCGCACTACCTGCGGGAGGCAACCTTCGCCCCCCTGGGCATGGCCGGGGCGGCGCTGCACGGCTCCGCCGGGCACGGCGGGGAGGCCACCGCCGCGGGCCTGATGAACTTCGCCGACGAGATCCTGGACCCGGCGCTGCTGCACCCGGGCACCGTCGCCGAGGCGCTCACCGTGCAATTCCCCGGCCTGGACGGGGTGGTGCCCGGCTACGGTCCGCAGCGCCCGGCGGACTGGGGGCTGGGCTTCCAGATCCACGGCCGGCCGAAATCCCGGCGGGGCCTGTGGTTCGGCGCCTCGATGCCCGCGGACGTCGCCGGGCACTTCGGCCAGGCCGGCACCTTCCTGTGGCTGCACGCCCCCACCGGCCGGGCCTGCGTGGTGCTCACCGACCGGCCCTTCGGGGACTGGGCGAAGCCCCGCTGGACCGAGTGGAACGACCGGCTCTGGGCGGCCCTGGGGGAGGCCGGGTAGCCGGCCCGCCGCCGGGCCCGCCACCGGGCGGTGCGGCCCACCCCGGGCCGGGGGTCCCGGACCGGTATGCCGGCCGGCCCCCGGCCGTGATCGGATCGGCGTCCGCCCTGCTCAGCGGCCGGTGGGCCCGGTGATGGCTACCCTGGGAGGGTGAACGCGGCCATCCCCGCGGCATCCGCCCCCGAAAGGAGCAGAAACCGCCATGACCGGCACCGACGACCAGAACCGCACCCCCGCCCGGCCCGGGTACGTGCCCGCCGGGGCGCGCATCGACCATCTCCTGCCGAAGAGCCTCGGCCAGGCCTCCTTCGACGCCGGCATCGCCCCGGCGCTCACCGTCGCCGCCGGCGGGGGCGAGCGGATCGGCTTCGAGACCGATGACGCCGTCTACGCGCAGCTGCACGAGCGCGGCAGCCTGGACAAGGTCACCGCCACCATCAACCCGGTGACCGGGCCGCTCTACGTCGAGGGCGCCGAACCCGGGGACGCGCTGCAGGTCACCGTGCACGAGATCCACCTCAAGGACCACGGCTGGTCGGTGTCCCTGCCGGGCGCCGGGGCGCTGGCCGACCGGATGGGGGAGCGGTCCTTCACCCGGCGGATCCCGGTGGGCGAGCGGGTGCAGCTCACCGAGCGCATCGACACCGCCCCGCGGCCCATGATCGGCTGCATCGGCACCGCCCCCGCCACCGGCACCGGGTCGACCATCATGCCCAGCTTCGCCTCCGGCGGGAACATGGACCTCACCGACGTCGCCCCGGGCGCCACCGTCTACCTGCCGGTGCTGGTGCCGGGCGCGCTGCTGAGCATCGGCGACATCCACGCGGTGATGGCCCGCGGCGAATCCTCCTTCGTCGCCATCGAGGCCGAGGGCGTGGCGGTGGTCTCCGTGGACGTGGTGAAGTCCATGCCGCTGCGCGCGCCCCGGGTGGAGACCCCCGGGGAGTGGTGCTTCATCGGCATCGGCGACCCGGTGCAGGAGTCCATCAAACGCGGCTACGAGGACATGTTCGACTTCCTGGTCGACGACCGGGGCTTCACCCGGGAGGACGCCTACGTGGTGATGAGCGCCCTGGCGCATTCCGAGCTCGGCGGGCCCACCGGTTCCGGGGAGCCCGACCCGCTGCACCCCTTCACCGCGGTCGGCGCGGTCACCGTGCACCGGCTGCCCAAGTCCGTGCTCGGCTGAGCCCCCGCCGCCGGGTCAACCGCCGCTTGAACCTTCGGGGGGTTCCAGCGGCGGTTGAGCCTTGTCGGGGTCCCGGCACCGCGGCCACACTGGATCCATCGGCTCCGGGCGCGGTGCGCCCGCGGCGAGTCGGCGATGAGGACGTTGGGGAAGACGAGCCTCGTCTTGGCCCCGGTGGCGCGGATGCGCCGGCGGGGTCCCCGCCGACCCCAGGTGAGACGATGAACCGACCGAACGCCGTGCGCGGGGTGCTCTGGGTGCACTCCGCCTCCGCCGCGCTGATCCCGCATGTGCTGTGGGCCATGGCGCGCGCCGGGCTCGCCCCCGCCGACGGCGCCCGACCGGGCCCGCGCCTGTTCGCCCGCCGTCCCGGGGAGCCCGCCCGCTGCTGCGCCGAAATCGCCGTCACCGGGCCGGCCGGCGCCGCCGACGCGCTCGCCGATGATCTCGCCCGCTGGCCGGACCTGGTCTTCGAAATCGCCGTGGACCCGGCCGGCGCGCTGCCCGGCCGCCGGATCCAGGCGCACCCGGAGCTGGGCACCTGGGCCGGGGACGTCGACGCCGCCGGCAACATCGTGCTCGGGGAGAACCTGCTGCGCGCCATCCTGGCTCGCGCCGGCGGGGACGGCGCGGCCATCGCCGAGGCGGTGGACCGGGCCCTCGGCGGGCCCTGGGATCGGCTGCTGGAGCCGCTGCGGCCCGGCACCGCGGGGCACGCCCCGGTCCCCGAGCCGGCCGCGCCGGAGCCGCCCGCCCAGGGGGCCTGCCCGGTGCTGCCCCTGGTCGACCCGGCGCTGCGCCGGGCCCGCCGCGCCGGGGCCTGAGCCCGCGGCCGCGGCCTATTTGCCGCAGTAGTCGCCGTAGATCCGCTCGTCCTGCATGATCCGGGAGTTGGTCTCGATGCCGGTGTCCGCGGCGCACAGCGCCTCCCGGTCATGGCCGAAGTCCTTGTACACCGCGTAGACCGGGTAGCCGTCCTTCTCCGGGTTGAGGCTCGCGCAGGCGCCGGGGGAGGCGTAGACGGTGCCCGGGTGGGCGTCCAGGGCCGCGTTGAGCTGCTCCCCGGCGTTCGGCCCGTACACGGACTGGTAGATGATGATCCCCCGGCCGTCGCAGGGCGGATCCACCGGATCCTCCCGGGCCCCGGCGGGCCGGGTCGAGCTCGCCGACCGGGCCGGGGCGGCGCCCCCGGAGCCGCCGCGGCCGGTGTCCGCGGCCCGGGCGCGTGTGGCGGATTCGGTGGCGGTGACCGTCACCGTCGCCTGGTCGGCGGTGTCGGCCTCCTCCGCGGCGGCCCCGGCGATACCGGCGAAATCCAGGCCCTCCCCGACATCCGGGGTGTCGCCCGCCCCGCGGCCGGAGAGCGCCACCGCGGCGCCGGCGGCGATCGCCACCAGGGCGAGCACGCCCAGCAGCACCGGGGTGCGCGATCGGGCCCCGGGTGCGCCGACCGGGCTGGATCCGACCGGGGGCGCGGGCGGGGGCGCCCAGCCCGGGTACGGTCCCGGCGGCCCGGGCCGGCCGGGATGCCCCTGCGCCGGCGGGTGGCCCGGGTGCCCGGGTGCGGCGCCGGGTGCGGCCGGCGGGCCCTGCGGCGGGAACCAGGTCACCTCCGGGGTCGGCTCGGCCGGCGATTCCCCGCCGGCGCCGGCGGAATCCCGCCCGCGGCCATCCTGCTCGTGCATCGGCACCGTCCCTTCCCGCTCCGCCGCCCGCGTTCCCGGCGGCTCCCCGGCCAGGATAGGCGGTGGGCGGCGCCGGGAGGCTCAGCGCGGGCAGTACTCCCCGCGATCCTGCTCCGTGGTCATGATCCGGGACATGGTGCCCGCGCCCCGATCCGCGGCGCACAGCGCCTCCAGATCATGGCCGAAGTCCTCGTAGACGGCGTAGACCGGGTAGCCCTCCCGCTCCGGGTTCAGCGAGGGGCAGGCCCCGGCTGAGGCGTAGACCGACCCGGGATGCGCGGCCAGCGCCGCGTTGACCTTGCGGCCGGCCTCCGGGCCCCACACCGACTCGTGGATGAGGATGCCGCGGCCGTCGCAGGGCGGATCGGTGGGCGCCTCCCGGGCGCCCTCCGGGCCGGGATGCGGTCGGGCGGTGGGCCGGCGGTCCCCGTCCGCCGCCGCGATCCGGAAGGTCGTCGCCGGGCCCGCGCCCTCCCCGGCGCCGCCGGCGCCGATCCGGGCCGGCGGCACCGGGGTGAGCTGGCCGGGCACCAGATCCAGGCCCACGTCCGCGGCCCCGGCGCCGCCGCGCAGATGCGCCGCCCCGGCCAGGCCGGTTAGCGCGAGGATCAGCCCCAGCGCGGGCAGCAGCAGCCGGCCCGCCCGCCGGGGCGCCCCCGCCCCCGGCGCCGCCGCGGGGGCGGCGGACCAGGTGAGCTCGATGTCGGTGGGCCGCTCCGGCGGGGCCGCGGGCGGGGCAGCGGGCATCGGGGCGCCCGGCGGCAGCGTGGTCGGCGCGGCCGCGGCGGCCTCGGCACCCGGCGCCGGGTGATCCCGCCCGCCCATCACCGCATCCCCCGCGCCGGCGCCGCCATGGTCAGCCCAGCGCGTCGTAGCCGGTGTTCGGGATCCGCCCCGAATGGGCCACCTTGGACCCGTCCCACCAGTACTCGACCGATTCCACGGAGTCCCCGCCGTCCTCCAGATCGGTGTACTCCACGATGAAGCCGTCGTCGGTGACCCTGATCGAGTTCGCGCGCTGCGGGTAGTTCGAGTCCACGCCCAGGTAGTCGGGTCCGTGGAACATCAGCAGCATGGTGTGCCCCGCGGAGCCGGAGGTCTCGTAGAGCACCGCGTAGGTCAGCGGGTGGCAGCCGTCGAAGTTGGATTCCCCGCGGTACTCCCAGCGGCCCCGGTACTTGCCGTTGACCTCGTCGACCGCCCGGCCGATCACCGCGGCGTCCGCGTCCACCGAGCAGCCCGAGGAGCGCGCCTCCGGCTCCGTCGAGCGGGAGCTGGTGGGGGAGGGCGCCGGCGGCGGGGTGGATTCCCCGGTGGCCCCGGCCTCGGCCCCGGCGCCGGAGCCGTCCTCGCCGTCCGGCTCCGCGGAGGCGGTGAAGCCGCCCTCCTCGGCCAGTTCGGCGTCGGCGGCGATCGGCGCCGGATCGGCGTCCTGGGTCAGCCACCACCAGCCGCCCCCGCCGAGGAGCAGCAGCAGCGCCGCGACCACCGCGATCCCGGGCAGCATCCCGCCGCCGGCGCCGCCCCCGGTAGGGGTGGAGCCGGCCGGCATCGGCGGCATCATCGCGGTCGGCGGGGGCTGCTGGCCCAGCTGGGCCGCATGGGGGGTCGCCGACCAGGCGGCGGTCTGCGCCGGCTGCGCGCCGGGGTAGCCGGCCGGCGGGGGATAGCCCCCCGCCGGGGGGTGGCCTCCGGCCGGCGGGGGCGCGGCCGGCGGCAGCGGATCGGCGCTCCAGGTCAGCTCCGGGTTCTCCGCGGGCCAGGCCGGCTGCTCCGGCATCGGGCCCCCGGCCCCGCCGTCGGCGGGGCCGGGCCCCTGCGGATCGCCGGGCGCACCCCAGCGGTTGGCGTCCCCGGAGAAGCCTCCGTCGTTCATCGGCGCACAGCCCCTTTCCTCGGCGTCGGCCGGATCCCGGCCCTGTCCACGATTCCCCATCCTAGGGGCCGGATCCGGGCCCGCGGGGGTCTCCGGGGGCCCGATTCGCGCCATCGGGGAGCGCTCCCCGGGGCCCTGGCGGCGGCCACCGGGCCGGGTTAGCGCCACCGGGCCGGGCCGGCCGGCCGGTCCCGGCGCCGCCGGGGCGGTGCGGGCGGCCGGCCCCCGGCCGACGCCCCGGCTCCCGGGACACGGGACCTGCCCAGGGGATTTCCCGGAACCCGGGCCATCGGGCGGGGCGGGCGCGCCCGCCCGGCGGCATCGCGGGGCCGGGGTCCGGGCGCGTCCCGCGGCGACCCGCGGGGCGCCCCGATCCACCGGATCGGCCGGTGCGGGGAAAGCGGGGGTAAATCCCCGTTTGCCGTTCTGGGTTCCGGGAGGGCGGTGAACCGATTGGTATATTCACCCGCGCGTCGGCCCCGCCCCCGGAACACCCGGCGGCAGGGCCTCCCGGGACCCAGCGGACCACTCGCCCGACGACCCCGTCATCGGGGAGCGCTCCCCGCCGGAGGAGGCGGATCCGGACCGGTCGGGATGGAATGGACGCAGCACGCCGCCCCCGGCACCGCGCATCGCGGCGCCGGCGGCCCCGCGGCGGGATTCGGACGAGATGAGGAGGCGAGGAGATGGCGGAGACCCGGGATCCCCTCATCGGTCACCTGGAGGAGAAGTACGGGTACACCGACATCGCCGAAATCGGGCGCGGCGGCATGGGGGTGGTCTACTCCGCCACCGATGAGTCGCTGAAGCGCAAGGTCGCGATCAAGCGCCTCGGCGAGAACGTGGACATCGACGATGACGCGCTGCGCCGCTTCGACACGGAGATGACCACCCTGGCCAACCTTCGCCATGAGGCGATCGTGGGGGTGCACACCGCCGGCAACATCGACGGCCGCTGCCCCTACTACGTGATGGACTTCATCGAGGGGGTCTCGCTCAAGCAGGAGCTCGACCAGCGCCGCCGCGATTCCGGCGGACGGCCCTTCACCGTGGCCGAGGCCACCCGGATCCTGCGCCCGGTGGCCCGCGCCCTGGACTACCTGCACGGGCAGACCCCGCAGGTCATCCACCGGGACGTGAAACCGGCGAACATCCTGCGGCCCTCCACCAAACAGCATCGGGTGGCCGCGGTGCTGGTGGACTTCGGCATCATCTGGACCCCGGACACCACCCGCACCGGGGCCTTCATCGGCACCCCCGCCTACGCCCCGCCGGAGGCCTTCACCGGCGGGGGCGGCAGCAGCGCCCCGCTGGCGCCCACCGCCGCCGGCGACGACTACGCCCTGGCCCTGGTCGCCTTCGAGATGCTCACCCTGCAGAAGTTCCACGACCTGGTCGGCCCCGGCCACTGGCAGGGCGACCGGCCCCGGGTGCGCCTGGGCCCCGGGTCCATCCACCCCGACGACGCCGCGCACCATGCCGCGATCACCGACGTCTTCGCCCGGGCCCTGGCCAACCGGCCCGCGGACCGCTACCCCACGGCCACCGGGTTCATCGACCAGCTCGCCGCCGCCGCGGCCGGCCGCGATGTCGCCGGCCGCGCCGAGGCGCTCGCCGAGACCATCGTGGACGCCCGGCCGCTGGACGCCCCCGGGGTCACCGGCCCCTGGGCGACCACCGGCTCCTTCCTCTCGACCACCGGCTCCTTCCCCTCGGTCACCGGGGCCTACCCGGCGGCCGGCGCACCGCCGGCCCGACCCGGCGGCGGCCGGGGCCGCCTGGTGGCGGTGCTCACCGCGCTGACCCTGCTGCTGGTCGGGGTGCTCGGCTTCGGCGGCTACCGGATGACCCGGGCCTGGCCCGAGGAGCAGCGCGCCATCGTCTCCGACTTCGACCGGGCCCTGCCCGCCGAACGCGGCGGTCGGGTCGGCTGGGCGATCGGCGACGCCGGCGGGTACAGCTGCTCGGCGGTGCGCTGGCGCAGCCGCCCCGCGGTGCGCTGCGCCGCCGGGGAGGACGGCACCGACGTCATCTTCGTCGACTTCGGCAGCGGCGCCGACCGGGACCGGGCCTTCGGGGAGATCCTCGGCGGCGAGGAGGACTGGCGCGACTACCTGGTGCGGGCCACCAGCGAGCGCTGCAGCGTCGAGGTGTTCCGCTCCGGCACCGGCGACGCGGACGCCGCATTCGTGTTCCCCGAGGGCGACAAGGAACGGTACTCCGTGGTGCTCACCGGCCCGGAGTCCCACGAGGGATGGGAGGGACTGCCCCTATGCTGACCACCGACGGCGCCGATCGCGCCGCCAACGACGACCGTCCCGCCGATGACGGGCGCGCCCTGCTGCGCCTGGACGACCTGGTGTGCAATGCCGCGGTGTACCGCATCCGCGGCAACGTCACCGTCGGCCGCGCCGGGCAGTTCCGGATCGGGGAGGATGACCTGCACCTGCACCGGGTGCTGCTGCACTTCTGGAGTACCGGCGGGCAGTGGATGGTCACCAACGTCGGCGCCCGCATCCCGGTGGTCATGGAGCCCCGGCTGGTCCGCGGGCACACCCGGTCCAGCCTCGGCCCCGGGGCGACCGCCCCGCTGCCGCCCACCCTCACCGCGATGACCTTCTCCACCCCGGAGCGCATCTACGAGTTCCACGCCGAGGTCTTCCCCGACCTGCCGGTGAACCGCCCGGACATCACCATCGGCAACGGCGAGGAGACCATCGGCCAGCGCCCGCTGCGCCGGGAGCAGGCGCAGCTGCTGCGCGCGCTCATCGAGCCGCTGCTCAGCCGGCGCGGCTCCGGGCTCAACGACGTGCCCACCACCGAGGAGCTCGCCGCCACCCTGGGCTGGTCGGTGAAGAAGGTGGAGACCAAGGCCGATCGCCTCGCCGCCACCCTCGCCGACCGCGGGGTGCGGGAGTTCCGGGGCGCGGTGAACTCCCGGGGCCGGGTGCCCAAGCGGCTGCTGCTGGCCCTCTACGCCCTGCAGATCTGGGACGGCGTGGAGCTGCGGCTGTAGCCGGCGCCCGCGGTGGGGTACCCCACCCCGGAGTGAACAGGTACGGGTTAGGCGGGCAGCCGGAACATGACCCGGCGTTGTCGGTTACGCGCCGTGGGCCTCCCGTGATGGGCCCCCGACACCGCCGTGGCACCACGCCTGGGCCACGTCCGCCGCCGCAAAGCGATGGGGTCGCGGTCGCCAACCGGAGGACGCCGAGGCGCGGTCGGCGTCGTCCCGGTGGTACCTGTTCGCCCTATCCGCAGCGAGTGGCCGTTTCCGGGCCCGTACTCGCACATTAGGGATCGATCGCTGCCCCTTGCGGGGCGGAGCTGTGTGCGCGGGGTCGCACAAAAACCGGCGGCTATCTTCTGTAGATCTTCCACCCTTCGGGGGAAAGCACGAATACGGCCTCCCCTCCTTCAACAAGCCCCTTCATCAGATAATAGCCGTCGTAGTAGACCCAACCCCCTGATACGCCAGTCCAGTAGTCGGGCATCCTCAATCTCTTGTTCCGGGGTATGTCGACCGTCTCCGCGTCCCAGATATCACCATGATTGACGGGTAGTGGGTTTTCTTCGGTCGGGTCGTCCAGGCTCTTGCCGCTCTTCAGGTTGACCGAGGTGAGTTCATCCCCGGAATCGAGGTTCCAGTACCCCTCCGCGGTTGCGCAAACACCAACTCCGAGATTGCTGAAATCCGGGAGGTCGAAGGCGCAATGGACCTCCACCCCATCATCGTTGCGGAACGAGAAGGCCGAATAGTCTGTATCGGTGGTTTCCATGGAGGCGACTTGCCACACGTATTCCTCCGATGGCAGCGGAGGCAGATTCTCCGATGCGCTGGTCGAGGAGTCCGCGCGCTCCGCGAGGTGCGTCACCGTCTGGTAGCTGCCGAAGCCCAGCGGGAGCGTCACCGCGAGGATGAGGCCCACGGTCTTCACCCCTCCGCCGAGGGCGGCCCCGGCCAGCATCGACGACGCCCCGGTGGCGCCCGTGGCCGCCGCACCCCCGTGGACGGCGGCGCCGGCCTGCGCGGTGCCCGCCGCGATTCCCGGGGGCGGGCCGGCCGGCGGCATCCCGGGGCCGGCGGGGCCGGCGGGGCCGGCGGGGCCGATGCCCTGCGGTGTGCCGGGGGCGCCGTGGCCGTACCACTGGGGCTGCGGCGTCGGGGCCTGCGCCATGGCGCCGGGCCCCGCCGGCGGTGTGCCGCCGTAGCCGGCGTTGACCATGCCATCGGTTCCGGGGACCGGGTGGTGGGGCCCCGGCTGGGGCCCCGGTGCGACGCCGGCCCCCGATCCGCCGGCGTGGGGTGGGGTGCCGGCCGACGGGGCGCCCGGCGGGGGATTGGGGTTGACCCAGTCGGGGCCCCCGGCGCCGGATGCGGCGGCGGATCCCCCGTCGGAGGGCGGCGGGTTCGGGTTCACCCAGTCCGGGGTGCCGGAGCCCGCCCCGCCGGTGGCCCCGAGATCATCGGGGTGCACCCAGTCCGGCCGCTGTCCGGCCGCATCCGGGTGGACCCAGTCGGGTCCACCCGCGGAACCGGAGTCGGCCGGCGAGTGCGCCCCCGCGGCGGAGCCGGCGTCATCGGGGTGCACCCAGTCCGGCTGGTGGCCCGCAGCGTTGCCGCCGTCGGCGTCCGGATGGGACACCACGGTGGCGTCATCGGGGTGCACCCAGTCGGCCTGCGGGGCGGAGGAGCCGGGGTTGTCCTGGTGGTAGGAGACGAACTGCGCGTCACCGGCGCCCCCGCCCGGGCCCTGGTTCGCCCACTCGCCGCCGGGGTGGCCGGGGCCGGTGGCGCCGGCCCCGGCCTCCGGGGTCGGGGCTGAGCCTGCCGCCCCCTCGCCGGCGGGCGGGTCCGCCGGGTTCACCGACACGTCCCAGCCGTAGTCCATCCCCGGATCCGAGGCGGCGCCGGAGTCGCCGGCGGGGGCGTGCCGGGCGCCGGCGGCGACATCGCGGGCTATGCCGGCCGCGTCGTCCTTCCCGGACCGGGCGTCCTCGGGGTCGTCGGGGGTGGGATCGGTCCAGCGGTTGCTCATCGGGGCGTCCTTCGTCTCTTCGTGGGGTCGATGGTAGTGGGGTGGGGCCCGGGTTACGGAATGGCGACCAGGCCGCGGCGGCGCCACCGGCCGGTGGCGGGGTCAGTAATCCCAGATGATGTTGTGGCTGCCCGGGGAGACGACGATCACCGGGTATTCCCCACCGACCTCGATGCCGCCGCGCATGAGGTAATAGCCGTCGTAGTACACCCAGCCATCGTCATCGGGCAGCAGCACGCGGGTGTCGGTCTCGAGGTCCTCGGAGGCGGCGTCCCATACGTCCACGTCCGTCACCGACAGGTCGGATTCCCAGACGGGATCCCCGGAGGCGAGGTATAGCGAATACGCGTCGCCGTCGGCGATGAACCCCCAGTAGTCATCTATCGTGGAGCAGGCCCCGAGGCCGAAGCCCTCGCCGAAGGCGCAGTGGATGGAGATCTCGTCATCGTCGCGCAGGTAGAAACCGGTGGCGTCGGTGCTCTCCGAGGAGCCGTCGACGACGATCCGGACGTAGTCCTCGATCGTCCTCCCCGAACCTTCCCCGGAGTCCTCCGCGTCCGTGGCCTCGGTGGTGCTCTCCGAGGTGGTCCCGGCGGAGCCCGTCGAGTCCCCGGAACCCGGGTCGGCGTCCCCGTCCCCCGAGTCCGGGGAGTCGGCGGCGACGACGGGATCGGAGCCCGGGAACCTGCCCGCGCCGTACAGGTAGGCCCCGCCGGTGGCCAGGACCAGCACGAGCACGAAGCTGATGCCGATGAGGACGCGGCGCAGCCTGGTCTTGTCGGATCCCGCCTGGTCCGCGGGGGCCGCGCCGGCCCAGTCGCCGGCGCCGGGGACGGCGCCCGCCGGGGGCCAGGGGCCGCCGGGATAGCCCGCCTCGGGTCCGCCGTAGCCCTGGGCGGGGCTTTGGGCGCCGGTGGCCCACTGCGCGGGACCCGGGGGTTGCTGAGGCAGCATCCGGGTGTCTCCGGCCCCGTCCGCGGGCCCGGGGCCCGGGCCCGTCGCGGGGGATTCGGGTGGCCGGGCGGGATCCCCGGGCTGATCGGGGTTGGTCCAGCGTTCGTTCATCGATTCGGTCCTTTCGTCTGGGCGGGTGCGGGTCGGGTAGCGGGAATCGGGGTGGACGGATAATGCGGATCGGCTTTCCGCGGGGCCGCCGCTGGCCTAGTCATCGCGGAGGAACATCCAGATCGAGTCCTCCAGGTAGACCACCGGCGACTGCTCGTCGCCGTCGATTCCGCCGCGCATGAGGATCCCGAGGTCGTAGTAGATCCAGCCGCGGCCATCGGGAAGCGCGATCTTCCGGTCCGCGGGGAGGTACTCGACGCCCCCGTCCCAGACCGCGGCCGCGGTGCCGGCGATGGGGGAGTCGTCATCGGGATCCCCGAGGGGCAGCCCCGAGGCCAGGTTCACCGAGTGCTGCGCCGGCCGGTTGTCCAGTTCCCAGTAGTCCCGCAGGGTCGCGCAGGCGCCGATGCCGAAACCCTCCCCGAAGGCGCACCGGATTTCGGTGCCCTCGGAATCCCAGAGGAAGAAGCCCGTGGCCTCGGTGCTCGCCTCGATGGGCGCATCCATCACGCCGTTGGTCCACCTCGTCATGACGCAGACGTAGTCCTGCGGTTCGGCCGCGCAGTACTCCTCGACGCTGCCGTATCCGCCGTAGTCGTCCCCGGCCGTCTCCTCGGCGGAAGCCGTGTCCCCGGCCGGCGGAAACCACTCGTCGGCTTTGTCCGCCAGCGTCTCGGTGCCGTAGGCGACCGCGCTCAGGATGAGCGTGAGCAGCGTGATTATCAGGGCGGTGGCGCCGGGCATCGTCGTGCGGCGCTCCGGGGGAAACGGTGGCGGGGCAGTCGGAGCGGGGCCGTCGACGACCACGGGGACGGGGGTCCCCGGCCGGTGCTGCGCCGCCCCCGGCCCGTCGGGCAGGGTCAGGGTCGGCGCGGCGGGGCGCCCCGGCTCCGGGGGAGCGGCGGTGTCCGCGGGCCACGTGGCGGCCCGGTGGTCCTCCGGGGCAGCGGGGTCGAGCCGGTGGTTGTCCGGGCCGGGGTCGAGCCAGCGGTTGTTCATTGCGGGGTCCTTGGCGTCGGGTCGGGCGTCATTGCGGGATCGGGGAGGTCCGGCGAGGTCGGGGGATTCGGTTCGCGGGGCCCCGGGTGCGCCCCGGCCGGCATCCCATGCCGGGTGTCCGGCCCCGCCCCGGCCTTTCGATGAGGCGGATGCGGGCGATGCGGGGGAGGGGCGAGGCGGCGGCCTCCGCCGGCCGGGTCGCGATGACCATCCCGGGGTGGCCGTCCGCCGTGGGCGCCCCAGCCGGCCGGGGGCCGCGAGCCGGGGCGCCGCGGGGATGGGCGCAGCCGCCGTGGGGGCATGAACCCCGCGCGGCGGACCGCCGCCCCCGGGCACCAAGCGGGGTGGGGCGGGCCCCTCCGGTCAATCGCCGCGGGATCTACATCGTGTCGACGTAGAAGACCTGCTGGCCCGAGCCGAAGTCCGCGACCATGACCATCAGCACCGGGTCGTCCCATTCATCGGAGACGACGGTGACGTAGGCGTCGGTGATCCGGTCCTCGAGTGAATCGGGGACGCTGAGGGACGGGTCGATGGCCGTGAGGGCGTCCTGGTCGAAGGTTGCCATGATCTTCGGGTCGTCGGTGCCGATGGTGTAGCTCACCGGCACGTAGTCGTCGTCGGCGCGCACCTCCAGGAAGGACCGCAGGTCGTCCCGGGCATCGGCGTAGACGTGCTTGGAGACCCATTTCTCGGCCTTGCCCGGATCCTCCAGCGCCACCAGCTGCTTGACGAGCTTCTCCGCCTTGTACTCGGCGGAGGTGATGCGCATGATGCCGGCGACGCCGGCGACCAGCACCAGGGTCGCCACCACGCTGGCGGCGACGATGGTCAGCAGGGTCTGCTTCGGGACCTGCCGGACCTGCTCACCGGTCTGCCCGAGCACCGCCTTCGCCGCCCCCAGCTGGCCGCCGCCGGCGGTGGGCGCCATGCCCGGGGCGGCGCCGCCCTGGGGGCCCTGCGCGACCCCGGGGGCCTGCTGGTAGCCGGGGGCCTGCTGGTAGCCCGGGCCCTGCGGGAAGCCCGGGGCCGGCTGCTGGCCGGGGGCCTGCCCGGCGGCGCCGTACTGCGCGCCGGCGGCCCAGTTCTGATCCACCGGCGGCTGCTGGGGCTGCGGGGGTTGCTGGGGCTGCTGCGGGGCCGGCTGCGCCGCGGGCCGCTGCGGGGCCGGGCGCTCGCCCTGGGGCGCGGCCCCGTCGGGGGTCGGCTGCGGACGGATGATGGTGGCCTCGGAGTCGGCGTCCTCGGCGCCGCCGTCGAGCTTCATCTCCGCCAGCTGGCGCAGATCCTCGAAGGTGATGTCCGCCAGGGAGGTGTCCGCCAGCTGCCGGTCGTACAGCTTCCGCTTGCGCTCGTCGCCGAGCACCGCCATGCCCACCTGCAGCGGCTCCAGGGCGTCCTTGTCGTCGTAGTCGACGCCCTTGAGGCGGTGGTTGATCTGGAGGCGCAGCGCCGAGGATGAGGCGTGCGGGCTGAGGTTCAGCTTCTCGTACAGGTCGTAATGGGCCATGATCGTGGTCCTCTCGGGGCGTGGTCGATGTCGGCGACGCCGCCCGGGGGAGGAATCTCCCCCGGTGGGGTCGAACACAATCTATGACCGCCCCGGGGGGACCCGGAACCGATTCGGGGACCGTTCCCCGCTGGCGGCCCCCCGCTCAGCGCCCCGCCCAGTAGGGGTCGTTGCTGATCCGCTCCGCGGCGTACCGGGCCAGGATGAGCCGGCGGCTGATGGCGTTGCCGTTCCTCGCCTGGAAGTCCGGGATCCCCGATTTCAGCAGCTGGGTGCAGATGTAGTTGATCTTGGTGTTGACCTTCTTCTCCGACCAGCCCAGCTCCCGCATGAGGTCCTTGACCGTCGGGATGTCGTAGTAGCCGGCGCCCGGGTACTTCAGCAGCGGCGCGGCCAGCGCCCGCATCAGCTGCAGATGCTCGGCGGTGGGCTCGTAGACGTCCACCGTCGGATCGGAGGTGAGCTCCGAGAGATCCTCCAGGGGGGCGGGCAGCGGGCCGTCGGTGACCTCCACGGTGAGTTCGTAGGTGCGCTCCACGGTGGCGACCACGAAGGCGGTGCGCGCCCGCGGCACCGGGCTCATCGCCCCGGGGCCGAGGGTGGTGACGCTGTAGTAGCCCGGCCCCACCGGCTGCATGGTCACCGACAGCGCCCGGCCCACGTTGGTGACCAGCCAGGTGCCGTCGTAGTGGAAGGTCAGCAGCCGGCGGTGCAGGTAGCGGTCGTCGTCGCCGATCACGAAATCGGCCTTCCGCCCGACGGTGAGCTGGTCGCCGGCGAGGATGGTGACGCGGTTGCCGATCCCGTCGTCGATGGTGAGGGTGGGGGTGCTGCTCAACGTGGCTCCTCGGGCTGCGGTGGTGGCGGGGGCGGTCTTCGCCCCCTGGTCAGGCTATCGCGGCCGGCGGCCGGTGCGCCGCCGGCCGGCCTCATCCGCCCATCGGGCGCCGGGTCAGTTCATGCCCCGGACGGGTTGGCGGATGATGATCGGGTCGAAGCCCTTCTGCCGGATCGTGAACTCGATGACGAACTCGTCGATGCCCTCCTCCAGGATCGGGGTGAAGGAGGATTTGCACCTTTCCTGGCGCAGCTCCGTGGTCGACTCCTGGTGGAACCACTGGTCGGCTTTGCCGGTGACGTCGACGCCCTCGGCGTCCAGCACCCGCATCTCGCCGAGGCAGGAACTCTCCTGGACCTCGCCGTTGAGCCCGATGGCCTTCCACTCCAGGTCCGGGCCGTAGTCCCCGGTGGGGTAGCTGAGGAAGGCGTTCTGGTTGTCCTTGGTGATCTCGAACTCGATGGCGGTGAATCCATGGTCCTCCAGATCCCCGAACGTGACCTTGACCGCCCTGGGCGCGTCGTTGCTCGGGGGCTTGCTGCTCAGCCGGTAGCTGCCGTCGCCATTGTCCAGCGCGGCCATGCGGGCCTCCCCGGCACCGGAGTCATCCTCGGCCGCGTCGTCCTCATCCTCGGGCCGGCCGTCATCGGCCTGCCCCGATTCGGAGGTGGTGCTGGAGGTCGTGGACCCGGCGGGGGCCTTCGCCCCGGTGGATTCCTCGACGGTGAAGTCGGGGACCTCCACCTCGTCGGGGGCGTCCTGGCAGGCGGCGGTGAGCAGGGCCGCGGCGGCGAGGGCGGCGGCGAGGCGCTGATGGCGGATGGTGGTCATGGCGGTCCTCCGGGGATCGTCGGCGGCGGGCGGTGCCCGCCGGTGGGGGTGGGGGTCGGTTTCGGGTCGGGGCGGCTCAGTCCGCGTGGTCGAGGACCCGGATCTGCTGGGCCCGGAAACTCTGCATGGGCCGCAGCAGCGGGTCGATCATGGACATGTCCAGCGCCAGCGTGCCGGGTTCGTGGAAATCGTAGAGCGAGGGCGGCTTCTCCCGCTCGTTGGCGATGACCTCGGTGATCCGGGCATGGCGCTCCCGTTCGGCGCCGGTGGCCCAGTCCTCGGACCAGTCCGCGCCGAGGTCGAGGCCCAGGTACTCGCAGACGAGGATCGTCATCCGGTCCCGGCATCGCCCGTTCTCGGTCTCCCAGCGCCGCCGCTCGAGCCGGTCCCGTTCGATGAGGGCGGCCAGTTCGGCGCGGCGCCGGTTCTCCGCGGCGACCTGGCGCGACTGCTCCTCCCACTGCCGGTGCGCCTGCTCCGGGGCCCGCACCTTGGTGTGCAGCCACCACGAGATCAACCCCGGCAGAATCGCCATGATCAGCCCGCGGAGGTTCATCGACGTCAGGGCCGGCAGGACGACCAGCACGGTGAACACGAGCGAGAGGTAGTAGAGCGCCTTGAGCTCCGTGGAGGCGGCGGCCGGCTCCGCGGGCTCCGGCAGCTGCGAGAGGTCCTCGCGCTCGGCACCCGGCGGCGACTGCCGTCCCGGCATGGGCAGGAAACGGCCGGTGTCGGGGGCGTCGGGCAGCCAGCCCGGGTCCCGCCAGGAGTTGTAGTCCGCCAGGCGGCGCCGGACGGTGAGCAGCACCTGGGCCCGCCACAGCTCGCTCATCCGCCGGTAGGACTCCAGGTAGGCCAGCGCGCGCGGGCGGTACTCGTAGTAGTACCTCTGGCCCACCGGGCTGCCGTCGCGCCACTGCGCGAAACGCTGATCGGCGGCGACTTCGCCGCTGCGCTCCAGGACCGCGGTCTGCTCGTCGATGGCGTCGACCATCCGCACATTGTCCTCGTGCAGGAGCCGCGTCTGCCGGCGAATCGCCCGGTCGATGCCCCGCAGCGCCTCGGTCTGCTCGCCCATCTCCCCGTGCAGCTGCGTGAAGTGCTCGTCGATCATCTCGTACTGCGCCATCTCGACGGCGAGCTGGGCGGCCTGGATCCGGTTGCTCTGCCGCAGCAGGCCGGTCTGGGCCCGGGCGTTGTAGAGCATCCCCCTGCTGTTGTAGGAGTCGGACATGTCGTTCCCTCCGGTGGGTCGGTGAATTGTCGGTGGTTCCGGTGCGGGGCCCGGCTCAGTCGGCGGCCCGGCCCCGGCGCAGCTGTTCGATGAGGTCGTCCCGCGTCGGGGAGAGCGCCTCGCGGGTGAACCGCGGCAGCCCGGGGTCGAGCTCCAGGGCGCCGACCCGGTGCGCCGCGTAGGCGCGGCGCTCGGCGGCGCCGGCCCAGGCCCCCGCCCAGTCGCCCTCGGCGGGCAGCCCGAAGGCCCTGCGCAGGGCGGTGCCCCAGGCGGCGTTGCATTCGGCGTTGGCCCTCCGCCACTCGTGCACCTCCTGCCGGTGCCGGCCCGCGCGGGCCTCGTTGCGGCGGATCACCTGGAGCCTGCGGGCCTCGGTGGCCTCCGACTCGGCATTGCCGGCGGCGACCGCCGCCGCGCGGGTCCGATCCCGGTGCACCAGCCGGCGGCCGATCCACCATCCGATGGCGCCGGTGCACAGCAGCCAGAGGCCGGTCCCCACGGCCCCGATGAGCAGGAGCGTGGCATCGTCGGGCAGCACCCCGGCGAGGCAGGCCTCGTCCCCGCCGCAGGCCGCGGCCCGCCGCTCCACATCGTCGGCGACGAGGGCCGTGGCGATCGCGGTGAACAGCGCGAAGGGCACGGACAGCAGGAAGACGCCGAGGAACGCCCCGATGGCCGCTCCGGCGAGCGGCAGGGCCTCGCGCACCCGCGGCACCGGCTGCGGCTCCGCACCCGGTGCGGGCACCGGATCCGGCGCCGGCTGCACCGGCTCGGGCAGGAACGCCCCGGTGCGCAGCCCCTCGGGATCCCAGCCGGCGGGCAGCCAGCGCCCCGGGCGGGAGCGCACCAGGTCGATGACCCGGACCATGCCCTGCCGGAACACCGCGGTCATCCGCTCATGGGCGGCGCGGTGCCGTTCCACCTCGGTCGTCGCGCCGGTGGCGTCGAGATCGATCGCCGGGGCGCGGAAGCACCGGCGGATCTCCTCCTCGGTGACGGTGTCGCGCAGCAGGGCCGGATCGATGCCGGCGGTGCCTTCGCGTGCGGTCATGGGGGCTCCTCCTCTTCCGCCGGCCCCGCGGCCGGTGGGGTGTCTGCGCGGCCGACGTTAGGGGCGCGGCGACCGGGGGCGAAGCCCCGCGGGGAACAGTCCCCGCCACGGTTCCGGGGGAGGGGCCCCGCGCCTAGGAACAGGGGTGGCCAGAGACGAGGAACGGCGCGGAGGAGCGGTGACCATGGTGAAGTGGCGGGAAAGCGGGCGCGAACGTGACGCCCGGATCTGGGGGCCGGTGGATCGGCTCCTCGACGAGGGCCGGCTGCACCAGGCCCGCAACGAGGTGCGCGGGTTGCGCGCCGAGGAGGGGCCGGCCACCGCCGCCGGGGCGGCGGTGCGGGACCGGCTCACCGCCGCGAGCGCGCGGCTCGACGCGGATCTGGCGCAGCTGCACGCCATCGACGCCTCCCGGGATCCGGTCGCTTTCCATGCGTTCCTCGACCGGATCCGCGGCTACTGCGTCGATGACCCCGAGGTCAACGAGCTGTCCCGGTGGTTCCGCGGCTCCCTGCGGGATCCGATCCTGCGGGCCCGGGTGGGGCCGCTGGCGGACTGGATCGTCGAGGTGGACGCCACCTCGGGGCCGCGGGCGGATCGGCTGCTGCGCCTCGGTCTGGGGGCGGCGCTCGGGATCGGCTGCCTGGCCATCCTGCTCCTGGGGGCGAGCGTGGGCGAGGGGGTGGTGCCCGACTCACCCGGGGGACGGGCCCTGGTCATCGTCGTGTTCCTGCTCATCGGGGTCGTCTTCATGGCCCCGCCGGTTCTCCTGGTCGGGTGGCTCGGCCGCCGGGACAGCATGGCGTTCGTGACGGGGATGCTGTTGCTCCTCTCCTGGGGCGGCCTCACCTCGGCGACATTGGGCCTGGGCTTCAACCCGGTGGTGGGGGTCCTCGGCGCGGCGATCTGCATCGCCTCCGTGGTGGCCGGGGTGCGGTGGCATCGGGCGCATCTGCTGGGGGAGTGGAACCGGTTCGTGGCCGGGGCAACCCGGGTGCTGGACGGGGAGCCGGGCCGGCCCGGGGAATGGGCCGGCGGGGTGCTGCTCCTGCATTGCGTCCACCGGTTTAACCCGCTCCGCGGGGGAGGCACCCGGAAATGCACGGTCGGCCCGGTCCGGGAGCCGCACCGCACCGAGACGGTGGAGCTCAACGGCGCATCCCGCGTCACCGGGGGCGAGTGGATCGCGGTGGACGCGTCGGAGACGGTGGTCGCCGTCGCACCGTCGCTGATGCGGCGGGTGGCGGGGCGTGCCGGCGCCGGGGCCGTACCGGGGCTCGGCGCGCCCGGTGCCGAAAGGTCCTGAACGGACCCCGGGGACGGATCCGGGACGACGCCGCGGGGGACCGGCCCCGTCGATTGCCGCCCCGTCCCCCGGGAGGAGCGGCAGGGTCGCCCGGGGGCCGTCCCCGGCGGCGCGCGGCACCCGCCGGCTCAGCCGGCCCCGGGTTCGCCGCGGCGGGCCTCGACGTAGTCGACGATATCGCCGAGGGTGCGGAAACCGGCGGCGTCGGCGTCCTCGATGCGCACCCCGGTGGCCTCCTCCACGCGGACCACGAACTCCACCACGGCCAGCGAGTCCATGCCGAGGTCGTCGACCAGGCGCGCCTCCGGCGCCGGCGGCCAGGCCATTGCCGGCGCCGCCCCGGCGGCATCCGCGTCGTCCCCGGCCGCGTCCGCGTCGGGCGGGTCCGTCCCGGGGTCGGCGAAGGCGTCCTCGCCGAGCACCCGGCGGAGCACCCCGGCGACCTCCCCGGCGGTGCCGTCCGGGGCCGCGGCGGTCCCGTCGGCGTCCTCGGCGGCGGATTGCTCGCCGAGCATCGCCGCCAGCGCATCACCCAGGCTGCGGGTCATCGCCGGCTACTCCGCGCCCGAGTCGGGGTCGACGTCGGACTGCCTCTTCGTCGACGCGGACACCGCGGTGGGGTCGGTGAGCCGGAACCGGCGGGCCGCCTCGTCGGCGACCTTCATGTCCAGCTTGCCCTCCCGGGCCAGGCCGGCCAGGGCGGCGACGACCACCGACTCGGCGTCGGTGTTGAAGTAGCGGCGGGCGGCCTCGCGGGTGTCGGAGAAGCCGAACCCGTCGCAGCCGAGCACCGTGTAGTCGCCGGGCACCCAGCGCCGGATCTGCTCCGGCAGCGCCTTGGCGAAGTCGGTGACCGCCACGAAGGGCCCGTCGGCGTCCTCCAGGGCGCGCTCCACGAAGGGCCGCTCGTGGGACTCGCCGGGGGCGCGCAGCACCTCGGTCTCCCGGGCCAGCCCGTCCCGGGCCAGCTCGTTCCAGGAGGTCACCGAGTAGATCGACGCCGGGACGTCGAACTCCTCGGCGAGGATGTCCGCGGCCCGCAGCGCCGCCTGCATGCCGATCCCGGAGGCCAGCAGGTTGACGTGCTTGTCGCCCTCGGCCGCCCGGTAGCGGTAGATGCCCTTGTGCAGGCCCTCGACGTCCAGGTCCGCCGGCTGCGCCGGTTGCGCGGTGGGCTCGTTGTAGATGGTCAGGTAGTAGATCACGTTCTCGCCGCGGTCGGGCCCGTACATCCGGTCGATGCCCTCCCGGATGAGGTGCGCCGCCTCGTAGGCGAAGGCCGGGTCGTAGCTGACCACCGCCGGGTTGGTGGAGGCCAGCACCGGGGAGTGGCCGTCCATGTGCTGCAGGCCCTCGCCGGTGAGGGTGGTGCGCCCGGCGGTGGCGCCGAGCAGGAAGCCGCGGCACATCTGGTCCCCGGCGGCCCACATGGAGTCGCCGGTGCGCTGGAACCCGAACATCGAGTAGAAGATGTACATCGGGATCATGGCGGTGGACTGGGTGGCGTAGGCGGAGCCGGCGGCGATGAAGGAGGCCATCGCCCCGGCCTCGGAGATGCCCTCGTGCAGGATCTGCCCGTCCGTGGCCTCCCGGTAGCTGAGCATCAGATCATGGTCCACCGGGGTGTAGTTCTGCCCGTGCGGGTTGTAGATCTTCAGCGTCGGGAACCAGGAGTCCATGCCGAAGGTGCGCGCCTCATCGGGGATGATCGGCACGAACCGGTCCTTCAGCCCCTTGTCCCGCATGAGCTCCTTGAAGATCCGCACCACCGCCATGGTGGTGGCCACCTTCTGCTTCCCGGAGCCCTTGAGCACCGACTTGAGCTGCTCCACCGGGGGCACGGCGAGCGGCTCGTAGCCCTCGGTGCGGGTGGGCACGAACCCGCCCAGCTCGGCGCGGCGCTCCTTGAGATAGCGGATCTCGGGGGCGTCCTCGCCGGGGTGGTAGTAGGGCGGCAGGTAGGGGTCGGCCTCCAGCTGCTCGTCGGTGATCGGGATCCGCTGCTTGTCCCGGAACAGCTTGAGATCGTCGAGGGTGAGCTTCTTCATCTGGTGGGTGGCGTTGCGGCCCTCGAAGTTGTGGCCCAGGCCGTAGCCCTTGATGGTGTGCGCCAGGATCACCGTGGGCTGGTCCTTGGTCTCCAGGGCCTTGGCGTAGGCGGCGTAGATCTTGCGGTAGTCGTGGCCGCCGCGGCGCAGGTTCCACAGCTCCTCGTCGGTCCAGTCCGCCACCAGCGCCGCCACCTCCGGGTCCTCCCGGAAGAAGTGCTCGCGCACGTAGGCGCCGTCGTTGGCCTTGATGGTCTGGTAGTCGCCGTCGGTGGTGCGGTTCATCAGGTTGACCAGGGCGCCGGTGCGGTCGGCCTCGAAGAGGCGGTCCCATTCCCGGCCCCAGACCACCTTGATCACGTTCCAGCCGGCGCCGCGGAAGAAGCTCTCCAGCTCGGCGATGATCTGCGAGTTGCCGCGCACCGGCCCGTCCAGGCGCTGCAGGTTGCAGTTGATCACGAAGGTGAGGTTGTCGAGGTTGTTCAGCGCCGCGGTCTGGATCAGCCCGCGCGACTCCGGCTCGTCCATCTCCCCGTCGCCGAGGAAGGCCCACACGTGCTGGTCGGAGGTGTCCCGGATCCCGCGGTCGTGCAGGTAGCGGTTGAACCGGGCCTGGTAGATGGCGTCCATCGGGCCCAGGCCCATGGACACGGTGGGGAACTCCCAGAAGCCCGGCATCCCATGCGGGTGCGGGTAGGAGGGCAGGCCCCCGCCGGGGTGCGAGACCTCCTGGCGGAACCCGTCGAGGTCGTCCTCGCCGAGCCGGCCCTCCAGGAAGGCGCGGGCGTAGATGCCGGGGGAGGCGTGGCCCTGGAAGAAGATCTGGTCCCCGCCGCCGGGATGGTCCTTGCCGCGGAAGAAGTGGTTGAAGCCGACCTCGTAGAGCGGGGCGGAGGAGGCGTAGGTGGAGATGTGCCCGCCCACGCCGACGCCGGGGCGCTGCGCCCGATGCACCATGATCGCCGCGTTCCAGCGGATCCAGCGCCGGTAGCGCTTCTCCACGTCCTCGTCGCCGGGGAACTCCGGCTCCATGGAGGTGGGGATCGTGTTGACGTGGTCGGTGGAGGTCAGCGGGGGCAGGTTCACCCGCTTCGCGGTGGCGCGCTCGAGCAGCCGGAGCATCAGGAAGCGGGCCCGCTCGGGCCCGGCGGATTCGAGGAGCCCGTCGAGGGACTCCATCCACTCCCGGGTCTCCTCCGGGTCGGCGTCGTTGAGGTAGGAGGCGACGCCGTCGCGGATCATCGCGAAGTTGGAGTCGTCGGCGGAGCGGGGCGTGGTGTCGGCCATGGGGTCCTCCCGGTGGTGACGGCGCTGGGGATGCGGTGGCCCAGCGGTGTTCTCGTGGCGGGTGGTCCCCGCCGTCTTTCCCCCACCCTACGTAGCCCGCCGCCGGGGCGCATCGGCCCGCCGCGGGGCGGTTCCCGGCCCCCGGCCTGTGCGTTCGCCGCGGCGGACGGTAAACTTTCGCGCTGGAACGACGACAACCGCGGGGCCGAGCCCGGTCCCGGTGAACCGAGGAGGATCAGGGAAGTGGACGACGCCTCCGGCGCTGCCGGGCGGACCATCGACGTACTGGGCGTGCGCAAGGGCATGCGCATCCAGGAGATCGGCTGGGACGAGGACTGCGACAGCTCGCTGAGCGAGGCGGTGGAGACCTTCCTCGGCGCGGATCTGCTCGACGAGGACACCGACGAGGTCGTCGACATGGTGCTGTACTGGTTCCGGGAGGACGACGGGGATCTGGTCGACGGCCTGGTCGACCTGATCCGCCCGCTCGGCGAGGGCGGCTGCATCTGGCTGCTCACCCCCGGCGCGGGCCGGCCCGGCGCCCTGGAGGCCGGGGTGATCGACGAGTCCGCGCAGCTGGCCGGGCTCACCGGCACCTCGGCGACCCGGCTCGGCGACTGGCAGGGCAACTGCCTGGTGCCGCGCGGCACGAAGCGGCAGTAGCCCATGCATCCGGCCGGGCGCGCGGGATCCGGCCGCAGGCGGAGATAGCTCAGCGGTAGAGCACTGGTCTTACACACCAGCGGTCGGGGGTTCGACACCCTCTCTCCGCACCATCGGCGGGCCCCGGCATCGGGGCCCGCCGCACCGGATCCGGGCCCCGGCGGGGTGCCGGCACGCACCGCGGGGCCGCGGCGCGCCCCGCGCGGCGCGGTCGCGCGCCCCGGGGGCGGGGAGCCCCGCCGGCGGACCCGGCCGGGGACGGGGGCCGCCCGAGCGCCGGCGGCGGTAGAGTGCCATCGCGAACCCCGCCGGCGGCGGGCACCCCGGCCCGCCCGCCGCAGCCGACCCCGGGGAGGACCCATGCCCGCCACCGCGCGTCCGCCGCGGCGCCGCCGGCTGCTGCTGCGCGCCGCGGCCCTGGCCGTCGGCGCCGCCGCGGACCGGGTGTTCGGCGACCCGTCCCGGCACCACCCGGTGGCCTGGTTCGGCTCCGCCGCCGCCGCCGCGGAACGGGCCTGCTGGGCCGACTCCCGCCCCCGTGGCGCGGTCTACGCCGCCGCGCTGGTGGCCGCCCCCACCCTGGCCGCGGCCGCGCTGGCCCGCCGGGCCCCGGCGATCACCCTGGCCGCGGCGACCTGGGCGGCCCTCGGCGGCACCACCCTGCTGCGCACCGGGGACCGGATGGCCGCCGCCCTGGCGGACGCCGACCCGGCCGCGCCCGGCTCCCTCGACCCGGCCCGCGGGCTGGTGCCCTGGCTGTGCTCCCGGGACCCGGCGGCGCTGGACGCGGCCGGGATCGCCCGGGCCACGGTGGAGTCCCTGGCGGAGAACACCTCCGACGCGGTCACCGGCACCCTGTTCTGGGGTGCGCTCGCCGGGGCCCCGGGGGTGGTCGCGCACCGCTGCCTGAACACCCTGGACGCGATGATCGGCTACCGCGACGACCGGTACCGCCGCTTCGGCTGGGCCGCCGCCCGCGCCGATGATCTGGCCAATCTGGGCCCGGCCCGGCTCACCGCCGCGGCCACCGTGGCCGCCGGCTCCGACCGGCGCGGCGCGCTGCGCGCCTGGGCGCGCGACGCCGCCGCCCACCCCAGCCCGAACGCCGGGGCGGTGGAGGCCGCCGCCGCCGGCGCCCTGGGGCTGCGCCTGGGCGGGCCCACCCGCTACCGGCACGGCGTGGAGCGCCGCCCCACGCTCGGCGACGGGGCGGCGCCGGGGCCGGCGGATGTGCGCCGGATGGTGCGCCTGGGCGCCCGGGTGCAGGCGATCGCGGCCGCCATGGTGCTCGCCGGGCTGCTCGCCGCGGCGGCCGCCCGGCCGGGGGACCGGCCCTAGAAGCGCTCCCGGCCGCGGCGGGAGCGGTGCAGCGCCTCGGTGTGCCCGGAGCCGCCGTAGCGGGCGGCCAGCCGGCGGGCCCGCTCCTCCTCGGCGTCCCCCGCGGCCGACCGGTCCCCGGGATCGCTCCCGGCCGGCGTCGCCGGGGCGGCCCCGGGCTCGGCCGCGTCGCGCCGGGCGGTGGCGTCGGCGGCGGAGTAGCCCGCCCCGGGGCGCGGCGCCGGGGCGGCGCCGCCGCGGCGGGCGGCGGCCAGCGCCGCCTCATGCTCGGCCTGCTCCTCCTGCTCCCGGCGGCGCTCCCGCACCTCGGCGTAGACGAACCAGAGCACGGTCAACGGGGCGGCGAAACCGAAGAAGATCCACTGGATGCCGTAGGACAGGTAGGGCCCGGACTCCAGCTGCGGCAGCGGGATCGGGTTCAGCCCGCCGGGCTGCTCCTCGGCCAGCTGCACCCAGTCCGGGGCCACCTCGGCGCCGATCAGCTCCCCGATCTGGGCGGTGTCGATGCCGTAGACCTGCACCGCGTCCGCGTCCACGATGGGCGGGCGCTCCGGGGTGCGCTCCCCGCGGCGGGCGTAGCCGCGGATGGTGACCTCCCCGGCCGGCGCCGGCTCGATGTCCGGGGTGCGGCCCTCCGCCGGCGGCACCCAGCCCCGGTTCACCAGGAAGGCCCGGCCGTCCGCGGCGCGGAACACGGTGAGCACCTGCACCGCCGGCACCGACTCCACCGGCCGGTTGCGCAGCTGGGCCTGCTCGCGCACCTGGTAGCGCCCGGTGAGCTCCACCCGGCGCCATTCCGCGCCCTCCGGGATCCGCCCGGCCGGGTCGAAGACCTCCGCCGCCGGCACCGGGTCGGTCTCGAAGGCCTCCCGCAGCTGGTGGTTGCGCTCCTGGGTCGCGGTGTTCTTGCCCAGCTGCCAGGGGGCGAGCACCGTGAACGCGAGATAGGCGAAGGCGATCGCCACCACGGCGGCGAGCACCCAGCCGGGTGTCAGGAACTGGCGGATTCTGCTTCCCACGCCCTTCACCTTACGTTGCCCTCACCCCCGTCGCGCCCGGCCGCCGCGGGCGGTGGGCCCGCCGCGGCACCGGGGTAAACTGGGCGCCGACGCCGACTCGGGCGCCCCGGCGGCGCCGGCGCGAGCCGGCCCGCCCCACGCCCCACCCGGAGGAGACCGTGCCCGCCACCGCAGCCCAGCCCGCATCGGGCCGCCGACGCCGCGTGCTCGGCCAGTTCATCAAGTTCGGGCTGGTCGGCGGCACCGGGGTGGTGGTCAACACCGCCGTGGCGGTGGCGGTGCGCAAAACCGGGCTGCATTTCGGCGTCGACGAGCACCAGGTGTTCCTCAACCTGCTGGGCACCCGGTGGAACATCCGCTGGTCACACGTCTACGCCACCCTCGCCTTCCTGGTGGCCAACATCTGGAACTTCCAGCTCAACCGCTCCTGGACCTTCCGGGTCGCCGACCGGCCGAACTGGTTCCGGCAGTTCCTGCCCTTCCTGGTGGCGGGGCTGTCCGGGCTGCTGGTCGGGCTGATCACGATCACCGCGCTGACCAACCCCACCTCCCCGCTGGCGCTGCCGCCGGAGATCTTCGACGACTCCACCGGGCTGCGCACCCGCTTCTACTGGGCGAACCTCATCGGCGTGCTGCTGGGCACCCCGGCGAACTTCCTGATCAACAAGCTGTGGACCTTCCGGGTGCGCGGCCGCGGGCAGCGCCCCCGGGTGGATCTGGCCTGAGCCGGGCCGGTGCCCGGCCGGGGGCCCTCAGCGGCCGGAGATCTCCTCGAGCAGCCCACGCGCCCACGCCACCAGACCCGGGGCGGCGGCGTCGATCTCCTCCCGGGTGCGGGTGAACCCGGACCGATCCCCGTAGTAGGGGTCGGCGACCTCCGCCCCGGCCGGCGAATCCGGGTCGAAGGAGCGCAGCAGCCGGATCCGGTCCGCCGGGATCCCGGCGGCGCGCAGCTCCCGGACATGGCCGGCGTCCATCGCCACGTACAGGTCGGCGCCGGCGTGCTCCGGGCCGAGCTGCGCGGCCACATGCGCCGGGTCGTGCCCGGCGGCGAGGAGCTCCGCGGCGGCGCGCGGGTCGGCGCCCTGGCCCACATGCCAGCCGCCGATCCCGCAGGAGCGCACCCGCACCCGGTCGCCCAGGCCCGCCTCGTCGAGGGCGTCGCGGACGATGATCTCGGCCATCGGGGAGCGGCAGATGTTGCCGGTGCACACGAACACCAGGTAGACGGGCTCGGTCCGATCCATATCGCGCACGCGGCGCCTCCCTTCGCTTCCGCCGGCGCCGCCTCACCGGCGCCGGACCGCCCACCGAGGGTAGACCATCGGCGGGGTGCGGCTCATCCGGCGCCGGCCAGCAGCCGGCGCACCGCCGCGTCCAGGCCCGCCGCGTCCGCGGCGATCTCATCGGCCCGGGCCCGCTCCGCGGCGTCGCCGTAGCCCCAGCCCACCGCCACCGCGGGCAGGCCGAAGACATGCGCCCCGGCGAAGTCGTGGCTGCGGTCGCCGACCAGCACCACCCCCGCCAGCGCCGGCCCGCCCGGCCCCGCCCCGCCGGCGGCGTCCGGGTCGTCCGGGCGGTAGCCGGCCCGGCGGACCGCGGGCAGGCCCAGCATCCGCAGGGTGTGCCCGATCACCTCGTCCTTGGCCCGGCGGTCCCCGGCGTCGTCGGCGGCCCCGATCGCGTCGAAGCGGTCCAGGATCCCGAACCGGGCCAGCACCCGGCGGGTGAACACCCCGCCCTTGGAGGTGGCGGTGGCGATCCGGAAGCCCGCGGCGCGCCAGCCGTCGAGCAGCCCCGGCCAGCCGTCGAACATCCGGGTGTCCGCCCAGCCGCCGGCGGCCTGCTGCGCCCGGTAGGCCGCCAGGGCCCGCCGCGCCCGGTCCCCGGTGATGCCCAGGGCGGCGAAGGAGTCCACCATCGGCGGGCCCGCGATCCGGGCCAGGAAGGATTCCTCGGGCGTCGGCTCGTCCACGGCGGCCAGCGCGGCGAGGAACCCGGCCCGGATCCCGGGCAGGGAGTCGCTGATGGTGCCGTCGACGTCGATGAGCACGGTCGGCGGGTGCGGGTGGGCGTCCATGGGCCCAGTATGGCCCGCCGCCTAGGCTGGCGGCATGGCCCCGCACCCGCCCCCGGTCGATCCGCTGCGCTACCACGGCGACCTCGCCGCCGCCGGGGCCCGCCTGGACTTCGCGGTGAACGTCCGCGGCCCGGCGCCGGAGTGGCTGGTCCGGGAGCTGCGCGCCGCCGTCGACGGGCTCGCCGGCTACCCGGACGCGGCCCTGGAGCGGCGGGTGCGCGAGGCGCTCGGCGCCCTGCACGGCCGGCCCGCCGAGGAGGTGCTGCCCCTGGCCGGGGCCGCCGAGGGCTTCGCCCTGCTGCCCGATCTGGTCCCCGCCGGCCGGCCCGCGGCGGTGCTGCACCCCCAGTTCACCGAACCGGAGGCGGCGCTGCGCGCCGCGGGCGTGCCGGTGCGCCGGATCCTCGCCGAGGCGCCGCGGCGGCTGCCCGACCCGGACGGGCCCGACCTGGCCGGTGCGGCGCTGGTGGTGGCCGGCAACCCGGTCAACCCCACCGGGGCGCTGCACCCGGGGGCGCGGCTGCGCCGGCTGGCCGGCCCCGACCGGCTGCTCCTCGTCGACGAGGCCTTCGCCGACGTGGTGCACCCCGCCGACCACCCCGGCGGGGCGGAGCCGGCCCTGGCCGGGGTGCGCGACCCGCGGGTGCTGGTGCTGCGCTCCCTGACCAAGACCTGGGGGCTGGCCGGCCTGCGCTGCGGCTACGCCCTGGGCGAGCCGGGGGTGCTGGCCCGGCTGGCGCGGCGCCGGCCGGCCTGGCCGGTGGGCACCCTGCAGCTGCGCGCCATGGCCGCCGTCGCCGCCCGCGGGCCCGCCGAACTGCCCGCCATCCGGGAGCGGCTGCGCGCCGAGCGCACCGCGATGACCGCCCGGCTTCGCGCCGCGGGCTGGACGGTGGCGGCCTCGGCGGCGCCCTTCCTGCTCGCCCGGCCGCCGCTGGCCGCCGACCCGGCCGCGGACCCGGCCGCGGCGGTGGCCGAGCTGCACCGGCTGCGCGCCCGGCTGGGCGCCCGCGGGATCGCGGTGCGCCGCTGCGACACCTTCCCCGGCCTGGCCGGCGGCGGCCTCGGCGGGCCCTGGTGGCGGTTGGCGGTGCGCGCCGCGCCGGAGGTGGGCACACTGGTGGACGAGGTGCATCAGCTCGCCCGCGGCAGCCGGCCCGGGCGCGCCGGAGGAGAGGAACCACGATGAGCGTGACCGTCGGGGAGATCCGGGACCTGCTGGACCGGGCCTACCCCCCGCAGCTGGCCGAGGACTGGGACCGGGTGGGGTTGATCTGCGGTGACCCCGCCGCCCCGGTGGACCGGGTGGCGGTCGCCCTGGACTGCACCGACGCCGTCGCCGAGGCGGCGATCGAGACCGGGGCGCAGCTGCTGGTGGTGCACCACCCGCTGCTGCTGCGCGGGGTGAGCAGCGTCGCCGCGGACACCCCCAAGGGCCGGATCCTGCACCGGCTGATCCGCGCCGGGGTGGCCCTGTTCGCCGCGCACACCAACGCCGACTCCGCCCGGCCCGGGGTCAACGACGCCCTCGCCGAACTGCTCGGGGTGCGCCCCGGCCGGCCCCTGGCGCCGACCCCCGACCCGGGCCTGGACCTGTGGGCGGTGAAGGTGCCGGCCGGTGACGCCGACGCGGTCGCCGCGGCGCTGTTCGACGCCGGGGCCGGGGCGATCGGCGACTACGACCGGTGCCGCTTCGACACCGCCGGCACCGGCCGCTTCCGGCCCGGCCCCGGCGCCCGGCCGCATATCGGCGCCGCCGGGGTGGAGGAGGCCGTCGCGGAGACCAAGCTGGAGCTGGTCGCCCCGCGGCCGGCCCGGGCCCGGGTGCTCGCCGCGCTCCGCGCGGCGCACCCCTACGAGGAGCCGGCCTTCGACATCATCGAGTCCGCCGCCCCCACCGTCGACCCGGACCGGGCCACCGGGCTGGGCCGGATCGGGGAACTGGACCGGCCGATGGCCTTCCGCGATTTCGTGGCCCGGGTCGCCGAGCGGCTGCCCGCCACCGAATGGGGGGTGCGCGGGGCCGGGGACCCGGACCGGCGGATCCGCACCGTGGCGGTGGCCAGCGGCTCCGGGGACTCCTTCCTCGGCGCCGCCGCGGCCGCCGGGGTGGACGCCTTCGTCACCTCCGATCTGCGGCACCACCCGGTGGACGAGGCGCTGCGCGCCGGCGGGCCCTGCATCGTGGATACCGCGCACTGGGCCAGCGAATCGCCCTGGTGCGCCGCCGCCGCGGCGCTCATCGCCGAGCGCGCCGGGATCGCCGCCGAGGTGCTCGACATCCGCACCGACCCGTGGACCCTCGCCGCCGGCGGCCGCGGCCGGGCCCCGGACGGGCCCGCGGCCGGGGCCGGGGACGGGGGGCCGCGGCGATGAGGATCGACCCCGCGCTGCAGGTGCGGCTGCTGGACCTGTCCACCTGCCGCACCCGCCTCGACGGCATCGCCGCCCGCCGGGAATCGCTGCCCGAGCGCGCCGAGTGGACCCGGCTGCAGGCCGAGGCCGCGCGCAGCCGCACCGACTCCGCCCGGGCCCGGCTGGCCGCCAAGGACCTGGGCATGGACCTGCGCCGGCTGGAGGCGGATCTGGAGAAGATGCGCCGCCGGGAGGCCGATGACCGCCGGGTGCTCGGCGCCGTCGGCGACGCCCGCACCCGCCGGGACATCGAGCACGATCTGCGCTCCACCGCCCGCCGCCGGGAGGCCCTGGAGGCCCGGATCGCCGAGGTGCGCGACCACCGCGACGCCCTGCAGATGCACGCCGGGGCCGCCGGCGGGGACGTCGACGACCGCCTCGCCGCGGCCCGGCGGGCCCTGGACGCCGCGGACGCGGCCCTGGTCGCCGAACGCGAGGAGCTCACCGCCGAGGCCGCCCGGCTGCGCGCCGGGGTGGAGCCGGGGCTGCTCGCCCGCTACGACGCCCTGGAGGAGGAGGTCGGCATCGCGGTGGCCCGGCTCGCCGGCCGGCAGTGCCGCAGCTGCTTCATGGACCTGGACCCGGCCACGCTGCGCGAATTCGCCGCCCTGGACGTCGACGAGGTCGCGGTGTGCCCGGAGTGCCTGTGCTGGCTGGTGCGCCCGGAGACCATCGAGGCGGGCCGCCGGTGAGCGCCGCCGGGGCCGCGGCCGCGCCGGGCTGGACCGGGGCGACGGGGGCGCCCACCCGGCTGGTGCTGCTGCGCCACGGGCAGACGGCGATGAGCGTGGACCGGCGCTACTCCGGCTCCGCCTCCGACCCGGGGCTCACCGAGCTCGGCCACGCCCAGGCCCGCGCGGCGGCGCGCCGCCTGGCCGGGGCCGGCTGGCGGTTCGCCGCCGTGGTGAGCTCCCCGCAGCGCCGGGCCCGGGCCACCGCCGGCCACGCCGCGGCGGCGCTCGGCCTGGAGGTGGAGGTCGACGAGGATCTGCGGGAGACCGACTTCGGCTCCTGGGAGGGGCTCACCTTCGCCGAGGCCGCCGCCCGGGACCCGCGCCGGCACGCCGACTGGCTGGCCGACCCGACACTGGCCCCGCCCGGCGGGGAGGCCTTCGCCGAGGTCGACGCCCGGGTGCGCGCCGCCCGGGGGCGCCTGGCCGGCCGGGGGCCGGCGGATCTGCTCGTGGTCAGCCACGTCACCCCGATCAAGGCGCTGCTGCGGCAGGGCCTGGGGGTGGGCTTCGAGCTCTTCGTCAACCTGCACCTGGATCTCGCCTCGGTGAGCGTCGCCGAGTTCTACGCGGACGGGCCCACCTCGGTGACCCTGGTCAACGACACCGGGCACCTGGGGTAGGCTGTCCCGCGGTGAGCGAGCCGGCCGGATGGCCGCGGCACGGGGACCAGCGCGGCATGCGCCCGGCCCGGCGCCGAGGAAAGTCCGGACTCCGCAGGGCGCGGTGGTTGCCAACGGCAACCCGGGGCGACCCGCGGGACAGTGCCACAGAAAGGAAACCGCCCGGGCGGCGGCGGGGGAGACCCCGCCGCGCGGACCCGGGTAAGGGTGAAAGGGTGCGGTAAGAGCGCACCAGCGCCGCGGGTGACCGCGGCGGCTCGGTAAACCCCACCGGGAGCAAGGCGAGAGGGTGCACCGCGGCGGTCGCCGGGGTGCGCCTGCCCGGACGTTCGAGGGCGGCCCGCCCGAGTCCGGGGGTCAGCCGCTTGAGGCGCCCAGCGATGGTGCGCCCAGATGGATGGCCATCACCCGCCGCGGCCGAAAGGCGCGGCGGGGACAGAATCCGGCTTAGAGGCCGGCTCGTTCACCGCACAGCCCCCGCCGCGGGCGGGCCCCGCCGGGGCCCGCCCGCGGCCCCGGCGGCTACAGGAACTGGTCGTAGGCGGGCAGGTCCAGGAACCCGTTGCCGGACAGGCCGATCAGGATCACCGGGCCGGAGCCGGGCTCCCCGGTGTGCCGGCGGGCCTCCGCCACCGCGGCGGCGATGGCGTGGTTGGACTCCGGGGCGGGCACGGTGCCCTCGGTGCGGGCGAAGAGGATCCCGGCGGCGAAGGCCTCCTCCTGGGTGATCGAGCGGGCCTCCATCAGCCCGGTCTCCACCGCATGGGAGACCATCGGGGCCATCGCGTGGTAGCGCAGCCCGCCGGCGTGGATCGGATCCGGGACGAAGTCCCGGCCCAGGGTGTGCATCTTCAGCAGCGGGGTCAGCCCGGCGACGTCGCCGTGGTCGTAGCGGTACTCGCCCTTGGTCAGGGAGGGGCAGCGGGCCGGCTCCACGGCGAGGATCCGGGCGGCGGTCTCGCCGCGGATGTTCGCCCCGATGAAGGGGAAGGACAGCCCGGCGAGGTTGGAGCCGCCGCCCGCGCAGCCGATCACGATGTCCGGGCCGGCGTCCTCGCCGAACATCTCCAGCTGCCGGATCGCCTCCTGGCCGATGATCGTCTGGTGCAGCATCACGTGGTTGAGCACCGAGCCCAGGGAGTACCGGGCGCCCTCGGTGCCCACCGCGACCTCGATCGCCTCGGAGACCGCCATGCCCAGCGACCCGGGGGTGTCCGGGTCCTTGGCCAGCATCGCCCGGCCGGCCTCGGTGAGGTCGGAGGGGGAGGGGTGCACGGTGGCGCCGTAGACGTGCATGAGCATCCGCCGGTAGGGCTTGGAGTCGTAGGAGGCGCGCACCTGCCAGACCTCGACCTCCTGGTCGAAGAACTGGCCGGCGAAGGCCAGGGAGGCGCCCCACTGGCCGGCGCCGGTCTCCGTGGTCAGCTTGGTGATCCCGTCGACCCGGTTGTAGTACGCCTGGGCGATCGAGGTGTTCGGCTTATGCGAGCCGATGGGGGAGACCGACTCGTTCTTGAAGTAGATCCGCGCCGAGGTGCCCAGGGCGCGCTCCAGCCGGGGCGCCCGGGCCAGCGGGGAGGGCCGCCACAGCCGGTAGATGTCGCGCACCGGCTCCGGGATCTCGATATAGCGCTCCCGGGAGAACTCCTGCTCGACCAGTCCGGTGGCGAACAGCGGGGTCATGTCCTCCGGGGCGAGGGGTTCGCCGGTGCCCGGGTGCAGATGCGGCGGCATCGGCTCGGGGAAGTCCGCGGCGAGGTTGTACCAGTGCGTCGGCATCAGCGACTCGGGCAGCACCGCCTTGGTCATGTGCCGGTCGACGGGGCCTGCGGGGCCGGCCTGCTCGGGTCCGGAGGAGGGGACGGGGGCGGGGTCGCGCTGTTCGGGGCTCATGCCCCCCAGGGTAGCCCGGCGGGGGTGGCCGCCACGGGGATTGCGGAACCTCCGGCGGCGCGGATCGCCGCGGCGGTCGCCGCGGCCGCCCCGGCCGGCGCCCAGGCCACCAGGGCCGCCGCCGGGGCGCCCAGCGGGCGCACCAGGGCGCCGGCGTCGGCGGCGGCGGCGGTGAGCTGGCCCAGCGGGGCGTCCGCGTCGGGGGCGCCGCCGTGGTCCCGGATGTCCACGGCCACGGTGTTCAGCGCCGCGGCGACGTCGCCGTGGCGCAGGTGCCCGGAGATCGCCCGGCACCGGTCCGCCCCGGCGCCGGCCCGCTCCAGCCAGGCCGCGGCCCGGGACTCGGTGGGCGCGTCGGAGTCCGGGTCCACCTGGTGGCGGGCCCGGATCCACTCCAGCACCCGGGTGTCCGCGTCCGGCAGCTCCGCCAGGGTGGGCACCCCGAAGGCCCGGCAGGCCTCGGCGAAGAACCGGTCCCGGGCCACCGGCGGCTCCGCGCCGGTGACATCCGGGGACCAGGCCACCAGCAGCCGGAGGTGATCCGGCACCGGCACCTGGGTGACCGCCCCGTCGGCGTGGTTGCACAGGGCCACGTGCCCGGCCCGGGCGCGCAGCGCCACCGTGTACGGGTGCAGCGGGATGTCCCGGCCCAGGTGCGCGGCCTGCGCCTCGTGCAGTGCGGCGGCGTAGCGGGCCCGGGTGGGCACGTCATCGCGGTCGCCCCAGATCTCGTTGGCGGCCAGCGCCAGCGCCGCCCCGATCGCGGCGCGCTCGCCCAGGCCCCGGCGGGAGGGGATGTCCGATGCCACGGTGACGCTGAGGCCCCGCCCGGTGCGCGGGATGAGCGGCACCGCCTGCTGCAGGGCGACCACCGCGGCGGCCACCGTCGCCGCGGTGCGCGGCAGCCCCTCGGGGGTCGCGTCCGGCATCGGCATCCGGTGCTCCTCCCCGCCGGCGCGGATCACCAGGGCGTCGTCCTCGGCGGGGCCCAGCGCCACCGCCGCGGACGCCCCGGCGGCGGCGGTGAGCAGCATCCCGCCGGCGCGGGCGCAGGGGTCGCCGATGAGCTCCACGGAGGCCGGGGCGGAGGCGGCGGCGTGGCCGTCGGGCAGTGCGCGCGCATCGGCTCCGCCGCGCACGGCGGCCAGGACGCGGTCGAGGGCGGGGGTGCCGGGCATCGGGGTCCTCTCCACGGATCGGGCGGCGTCGGGGGTGGTCATCGGCACATGGTAGCCGGGGCCGGGGGCGCCGGGGCCCGGGGGGAGCCCGCCGGGCGGCGGCCGCGCGGCGCCGGCGCTACCGTGGGGACAGCAGCGTTCACCGGGCCGCGGGCGGGCCCCGCCGGCGGCCGGCACCGGGAAGGAGGCGCCCGATGGGCGGCGAGAAGTGGTACTACCTGCTCAGCACCGGCGAGGTGGTGCGGGGCAAGTTGCACGGCTGGGACGACCGGATGGGCCCCTATGACACGGAGGCGGAGGCCCGGGCGGCCCTGGAGCGGGTGCAGGCCCGCAACGCCGCCGCCGATGAATGGGACGAGGCCGACGACGACTGGGGCGAGCCGGCGCGCACGTCCGGCGACTAGCCCGGCCGGGGCTCAGTCCCCCCGGATCATCCTCCGGTGCCGGCGGCGGATCTCCCGGATCCGCTCGTCGTAGTCGGCCAGCGCCGCCCGCCCGGCGGCGTACTCCATCTGGTGCAGCACCCCGTAGCCGAAGGTGTCCCGGCCCAGCCGGCGGGCCCGGCGGGCGTGCCGGCGCAGCACCGCCCGGGCGGTGACCGCGTCCTGGTGCTCGCCGAGGCTGGTCTGCAGCTCCCGGCAGGCCCGGCGCAGCCCCCGGGTGCGCACCCCGGCGGCCTTCGCCGCGTCCGCGGAGTAGCGCAGCTTCTTCGCCGCCTTGCGCACCTCGTGCAGCCGCCGATCCCGCTCCGCCGGGTCGGGCGCCTCGGCGACGGCCTCATGGTCGGCGATGAGCTCGGCGTAGGCGGCCTCGAGATGGCGCAGCAGGGTGGCCCGGGTGCGCTCCCGCTCCCGGCGCTTGGCCTTCTTCCGGGCCTTCCCGGCCTTCTTCGCGGCCCCCGTGCCCGGATCCCCCGGGACCGGCTCCGCCCCGGTCCCGGCCGCGTCCCCGGCGTCGTCCGCCCCGGCCTCCCCGGCCGGCGCGGCGGGCCCCGCCGGGCCGGCCGCGTCGGCCCCGTCCTGCACCGGCGGATCCGCGATCAGCGCGTCGAGCTCGTCGAGCAGCCGCAGATAGCGATCCGAGTCCAGGGCCAGCACCACCCGGCGGTGCGCCCGGGCGTAGTCGCGGCGGATGTCCTCGACCAGATGCGCCCGGATCCCCTCATCGAGATCCCGGGCCTCCTCCCGGTCCAGGTCCGCCGCCAGCCGCTCGGCGACCACCTCCGCGTCCCGGGCGGCGCCGAGCACCCGGCCCAGCGCCTTCAGCTCCGCGGCGACGAGCTCGTAGCGCTCCCCGCCGAGGATCCCGCGGAAGGTGCGCAGATGGCTGCGCAGCTCCCGGGTGGCCACCCGCATCCGGTGCACCGAGTCGAACTCGTCGCGGCGCACCCGCGGATCCATGTCCAGCAGCACGTCCCGGTTGCCGGCCAGCGCGTCGACCACCGCCCGAGCCGCGGTGCCCTTCGGCGGCCGCGCCGGGGCGTCCGGGGCGGGCACGTTGCGCACCGAGTCGCCGAGCGCGGTGGCCAGCTTCGAGGGGCTCTCCGCCTCGGTGGCGCCGGCGGCCAGCAGCAGCTCCCGCGCCGCCGCCAGCAGCTCGGCGCCGCGGGGATCGCCGGCGAGGTCCTCGGCGAGCTCGAACTCCCATTCCCGCCAGCTGGTCGCGGTGCCCCTGGGCAGCAGGGAGCGCGCCCGCACCCGGTCATCGCAGAACTCGCCGAGCACGGCGCCGGCCGCGTCGCGCAGCCGGGTGACCCGGCGGGTGTTGTCCACCACCGCGATGGGGGAGAGCTCCCGGCCGCGCACCAGGGCGCGCACCGGGGCGAGCACCTCCGCCGGCGGGGGCGCGTCCGGCTCGCCCAGGGGCGCGCCGTACTCCACCCGGCCGGCCTCGGCGGGGGTCTTCAGATGCCAGCCGGCGTCGGCGCCCCCGGTGCGCCGGCGCAGGGTGCACCGGGCGCGGGTGAGGGTGAGCCGGTCGGTGTCGTGGTAGACCGCGGAGAGCCCGATGGTCTCCGGCTCCCCGACCGCGGCCACCCCCGCCACCCCGATCAGCTCCTCGAGCCCCGGGTCCGGCAGATCGTCCCCGGCGGCGAACTTCGCCTCCACCTCGATGGCCCTCGTCGCGTTCATGCCCCGACCCTACCGGGGCCGCGGCCGGGCGCGCCCGGCCGCGGCGCCGGGAGGGCGGCTCAGCCGTCGAAGGTGTGCCCGGCGGTGGGGAAGTCCCCGGCCTCCACGGCCTCCCGGTAGGCGCGGGCGCCCTCGGTCATCGCCCGGCCCGCCTCGGCGAAGACGTGGCTGAAGCTGGGCCGGCGGCCGTCCTCGGGCACCCCCAGCATGTCCTGCCAGACCAGCACCTGGGCATCGCAGTCCGCCCCGGCGCCGATGCCGACGGTGGGGATCGCCAGGTCGGCGGTGATCTCCGCGGCCAGCGCCCCGGGCACCATCTCCAGCACCACCGCCGCCGCCCCGGCGGCCTGCACCGCCGCCGCGTCGGCGCGCAGCGCCTCGGCGGCGGCGCCGCGGCCCTGCACCCGGAACCCGCCCAGGGCGTGCACGGACTGCGGGGTGAAGCCGATATGCGCCATCACCGGGATGCCCGCGGCGACCAGCGCCCGGATCCGGGGGGCGATCCGCTCCCCGCCCTCGATCTTGACCATGTGCGCCCCGGATTCGCGCATCATCCGGGCCGCGGAGAGCACCGCCTGCGCATCGGAGGCCTCGTAGCTGCCGAAGGGCAGATCCGCGACGACCAGGGCCCGCGGGGCGCCGCGCACCACCGCCCGGGCCAGCGGGATGAGCTCCTCGAGGGTGACCTCGGCGGTGGTGCCCATGCCGTAGACCACGTTCGCGGCGGAATCGCCCACCAGCAGCACCTCGATCCCGGCCTCGGCGAAGGCGCGGGCGGTGGAGTAGTCGTAGGCGGTGAGCATCGCCCAGCGGCGGCGCTCGGACTTCCAGCGGGCGAGGTCATGGAGTCGGGTCTGCTTCGCGCTCATGCCCCGAAGTCTGCCATGAGCCGGCGCCGCGCGTCCGCGCGGCGGCTATCGTCGGATCCATGGACCGCCAACAGGAATTCGTGCTGCGCACCGTCGAGGAACGCGAGATCAAGTTCATCCGGCTCTGGTTCACCGACATCCAGGGCTACCTGAAGTCCGTGGCGGTGTCCCCCGCGGAGCTGGAGGGCGCCTTCGAGGAGGGCATCGGCTTCGACGGCTCCGCCATCGAGGGCTTCTCCCGGGTCTCCGAGGCCGACACCATCGCCAAGCCGGATCCCTCCACCTTCCAGGTGCTGCCCTGGCGCCAGGATGACGAGCAGCCCCATTCGGCCCGGATGTTCTGCGATATCGTGATGCCCGACGGCCAGCCCAGCTGGGCGGATCCGCGCCATGTGCTGCGCGGCCAGATCCGGGCCGCCGCGGAGCAGGGGCTGAGCCCCCTGGTGCACCCGGAGATCGAGTTCTTCCTGGTGGAGAGCCTGGACACGGGGGGCCGGCCGCCGGTGCCGGCCGACGGCGGCGGCTATTTCGACCAGGCGGTGCACGAGAAGGCCCCGCATTTCCGGCGCGACGCGATCACCGCCCTGGAGGCGATGGGCATCCAGGTGGAGTACTCCCACCACGAGGGCGCCCCGGGTCAGCAGGAGATCGACCTGCGCTACGCCGATGCGCTGGCCATGGCGGACAACATCATGACCTTCCGCTACCTGGTGAAGCGGGTGGCGATGGACAACGGGGTGCGCGCGACGTTCATGCCGAAGCCCTTCGCCGACCAGCCCGGCTCGGCGATGCACACGCACATGTCCCTGTTCGAGGGCGACGAGAACGCCTTCAACGACCCCGATGACGAGTTCCAGCTCTCCCGCACCGCGCGCGGGTTCATCGCCGGGGTGCTCACCCACGCCAACGAGATCTCGGCGGTGACCAACCAGTGGGTGAACTCCTACAAGCGCACCGTCTTCGGCGCGGAGGCGCCGACCGCGGCGACCTGGGGGATGGCGAACCGCTCGGCGATGGTGCGGGTGCCGATGTACTCCCCGGGCAAGGCCTCCTCCCGGCGGGTGGAGATCCGCTCCATCGACTCGGCGTGCAACCCCTACCTGGCCTTCTCGGTGGTGCTCGCCGCGGGCCTGCGCGGGATCACCGAGGGCTACGAGCTGCCCCCGCAGGCGGAGGACAACATCTCGGAGATGACCCTGCGGGAGCGCCGGGCGCTGGGCTACCGGGATCTGCCGACCTCCCTGGAGGAGGCGCTGCGCGAGATGGAGCGCTCCGAGCTGGTGGCGGACACCCTCGGCGATCACGTCTACGAGTTCTTCCTGCGCAACAAGTGGCGGGAATGCCGCGAGTACCAGTCCCAGGTCACCCCCTGGGAGCTGCGCGCGAACCTGGACTACTGAGGCGGCGCCGGTGACGAATCGCCCGCGGACCTCGCGAAGCACCCTGCCCACCCCGGCGGCGCTCGGCATGGCCGGCGGGGAGCGCACCCTGGCCGATCTGCGCGCCCTGGGCTGGTACGACGATGACGGCCTGGAGCTGCTCTGGGGCCTGGCCGGAGCCTCGGACCCGGATCTGGCGCTCAACGCCATGGTGCGGCTGAAGGAGGCCCTCGACGCCGGGCGGGAATCCGGGGAGCTGCCCGAATGGGCGGGCTGGGCGGCCCTCGACGCGGCGCTGCGCGGCACCGTGGCGATGCGCACCCGGGTGTTCGCCCTGCTCGGCGGGTCCGCGGCGCTGGGCGATCATCTGGTGGCCAATCCGGCGCAGTGGCCGACCCTGGCCGAGGAGCTGCCCACCCGGGCGGAGATGTTCCGGGGCATGCTCGGCGCGGTGGCGGCGGAGCCGGAGGTCGCCGCCGCCGGGGACGGCGCGGACGATCCCGGCGCCGGGGCCGCGGAGCCGGCGGGGCCCGCCCCGGACGGCTCGGGCCCGGGGCTGTACCGGGCCGGGGTGGACGGGGTGGACGCGGAGCGGGCGCTGCGCCGGGCCTACCGCAACCTGCTGCTGCGGATCGCCGCGGTGGACCTGGCCGGCACCTACCCGCGCGGGCCGCGCCGGCCCGGGCAGCCCCCGGTGCCCTTCGCGGAGCTCACCGGGATGCTCTCCGATCTCGCCGATGCGGCGCTGACCGCCTCCCTGGCGGTGGCGGTGGCGCGCACCCACCCCTCCCGGCCGGTGACCGGCCGGCTGGCGGTGCTGGCGATGGGCAAATGCGGCGCCCGGGAGCTGAACTACATCTCCGACGTGGACGTCATCTTCGTCGCCGAACCCGCCGACAACCGGGCCACCCGGCTGGCCGGGGAGTTCGTCCGGGTGTCCTGCCGCTGCTTTTTCGAGGTGGATGCGGCGCTGCGCCCGGAGGGCAAGTCCGGGGCGCTGGTGCGCACCCTGGACTCGCATATCGCCTACTACCGGCGCTGGGCGAGCACCTGGGAGTTCCAGGCGCTGCTGAAGGCCCGGCCGATGACCGGGGACATGGCCCTGGGCCGGGCCTACGTGGCGGCCCTGGCGCCGATGGTGTGGGAGGCCTCCCAGCGGGAGTCCTTCGTCGACGATGTGCAGGCGATGCGGGTGCGGGTCATCGACAACGTGCCCGAGGAGCTGCGCGAGCGGGAGCTCAAGCTCGGCCCCGGGGGTCTGCGCGACGTGGAGTTCGCGGTGCAGCTGCTGCAGATGGTGCACGGCCGCTATGACCCGACGCTGCGCGGCACCGCCACCGTGGACGCCCTGGAGGCGCTGGTGGAGGCCGGCTACATCGGCCGCGAGGACGGGGCGGCGATGATCGACTCCTACGAGTTCATGCGGCTGCTGGAGCACCGGCTGCAGCTGCAGCGGATGCGCCGCACGCACACCCTGCCGGAGGCCGGGGACGCGCACGGCCGGCGCTGGCTGGCCCGGGCCGCCGGGATCCGCGCCGCCGGCTCCGACGACCACGGCACCGCCCTGGACCGGGAGGTCCGCGCCACCGCGCTGGGCATTCGCAGCCTGCACAACAAGCTGTTCTACCGGCCGCTGCTCAACTCCGTGGTGGAGCAGGACATCGGCACCCTGCAGCTGTCCGCGGACGCGGCGAAGCGGCAGCTGGCGGTGCTGGGCTACCGCTACCCGGACCGGGCCTTCGAGCACCTCTCCGCCCTGGCCGCCGGGGGCTCGCGCAAGGCCCGGATCCAGGCGATGCTGCTGCCCACCCTGATGGAGTGGCTCTCCGGCACCCCGGATCCGGACGCGGGGCTGCTCAACTACCGGCGGCTCTCCGATGCCCTGCACGAGAAGCCCTGGTTCCTGCGCATGCTGCGCGATGAGGGCATCGTGGGGCGCCGCCTGATGCACGTGCTGGGCACCTCCCCGTACGTGGCGGGGCTGCTGCTGGCCGCCCCGGACGCGGTGAAGCTCTACGGCGACGGGGCGCACGGGCCGAAGCTGCTGGACGCCGACCCGACCACGGTGTGCCGCTCCCTGGTCGCCGCCGCGGGCCGCTACGAGGACCCGGATCGGGCGATTTCGGTGGCCCGGGCGCTGCGCCGGGCGGAGCTGGCCCGGGTGGCCTCGGCGGATCTGCTGGGCCTGATGGAGGTCCGGGAGGTGTGCCGTTCGCTGTCCCTGGTCTGGGACGCGGTGCTGGAGGCGGCCCTGCAGGCGGAGATCCGCGGCTGGGCCCGGGACGCCGCCGCGGACCCCGACGCCGGTGCCGCGGCCCCGCCGGCGACCATCTCGGTGATCGGGATGGGCCGGCTCGGCGGGGCGGAGCTGGGCTACGGCTCCGATGCGGACGTGATGTTCGTCTGCGAGGTCGCCGAGGGCGCCGAGGAGACCGAGGCGGTGCGCTGGGCCACCGGGATCTGCGAGCGGATGCGCCGCCGGCTGGCCCGGCCCAGCCAGGACCCGCCCCTGGAGGTGGACCTGGACCTGCGCCCGGAGGGCCGCTCCGGGCCGCCGGTGCGCACCCTGCACAGCTACCTGCGCTACTACGAGCGCTGGGGGGAGACCTGGGAGCTGCAGGCGCTGCTGCGGGCGACCTGGATCGCCGGGGACGCCGATCTCGGCCGGCGTTTCCTGGAGGGCGTGGACCCCTTCCGCTACCCCGCGGGCGGGGTGCCGGAGGCCACCATCCGGGAGGTGCGCCGGATGAAGGCCCGGGTCGACGATGAGCGGCTGCCGCGCGGGGCGAACCGGCGCACGCACACTAAGCTCGGCTCCGGGGCGCTCACCGACATCGAGTGGACGGTGCAGCTGCTCACCTTCCAGCACGCCCACGAGGTGCCCGCGCTGCACGACACCTCCACGCTGCGCTGCCTGGACGCCCTGGAGGAGGCCGGCACCCTGGCCGCGGCGGACGTGGCGCATCTGCGTACCGCCTGGTTGACCGCCACCCGGGCCCGCAACGCGCTGGTGCTCGCCCGCGGCAAGCGCACCGACCAGCTGCCCCAGCCGGGCCCGCATCTGGCGCACGTCGCCGCCGCCGCGGGCTGGGATCACCGCGACTCCACCGGGTTCATGGAGCACTACCTGCGGGTGACCCGGCTGTCCCGGAAGGTGGTGGACCGGGTGTTCTGGGGCGAGGAGGCCCCGGACTACCACTAGGGCGGGCCCGGCCCCTCGGCTCGATTCCCCCCGGCACCTGGTGCATGATGTGGGGCGTGCGGGGACAGACGGACTACTCGGTGGAGCGCTCCTGGTGGCGCCATTGGCGGGATCGGGGCGAGCCCGCCATCCGGGAGCTCTACCTCACCGCGGTGCCCGGCCGCGCCGGGGCCGCCGCCGGCGCCGGCGCCGCCCGGCCCGGCCCCGCCCGGATGCTGCGCGAGATCATGTCCGCCGACGGGGCGGTGGGCGCGCTGTCCGAGGCGACCGTGGACGTGCCCGCGGTGCTGCTGCTCATCCACGCCCTGGAGGGCCGGGCGCATATCGACGATCTGCTGGCGCTGGCCTGGTGGGTGGCGGAGACCGAGACCTTCCCGCACGAGGGCGACACCGCGCCCTCGCCGGTGCGGCCGGCGGCCACCCGCGCCGAGATGCGCGCGGTGCTGGACCGGGCCGACCGGCTGGGCCTGGTGTGGGAGGAGCCGGCCGGGGTGTGGAACCTGCCCGGCCACGCCGCCGAGGCGCTGCTGCCGGAGCCGACCCTGGCCACCACCGTGGACCATCTGCTGCGCTTCACCGGGGCGGCCGCGCTGACCCGCCGGGCCCGGGGACTGGGCCTCATCGGCGCCGGGGAGGAGTTCGACCCGGCCCGGCACGCCGCGGCGCTGCGCTCCTTCCTGTGCTGCCCCCGCCGGGTGCGCGCCCTGGTGTCCACCGCCCCGCACGCGGTGCGCCGGGAGCTGCGCCATTTCGCGGTGGAGGGGGTGCACCTGGACTCCGCGGACTGGGCGCCGCGGCGGCGGGAGGCGGTGGCCTGGGGCCTGGAGCACCTGCTGCTGGTGCTCTTCCCCGGGGAGGCCGACACCGGCGCCGCCGGCCCCGCGGAGGGGGAGGAGCTGGCCGGGGACCCGGCGGCGGGCTGGAACGCGGCCATGCCGGCGCCGGTGGCGCTGGCCCTGCGCGGGGACCGGCACGCCCTGCCCCGGCCGCACGAGATCGAGGCCCGGCCGCTGCCGCCGGGCCACCAGCCGGATCCGGTGGCCCGGGCCACCGCGGCGGTGGCGATCGCCTCGGCGTACATGGACCTGTGGGGCCACGGCGGCTACCTGGACGGGGATCTGCGCCAGTTCGAGGGGGCGGTGGCCGCCGGGGACTTCGCCGCGGTGCACGGCATCGACGAGGGCGAGCTCTTCGACGTGATCGGGATGCTCGCCGCGGTGCGGCTCATCGACCCGGCCACCGGGCTGCCCACCGCGGCCGCCCACGCGCACTGGTTCACCGCCGGGCCCGCGGAGCGCTGGACCTGGTTGGCCGCCGGCTGGCTGCGCGGGCCCGACGAGTGGTTCGGCGGCGTCCCCCGGCACCCCTCCGATCCGCTCTCCCCGGAGCGGATGGCCCATGTGCTGCGCCGGGCGTGCCGGGAGCTCACCGTCTTCGCCGCCGGCCTGGAGCCGACCATGATGGCCTACGAGTGCTGCGTGGAGGATCACCTGTGGTGGCGCTGCGGGGCCCCGTTCTTCGGCCGCGGCGAGGAGTGGCGCGAACTCGCCGGCAAGGCGCTGCACGGGGCCCGCACCCTGGGCGTCTTCGTCGACGGGGTGGGCGGGGCGCCGGCGGGGCATATCGCCGCGGCGCTGTCCGAGCTGTGGCTGAGCCGCCAGGATCTGCCGGCCGACGCCATCGCGGCGACCCTGCTGGAGCGCGCCCCCGGGTTCGTCCGGGTCGCCGACCGGGTGCGCCTGCGCACCCGGCCCGATCCCGGCGATCCGCGGCACCCGCAGCTGGTCGCGGTGGTCTCCGGGGTGCCGGGGGCGCATCTGGCGGCGCTGCTCGACGACTGCGGGCACCGGGAGGCCACCGGGGCGCGTTCGCGCTGGCTGCTGGACCCGGAGGCCCTGGCCGCGGGGATCCGGCGCGGCCGCACCGCCGCCGGGATCGTCGCCGACTTCACCGCCGCCGGGGCCCGCGGCGGGGGCCGGGCGCTGCTCATCCGGCGGCTGCGCGCCCTCGGCGAGGCGGTGGACCTGGAGCTGGACCTGCGCCTGGCCGGGGAGGGGGCCGACGCCGGGGAGGCGGCCGCGCCGGGCGCGGACGCCCCGGCCGAGCCCGCCGCCGGGGAGGCCGATCCGGGCGGGCCGGGCGATGCCGGGGACCCCGGCGAGGGCGATGGCGGCCCGGGCGCGGACCCGGCGCAGCTGCGCCTGTTCTAGGTCCCGGGAGCCGGCCCCGGCACCGGGGCGGATGGGGCGGACGTGGCGCGCGGGGCGGCTGTGGCGCCGGGCGGCGGGGGCGCCGGGTAGGCTGGGGACGATGAGCCCCAGGACGCCGGGCCCGCCGCCAGGGCCGCGCACCCCGTCGAACGATGACGTTCGCCGGGGCCCCCGGCGTCCCCGGGGCACCGGGCGGGCCGATGCGGGCCCGCGGCGGGGGAGCGCCGCGGCCCGGGCGCAGGCCGGGCCGGACCGGCCCGCGCACACCCCCTACGCCGCCCATGCCGCGCGCACGGCCGGCGCCGGCGGCAGCCGGCCGGTGCGCGGCCGCGGCGGCCGCCGCCGATCCGGCGGGGGCCTGCCCGCCGCCGCGGCGGCCTTCCGCCGGCGCACCGGCGTCGGCGCGGACGCCGCCCTGGTGGCGCTGGCCGGGGTGATCACCCTGGTCGTCGCCGGCGGCCTGGCCCTCGGCGGGGAGCGGGACATCACCGCCCCGGGCGAGCCGACCACCCCGGCGGCGCTGCCGGAGCCCGAGGTGGAGCGGATCGTCGCCGAGTACACCACCGGGGTGCGGCTGCCGTATCCGCGCAACATGGCCCTGGCCGACGTCATCGACGGCGGCGGCTTCGCCGATGCGGAGCAGGTGCGCCGGGCCGTGGACGGGCAGCTGGCGCAGTGGAACCTGCGCGCCGACGGCACCCTGGTGCGCAATGACTGCCCCCCGGAGGCCCGCGCCTGCGTGGACCTGGACAACCGGCTGGCCTGGCTGCAGGACGCCGGGGGCGTGTTCTACGGGCCGGTGCCCACCATCGGCGGCCCGGAGGCCGAGCCCACCCCCCGGGGGTCCTTCCGGGTGCTGTGGAAGAACGTCGACGACATCAGCGAGCGCTACGGGCAGCGGCTGCCCTTCGCGGTGTACTTCACCGACAACGGGATCGCCTTCCACGAGGGCCCGCTGGCGGAGAACTCGCACGGCTGCCTGCACCTGGCCCACCAGGATGCGCCGACCTTCTTCGAGCGGCTCAACGAGGGCGACCTGGTCGTCATCATGTGAGGGGCGCCCCGCCGGGGGCCCCGGGGATAGACCGCTTTGTCTGCCCGTGCTAGCATCGCCGGCACGGTCCGGTTCGGCCCGCCCGCGCACCGTGGAGCCCCGCCCGCGCGGAGTCGGCCGACAACGAGGGAACCCGGTGCGAATCCGGGACTGACCCGCAACGGTATCCGCCCCCGCCGGGGACGCCCCGCCGCGCGCCGCGCGACGGGCCGGCCCCCGCGGGCCCCGGCGCCGCCGCCCGTCCGGCGACGGCCGCCGACACCAGGGGCTCCGCAGGCGGCGGGGGCGCAAGTCCGATCACCTGCCGGCCGCGGCCGCCGGAACCCCGGCGGCCGGCCACCCCCGCCTCGAGGATCGGGCGGACGGCCGGCGAATCGCGCCCGCGCGCGCCCGCCCCCGGATGACGTGGGGCGGGTGCCCCGCGGGCGGGCCACGAGTCCCCGGCGACGTCCCCCATGGGCGGGATGGCCTCGTCATCGAACAAGGAAATGGGGACCATGACCACCACGACATCCACCACCGCGCCCGCCTTCGCCGCCACGGTGCCGGGCCTGCCCCGGATCGGCCCGGACCGGGAGCTCAAGCGCGTCATCGAGGCGCACTGGGCCGGCCGCGCCGAGGCCGGGGAGGTGCTCGCCGTGCGGGATCGGCTGCGCCGGGACGCCCGCGACCGGCTCCTCGCCGCCGGGCTCGACTCGGTGCCGGTCGGCGTGCACTCGCTCTACGACCAGGTGCTCGACGCCGCCGCCCTGTTCGGCATGCACGCGCCGCGGCATCTGCTCGACGCCGCCGGGGAACCGCGCGACGTCCTGGCCGCCTACTTCGCCGCCGCCCGCGGCACCGCCGAGGCCGCGCCGCTGGAGATGACCAAGTGGTTCGACACGAACTACCACCACCTGGTGCCGGAGCTCAGCGAGGCGACCAGCCTCACCCTGCACGATGAGGCGCTGCTGGCGGAGGTGCGCGAGGCCGTCGCCGCCGGCGCCCCGGCCCGGCCGGTGCTGATCGGCCCGCTGACCCTGCTGCGGGCGGCCAAGCCCGCCGCCGGCGCCGCCGCCGGCTTCGACCCGCTGGACAAGCTGGAGGAGCTGCTGCCGCACTACCGCACCCTGCTCGCCCGGCTGCGCGTCGCCGGCGCCGACTGGGTGCAGATCGACGAGCCCGCCCTGGTCACCGATCTCGGCGAGGCGGAGCTCGACGCCGCCCGGCGGGCCCTGGCCGCCCTCGGCGAGACCCCGGATCGGCCCGCGATCCTGGTGCAGACCTACTTCGGCGACCCCGGCCCGGCCCTGGACCTGCTCGCCGCCGCCCCGGTGGAGGCGGTGGGCCTGGACCTGGTCGCCGGGGGCGTCCCGGAGCGGCTGCCCGCCGGATTCGCGGACAAGACCCTCCTCACCGGGATCGTCGACGGCCGCAACGTGTGGCGCGCCGATCTCGACGCCGCCCTGGCCACCCTGCGCGCGCTGGCCCCCCAGGTGGGGCATCTGGCCGTGGGCACCTCCTGCTCCCTGCTGCACGTGCCCTACGGCCTGGCCGCGGAAACCGCGCTCGCCGAACGCGATCCCGAGCTGGTCGCCCGGCTGGCCTTCGCCGAGGAGAAGATCACCGAGGTCGCCGCCCTGGCCACCGCCCTGGCCGCGGCGGACCCGGAGCGGGCCATCGCCGGGGCGCTGGCCGCCTCCCGGCGGGCGGCCCGGCTCACCGCCGAGGACCCCCGGCTGCACCGGGCCGCGGTGCGCGAGCGGGTCGCCGCCGTCGACGAGGCCGACCTGGCCCGCGCCCCCTACCCGGAGCGCGCCGCCGCGCAGGCGGCGGCCACCGCGCTGCCGCCGCTGCCGACCACCACCATCGGCTCCTTCCCGCAGACCGCCCAGCTGCGCGCCGCCCGGGCGCGGCTGCGCGCCGGCGAGATCGACGAGGCCGCCTACCGGGAGCGGATGCGCGAGGAGGTCCGCGAGGTGATCGCCCTGCAGGAGGACCTCGGCCTGGACGTGCTGGTGCACGGGGAGCCGGAGCGCAACGACATGGTGCAGTACTTCGCCGAGCAGCTCGACGGCTACGCCGCCACCGCCGCCGGCTGGGTGCAGTCCTACGGCACCCGCTGCGTGCGCCCGCCGATCCTCTTCGGCGACGTCGCCCGGCCGCGGCCGATGACCGTGGACTGGGCCCGCTTCGCCGCCTCGCTCACCGACCGGCCGGTCAAGGGCATGCTCACCGGGCCGGTGACCATGCTCGCTTGGTCCTTCGTCCGGGAGGACATCCCGGCCGCGGACACCGCCGCCCAGGTGGCGCTGGCGATCCGCGACGAGGTCGCCGACCTGGAGGCCGCCGGGCTGGCCATCATCCAGGTCGACGAGCCGGCGCTGCGCGAGCTGCTGCCCCCGCGGGCCGCGGATCGGCCCGCCTACCTGGACTGGTCGGTGCGCGCCTTCCGGCTGGCCACCGCCGGCGCCGCGCCGGCCACCGCCATCCACACGCACATGTGCTACTCGGAGTTCGGGGAGCTCATCGACTCCATCGCCGCCCTGGACGCCGACGTCACCTCCATCGAGGCGGCCCGGTCCACCATGGGCATCGTCGCCGACCTGGACCGCGCCGGCTTCGCCCTGGGCATCGGGCCGGGCATCTACGACATCCACTCCCCGCGGGTGCCCGGGGTGGAGGAGCTCGCCGAGTCGCTGCGCCGCGCCGCCGCGGCGGTGCCCGCGGACCGGCTGTGGGTGAACCCGGACTGCGGGCTGAAGACCCGGCGCCCGGAGGAGTGCGTCCCGGCGCTGCGCAACATGGTCGCCGCGGCGCGGCGGGTGCGCGCCGAACTCGCCGGCTGAGCCGCCCCGCGCTCCGCGCCCGGCCGAGCGGCCGGGGCGCGGGGCGCGGCCCCCGGGGGCCTCAGCCCCGTTCGGCGAGCAGCGCGTCGACCAGGCCGTGCAGCCGGTCCGCGAAATCCCCGGCCGGGGTGAAGGACCCGCCGTCGGGGTAGTCGGTGGCCAGGTTCACGGTCACCGCCGGCTGCACCACCCGCATGCCCAGGTTGGCGGTGATGTCGCGCCAATGCGAGATGGCGCGCACCGCCCCGTTGAAGGCGTAGCCGACGAAGCCCACCGGCTTGGCCCGCCACTCCGCCCACAGCAGGTCCACCGCGTTCTTCATCGCCGCCGGGGGCGCCGCGTTGTACTCGGGGGTGACGAAGATGAAGGCCTCGCAGGGCGCCACCGCCGCCGCCCAGCGCGCGGTGGCCGGGTCCGCGTAGCGGCCGTCGGCGTGCGCCGGCAGCACCGGATCCGCCAGCAGGCCCAGATCGAAATCCGCCACCCGCAGATCCGCGACCTCGACATCGGCCCGCCCGGCCAGCGCGGCGACCACCGCGTCGCCGATCGCCGCCCCCCGGTTGCCGCCGCGGGTGCTGCCCGTGATCACGCCGATCCTCAACTCCACTCACCCTCCATGCCGGTGCGCCGATGATGCCGTCCCGGGCCATGCCGCCGCGGGACCCGGATCAGGGTAGCCGCGGCCGGGTCGCTCAACTGGACCGGGTGGAGCGGTACTCGCGCACCGTGGCCGCGTCCACCCAGGTGACCTGCGGATGCCGGTCGTGCTCGAGCAGTTCGGCCGGGTCGTGCACGAAGACCCGCACCTCCCCGGAGATCCGGTCCAGCAGCCGGTGGATGTGCGCCGCGGCGACCGCGCCGATGGAGCGGACCTCCACCAGATCCAGGAACAGGGAGCGGTGCCGCTCCGCGTCGTAGATCACCTCCCGGTCGATGGACTCGTAGGAGGTGAAGTCGATGTCGCCGTAGAGGCGCAGCAGGGTGGTGTCGCGCACCCCGTCATCGTCGAAGTCCACCACCGCCCGGTTGCGCAGCGCCCCGGTGGGCCGGCCGGTGATGCGCATCATGTGCAGGCCCAGCTCGGCGGAGGCGGTGCGGAAGAACCGGGCCCCGCGCACCGAGGTGCCCACCTCGTCCAGCCGCGGGGAGAAGGCCACGATCGCCAGCTGGCCGGGGATCACCCCGAGGATGCCCCCGGAGACCCCGGATTTCGCGGGGATGCCCACGGTGTTCATCCAGGACCCGGCGGAGTCGTACATGCCGCAGGTGCTCATCACGGACAGCACCCACTGCACCGTCTCCGCGCGCAGCACCCGCTCCCCGGTGGCCGGGTGGATCCCGCCGGCGGCCAGGGTCGCCCCGATCATCGCCAGATCCCGGACGGTGACCCGGATCGAGCACTGCCGGCAGTAGCCCTCGTAGACGTGCCGGGGGTTGCCCTCGATGGTGCCCGCCGAGCGCAGCAGGTTCGCGATCGCCAGATTGCGGTAGCCGGTGGCGGCCTCGTCGGCGAAGAGCTCCTCGTCCACGGTGAGCCGGCGGCCGGCCAGGCGGGAGAGCCCGTCGAGCACCAGCTCATCGGGGTCCGCGGCGGAGCAGTCCAGGATCCGGTCGTGCAGCAGCCCGTGCACGGCCAGCGCCCCGGCGTTGATCATGGGGTTCACCGGCCGGCCGCCGGGGGAGAGCGAGATGGAGTTGAAGGAGTCCCCGGAGGGCTCCACGCCCACCCGGCGCAGCACCGCGGCCAGGCCCAGCTCCTCGATCGCCAGCCCGTAGACCAGGGGCTTGGACATGGACTGGATGGTGAACTCGTGATCGGCGTCGCCGAAGGCGTAGAGATCGCCGTCCGGGGTGATCGCCGCGGTGGCGTAGAGGGCCGGGTCCACCGCGGCGAGGCCGCCGATGTAGTCGGCGTTGGCGCCCTCGTCACCGGGTCGGCAGCGCTCGGTGATCTCGGCGAGGGTGTCCCGGAAGGGCGAGGAGATGGTGCGCTCGGACATGGCCATCGACCCTACTCGGCGCCGTCGCGCGCCCCGGGGCGGGGGAGCGGCGCTCACCCGGGGCGCCCACCGGTGGGGCGCCCGCCGGCGGGGCGCACCGGCCGGGGCCGGCGCGGGGCGAGATCCGCCCGGGAGGTCACCGCCAGCCCGATCATGCCCACGGCCCACACCGCGGCCATGGCCAGGAAGGCGAGCCGGAAATCCGCCCAGCCGTAGGCGCCGTCGGGGGCGGCGGCGTCCAGGGCCAGCCCGATGCCCTGGGCGGCGGCCATGGTGGCCAGGAACCCGCCCATGTTCGCCAGCCCGGTGCCGGCGGCGAGCACCCGCCGGTCCACCCGTTCGCGCACCGTGTCGAAGCCGGTGTTCGCCACCGGGGTGCACACCGCCACGAGCACCGCCAGGGCGGTGGCCGCGGCCGGGCCGCGGGGCTCGGCCGGGGCGAGGAACCAGGTCCAGGCGGCGGCGATGATGAGCCCGCCGGCCAGCGCCGCGGCCGGCCGGCGGGCGCCCAGTCGGGCGGAGAGCAGCCCCACCGCCGGCCCGGCGGCGATGGTCGCCACGGTGAACCAGACCAGCACCCGGCCCGCGGCGGCCGGGGTCATGCCCTGGCCCAGGGTCATCAGCGGCATCCCCCACAGCAGGGTGAACACGCCCATGGAGAGCAGCCCGGTGAAGTGGGTGAAGAAGCCCTGCCAGCAGGCGGGGTGGCGCAGCACCGCGCCCAGCGCCGCCCGCGGGCCCGGCCCCGGCCCCGCGGCCGCGCCCGCCGCGGCGGCGTCCCCGGGGGCGTCGCGCACCGCCAGCCAGGCCAGCAGCGCCACCAGCGCGCCGGCGGCGGCCAGGGCGGTGAAGGCCGGGGTCCAGCCGGGGCCGTGCAGCAGCGCCAGGAAGGGCACCGCGGAGAGGAACTGCCCGGCCTGGCCGAGCGCCGAGGTCAGCTGGGTGAACAGCGGGGTGCGCCGCATGTCGAACCAGGTCGGCAGCAGCCGCATCACCGAGAGGAAGGCCCCGGCGTCGCCGGCGCCGACCAGCACCCGGGCGGCCACCGCCGCCGGGTAGCCGGCGGTGGCCGCCAGCACCAGCTGGCCGGCGGCCATCACCAGGGCCCCGCCGACCAGGCTGCGCCGGGCGCCCCAGCGGTCGATGAGCATCCCGGCGGGGATCTGCGCCGCCGCGTACACGCCGACCTGCACCGCGGTGAACACCGCCAGCCGGGAGGCGTCCACCCCGAAGCGGTCGATCGCGTCGACCCCGGCAACCCCGAAGGAGGTCCGGCCCAGGATCGCCACCACGTACACCGCGGTCGCCGCCGCCCACACCGCCACCGCGCGGCGCGGATCCGGCCGGCGCGATGCGGTGGGGCGGGTGCGGTTCATCGGGGGCGCTCCTGCGGGCGGGTCGGCGGCGGGGATCGGGACCGCCACAGGCTACCCCCGCGGGGCGGCGCCCCGGCGCGGGCGGCCGCCCCGGCGGTACGCTCGCCGCCGAGGAGAAAGGTGATCGACATGCACGACGCCGTCCGGCCGTCCCCGATCCCCCCGACCGGCCCCCGCCCGCGCCGCGGCCGGATCGCGTTCGCCGCCATCGCCGCCGCGGCGCTGCTCGCCAGCTGCGCCGGCGGCGAACCCGGCGCCGGCCCCGGCGACCGGGGCGCGGCCACCGCGGGCACCGCCGCCCCGGCCGGCGGCGACCACGACGCCGACGCCGACCGGCCCGATCCCACCGCGGGCGCCGGCCCCCGGGACGCCGCGACCACCGCGACCACCACGAGCACCGTCCCGCGCCCCGGCCGCGGCGCCGGCGGCGACGGCGAGGGGATCCTCGCCTGCGAGGGCACCGCCGCGGAGGCCGTCGCCGCGCACATCGACTCCATCGATCCCCCGGGGGCCGGGCAGCGCTGGGAGTTCGACGGCGAATCCAACTACGAGATCTGCGGGCCGCTGACCTACGCGCTGCTGGTGCAGCAGCCCCAGGGCAGCGCCCAGTTCGGCACCAGGCTGATGTTCTTCCACCACGGCCGCTACCTCGGCGTGGACACCCTCAACCCGCAGCAGGCGATGCACGTCGCCGGCGACGGGGAGGTCGTCCAGGTGCGCTACAAGGACTGGCGGGCGCTCAACGAGGCCGGTGAGCCCCATGTCATGGCCCCGCACCACTACCAGGACGTGGAGTACCGTTGGGACGGGGCGCGGGTCGCCCACCGGGGCACCATCCCGGACAACTGAGCCACCGCCCCGCCGGGGCCGCCGGCCCGGCGGGCCGGGGCGGCGGCGGCGACCTTGTACCCTGTGTGCCGTGGACTACATCTCGACGCGTGACCCCCAGGCGACCCCGGCGGCCTTCTCCGACATCCTGCTCGGCGGGCTCGCCCCCGACGGCGGCCTGTACCTGCCCGCCGCCTACCCCCGCGTCGACGCGGCCGACCTGGCCCGCTGGCGCAGGGTGCTCGCCGAATCCGGCTACGCCGAGCTGGCCTTCGAGGTGCTCTCCCTCTTCGTCGACGACATCCCCGCCGAGGACCTGCGCGCCATCGTGCACCGGGCCTACCGCACCCCGGTGTTCTCCGACCCGCAGATCGTGCCGGTGAGCGAACTGGAGGACGGGCTGCACATCGGGCACCTGTCCATGGGCCCGACCGCGGCCTTCAAGGACATGGCCATGCAGCTGCTCGGGGAGCTCTTCGAGTACGAGCTGGGCCGCCGCGGGGAGACCCTGAACATCCTCGGCGCCACCTCCGGGGACACCGGCTCCTCGGCGGAGTACGCGATGCGCGGGCGCACCGGGATCCGGGTGTTCATGCTCACCCCCGCCGGCCGGATGACCCCCTTCCAGCAGGCCCAGATGTTCGGCCTGGACGACCCGAACATCTTCAACATCGCCCTGGACGGGGTCTTCGACGACTGCCAGGACGTGGTCAAGGCGGTCTCCGCGGACGCCGGGTTCAAGGCGGCCCGCCGGATCGGCGCGGTGAACTCCATCAACTGGGCGCGGCTGATGGCCCAGGTGGTCTACTACGTCTCCTGCTGGATCCGGGTCACCGAGGATGACGCCGAGCGGGTGTCCTTCGCCGTGCCCACCGGCAACTTCGGCGACATCTGCGCCGGGCACATCGCCAAGTCCATGGGGGTGCCCATCGACCGGCTGATCGTGGCCACCAACGAGAACGACGTGCTCGACGAGTTCTTCCGCACCGGCGACTACCGGGTGCGCACCGCCGCGGAGACCGAGGCGACCTCCTCGCCCTCGATGGACATCTCCCGGGCCTCGAACTTCGAGCGCTTCGTCTTCGACCTGCTGGGCCGGGACGCCGACCGGACCGCCGAGCTCTTCGGGCGCCGGGTCCGCGAGGGCGGGTTCTCCCTGGCCGACGACCCCTCCTTCGCCGATGCCGCGGGCCGCTTCGGCTTCCTCTCCGGCCGATCCACGCACGCCGACCGGGTCGCCGTGATCGCCGATCTGCACTCCCGGCTGGGCGTGCTGGTGGACCCGCACACCGCCGACGGCATCCACGTCGCCCGGGGCCTGCGGGATCGGGTGGCCACCCCGATCGTCTGCCTGGAGACCGCGCTGCCGGTGAAGTTCGCGGACACCATCCGGGAGGCCACCGGGGCGGACCCGGAGGTGCCGGAGCGCTTCGCCGGGGTGATGGACGCCGGCCGGCACGTCACCGACCTGCCCAATGACGCCGAGGCGGTCAAGGCCTTCATCGCCGAGTCCATCGACGCCACCGAGGTGCGCTGAGCCCGGTGCCCGCCCCGGATCCGCGCGGCGGCCCGGTCCGCGGGCCCGACGGGCTGCTCCGGCCGCCCTGGGCGGCGGCCGATCCGCTGCTGCGCGACTACTACGACCGGGAGTGGGGGATGCCGGTGCGCGATGAGCGGGGCGTCTTCGAGCGGCTGAGCCTGGAGGCCTTCCAGTCGGGGCTGTCCTGGGCGACCATCCTGCGCAAGCGGGAGGCCTTCCGCGCCGCCTTCGCCGGCTTCGACCCGGCGGCGGTCGCCGCCTTCGGGCGGGCCGACGTGGCGCGGCTCCTCGACGATGCGGCGATTGTGCGCAACCGCGCCAAAATCGAGGCGACCATCGGCAATGCCGCGGCGACGCTGCGGCTGCGCGGGCGCGGCGGCCTGGCGGGCCTGGTGTGGTCGCACCGGCCCGCGGCGACCCCGGCGCCGCGCACCATGGCGGAGGTGCCCACCCGCTCCGCGGAGTCGGCGGCGCTGGCCCGCGAGCTCAAGGCCGCGGGCTTCCGCTTCGTCGGGCCGACCACCATGTTCGCCCTGATGGAGGCGATCGGGGTGGTGGACACCAACCTGGTGGGCACCCATCGCCGCGGTGCCTCCGGGGTATGGCCGGCCGGCGCGGGCGCGGGCCCCGGCGGGGCGGGGGAGTAGCCCCGCCCCGCCCGGTGCGGGCGCGGCCCTACTCGGCGAAGGTCAGCGGCACATCGGCGACGTCGACGAAGCCGTTGGCGTGATCGCCGAAGACCTTCAGGGTGCACTCCTCGGCGGCGCAGTCGATGTCGGTGCCGTCCTCGCTCCGCCCGGTGCGGGTGACCGTGAGCTCGTCGGTGACGTGGCCGTCCTCGGGGATGGTGCCGTCCTCGTACTTGTTGGTGATCCACAGCTGGGTGCCGCCGGCGTCGCGGTCGCCGATGCACACCGGCACCGGGCCCTGCTTCTCGCCGGTGCACACCGCCACGTAGTAGCCCATCTCCGGGTCGGCGCCGGTGATGTCGATGGCCACCCGCTGGCCGTCCTGGAGATCCGTGGCGGGGTCGACGGTGACCGTCACCGAGCCGTCCTCGCTGGTGGCGGTCCCGGCGGCGTCGCCGGTGGCTGCCTCGGTGGTGATCTCGGCGCTGGCGCCGGCGTCGATGCCGGCGGAGTCGTCGTCGGAGCAGGCGCCGAGGGCCAGGGCGGCGGCGGCGAGCCCGGCGAGGCCGGCGCGGGTGATGATGGTGCGGTGCATGGGGGTTCCTCCTGTGCGGTTGTGGGGGTATGCGGCCGGCCCGCCCCGGGTGGGGCGGGCCGGCGGCGCCTCGCGCGGGGCGCGGGGCGGGGGTGCTACGCGGCGGGTTGCTCGCGGTCCTTCTTGCGCCGGGCGGCGCCGATCAGGAACACGACGATCCCGCCGAGGATGAAGCCGAGCAGGCCGAAGCCGAAGTAGCCGAGGCCGCTGGACTTGGCGGTGCGGTCGACGTCGGCGTCGGCGGCGTCATCGGAGCCGACCATGCCGGCCTTGTCCTTGCCGTCGGTGCCCTCCTTGTCGGCCTTGTCCTTCTCCTCCTCGGCGGCCTTGCGGGCCTCCTCCTTCTCCTTCTCGCTGCCGGAGACGGTGATGTCGGTGGCGGTGTCCTGGCTGCGGTCGGAGGACCCGTGCGCGGCGAAGGTGAAGATGGCGCACTGGTTGTCGATGCAGTTGCCGGAGGGGAACACCGGGGAGATGTCCAGGGTGGTGGACCAGGACCCGTCGGAGCCCATCTCGGAGGCCCGGATGAACTCCACGGCACCGAAGACGGAGGCGTCGACGTGGGAGAACTTGGACTTCTCGGCGACGCCGACGTAGATGCCGGGGCCGTCGGTGGAGAAGCCGGAGCCGGAGACGGTCACCGGGGTGGAGCCCTTCGCGGCGATGGTGGTCGGCGAGGCGGTCACCGACAGCGAGCCGTTCGAGGAGGACGCGGAGTCGGCGTCATCGTCGGAGTCGGCGTCGGAGCCGGCGGCGGCGTAGTTGCCGCCGCTGGTGCCGCCCGAGCCGGCCTTGGCCTCGGGGGTCTCGCCGGCGGCGCCGGGGGCGACGCCGCCGGTGAAGCCCACCGGGGTGGCGGTGTCCTGGCTGCGGTCCGAGGACCCGTGCGCGGCGAAGGTGAAGATGGAGCAGCGCTGCGTCAGGCAGTTGGTGGAGCCGAACTTCGCCTGCACCGGCAGGGAGACGGTGAAGGAGCCGTCGGAGCTCATCCGGCCGTTCTTCTCCGCGACCCAGATGGTGTCCGGGCCGAAGGCGTCCTGGTTGGTGGGGGAGAAGTTGTCGTTGGCGGCGATGCCGACGTAGATGCCGGGCTCGCCGGTCTTGAAGCCGCTGCCGCTGACCGTGACGGTGTCCCCGGCCGGATTCAGCCCGGTGGTCGGGGTGGCCGAGACGGAGACCCCGGAGGAGTTCGACGCGGTGCCGGTGCCGGAGGCGCCGGAGGTGCCGGAGTCACCGGAGGCGTTCGAGTCGGTGCCGGTGCCCGCGCCGGAGTCGGTGCCCTTGCCCGAGTCGGTGCCGCCGGTGCCGGTGCCGGCCGCGCCGGCGGCGAACTTCACGGGGGTGGAGGTGTCCTGGCTGCGGTCCGGGGAACCGTGCGCGGCGAAGGTGTAGACGGCGCATTCGACCTTGGTGCAGTCGGTGTCGTTGAACTTGGCCTGCACCGGCAGGTCGATCGCGAAGGAGCCGTCCTCCTTCAGCTTGTTGTTGTTCCGGGCCACCCAGACGGTGCCCGGGGCGAAGGCGTCCCGGTTGATCGGGCTGAACTTCGCCACGTCGACCAGGCCGACGTAGACGCCGTTGCCGGAGGTCTTGAAACCGCGGCCGACGACCCGCACGGTGTCCCCGGCGGGCTTGAGCCCGCTGACCGGGCTGACCGTGACGGTCGCCCCGGAGGAGGACTTCGAGGTCGCCGAGTCGCCGCCGCCGGTGGCGGCCGGGCCGGAATTGCCCTTGCCGGAATCGCCCTTGCCGGCGTCGCCCGTGCCGGCGGCCCCGGCGGCGGGCTTGACGCCCGCGGCGAAGGAGATCGGCTTCCACACGTCCTGCGTGCGGTCCACCAGGTTCGGGAAGGCGGTGAAGGAGCCGACGTAACAGTCGGTCTTCCGGCAGTCCACCTCGCCGAAGACCACGTTGACCGGCAGCTTCGCGGTGAAGGAGCCGGACTCGTCCGGGGTGACCTTCACGGCCTCGCCGTAGGTCTGCGGGAAGCCGACCTTGGGCTTCTCGATGGTCTGCGCGATGTACACCCCGTCATCGGGGCGGTAGCCGGTGCCGGTGATGGTGATCGTCTCCCCATCGGCCAGGCCGGTGGACTTCGACAGATCCATGGCCGGCTCCCCGGACTTCTTCCCGCCGGGCAGCCCGGGGATGGGCAGATTCGGGATGTCCGAGGGCCCGGGGGTCAGCGACCCCGAGGGGAGGTCGGGCAGCTTGTCGGTGATGTTCGGCAGCGCGGAGCTGCCCGAGGGCGCATCCTGGGCGGCGGCGGATCCGGCGAGCAGCGGCAGCCCGGCGCCGGCGAGCGCGATGGCTCCGGCGACGGCGATGGCGCGCAGTCGGATCCCCTGGGGGCGACGATTCATATGGGGAACGCTTCTCTCGTTGTGGTAATGCGACGGAACAGTCCTCAGGCAAGCCTAAAGGATTGATGGCGTTTGCGAAAGACCAGGTGCCCGCGGGATGTCGGATGATTACGGGTGAGGAATCTTCATCCCCCGCGGCGGGCCCGGTCGGCGGTCACCGGCCCCGGGCGATCCGGCGCATCTCGGCGCGGATCCCGGCCAGCTCCCGCCGGATCCGGGTCGGTTCCCCCTCGCCGATGAGCGCCCCGGCGCCGATCGCGGAGTCGAGCTCCAGGGTCTCCTCGTGCCCGCGGCCGTCATGGCCGCGGTAGCGGATGCGGATCCGCCGGCGGCCCGGGGCGCCCTCGTGCGGTGCCGCGGCGCCGGCGTCCGCCGGGTGCGGGGGCCGCAGCGGCACCCGCAGCCGCTGCCCCGGGGCCCAGGTGCCGAAGGTGGTGCGCGCCAGCGCGCTCGCGGTCAGCGCCCCGGGGCCCTGCCCCGCGGTCGGCCCCGGCGGGGGGCCGGGCAGCGGCGGCTCGAAGCTGATCCGCACATCGTGGGCGATGGTCCGGCCGATGTTCTGCACCGAAATCCCCTGCGGCGCCCCGCCCCCGGCCGGGAACTCGTATTCGGCGATCATCATCGGCCGGTTGACCTGCCGCTGCTCCTCCCGTGCGGCGCGCAGCTGGCCGAGCGCGACCAGCGCCGCGCCCAGGGTGATCACCGCGGTGGCCACCGCGGCGATCGCGGTCACCCAGTCCGGGGTCATGGCGCCTCCTCGATGCATCGGATCCGCCCCCGATCCTGCCCGGGCGCCGCCCCAGGTTGCGGGCGGGTGAAATCGGCGTGTCGCTTCGGTGGCCGCCCCCGGTTTCACCCCCCGGGGGTGGGTGAGGCTCTGCTACCTTGCCCCCATGCTGACCCGCACGGAACGCCTCGACGGCCTGCCCTTCACCGGAAAACACCGCCGGCTGCTGCTCGGATCGGGGGTCGGCTGGGCCCTGGACGCGATGGACGTGGGGCTCATCTCCTTCGTGATGGCGGCGCTGGCGGTGCAGTGGAACCTCTCCACCACACAGCTGTCCTGGCTGGGCTCGGTGGGCTTCATCGGGATGGCCCTGGGCGCCGCCCTCGGCGGGCTGCTCGCCGACCGGATCGGGCGCCGCCAGGTGTTCGCGCTGACCCTGCTGGTCTACGGCATCGCCACCGGCGCCTCCGCCCTGGCCGCCGGGGTGGGCGCGCTGATGGCGCTGCGCTTCGTGGTGGGCCTGGGCCTGGGCGCGGAGCTGCCGGTGGCCTCCACCCTGGTCGCCGAGTTCGCGCCGAAGCGGATCCGGGGCCGGGTGCTGGTCATCCTGGAGGCCTTCTGGGCGCTGGGCTGGCTGCTCGCCGCGCTCATCGGCTACCTCATCATCCCCGCCGGGGCGGACGGCTGGCGCTGGGCGCTGGCCCTGGGGGTGGTGCCGGCGGCCTACGCCATCTACGTGCGGGCGCGGCTGCCGGAGTCGGTGCGCTTCCTGGAGACCCGGGGCCGGGCCGACGAGGCCGAGGCGATCGTCGCCGAGTTCGAGGCCGCCGCGGGCCGCACCGCGCGGCCCGCCGCCGACCGGGCCGCGCCGCCGGCGGCGCCGGAGGGGGCCCGCGGCGAGGGCGAGTCGATCTGGTCGGCCCGGCTGCGGGCGCGCACCGCGGCGCTGTGGGCGGTGTGGTTCTGCATCAACTTCTCCTACTACGGGGCCTTCATCTGGCTGCCCAGCCTGCTCGTGGACCGCGGTTTCGACCTGGTCCGCTCCTTCGGCTACACCCTGGTCATCACCCTGGCCCAGCTGCCCGGCTACGCCCTGGCCGCCTGGCTCATCGAGCGCTGGGGGCGCCGGGTGACCCTGGCGGCCTTCCTCGCCGGCTCCGCGGTGGCCGCCGCCGCCTTCGGCTTCTCCGGGGACGTGTGGCAGGTCATCGCCGCCGGCTGCGCGCTGTCCTTCTTCAACCTGGGCGCCTGGGGCGCGCTGTACGCGATCGGCCCGGAGCTCTACCCCACCGCCACCCGCGGCTCCGGCACCGGGTCGGCCGCGGCCTTCGGGCGGCTGGCCTCGATCGCCGCGCCGCTGGTGGTGCCGCTGCTGCTGCCCGGGGGCCAGGGCCTGGTCTTCGGGGTCTTCGCCGCGGCCTTCGTGCTCGCCGCCGCGGCGGCGTTCACCCTGCCCGAGCGCACCGGCGCCGCCCTGGAGGCCTGAGCCCCGCCCGCGTGAGGGCGGACGGCCCCGGCCCCCGCGGGATGCGGGGGCCGGGGCCGTGGGCCGCGCGGGGCGCGCGCGGCGGTCAGCAGTCGTAGTAGAGCTCGAACTCCTGGGTGGTCGGGCGCAGCCGGGCGGGCACGATCTCCTCGTCGAACTTGTGCCGGATATGGGCCTCGATGAGGTCCTCGGTGAACACGTCCCCGGCGACCAGGAACTCGTGGTCGTCCTCCAGGGCGTGCAGCGCCGCCTCCAGGGAGGTGGGCACCGTGGGGATGCCCTTGGCCTCCTCGGGGGGCAGTTCGTAGAGGTCCTTGTCCACCGGCGCGGGCGGCTCGATGCGGTTGCGGATCCCGTCCAGGCCGGCCATGAGCATCGCGGTGAAGCCCAGGTAGGGGTTGCCGGAGGCGTCCGGGGCGCGGAACTCGATCCGCTTGGCCTTCGGGTTCGGCCCGGTCAGCGGGATCCGGATCGCCGCGGAGCGGTTCTGCTGGGAGTACACCAGGTTGATCGGGGCCTCGAACCCGGGCACCAGGCGGTGGTAGGAGTTCAGGGTCGGGTTGGTGAAGGCCAGCACCGCCCCGGCGTGCTCCAGGATCCCGCCGATGTAGAACCGGGCGAGGTCCGACAGGCCCCCGTAGCCGCCCTCGTCGTGGAAGAGCGGTTCGCCGTCCTTCCACAGCGACTGGTGCACGTGCATCCCGGAGCCGCCGTCGCCGGCCAGGGGCTTGGGCATGAAGGTCGCGGAGCGGCCGTTGCGCTTGGCCACGTTCTTCACGATGTACTTGAAGGTCTGCAGGTCATCGGCGGCGTGCAGCAGGGTGTTGAACTTGTAGTTGACCTCCTGCTGGCCGCCGGAGCCCATCTCGTGGTGGGCGCGCTCCACGGTGAAGCCGATGGAGTCCAGGGTCTCGCCGATCTCGTCGCGCAGGTGCTCCAGGTGGTCGTAGGGGGCCACCGGGAAGTAGCCGCCCTTGGTGCGCACCTTGTGCCCCAGGTTGCGGGAGCCGTCCGGGTTGTACTCCTTCCCGGAGTTCCACCAGCCCTCCACGGAGTCGACCTCGTGGAAGGAGCGGTTGGAGGTGGTGTCGTAGCGGACCTTGTCGAAGATGTAGAACTCCGCCTCGGAGCCGAGGAAGCAGGTGTCCGCGATCCCGGTGGACGCGAGGTACTTCTCCGCCTTCAGCGCGATGTTGCGCGGGTCCCGGGAGAAGGGCTCGGTGGTGTGCGGGTCCTGCACGAAGAACATCATGTTCAGCGTCGGCGACTCCCGGAAGGGGTCGACGTAGGCGGTGGAGATGTCCGGCACCAGGTTCATGTCGGAGTTGTCCACCGAGGTGTAGCCGCTGATCGAGGAGCCGTCGAAGGCGAGCCCGTCGATCATGGCCTCCTCGTCGAACTGGTGCGCGGGGATGGACAGGTGCTGCATCACCCCCGGCACATCGGTGAAGCGGACGTCGACCCAGCGGATCCCCCGGTCCCTGATGAACGACACGATGTCAGACGGGCTTTCGAAAGCCACGGTAAATCAATCCCTGATTCAGATGGTGCTTGGTTGGGTATTCGGTTGTCCGGGTCCGGGCGGGGCCGCCCGGGCGCCGGGGGCGCGGGTCGCGGCGGCCGCTCAGGCCAGCCGCGGGGTCTCCCAGAGGTTCAGGGTGGTGCCGATGCCCCGCTCCTTCGCCGCATGGTAGAGGTCGGTGGCCCAGGCGACGTCCTCCACCGGCATGCCGCCGATGGAGTAGCAGAAGATCTGCTCGTCGTTCTCGCGCCCGGGGGCGCGGCCGGCGGCGATGTCGCCGATGTTGACGATCCGCTCCTCGGGGAGGGTGCCCTCCTCCTTCATATCCCACCAGCGGTTGCCGGGGATGCCCAGCAGCCGCTCGTAGGTGACGCCGGGGCCGTTCTCGTGGAACCACTCCTGGTACAGGCCGCGGTAGTCGACCACCAGGTTGGCCTCCTCGGAGGTGACGAAGTCGTCGTCGAGGCGGGCGGCGGCCGGCATCAGCAGCAGCGCGCCGGGCTTGATCCACTCCCGCCGGAAATGCGGGAAGCCCTCCGGGCCGTCCGGGGAGGTGGAGGTGCCGGCGATGACGATGTCGGAGCCCTCGATCGCCTCGCGCTCGCTGTCCACCACGCGCACCTCGGTCAGCTGCGGGTAGGTCTCGCGGATCCAGGCCACGGCCTTCTCCGTGGACCGGCGCGAGCGGCCCTTGACCTTCACGGTGCGGATGCCGGGGCGCTGGGACAGCGCCGAGCCGAGGATGGTGCGGCTCATCACGCCGGGGCCGATGATGCCCACGGTCTCGGCCTCGGCGAGGGCGAGGTGCTTGACGCCCACGCCGGGCACCGCGCCGGTGCGGTAGGCGGAGAGCAGGTTGGCGCTCATGATGGCCAGGGGCGCGCCGGTGGTGGCGTCGTTGAGCACGAAGACGTGGATGGAGCGCGGCAGATCGTGCTCGCGGTTCTCCGCGTTGGAGCCGTACCACTTCACCCCGGCGGTGCCGAAGCGGCCGCCGAGGTAGGCCGGCATGGCCATGAAGCGCCGGTCCGGGCCGTCCGCGGGCATCCTGGGATGCTCGGGGTCGGCGGGGAAGTTGATCTGCGCGCCATGGGAGTTCGCCGAGGCGCCGGCCATCCGGAAGTCGCCCTCGGCGAGCAGGATCAGCGTCTCCTCCATGCACTCGACGCATTTCGCGGCGTCGTCGACGCCGGCGGCGAGCATGTCCTCCTCGTCCAGGTAGAGGAAGTCGATGCGGGGGTTATCTGGAAAACCGGTCATGGGGTGGTGTGCCCAGCCTTTCCGGGGTTCACGCGACGGGGACTGCCTCCGCCGCGCGACCGCGCCCGGTGGTGGGGCGGGCCGCGGCGCCGGGGTGGCCTCCGGGGGGTTCCAGGTACCCGTCCACCCCCGAGCGGGCGAGGGCGGACCGTCACTGTGTTCGCTTGTCTCATAGGCGGGACTGAAAATCCCGCCGAAGAAACATATTACAGGCCGCGGGGGAGGGTGCATCGCCTGCACCATGGGCTGCGGGGCGGGTCCTGCGGGCTAACACCGCTGCTCTGGGCGGTCCGGGAGCGCCCGGCGGGACGTGATCGCGCCGCACCGCGGCCCGCCGGGGCGGGTCGCGGTGCGGCGCGATGACGGTGGAGGAGGGTCCGGGGCTAGACGTCGTAGTAGAGCTCGAACTCCTGGGGGGTGGGCCGCAGCCGGGCCGGGGCGATCTCGTTGTCGTGCTTGTAGGCCAGGTAGGTCTCCAGCAGATCCGGGGTGAACACGTCGCCCTCCTGCAGGAACTCGTTGTCCTCCGCGAGGGCGGCGAGGGCGGCCTCCAGGGAGGTCGGCGCCTGCGGGATGTTCGCGGCCTCCTCCGGGGGCAGCTCGTAGAGGTCCTTGTCCACCGGGGCATCGGGCTCGATCCGGTTGCGGATCCCGTCGAGGCCGGCCATCATCATGGCCGCGAAGGCGAAGTACGGGTTCGCCGAGGGGTCCGGGGCCCGGAATTCCAGGCGCTTGGCCTTGGGGTTGGAGCCGGTGATCGGGATGCGCACCGCCGCGGAGCGGTTGCGCTGGGAGTACACCAGGTTGATCGGGGCCTCGAACCCGGGCACCAGGCGGTGGTAGGAGTTCAGGGTCGGGTTGGTGAAGGCCAGCACCGCCCCGGCGTGCGCGAGGATGCCGCCGATGTAGAAGCGGGCGATGTCCGACAGGCCGCCGTAGCCGGCCTCATCGTGGAAGAGCGGCTCACCGCCGGCCCACAGGGACTGGTGGGCGTGCATCCCGGAGCCGTTGTCCCCGGCCAGGGGCTTGGGCATGAAGGTGGCGGACTTGCCGGCGCGCCAGGCGACGTTCTTCACGATGTACTTGAAGGACTGCAGGTCGTCGGCGGCGTGCAGCAGGGTGTTGAACTTGTAGTTGATCTCCTGCTGGCCGCCGGTGCCGACCTCGTGGTGGGCGCGCTCCAGCTCGAACCCGGCGGCGGCCAGGTTCAGGCACATCTCGTCGCGCAGGTCCTGGTAGTGGTCGTAGGGCGCGGTGGGGAAGTAGCCGCCCTTGACCCGGGTCTTGTAGCCGAGGTTGGCCGACCCGTCGGGGTTGGCCTCGGCCCCGCGGTTCCACCAGCCCTCCACGGAGTCCACCCGGTAGAAGCCCTCGTTCATGCCGGTGGCGAAGCGGACGTTGTCGAAGAGGTAGAACTCGGCCTCGGCGCCGAAGAAGCAGGTGTCCGCGATGCCGGTGGAGACCAGGTACTCCTCGGCCTTGCGGGCCACGTTGCGCGGATCCCGGCTGAAGGGCTCCAGGGTGAAGGGATCGTGCACGAAGAACTTGATGTTCAGGGTCTTCGCGGTGCGGAAGGGGTCGATCCGGGCGGTGTCCAGGTCCGGCAGCAGGGCCATGTCGGACTCGTCGATGGAGGTGAACCCGCGCACCGAGGAGCCGTCGAAGGCGAGCCCCTCGGTCATCGCGTCGGCGTCGAAGGCCGAGGCGGGGATGGTGACGTGCTGCTCGGTGCCGGGGACGTCGGTGAAGCGGACGTCGACGAATTCGACGCCCTCGTCCCGGATGAGCTGCTCGATGGTTTCGGGTGAGGTGGTGCCCACGATGACTCCTAGATGGTTGGCTGGCTTCGGGCCGCCCCGGGAGGGGCCGGCCGCAGGCGCCCCTGCCGGTCACGAACCTGCGGCCGGCGCCCGTGGCGTCCACGGTCCGGGGGGTACCCGATCCGGGGACGTCGCCGACGTTAGGTACCCGGTGTTTCCCGTCCCGTTCCCCCGTGTTGCCGCCAGGTAACCATCGCGACGCCCCCGGGGGGCCGCCGCGTGGGCCCGCCGCGGGGCCCCTCGGGGCCGGCTACTGGCGCTTGAGCACCTCGGCGATGAAGTCGGCGACGACCTCCCGGGAGATCTTCACGTCCACCACGGTGACCCCCTCCGGTGCGGCGAGGGCGGCCTCCGCGGCCGGCCAGTCCGCCGGATCGGCCACGGTCACCCCGCGGGCGCCGAGGGCGCGGCCCAGGGCGGCGAAGTCCACGTCCTCGATCAGCATCGAGGCGGTGTGCAGGCCCTCGGCGGCGTACTGGTGCAGCTCCGCGCCGTAGGCGGCGTCGTTGAGCACCACCACCGCGCCATGGCGCACGGTGCGCAGGAAGGAGTCCAGGTCGGCCAGCGCCATCAGCCCGCCGCCGTCGCCGGTGACCAGCACCGTCGCCGCCCCCGGGCGGGCCGCGGCGGCGCCCACCGCGGAGCCGAAGCCCAGGCCGATGGACTGCACCGCGGTGCCCACCAGCACCTGGCCATGCGGATCGGTGGCGGTGAGGTGCTTGGGCACCCAGCCCAGGAAGTGCCCGCCGTCGGTGACCACGGTGCGCTCCGCCGGCAGCGCCGCGTCGATCCGGCGCAGCGCCGCCCGCGGGTCGATCCGGCCGTCCGCGCCGGTTTCCGCGAACAGCTCCGGGGTGGCCGCGCGGTCCTCGGCCGGCCCGAGCGCGCCGAGCTCCTCGCGCCAGGTCGCCGCGGGCCCGGGCAGCCCGGCCAGGGCCTCCAGCAGCGCCGGCAGCAGGTCGCGCAGATCGGCGAGCACCAGCTCGTCGACCGGCCGGGCCGCCGGATGCGCTTCGTCGACGACCTGGATGACGTGCGCCGCCGGGTCCAGCAGCCGGCCGCCGCGGACCTGGAAGGCGTTGTGCGAGGCGCCGAGGCTCAGCACCACGTCGGCGGCCCGGGTGAGTCCCAGGCGGGAGGCGTGCGCGAATCCGCCGGCGGTACCCAGGCACCAGGGCCCGCCGAGGACGTTGGCGGCCATCGCGGTGTGCATGTGCAGCGCGCCGAGCCGCTCGGCCAGGGCGGCGACCGCCCCGGCGGTGCCGGAGTCGACCACCCCGCGCCCGGCGATGATGAGCGGCCGGGCCGCGCCGGCCAGGCGCCGGGCCAGGGCGGCCACCACCGCCGGCTCGGGTGCGGCCGGGGCGGGGGCTGCCACCGGGTTGGCCGGCGCCGCAGCGGCGCCGGCCCCGGCGGGGGCGGTCTGCGCGTCGAAGGGCACCTCGAGCACCACCGGGGTGCGCGAGGCGGCCGCCTCGGCGAAGGCGGCGGCGGCCTCGGCGCCCGCGCGCCCGGGGGCCGCGGTGCGCCGGGGCACGCCCAGGGCGTCCACCAGCCCGGCCTGGTCCAGGTCGAAGGGGCGGGGCGCGGTCGGGGCGGCGCCGGTGACCAGCACCAGCGGGATCCGGGCCTTCGCGGCCTCGGCCAGGGCGGTGAGCGTGTTGGTGAACCCGGCCCCGCAGGTGGTGGTGGCCACCGCGATCCCGCCGCCGGCGCGGTGGAAGGCGTCCGCGGCGGCGACCGTGGCGCTCTCGTGGCGCACCGCGGTGTAGGGGAAGCCGCGGCGGGTCAGCGAGGAGACGATATGGGAGTTGGCGTTGCCGACCAGGCCGAAGACGTGATCGGCGTGGACGGCGATCGCGTCGGCCACCACCTGGGAGACGGTGGGCTCGTGCAGGTCGGGTTCCACGAGGGGATCGGCGAGGTGCTGGGCGAGGGTCATGGGGGTCCTTCGGTGGTGCGTGGCGCGGTGCGCCGGGGGCGCCCGCGCGGCGCCGGCGGCCGGGCCGGCCGCCGGCGCGGGGTGGTCGGGGAATGTATCGCCCCGGAAGTGACCCATGCTACATCCACGCACCCCCGGAATGGGGCGGGTGGCGGATCGCCGAGGGAAAAACGGGGGGACGCGGGGGTGGTCCGATGGTGGGGGAACCGGGAATCCGCCGGAACCCCGGGGTGGGATCGCCCGCCCGGGCATCCGGGCGGCGCCCCCCCGGGGACACGGCCGGCCGCCCGGCCCCATGCGGGGCCGGGCGGCCGGTGGTGCGGCGGGGACGCTGCCCGCCGGGCGCTACACGTCGTAGTAGAGCTCGAACTCCTGGGGGGTGGGCCGCAGCCGCACCGGGGCGATTTCGTTGTCGTACTTGTACGCGATGTAGGTCTCGATCAGGTCCTCGGTGAACACATCGCCCTCGAGCAGGAACTCGTGATCGGCCTCCAGGGCGGCCAGCGCGGCCTCCAGGGAGGTCGGCGCCTGCGGGATGCTGGCGGCCTCCTCGGGGGGCAGCTCGTAGAGATCCTTGTCCACCGGCGCGTCCGGCTCGATCCGGTTGCGGATGCCGTCGAGGCCGGCCATCATCATCGCCGCGAAGCCCAGGTAGGGGTTGCCCGAGGGATCCGGGGCGCGGAACTCGATCCGCTTCGCCTTGGGGTTGGAGCCGGTGATCGGGATGCGCACCGCCGCGGAGCGGTTGCGCTGCGAGTACACCAGGTTGATCGGCGCCTCGAAGCCCTTCACCAGCCGGTGGTAGGAGTTCAGCGTCGGGTTGGTGAAGGCCAGCACCGCCCCGGCATGCGCCAGGATGCCGCCGATGTAGAACCTGGCGATGTCGGAGAGCCCCCCGTAGCCCGACTCGTCGTGGAAGAGCGGCTCGCCGTCCTTCCACAGCGACATGTGCGCGTGCATCCCGGAGCCGTTGTCCCCGGCCAGGGGCTTGGGCATGAAGGTGGCGGACTTGCCCGCCCGCCAGGCGACGTTCTTCACGATGTACTTGAAGGACTGCAGATCATCGGCGGCGTGCAGCATGGAGTTGAACTTGTAGTTGATCTCCATCTGCCCGCCGGTGCCCACCTCGTGGTGGGCGCGCTCCAGCTCGAAGCCGGCCGCGGCGAGCTCCCTGCACATCTCGTCGCGCAGGTCCTGGTAGTGGTCGTAGGGCGCGGTGGGGAAGTAGCCGCCCTTGACCCGGGTCTTGTAGCCCAGGTTCGCCGAGCCGTCCGGATTGGCCTCCTTGCCCCGGTTCCACCAGCCCTCCACGGAATCCACCTCGTAGTGGCCGCCGTTGATGCCGGTGGCGAAGCGCACCGAGTCGAAGACGTAGAACTCCGCCTCCGCGCCGAAGAAGCAGGTGTCCGCGATCCCGGTGGACACGAGGTACTCCTCGGCCTTGCGGGCGACGTTGCGCGGATCCCGGCTGAACGGCTCCAGGGTGAAGGGGTCATGCACGAAGAAGCGGATGTTCAGGGTTTTCGCGGTGCGGAAGGGGTCCAGCCGCGCCGTGGCGAGATCCGGCAGCAGGGTCATATCGGATTCGTCGATGGTGGTGAAGCCCCGGATCGACGAGCCGTCGAAGGCGAGCCCGTCCTCCATGGCGTCGACGTCGAAGGCCGAGGCGGGGATGGTGACGTGCTGCTCGGTGCCGGGGACGTCGGTGAAGCGGACGTCGACGAACTCGACGGCCTCGTCCTCGATGAACTTGACCACGTCCTCGGGGGAGGTGAAAGCCACGGTGCATGCTCCTTGTGGGGGTTGAGTCCCCGGCGGGGCTCGGACAGGGGGTGCAGGGGCGCCCCGCCGGTCGACCGGGTGGGCGTCGACGTCCGCACCGCCGGCGCGCCGCGCGGGCGCCCCGCCGGGCGGGGCGGGGTGCCCGTGCGATCGCGGGAGCATGCGGCCGGGTTGACCCACGGCCATGCACACCAGCATAACCAATGGCCCCCGGCGCCGCGGCCCCGTCACGGCGGCGGTGGCGGCCGGCCCCGGCCCGGTTCGGGGCCGCCGCCGCGGCGGCTATGCTGACCGCATGGCCGAGAAGCACAACTGGCTGGAGGGCCCCCAGGTCCCCGGCCAATACGAAGACCCCGAGAACCTCTCCGAGTACCCCGGGCAGAACCTGGGCCTGGAGCGCACCGGCTCCGGCTCCCAGGCCAGCCTGGGCCGCCGGGTCGGGGCGCTGGCCATCGACTGGCTGGTCTCGATGATGCTGACCACCCTGGTCTACCCCTTCTTCGGCCCCGACCAGTCCCAGATGGAGCAGTACGGCGACCCCTTCATCGCCTGGCAGTCCTTCTCCGCCACCTGGACCTTCATCATCTTCCTCATCGTGGGCACGGTGTCGGTGTGGCTCTTCGCGCGCACCCCGGGCCATGCGGTGCTCGGCATGGGCGTGGCCCGGATCGACAAGCCCGACCAGCGGGTCGGCCTGTGGCGGGCCTTCGTGCGCAGCTTCCTCACCCTGCTGCTGCTGCCGCCGATCATCCAGGACTCGGATCTGCGCGGTATGCACGACCGGGCCACCGGCACCGCCGTGATCCGCGCCTGAGCCCGCCGGGGTTGACGCCCCGGGGGTGGGCGCCTACGCTTCCGGATCAACAAGACCCGCCCAGGCTAGTGCGCTCGCGAGAGCGCATCCTCAAATTGGCGGGTTCTTTCATGCCCGGGGCCGGGTGCGCCGGGCCGGGGCGCCGCCGCCCTCCCCGGCCGCACCGGGCCCGGTGTCACACCAGGGTGACGATGAGCAGCTGGGCGAGGATGATCTTGACGATCATCGCCATCGGGTAGACGGTGGTGTAGCCCATCGCGGGCAGCTCATTGCGGGACTGGTCGTTGACGTAGGTGAGCACCGCCGGGTGGGTCTGCAGCCCGGCGAGGATGCCCGCGGTCTGGCCGAAGGGGATCCGCAGCACCTTGTGGCCCACGATCAGGGTGCCCATGGACATGGTCACCGCGATGATCCCGGCCAGGCCCAGCACGATGAGGGAGGCCGGGTCGGACAGCGCCGCCTTGAACCCGGCGCCGGCGGTGGTGCCGATGCCGGCGAGGAACAGCGCCAGGCCCACCTGCCGGAAGGCGAGGTTCGCGGAGTAGGGGATGGGCCACACCAGCGGGCCGGTGCGGCCCAGCGCGCCGAGGATGAGCGCGACGACCAGGGGGCCGCCGGCCGAGCCCAGCTTCAGGCCCACCCCGCCGGGGATCGGGATCTCGATCATGCCGATCAGGATGCCCAGGGTCAGGCCCAGCACCATGGGCAGCAGGTTGACGTCGGAGAGGCGCTTGTAGGAGTCGCCGAAGAACTTCGTGGCCTCCTCGATCCTGTCCGGGGTGGCCACCACCCGCACCCGGTCGCCGAGCTCCAGCTTCATCTCCGGGGAGGCCACCATGTCCAGGTCGCCGCGGCGCACCCGGGTGATCACCATCCCGTTCATCTCGGTGTGCAGCTCCGCCAGCGGCACCCCGCACACCCGCTCCGAGGAGACGAAGATGCGCCGGAAGTCCAGCCGGCCGTCCGCGGTGGGATCGCCGGGCAGCAGTTCGCCGACCCGGGTGGCCACCTCCTCGATGACGTCCTCGGTGGCCACCACGGTGACGATGTCCCCGGCGTCGACGGTGTCCGAGTCGGCGGGCACGTACAGCTTGCCCTTGTGCTCGATCCGGGAGATGGAGAAGTCCAGGCCGAACACCCGGGGCATCTCGCCGACCTCCGGCAGCTCCGCGCCGGTGATCTCCACCCGGCGGGTGTGCAGCGGCAGCGCCGCCACCCCGGCCTCCATCGCCTCCCGGTCGTGATCCACCCGGAACACCCGGGCCATGATGGCGATGGAGGCGATCACCCCGAGCACGCCGATGGGGTAGGCCAGGGAGTAGCCGACCACCGGCATCGCCAGGGCGGCGCCCCGGTCGGCGTCCTCGGCGATCAGCCCGGGCAGCGCGTCGACCACCGCGGCCAGGGCCGGGGTGTTGGTCACCGCGCCGGTGTAGGTGCCCACGCCCTCGATGTTGTCCAGGGGGAAGAGGTGGATGAGCAGCCAGGCCACCGCGGCCAGCGCGGCGAGCATCGCGGCGCCGAAGAGGTTGTGCCGCCAGCCGGTGGAGCGGAAGTTGGCGAAGAACTCGGGCCCGGACTCCAGGCCGATGGTGTAGACGAACATGGACAGCCCGATGATGTAGACGATGGGCGGCAGCTCGATGCCCGGCTCCACGGTGGCGAAGCCGAGGCCGACGAAGAGCACCGCCGCGACGCCCAGCTTGAACCCGCCGATCCGGATCTGGCCGATGGCGATGCCGATCGCCATGATGAGCATGAGGGCGAGAAGCGGTTCATCTACGAGGATATGCACGTGTCCATAGTGACATAGCCCGTCGATTCCTGCAGAAAGGGCATCACCGCAGGTCAATAGCTAATCTAATTCAAGGCGAAATTACGCGGAAACCCGGTTGTGCGATAGCGCACAACCGGGTTTGCATGTGGCGGCGGCGACTATCCGCGGCGCTGTTTGCGTTCCGCGGCGCGGCGGGCCCGCCGGTTCATCCCGGCGGTGGAGGCGCCCTTGGGCATCGGCCCCTTGGGCAGGCCCGCGCGGGCGTCCCGGTTGGCGTCCATGGTGCGCAGCTTGCGGTCGATGGCGGTGGCCTCGTCCTTGTTGTAGTTGCGCGGGAAGCGCAGCAGCTCCCGCTGCAGCCGCTTCGCCGGCACCTGGCCCTCGGCGGAGCCGGACATCACCTCGTAGATGGGGGTCTCGCCGACGATCCGGGCCAGGGTGCGCTTCTCCCGGGCCATCATGGCGCGCACCCGCTGCTCATCGCCCTCGCCGACGAGCACGATGCCCGGGTTGCCCACCACCCGGTGCACGGCGTCCATGTGCTGGTTGGCGACCACCCCGGTCTTGACGTGCCAGATCATGCCCACCCCGGAGCGCATGTTGTCCAGCGCCCAGGCGGCCGCCCCGGCCTGGCCCTCGGCCTCGGCGTAGAAGCTGTTCTGCAGCCGGGTGGAGAAGATCCACATCGCCACGGTGGCGCCGATCATGATGCCGAGCAGCGGCAGGAACCACACCCAGATCCCGCCGAGCGCCAGCCCGATGAGCAGCAGCACCAGGATCGGCCCGAAGAAGCCCAGGGCCATCAGCGGGATGAGCTTCTTGTCCCGGCCCTTGAGCAGCTTGAAGGCCTGCCACATCTGGCCCCAGGTCTGCTTGCGCTGGGCGCGCTTGGCCTGCCGCTGGGCCTTCTTGAACGCCTTCACGTCATCGTTTTTCGCCATGCCCACCAGCTTAGGGCATCGCCGGGGCCGCCCCACGGGGCCCCTGCGCCGTCCCGGTCAGCTGGCCTTGGAGGGCGCCACCGGCACGTCCGTGGAGGCGCCGAAGCGGGCCAGTACGCTGGAGGCCTCCTGGGCGGTGCTGTCGGAGCCCTCCGCCAGGCCCGCCAGGTGCTCCGGCAGCTCCTCGCCGCGGGCGGCCAGCGCCCGGGCGTAGAGGGTGCCGGCCCGGTAGGAGGAGCGCACCAGGGGACCGGCCATCACCCCGGCGAAACCCATCTCCCGGGCGATATTGGACAGCTCCACGAACTCCTCGGGCTTGACCCAGCGGTCGATCGGGTGGTGCAGGTTCGTCGGCCGCAGGTACTGGGTGACGGTGAGGATGTCGCAGCCGGACTCCAGCAGATCGTGCATGGTGTCCAGGATCTCCTCCCGGGTCTCGCCCATGCCCAGGATGAGGTTCGACTTGGTGACCAGGCCGTACTCCCGGGCCCGGTGGATCATCTCCAGGCTGCGCTCGTAGCGGAAGGCCGGCCGGATCTTCTTGAAGATCCGTGGCACCGTCTCCAGGTTGTGCGCGAACACCTCCGGGCGGGCCTCGAAGACCGCCTCGGCCGCGGAGCCGTCGCCGCGGAAGTCGTCGACCAGCAGCTCCACCCCGGTGCCCGGGTTGAGCTCGTGGATCTGCCGGCAGGTCTCCGCGTAGAGCCAGCTGGCCCCGTCGGGCAGGTCATCGCGGGCCACCCCGGTGACCGTGGCGTAGCGCAGGCCCATCTCGCGCACCGACTCGGCGACCCGGCGCGGCTCATCGCGGTCCAGGGCCTCGGGTTTGCCGGTGGCGATATTGCAGAAGTCGCAGCGCCGGGTGCAGCGGCCGCCGCCGATGAGGAAGGTCGCCTCCCGGGATTCCCAGCATTCGTACATGTTGGGGCAGTTGGCCTCCTGGCACACCGTGTGCAGGGAGGCCCCGGACACCCGGGACTTCATCTCCCGGTACTCCGGGCCGGTTTTCGCGGTGGTGCGGATCCAGCCGGGTTTGGCCTCGATCGGGGTCTGCGCGTTCTTCGCCTCGATGCGCAGCAGGCGACGTCCCTTCGGTGCTTGTGCCATGGGCCCCACCCTACAAGTCGTGCGGGGAAACCGGCAGCCGCCCCGCTAGCGCCGCGGACACCGCCACGACCAGGGGTTCGCGCATCTCCTCGACGCCGATGCGGCGGCCGGTTTCCGCGCTCAGGGTGGTCACCCCGGCGTCGGCGATCCCGCAGGGCACGATATGGCCGTAGTAGTCGAGGGTGTTGTCGCAATTGAGGGCCAGCCCGTGCATGGTCACCCCGTGGGTGACCCGGATCCCGATCGCGGCGAGCTTGCGGGCCGGGCGCAGTTCGCCCCCGACCACCCCGGCGGGCAGCCACACCCCGGAGCGGCCCGGCACCCGGCCGGCGGCGGTCAGGCCCGCGTCGCGGGCCACCGCGATCACCGCCTCCTCGATCCGGCGCACGTAGTCGACCACGTCGAGGGGCTCGCGCAGCCGCAGGATCGGGTAGCACACCAGCTGCCCGGGGCCGTGCCAGGTGATCCGGCCGCCCCGGTCGACGTCGATGACCGGCAGCCCGTTGTCCGGGCGGTCCCCGGGCTGGGTGCGTTTGCCGGCGGTGTAGGTCGGCGGATGCTCCAGGGTCCACAGCTGGTCCGGGGCCTCGCCGCGGGCGACCGCGGCGGCGGTGGCGGCCTGCCGGCGCCAGGTCTCGGCGTAGTCCACCACGCCGAGCGCATGGTGCACCAGAGGCGCGGCGGAGGCGCGGATCGGGTCGGGCTGCGCATCGGCGGGGGGCGGCCCGCCGGCGCCGGGGGAGGCGTGCATGGCCCCCACTGTAGGCACGGCGACGGCCCGGGCGGGAACCCGCCCGGGCCGTCGCCGCCGCAGCCGGTGCCGGCTAGAGCTCCAGGTCCGCGGTGAAGTCGGCGACCTGCAGCCGATCCACCACGGTGGTCATGAACCGGCCCGCGTCGGCGCCGTCGACCAGCCGGTGGTCGTAGGTCAGCGGCAGCAGCGCCATGGCCCGGATGCCGATGGCGTCGTTGTCGCCCTCGGTGACCACCACCGGGCGCTTGCGGATGGCGCCGGTGCCCATCATCGCCGCCTGCGGCGGCACCAGGATCGGGGTGTCCGTGAGCGCCCCCTCGGAGCCGATGTTGGTGATGGTGAAGGTGCCCCCGGAGAGGTCCTTCGGCTTGAGGTCGCCGGAGCGGGCCCGCTCCGCGATATCCGCGATGGCCTTGGCCAGCTCGGGCAGGCTCATCTCCTGGGCGTCGTGGATGACCGGGGAGAGCAGCCCGCGCTCGGTGTCCACGGCGATGCCGAGGTTCACCGCCGAGTGGTAGGTGATCTCCTTGGTCTCGTCATTCCAGGAGGCGTTGACGTTCGGATGCGCCACCAGCGCCTCGACCACGGCCTTCGCGAAGAAGGGCAGGAAGGTCAGCTTGGCGCCGTGGGCGTCGGCGAACGCGGTCTTGTGCTCCGCGCGCAGCTCCCAGATCTCGGTCATGTCGACCTCGTGCACCTGGGTGAGCTGCGCGGACTCCTGCAGCGACTGGTGGGTCTTCGCCGCGGTGATTTCGCGGATCCGGTTCACCCGCTGGGTGGTGCCGCGCAGCTCGGCGAGCTCCGGGCGCACCCCCTTGGTGGAGGCCCGGGAGGCCGGGGCGGCCTCCGCGCCCGGCTCGGCGGAGTCGCCGCCGGCGGCGGCCTCCGCGGCGCGCAGCACGTCCTGCTTGCGGATCCGGCCGCCGATCCCGGAGCCCTCCACGGTGGCGAGGTCCACGCCGTGCTTGTCGGCGAGCTTGCGCACCAGCGGGGTGACGTAGGGGGTGTCGCCGTCCTTGGCGGCCGGCTTCGCCTCCTTCTTCGGCTCCGGCTTCTGCTCCGCGGCCTTCTTCGGCGCGGCCTGCTCCTTCTTCGCCGGCTGCGCCGCGGCGGCGTCGTCGGAGTCGACCTCCTTCTGCGCGGCCTTCTTCTTCGCCGCGGCCTCGCCGTCGGACGCCTCCTTGGCGCCGTCGGCGTCCTGGCCGGAGTCGCCGGCGTCGCCGGCGGGGGCGGCGTCGGCGTCGCCGACGCGGCAGATCACCGCGCCGACGTCGACGGTGTCGTCGACCTCGGCGAGGATCTCGACCAGGGTGCCGGCCACGGGGGAGGGCACCTCGGTGTCCACCTTGTCGGTGGAGACCTCCAGCAGCGGCTCATCGACCTCGACGGTGTCGCCGACCTCCTTGAGCCAGGTGGTGATGGTGCCCTCGGTGACGGATTCGCCGAGCTCCGGCATCTCCACGTCGGTGGCCGCGCCGCCGGCGGAGCCGCCGGAGGACTTCGGGGCCTCCTCGGCCTGCTCGTCCTCGGCGGCCTCCTCGGGCTCATCGGAGCCGCCGGCGTCGCCGGCGGGGGCGGCGTCGGCGTCGCCGACGCGGCAGATCACCGCGCCGACGTCGACGGTGTCGTCGACCTCGGCGAGGATCTCGACCAGGGTGCCGGCCACGGGGGAGGGCACCTCGGTGTCGACCTTGTCGGTGGAGACCTCCAGCAGCGGCTCATCGACCTCGACGGTGTCGCCGACCTCCTTGAGCCAGGTGGTGATGGTGCCCTCGGTGACGGATTCGCCGAGCTCGGGCATCTCCACGTCGGTGGCCGCGCCGCCGGCGGACTTCGGGGCCTCCTCGGCGGACTCCGCCGGCTCATCCCTGGCCTCGGCGGCGGAGTCGTCGCCGTCGTCGGCGCCGGCCTCGTCGGCGTCGCCGATTTCGCAGATCACCGCGCCGACGTCGACGGTGTCGTCGACCTCGGCGAGGATCTTCACCAGGGTGCCGGAGACCGGGGAGGGCACCTCGGTGTCCACCTTGTCGGTGGATACCTCCAGCAGCGGCTCGTCGACCTCGACGGTGTCGCCGACCTCCTTGAGCCAGGTCGTGATCGTGCCCTCGGTGACGGATTCGCCAAGCTCCGGCATCTCAACAGAGGTCGCCATATGTGCCACTCCTCGACAGTCAGCAAAAAGTTCTCTCGTTCAGACCCGACAGTACCGGGTGCGGGCGCCCGCCGCCGCACCCCGGTGCCCGCCCGGCGCCGCGGGCGGGCCGGGTGCGGCTACCACCGCTCGCCGACGGCCCCGCGCCCGGGTCGGGCGGGGGCCGCCGGCGGGGCCGGGCGCCGGTCTAGCCGGCGATGTCCTCCAGCACCGCGAGCAGGGTGCGCACCGGCACCCCGGTGGCCCGCGTCGGGGTGCAGCCCCAGGCGGCGTGGGTGTTGTACGCCGGGCCGGCGACGTCCAGGTGCGCCCACCGGGGGCCCTCCGGGGCCTCCGGCACGAAGCGGCGCAGGAAGGAGGCGGCCACGCTCATCCCGCCCTCCCGGTTGGCGCCGATATTGCGCAGATCCGCCACCGGCGAGTCCAGGCCCTCGGCGAGCTCGGCGGGCATGGGCATCGCCCAGCCGCCCTCGCCGACCGCCCGGGAGAGCTCCGCGACCCGGTCCCGGAAGCCCCCGTCGCCGAGCACCCCGGGGGTGCGCCCGCCGAGGGCGACCAGCTGCGCCCCGGTGAGGGTGGCGGTGTCCAGCAGGTAGTCGGGCTCGTCCTCCGCGGCGCGCACCAGCGCGTCGGCGAGGATCAGCCGGCCCTCCGCGTCGGTGTTGAGCACCTCCACGGTGGTGCCCCCGTACTGGGTGATCACGTCGCCGGGGCGGTAGGAGCGGCCGTCGGGCATGTTCTCCGCCATCGGCACCGTGGCGGTGACGTCGAGGCCCAGGCCCAGCCGGGCGGCGAGCACGACGGTCGCGATGACCGCCGCCGCCCCGCCCATGTCGGAGATCATGTTCTCCATGTTCGCCCCCGGCTTCAGCGAGATCCCGCCGGTGTCGAAGGTCACGCCCTTGCCGACCAGGCCGACGCGGGCGGCGGCCCCGGCGCCGCCGTGGTGGTGCAGCCGCACCAGCCGGGGCCCGCGGGCCGAGCCGCCGCCGACGGCGAGCAGCCCCCCGTAGCCGCCGGCGGCGAGCTCCTCGGGGCCGAGCACCTCGGCGGCCAGCCCGGCGTCGGCGGCCAGGGCCGCGGCGGCCTCGGCGAGCGCGCCCGGGTGCAGGGCCGCGGAGTCGGTGTTCACCAGGTCCCGGGCGGTGCACACCGCGTCCACCACCGCGGCGGCCCGGTCCACCGCCGGCTCCCCGGCGCCGAGCACGGTGACGGTGAGCTCCTCGGCGGCGGTGCCGGCCTCGGCCTTGCGCCCGGCGTAGGCGTAGCCGCCCAGGCCGGCGCCCTCCAGGGCGGCGGCGGGGTCGAGGGCGCCCAGGGCGCTGGCGATGTGCGTCGCCCCGGTGGCGGCGCGCACCGCCGCCCCGGCGGCGCGGCGCACCGCGTCGGCGTCGGGGTCCTCGGCGCCCAGGCCGACGGCGATGATCGAGTCCACGTCCAGCCCCGCCGGGGCGGGGATCCGGGTGGTGCGCTCCAGGGCGCCCTTCGCGCCCACGGCCTGCAGCCCGCGCAGCACCTCCTCGGCGGCCCCGCCCAGGGCCCCGTCGGCCACCAGTTCCAGGCCCTCCTCGCCGTCGAGCACCGCCACCACCAGGGTGTCGGCCTCCGCCGGGGCGGCCGCGGCGCCGGCCAGGCGCACCCGGCGGCCCACCGCCGGCAGCAGGTGCGCGAGCACCTCGGCATTGGGGTACTGGGCGCCCGCGGCGCCGGTATCGGCATCGGTCATGGTCTGCACCTCCCGCCGGGGCCCGCCCGGGCCCCGGCCGACACGGCCCCGGCGCGGCCGAGCCGCCGTCGCCGGGGCCTTCTCTCGAACGGACCACCCCACCGTACCGGCCCCATCGCGGTCCGGCCGCCGGCGCCGGGGACTAGAATGCTGGAGCATGGCTGCACTCGACTTCGACATCCGACCCAACCCCGCACCGCATTCGGCGGCCGAACGCGAGGCGATCCTCGCCGATCCCGGCTTCGGCCGGCATTTCACCGATCACATGGTGCGGATCGACTGGGACGTCGATCGCGGCTGGCATGACGCCCGGGTGGAGGCCTACGGGCCGCTGACCATGGACCCGGCGTCCTCGGTGCTGCACTACGGGCAGTCCATCTTCGAGGGCCTCAAGGCCTACCGGCACGCCGACGGCTCCATCGTCACCTTCCGCCCGGAGCAGAACGCCCGCCGCTTCCAGCGCTCCGCGGCCCGGATCGCGATGCCGGAGCTGCCCGAGGAGGTGTTCCTGGAGGCGGTGCGGCTGCTGGTGGACATCGACCGGGACTGGGTGCCGGCCGCCGGCGGGGAGGAGTCGCTCTACCTGCGGCCGGTGATGTTCGCCACCGAGCGCACCCTGGGCGTGCACCCCTCGCTGAACTACACCTTCATCCTCATGGCCAGCCCCGCCGGGGCGTACTTCTCCGGGGGGATCGACCCGGTGACGGTGTGGCTGTCCCACGAGTACGTCCGGGCCTGCCCGGGCGGCACCGGGGACGCGAAGTTCGCCGGCAACTACGCCGCCTCCCTGGCCGCCCAGGCCGAGGCGGAGCAGCACGGCTGCGACCAGGTGGTGTGGCTCGACGCCATCGAGCGCACCTGGATCGAGGAGATGGGCGGGATGAACCTGGCCTTCATCTACGGCGAGGGCGCCGACCCGTCCGGGATCACCCTGGTCACCCCGGCGCTGTCCGGGTCCCTGCTGCCCGGGATCACCCGGGACAGCCTGCTCACCGTCGCCGCGGACATGGGCCTGACCGTGGCGGAGAAACGGGTGTCCACCGCGGACTGGGTGAACGACGCCGCCTCCGGGGCGATGAGCGAGGCCTTCGCCTGCGGTACCGCGGCGGTGATCACCCCGGTGGGCACCGTGGCGCACCGCGAGGGCCGCTTCGAGATCAACGGCGCGGCCACCGGCGAGTGGACCATGCGGCTGCGGGAGCGGCTCACCGGCATCCAGCACGGCGATGTCGAGGACGTGCACGGCTGGGTGCGCCGGCTGGTGCCCGCCGAGTAGCCCGCCCCGGCACCCCCACCGGCCCCCGCCGGGCCCGCGGCAGCCGCGGCCCCCGGCGGGGGCCGGCGCATGCCCGCCCCCGGCGCCCGCCGCCGGGGCGGGGGAGGGGGGCGCGAACGGCGATGCGCCCCATGGCCATGGGCCACGGAGCGCATCTTCGTGCGGAGTCCACTGGGTTGGCTCGTGCGTGGCGCCCCGGCAAACGGACGACGCTCGATTATTCGGGCGAGCCCCGGAGTGGTCTCCGACTCCGCCTCATCGGCGGTGCACCACTCACTGTAGGGGCGGCGCATGGGGCGGTCAAGGGTTTCCGAATAATCCCCCGCCGCGGGGGTACCACCGTTACCCCCGGGTGCTCCGGGGACGGGGAAACCCCAGCTCAGGGGGGGGGAGGTGCCCACCCCGCTCAGGCGGCCAGCGCCAGGGTCACCGCGACCGCGGCGGCGCTCAGCTCGATGATCGCGCCGAGCACGTCGCCGCCGACCCCACCGAGCCGGCGCAGCGCATGCCGGCCCAGCGCCAGCGCGCCGGCCGCGGCGATCCCGGCGGCGGCCAGGCCCGCGGCGCCGGCGGCCGCGTAGGCGGCGGCGGCCAGCACCGCCCACCAGGCCAGCAGCGACCAGGCCGGCTGGGTGCCGGCGACCAGGGCGCCGAAGCCGGTCGCCCCGGCCGCCGGCCAGCCCCGGCGGCAGGCGGTCATCGCCGCCGCCCGGGACAGCACCGCCGGCAGCGCCAGCGGCGCCGCGGCGGCGGCGAGCCCCCCGGCGCCCCCGCCGGCGGGCTGCTGCGCGGCGAGCGCGGCCAGGCCGGCGGCGTGCAGGGGCAGGGTCAGCGCCACCGCGCCGAGCGCCATCGGCCCGGTAGCGGGGTCGGCGAGGATCTCCCGGGCCCGCGCCGGGGGCGCGTAGGAGCCCAGCGCATCGGCGACATCGGCCAGCCCGTCGAGGTGCATGCCCCGGGTGAGCGCCTCGGCGGCGGCCACCGCGAGCAGCCCCGCCAGGGCGGCGAGGAGCCCCGCCCGGGCGGTCCCGGTCCCGGCGAGGCCGGTCACCGCCAGCAGCACCGCGGCCTGGACCAGGCCCACCACCAGGCCCACCACCGGCAGCGCCGCGATGGCGCGGCGGCCGGTGACCCGGTCGAAGGTCCGCGCCCCGGGCACCGGCAGCACGGTCAGCCAGTTCAGCGCGGTGCCGAGGCCCTCGGCGAGGGCCGGGCCATGGCCCTCGCCCGCCGCGGCGCCGGGGCCGCCGGGCGGGTGCGGCCCGGCCTTGCCGGACACCGGCTAGTCCGCCCGGCCGGAGACCCCGGCGTCGTCGAAGGTGGCCATGTCGCGCAGCACCGCGGTGGCCGACTGCAGCATCGGCAGCGCCGCCACCGCCCCGGAGCCCTCGCCCAGGCGCATCCCGTAGTCCAGCAGCGGCTCCAGGCCCAGCTGCGCCAGGGCCAGGGCGTGCGCCGGTTCGGCGGAGCGGTGCCCGGCGGCCCACCAGGCCCGTGCGCCCGGCGCCAGCTCCTCGGCGGCCAGCGCCGCGGCGGTGACCACCACCCCGTCCAGCAGCGCCGGGGTGCGCCGCACCGCGGCCTGGGCGAGGAAGGCCGCCATCGCCGCCAGATCCGGGGAGGCGATCCGGCGCAGCAGCTCCATCGGCTCCCCGCGCAGCCCCCGGGCCCGGAACATCGCGTCCCGGATCGCGGCGGTCTTGCGCTTCCAGCCCTCGTCGTCGACCCCGGTGCCGCGGCCGACCACCGCCACCGGCTCTGCGCCGACCATGGCGCCGATGATCGCCGCCGCCGGGGTGGTGTTGCCGATGCCCATGTCCCCGGCGATGAGCAGCTGCGCCCCGGAGTCCACCGCCTCGTCGGCGAGCCGGCGGCCCACCGCCAGGGCCCGGGCGACCTCGGCCTCGGTCATCGCGTCCTCCCGGTCGATGGCCCCGCAGCCCCGGCGCACCCGGTAGGGCGCCTCGGCCTCGTCGACCTCGCGGTCCAGGCTGATGTCCGCGGCGACGACGCTCGCCCCCTGGGCGCGCGCGATCGCGTTGACCGCGGCGCCGCCGGCGACGATGTTGGCGAACATCTGGCCGCTGACCTCCGCCGGGTAGGCGGACACCCCGGAGGCGACGACCCCGTGATCGCCGGCGAAGACCACCACCCGCACATCCTCCAGGGCCCGCGGCGGCACCTCCCCCTGGCAGGCGGCCAGCCACACCCCCAGCTCCTCCAGCCGGCCCAGGGACCCGGGCGGCTTGGTCAGGGTCAGGTGCCGCTCCCGGGCGGCCGCCGCGGCCGCCTCGTCGGGGGCGGTGACCGGGGCGAAGCTCTCGTGCGTCATGGGCTCGAGGGTAACGCACCCTTCAGCGCCAGGGGCAGCCCCGCGACCACCAGGACGACCCGGTCGCAGACCTCCGCGAGCCGGGCGTTGAGCACCCCGAGCTCATCGCGGAACAGCCGGCCGGAGCGGTGCCCGGGGATGACCCCCAGCCCGGTCTCCGGGGAGACCAGCACCAGCTCCGCCGGGCCCGGCCAGGCCGCGACGGCGGCGAGCAGCCGGTCCGCGGCGGCGGCGGTGCAGCCGCGCGGGGCCTCCCACAGGCGGTCCTCGTCGAGCACCCCGGTGAGCCAGGTGCCGGCGTCGTCGAGCAGCGCCGGCGGGGCGGGGTCGCGGTCGGCGAGCCCGGCCAGCGCCGCCGGGGCGTCGGCGGCCGGCACGGTCACCCAGTGCGCGGGGCGGCGGGCCCGGTGCGCGGCGATCCGCTCGGCGAAGTCGGCGTCGAAGCCGGCCTCGCCCGGCCGGGGCCGGGCGGTGGCCAGGTAGTGCACCGGGGCGGCGGCGCCGGGGCCGGGGTCGGCGAGCAGCCGCTCGGCCCAGGCGGATTTGCCCGAGCGGGCCCCGCCGAGCACGAGCGTGCGCATCGGGGGCCTAGACCTCGGCGCCGACGTCCACCCGCGGCCGCGGGGTGCGCAGCCGGCGCGGCTGGGAGGCCCGGGAGTAGGCGTAGAAGCCCAGCCCGAACCCGGTGCCGGTGAACTTCGGGAACCGCTCCCGGACCAGCTTGTTGGCGTTGCGCCCGATCAGGATGCCCTCCACGAAGAGCAGCACCAGCAGGCCCATCGAGATCAGGGAGATGATGTTCGCCAGGGTGGGGAAGGCCTGCCCGAGCAGCATCACCAGCAGCAGCACCAGGGCGAAGGGCAGGAAGATGTTCGCCACGAAGCGGCGGGAGTCGACGTAGTCGCGCACCAGGGCCCGCTCCGGGCCCTGGTCCCGGGGCAGCAGGTAGCGTTCGTCGCCGGCGGCCATCCGCTCATCGGCGATCCGGCGGGCCTCCCGGCGTTCGGCGCGCTCCCGGGCCCGCTTGGCCTTCAGCTCCGCCTTGCTCATGGTGGCCTTCTCCGCCTTGCGCCGGGCCCGGGCCTCCTTGGCGGTCATCGGCGGCTCGACGGGGCCGCGCCGGATGCCCTGGGCGCGCTCGACCTCCTTGCGCTTCGGCGTCGGCCGGCCCTTCTTCGGGGTGTAGGCCTTGCCCCGGCCGCGCCCGCCCCCGCCGGGGCGATCCTCGGCGGGGCGCTGGTCGGGGTCGCCGGCCGGGCGGGCGCCGGCGGCGTCGGCGTCGTGCTCTTCGTTCCTCCAGGGCAGTTTCACGGCCACCAGCCTAAGTGATGCCCGCCGCGGCCGCGGCGGGGGGCTGTGCGCCGCGGCGCGTCGGTGTACCCTTTCGGGATACGACGGCACCGGACCAGGCGGCCCGGCCCGTCCACCGCGGCCGGAGCAGCCGGCGCGCGGTTGAACGACCCCCAGGAGGACCACCCGCATGACCACCGCACAGACCACCGGCGTGACCCTGACCGAGGCCGCCGCCGCGAAGGCGAAGGCCCTGCTCGCCCAGGAGGACGCCGGGGACCTGTCCCTGCGCATCTCCGTCGCCCCGGGCGGCTGCGCCGGCCTGCGCTACCAGCTCTACTTCGACGATCGCGAGCTCGACGGCGACCTCGCCGAGATCTTCGACGGCGTCCGGCTCGTCGTCGACCGGCAGTCCGCCCCCTACCTGATGGGCGCCACCATCGACTTCGCCGACACCATCGAGCAGCAGGGCTTCACCATCGACAACCCCAACGCCACCGGCTCCTGCGCCTGCGGCGACTCCTTCAACTAGGCGACCGCCGCCGCCCCGCGCCCGTGGCGGGCGCGGGGGAGCGGGCGAAGGGCGCGGCGCCCGCCGGATCGGGGGATCCGGCGGGTGCCGCGCCCTTTGCGCGTCCGGGGCCGGCCGCGGGCCTAGAGCCGGACCGGGTAGTCCCGCTGCTCGATCTCGGGGCGGATCCGGTCCTCGATGAAGATGCCGTGCCAGATCATGAAGGCCAGCACGGTCCACAGTCGGCGGGAGTTGTCGTTGCGGGTGGGGTGGTGCTCGGCGAGCATCCGGCGCACCGCGGCCTTGTCGATGAGGTCCCCGGTGCCGGACTCGTCGATGACGCCGCGCGCCCAGTCGTGCAGCTCATCGCCGGCCAGCCAGTGCCGGATCGGCACCGGGAAGCCGAGCTTGCGACGGTTGATCACGTGCTCCGGCACGATCTGCTCCATCGCCCGGCGCAGCGCGTACTTGGTGGTGCCGTGCGCGATGCGCATGTCCACCGGCAGGGTCTGCGCCACCTCGAAGACCTCCCGGTCCAGGAAGGGCACCCGCAGCTCCAGGGAGTTGGCCATGGTGATCTTGTCCGCCTTGACCAGGATGTCCCCGCGCAGCCAGGTGAACAGGTCCAGGTGCTGCATCCGGGTGACCGGGTCCATGTCCGCGGAGCGGGCGTAGATGGGCGCGGTGACCTCGCCGTGGTCCCATTCCCGCGGGGCCCAGGGCAGCACCTCGCGCAGCTGCTCGAAGGTGAAGGAGCGGGCGTTGCCGTAGTAGCGCCGCTCCAGGGGCGTGGAGCCGCGCAGCAGCAGGGATTTGCCGCGCATCCCCTCCGGCAGCGCCCGGCCCAGGGCGCCCAGCCCGCGCAGCGCCGCCGCGGGCAGCCGCTCGAAGGGGCGCAGCGACAGCGGCTCCTTGTAGATGGTGTAGCCGCCGAAGAGCTCGTCGGCGCCCTCCCCGGAGAGCACCACCTTGACGTGCTTGCGGGCCTCGGCGGCGACGAAGTACAGCGGCACCAGGGCCGGGTCGGCCACGGGGTCGTCGAGGTACCAGATGATCTTCGGGATCGCCCCGGCGAACTCCTCGGGGGAGACCACCTTGACGATGTGCTCCACCCCGATCGCGGCGGCGGATTCGGCGGCGACGTCGACCTCGGAGAAGCCCTCCCGCTCGAAACCGGTGGTGAAGGTCAGCAGATCGGGGTTGTGCCGCTTGGCCAGGGCGGCGATCGCGGTGGAGTCGATGCCCCCGGAGAGGAAGCTGCCCACGGTGACGTCGGCGCGCATGTGCTTGGCCACCGAGTCCTCCAGCACCGCGGCGATCCGGTCGAACACGGCCTGCTCGCCGCCGGCGGGCACCGGCTCGATGGGGAAGGCCGGGTCGAACCAGCGCACCTGGGTGACCTCCCCGCCGGGGGCGAGGGTGGCGTGGCAGCCGGACTCGAGCCGCCGGATCCCGGCGTGCAGGGTCTCCGGCTCCGGGACGTACTGCAGATCGGTGTAGTGCACCAGGGCCCGGCGGTCCAGGTCCGCCGCGTCCAGGCCGAGCTCGGGGGCCATCTCCAGGATGGACTTCTTCTCCGAGGCGAAGGCGGTGCCGGCGCCGGTGGTGGCGTAGAACAGCGGCTTGATGCCGAAGCGGTCCCGGGCGAGGAAGAGCCGGCGGGTGCGGGTGTCCCAGATCGCGATCGCGAACATGCCGCGCAGCTTCTCCAGCACGGCCTCCCCCCAGTGGTGGTAGCCGACCAGGATCGGCTCCCCGTCGCCCTCGGTGCGGAACTCGTAGCCGGCCCCGGCGAGTTCGGCGCGCAGCTCGGGGTAGTTGTAGATCTCCCCGTTGAAGGTCATCGCGTAGCGCTCCGGGTCATCGGCCGGGCCCCAGGTCAGCGGCTGGTGGCTGTGCTCCAGGTCGATGATGGAAAGGCGGTTGAAGCCGAAGACGACGTCATCGTCGCACCAGGTGCCGGCGGCGTCGGGGCCGCGGTGCCGCATGCAGGGCAGGGCGCGTTCGACGGCGGGGGTGAGGGCGGCGGCGTCGCCGTCGCCGGTGAGGATGCCGAGGAGGCCACACATCTCGGGCGGTCACCTTTCCGGGGTCGGGGAGGGGGTCGATTCCCGTCCACCCTAGTCGGGCGCCTCCGCCGCACCCGCATCCCGCGGCCGCCGGCGCCGGGCGCCGGGCGCGGGCGGGCCCGGAACCTGGGCGGACCCCGGGGGCGGCGGTTGGTGTGGGCGAACTCACACCCCCGTCGACGCGCGGGGGCGGGGGGATTCTCTCAGGCTTTTATCAGCGGGGTTATACTTGGCAGCACCCCATGCGGGCCAGCCGTTGTGGAGAATTCACAGGAATGGGCTACTCTTCATGGGTAAGACTGAACCTCGTCCCGGGCCCCGGCCCGGACGGGCTCACAGGAACTTGTGTGGATCAGGAAGGCAGACACACGTGAATCACCTCAGGAAGAACGGGGTCGCCCGCAAGGCTGGCGTCCTCGGGTCCCTCGCCGCAGGCGCCACCCTGCTGACGGGCTGCGATGTCAACCCCCCGGACAACGGGCTGTTCCGGCTGATCCGCTTCGGCTGGCCCGAGGGCGTCACCCCGGAGTCCCAGGCCATGGGCAACTTCTGGGTGTGGACCTGGGTCGCCGCCTGGACCATCGGCATCATCGTCTGGGGCATCACCATCTTCTCGATGATCAACTTCACCGCGAAGAAGGCGGAGAAGGCCGGCAAGGGCGAGTTCCCCCGGCAGACCGCCTACAACGTGCCCCTGGAGCTCGTGCTCACCGCGGTGCCGATCCTCATCGTCATGGCGATGTTCTTCTTCACCGTCCAGGCGCAGGACAAGGTCACCGCGATGGACAAGGAGCCGGAGGTCACCGTCGACGTGACCGCCTTCCAGTGGAACTGGAAGTTCGGCTACGCCAACGTCTCCGCCGACCTGGCCGGCGGCACCGAGTACGACGGCCGGATCCCCTCCGATGACCCGGAGGTCTTCTTCACCGGCGAGCACGGCCACGTCCCGGCCGGCGAGACCCGCACCCAGAAGGAGTTCCCGATCCACGGCCAGTCCAAGTCGGACGTCTCCTACCTGCACTTCAACGAGATCGAGACCCTGGGCACCACCAACGAGGTGCCGGTGCTGGTGCTCCCGCTGGACACCGCCATCGAGTTTGACGTCGCCTCCGCGGACGTGGCCCACTCCTTCTGGGTCCCGGAGTTCCTCTTCAAGCGCGACGTGTTCCCGCACCCGGACGAGAACAAGGCCCAGCGGAAGTTCCAGATCGAGGCCATCGAGTCCGACAAGGTCGCCAACCGGCGCCACGTGAACCCCTCCGACAAGGTCAAGCACGCCTTCGTCGGCCGCTGCGCCGAGATGTGCGGCACCTACCACGCGATGATGAACTTCGAGATCCGCGCGGTCTCCCGCGAGGACTTCACCAAGTACCTCGAGTTCCGCCGCGCGAACCCGGACGCCACCAACGCCGAGGCGCTGGCCCACATCGGCGAGGACGCCTACGCCGTGTCCACCAGCCCCTTCAACCCGGGCCGCGTCGACACCCGCGACGTCGACGACCACTCCGCCAACACCGTCGACCTGAACGCCCGGAACTAGGGCACCGAACCATAGGAAGGGCACGACAATGAAGTCCGCCGCCAAGCTGTTCTACGGGCTCACGGTGTTCATGTTCACCGCGACCGTGGTCTACATCCTCTCCACCATCTACGTCCAGGACACGGGCAACATCATCACCGAGAGCCAGGGCCGCCTCGAGTGGGCCGGCGCCACCGGCCTCGCCCTGGGCACCCTGCTCTGCCTGTTCCTCGGCGCCTACCTGCACTTCACCGAGGTGCGCACCGACATCGCCCCCTCCGACTTCGAGGAGGCGGAGGTCGCCGACGGCGCCGGGACCCTGGGCTTCTTCTCCGCCAGCTCCATCTGGCCCTTCGTGATGACCCTGGGCATCGTGCTGATGGGCTACGGGATCGCCTTCATGAACTACTGGGTCATCGTGCTCGGCGCGGTGGTGCTCATCGTCAGCGGCACCAAGCTGAACACCCAGTACTACGTCCCGCCGGAGAAGCACTAGCGACTCCCCGCGGCCCCCGGCCCGGCCTTCCCCCGGCCGGGGCCCGCGACCCCGCCCGCCGCGCCCCACGGGCGCGCGGGGCGCACCCCGCCACCTGGCCTTCCGGTGGCGGGGTTTCCGCATGCCCGGGCCCGCGCCCGACGCCGCCGGCGGCCGGTGAGCCGGGGGCGGACGGCCGGTCCCGGGGCCGCCGGCGGCGTCGGGCCGGGGGGAGGGGCCCGCGGGGGCGCCGGGCGGTGCGCTCAGGCGAATTCGACCGGCCTGCGGCCCCGGGGCAGCTCGGTGACCTCGCCGGCCTCCACGACCAGATGGCGGGCCTCCAGGCGCTGCACCATCCGCCGATCGTGGGTGACCACGATGACGGTGCCCTCGGTGGCCTCGATGGCGTCCTGGACCTCCTCGATGAGGTCCACGCTCAGGTGGTTCGTCGGCTCGTCGAGGATCAGCACCTCCGGCGGATCGGCGACCACCAGGGCCAGGGCCACCCGGCGCTGCTGGCCCACGGAGAGATCCCCCACCGGCCGGTCCGCGTCCTCGGGGGAGAGCAGCCCCAGATCCTCGAGCTCCACGCCCCCGTCGTGCAGCTCCTCGAAGAGCTGGTTGGCGCTCTTGCGCGGATCCGCCCAGCGCTGCTCCTGGCGCAGCATCGCCACCCGGGCGCCCTGGCCGATCCGGGCCTCCCCGGACTCCGGGGCCAGCTCCCCGGCGAGCACGGACAGCAGCGTGGACTTGCCGGCCCCATTCGGGCCGGTGACCACCACGGTGTCCCCGGGCCGGATGGTCAGCGAGCCGACCCGGATCCGGTCCGGCACCACCACCCCGCGCAGCTTCAGGTGGAAGTCGTCCTCGCTGCCGGAGGGCGCCCGCTTCGTCGACGGCGGCCGGGTCAGGGGCGCGTCGAAGCCGAGCAGCGCCGGCGGTTTGGCCACCCCCTCGGCCTCCAGCTCCTCCAGGCGGGAGCGGGCGGCGCGGACCCGGCGGGCGATCTGGCGCTCCACCCGGGCCCCGGCCTGGTTGTAGGAGATCTTGTCGTTGTCGGTGCGCGCCCGCCCCGGGGAGACCTCCCGGGCCCCGGTGTCGATGGCCTTCTCCAGCCGGGCCTTCTCATGGGTCTCGGTGCGCCAGCGGTGCTCCCACAGGGCGCGCTCATGGCGGCGGTGCCGGTCGTACTCGGTCCAGTTGCCGCGGAAGATGCCGATCCCCGGCCGGCCCGGGATGAGATCGCCGATATGGGTGCAGGTCTCGTCCAGGAAGTCCCGATCGTGGGTGGCCAGCACCACCACCCCGGGATGCTCCCGGATGGTGCGGATGATGAGCTCCCGGCCCCGGTCGTCGAGGTGGTTCGTCGGCTCGTCGAGCAGCAGGATCTCCGGGCGCCGGATGAGGGTCAGGGCCAGGCCGAGCAGCGCCCGCTGGCCCCCGGACATCTCCACGGTGAGCTGGTCCAGCAGCGGGCCCTCGGGCCCGTCCTTGATGAGCCCCAGGTGGTCGAGCACCACCTCGGCGTTGTGCTCGGCGTTCCAGTCGTCGTGGGCGACCACGTCGGCGAAGTGCCGGTTGTAGTCCTCCTCGGCGGCCGCCGCGGCCTCCGGGTCCTCGCTGGCCATCGCCTCCGCGGCGGCCTCCAGGGCGGCCAGCCGGCGCCGGGCCGGGCCCAGGGCCTCCTCCACCAGCATCCGCCCGGTGGAGTCGAAGGGGGCCTGCAGCTCCTGGGAGCCCAGGGCGCGCACCCCGATGTGGGTGACGCGGCCGGAGGTGGGCTTGCGCCGGCCGGAGAGGATCCACAGCAGGGTGGACTTGCCGGCGCCGTTGTCGCCGACCAGGCCGAGCACATCGCCGGCGGAGAGGGTGAGATCGACCTCCCGCAGCACCGGGGTGGCCTCGTAGTCGAAGCTGACCCCGTTGGCGCTCAGCTGGGTCGCCGAGGCGTCGATCGGCGGCAGGGTGGGGTCCGCCATGGCTGCTGCGCCTCCTCCTCATCGGCCCCGGTTCGGGGGCTGTCCGGGCTGGGTGCGGCGGGTGCGGGCCCCGCCGCGGAACATGCCGATCATACCCCCGGACGGGCGCAGTCCCGGCGCCGGGCGCCGGCCGCCGCGGCCGCCTGGGCCGGGCGCGTCGCGCGCGGCCGGGGCCGGTTCCGGCGGGGGAGGGGAGGGGCGCGAAAAAGGCGGCCGCCCCGCCCCGTCTTCCGACGGGGCGGGGCGGCCGCTGAGCGCAATTGCGGTGGGTGCACCGCGGGCCCGGGTCAGTCCTCGAGGGCCTTCCGGGCCTCGGCCTCGGCATTGCGCGCCTCGAGGTCGCGGAACATCTGCGCCTGCTGCGCGTGGTTCTCGTGCTCGATGCGGGCCGCCTCGGCGGCGATGTGCTCCGGATCCGGGCGGAAGAACCCGCCGCGGCCCGGGCGGCCGGCCGCGCCCAGCTCGTTCATCTGCTTCGGCACGTACGCGCCCTGGTACTCCAGGGGGATCGCGTGGCCGTGCTCGTCCACCGGGCCGAGCGGCTGGTGGACCTCGATGAACTCACCGGAGGGCAGCTGGTTGATGACGCCGGTCTCGATGCCGTGCTCCAGGACCGCCCGGTCGGCGCGCTGCAGGCCGATGCAGATCCGGTAGGTCACGAAGTAGGCGATGGGCGGCAGGATGATGAGCCCGATGCGGCCGATCCAGGTCATCGCGTTCAGCGAGATCTGGAAGTGGTAGGCGATCAGGTCGTTGCCGCCGGAGAGGGTCAGCAGGGTGTAGAACACCAGCGCGGCGGCGCCGAGCGCGGAGCGCACCGGCACGTCGCGGGGCCGCTGCAGCAGGTTGTGGTGGGCGGTGTCGCCCGTCATCTTCTGCTCGATCCAGGGGTAGCTGATGAGCAGCGCGACCAGCACACCGCACAGCAGGGCCACCCAGAACACGGCCGGGATGGTGTAGTTGCCCAGGTAGATCTCCCAGGCCGGCATGACGCGGGCGGCGCCGTCCGTCCAGAGCATGTAGATGTCCGGCTGGGAGCCGGCGGAGACCTGCGAGGGGTTGTACGGGCCCAGGTTCCAGATGGCGTTGATCTGGAAGACGCCGGCCAGCAGGAACAGGAACCCGAAGGTGATGGCGCCGAAGGCCGCGGACTTCACCGCGAACACCGGCAGGATGCGGATGCCCACCACGTTGGTCTCGGTGCGGCCGGGCCCGGGGAACTGGGTGTGCTTCTGGTACCAGACCAGGGCCAGGTGCGCGCCGATGAGGCCCAGCAGCAGGGCCGGGATGAGCAGCACGTGGGCGATGTAGAGCCGGTCGATGATGATGTCGCCGGGGAAGTCGCCGTTGAACATCATCCAGTGCATCCAGGTGCCGATGATCGGCAGCCCGATGATGATGGCGGACATGATCCGCAGGCCCACGCCGGAGAGCAGGTCGTCCGGCAGGGAGTAGCCCATGAAGCCCTCGGCCACGGACAGCAGCAGCAGCACGCAGCCGATCACCCAGTTCGCCTCGCGCGGCTTGCGGAAGGCGCCGGTGAAGAAGATCCGGAACATGTGCGCCATGATCGAGATGGCGAACAGCAGGGCGGCCCAGTGGTGGACCTGGCGGATGAACAGGCCGCCGCGGACCTCGAAGGAGATCTGCAGGGCGGTCTCGTAGGCGCGGGACATCTCCACGCCGTTGAGCGGCGCGTAGGCGCCGTCGTAGATGACCTTGGTCATCGACGGGTCGAAGAAGAGGGTCAGGTAGACGCCCGAGACCAGCAGCACGACGAAGCTGTACAGCGCGATTTCGCCGAGCAGGAAGGACCAGTGCGTCGGGAAGACCTTGTTGATCTGGCGGCGCATCCCGGACGACATGGTGTAGCGCTCGTCCATGTTGCGCGCCGCGTGCGCGAGGCGGTTGTTGTTCTTACTCATGACTTACGCTCCCAGAAAGCCGGGCCGACAGGCTCGATGAAGTTGCCCTCGGCCACGAGGAACCCGTCCTCGTCGACGTCGATGGGCAGTTCGGGCAGGGCACGCGCCGCGGGGCCGAAGACCGGCTTGCCGTAGTGCAGCGCGTCGAACTGCGACTGGTGGCACGGGCAGAGGATGCGGTTCGTCTGCGCCTCGTACAGCGAGGTGGGGCAGCCGATGTGCGTGCAGATCTTCGAGTAGGCGAAGTAGTCGCCGTAGTGGAAGTCCTCCTGGCCCTGTCGCAGGGTGGCCCGCGCCGCGTCCTGCGAGCGCAGGCGGATCAGCATCACGGCGTTGCGGGAGCCGTGGATGGAGTGCATATGCGCCTCGTAGACGTCCTTCTGCGGGTCGTACTCGCCGCCGTCGTTGACGTCGGCCTCGGGCAGCGGGAACACGGTCTCCATCGCGCCGGCGGAGAGGTCCTCCGGGCGCATCCGCACCAGGCGGGAGACCCCGCGGGTGGTGTAGCCGTGGTGGCCCTCCTCGGCGATGGCGCCGGTGTCCCGGCCCAGGTAGACCTTCTCGCCCTTCTCGACGAGGGTCCAGCCGGTGGTCCACAGGGTGCCGTCGCCGGTGATGTCCAGCTCGTGGCGGGGCTTCCAGGGGTTCTTGATCATCCCGCCGAAGGGCAGGATGAGGCCGATCCCGGCGAGCACCGCGCCGGTGCCGAGCAGGCCCTTGATGGCCTTGCGCCGGCCCAGGGTGGAGGTCTCCCAGGAGTCGTTGAGCAGGGCCACGATGGTCTTCTGGTCCACCTCCTCGGAGGGGCCGTCATGGCGGCGCTGCACCGAGATCTCCTCGGGGATGAAGCGCTTGGTGTACTTCACCGCGCCGACGCCCAGGCAGAGGATGGACCCGCCGAGGGTCACGCCCAGCATCGGGTTGTGGAAGGTGTACAGCCACATGCCCTCCTGGCCGTGGCCGCGGTAGTGCCAGGGCCAGAAGAGGTAGACCGCGATGAAGGCCAGGCCGAGGACCACGGCCAGCGCCAGCCAGATGCCGACGCCGAGCGCGGCGCGCTTCTCCGCCGGGTCGCCCTCGATGGGGAAGCGCTCCTTGCGGTAGGCGATGGTGACGTCGTCGAGCTCGGTGCCGAGGCGGGCGAGCTCCTCGTTGCTCATCTTCGCCAGCTCCGCGGAGCTGGGCTTGGTGTTGAAATCGTTGTTGCTCATCGACGGGATCCAATCCACATGGCCGCCGCAATCAGGGCGACGATACCGACAATCCACATGAAGAGGCCCTCGGTGACCGGCCCGATGCCGGCGAGGCCGTAGCCGCCGGGGTTGGGGGTCTCCTTGGCCGCCTTGATGTAGGCGATGATGTCCTTCTTCTCGTCAGCGCTGAGCTGGCGGTCGGAGAACTTCGGCATGTTCTGCGGGCCGGTGAGCATGGCCTGGTAGATCTCCTGCTCATTGGCCGGGTCCAGCACCGGGGCGTACTTGCCGCCGGAGAGGGCGCCGCCGCGGCCGGTGAAGTTGTGGCAGGAGGCGCAGTTCAGGCGGAACAGCTCGGAGCCGCGGGCCACGTCGGCGGGGTCGATCTCGCCGTTGGGCCCGGCGTTCTTGCCGCGCAGGGACTCCATCGCGATGGAGCCGTCCTCGTCGAGGACCAGGCCGGCGCCGCCGCCGTGCGACTGCACGTAGGCCGCGATGGCCAGCGCCTGCTCATCGGAGTAGCGCGGGGTCTTGCGGGCGGCCTGCGCCTCGTTGCGCAGCATCGGCATCCGGCCGGAGTGCACCTGGAAGTACACGGCGCCTTCGCCGACGCCGATGAGGGACTTGCCGCGGTCCTTGACGCCCTGGAGGTTCACGCCGTGGCAGGTGACGCAGGCCACGTCGTAGAGCTCCTTGCCCTCCTGGATGAGGGCGGCGGCCTCGTCGGACTGGGCGGTGGCGGTCTGCGCGTCGGGCGTGACCGCGTTGGCGAGGAGGCCCGCGCCGGTGAGGGCGAGGGCGAGCGCCATCACGCCGGAGGCGGCGCGGCGCATCTTCCGCCGGCCGCGCTTGGCGCGCGCCGACGGGGAGGACGTCCGGTCCTCCGCTGCGGGGTAATGGGTTTCCATCATTTTCCTTTGAGAAGTCGTGGAAAGTGCGATGGGCTGTAGGCCGCGCGTCAGGTGCGGCCGCTACGGCCTACTGGATGAAGTAGATGGTGATGAACAGGCCGATCCAGACCACGTCGACGAAGTGCCAGTAGTAGGACACGACGATGGCGGCGGTCGCCTGGGCCGGGGTGAACTTGGACTTGGCCGTGCGGATCAGCACCACGACGAAGCCGAGCACGCCGGCGAGGACGTGCGCGGCGTGGAAGCCGGTGGTGATGAAGAACACGGAGCCGTAGATGGAGTTCTGGATGGTCAGGCCGTGGCCCACGAGGGTGAAGTACTCGAAGCCCTGCCCGAGGAGGAACACGGCGCCGAGCACGATGGTCAACGCGTACCACTTGCGGAGCCCGAAGATGTCACCCCTCTCCGCGGCGAAGACGCCCCACTGCGCGGTGAACGACGATGACACGAGGATCACCGTGATCAGGAGGGCGTACGGGACGTTGAGGTGGCCGGTGCCCCAGTCCCACGACTCGCCCTGCCCGTTGGCGCGCGACACGAAGTACATCGCGAACAGGCCGGCGAAGAACATCAATTCCTGAGACAGGAACACGATCGTGCCGACACTGACCATGTTCGGCCGGTTCAGTGTCGTGGCACGACGCGGTGCTGTCATACCTTGGTTATCAACTGCGCTCGTCACGTAAGACAGTATGGCCTGTTCTTAAGGGAGAGTCACGTCAGATCCCCCGATCTGGGCAGGAAATCTGCAAAACCCCAGGTCGCGGCTCCCCGAACCTGAGAGGAAACCTAAATCTTCGGCGTGTCGGGAACTTCTTGGGTACGCCATCCGACGCGGCCCCCGCCCCGTCCCCGGCCCTCGCCAGCCCCGCCGGCCGTCCCCCGGGCCCGCCCGCGGGGCGCGCCCCGGCCGCCGGCGGCGGCCGCGCTCACCTTCCTCGCGGACTGTCCTCAGCTTAGCCCATGGGGGAACCCCGCGGGCGCGCTCCCGCGGCGACCCCCGCGCCGGTAACATCCGCCCCGTGCCCCCGCCGCCGGCGGGGCGGCAGAGACCCGAATCCACCGAAGGAGCCACCGGCATGAGCGAGCACGAGGACGAGGCCACCCGCAACCGCTGGATCGGGGTGCTCGGCGCGATCGGCGCCGGCCGCGACCTGGATCCGGCGCAGGTGCGCTTCGCCATGGCCGAGATCATGTCCGGCCGGGCCGAGGAGCTGCGCATCGGCGCCTTCGCCCTGGGCCTGATGGCCAAGGGCGTCAACGCCGCCGAGCTGGAGGCCGCCGCCGACGGGATGCTCTCCTTCGCCGCCCCGGTGGACGCCCCCGAGGCCGCCGAGGCGGTGGACATCGTCGGCACCGGCGGCGACGGGGCGCATACCGTGAACATCTCCACCATGGCCGCCGTGGTGGTCGCCGCCACCGGGGTGCCGGTGATCAAGCACGGCAACCGGGCGGCGTCCTCGCGCTCCGGCGGCGCGGACATGCTCGAGGCCCTCGGCCTGGACATCACCGCGGATCGGCTGCGCGCCCCGCGGCACCCGGACTTCCGGCTCACCTTCGTCTTCGCCGGGGCGCACCACCCGGCGATGCGCTTCGCCGGCCCGGTGCGCGCCCGGCTGGGCGTGCCCACCGTGTTCAACCTGCTGGGCCCGCTGACCAACCCGGCGCAGCCGGCCGCCGGGCTCATCGGCTGCGCCTTCGCCGACCGGATGGACACCATGGCCGGGGTCTACGCGCGCCGCGGGCAGCGGGTGCTGGTGGTGCGCGGCGCCGACGGCCTGGACGAGATCACGGTCACCGGGCCCACCGCGGTGCGCGTGGTCGAGGACGGGGCGGTGCGCGCCGAGGAGATCGCCCCGGAGGACTTCGGGATGGCCCGCGCCGGACTGGACGCGCTGCGCGGCGGCACCCCGGCGGACAACGCCGAGGTGGCCCGCCGGGTGTGGGCGGGGGAGCAGACCGGCCCGATCCGGGATGCGGTGCTGCTCAACGCCGCCGGGGCGGTCGCCGCCGCCCGCGGCTTCGCCGGGGCCCCGGCCGCCGAGGCGATCGGCGCGGCCCTGGCCGACGTCCGCGCCACCGTGGACTCCGGGCGCTGCGCGGGCATCGTCGACGACGTCCTCGCCGGCTGATCCCGCCGGCGGCCCGCCGCCCGCGGGCCCGCCGGTATCGATCCCCCTATTAGTAAGGAGCGCACCGGCCGGCGCGCCCCCCGGGATGGCTCCGCTCACCGGCGGCCGGCGCCCCGGTCCGACTCCCGGGCCTCCCGGGCCGCCCCGGCGGCGCGGGCGGCCCACGCCCGCCATCGGCCGGCGCCGTCGACCCGGCCGGCCCACACCCCCGCCACCGGTCCGATCCGCACCTCGGGGCGCAGCAGCCAGTCGTGCAGCACGGTGAGCTCATGCGGGTTCGCCCCGTGCAGCGGGCCCTCGCCGGGGGTGACCGTGTCCGCGGATTCGGCGAGCAGCCGGCTCACCCGGGCGGCGTCGCCGCCGCGGGGGCAGCGCCCGGCCGCGGCGAGCCGGCCGTGCCGGATGACCGCCAGCTCCCAGCCGCCGCCCTCGGCGGGCCGGGCCGCCTGCAGCTGCGGCACCGCCGCCAGCGCGCCCAGCTGCTGCCGGCGGGCCACGGCTTCGATGAGCTCGGCGAGGATGTCGCGCTCATGGGCGGCCCGCCGGTAGCGGCCGGCCTCGGCCAGGGCGCCGATCCGCGCCACCAGGGCGCCCAGCCGCGCCCCGCCGCCCTCGGCGAGATCCGCGGCGACCTCCGCGAAGCTGGGCGCCTCCCCGGCCGGGCCGGCGAGCCCGGCGACGGGGGAGCCGGGGTGGCCGAAGAGCAGATCCCGGGCGGCCTCGGCGGCGGAGCGGGTGCGGAAGGGCCCGATCGACCCGGCGTCGCCGGCGCCGCGGCGCACCGCCGGCCGGCCGCCGGCGGCGGCCAGGTGCCAGCCGCGGCCGGGTTCGGTGCGCTGCCGGTTGTAGGGCGGGCGCAGCGCGGCGAGCATCCGGGCCTCGCGCACCTCGGCGTCCAGGGCATGCGCGCAGGCGACGGTCTCCACGGATTCGGCGAGCAGCACCATCTCGGTGATCCGCCGCCGCGGGTCGGCGCCGGTGAAGTACTGGGTGAGCCGGCGGCGCAGATCGGCGGCGGTGCCGATGTAGAGCGGGTCCCCGCCGGGGCCGCGGAAGAGGTACACCCCGGGCCCGTGCCCGACGCCGTCGATGAGCGCGCGTTTCGCGCGCAGCCGGGGGTCCACCTCCGGGCGGAAGCGGCGCAGCTGCTCGGCGGTGGTCACCTCATGGCCGGCGAGGCGTTCGATGAGGTGGTGCAGCACCGCCACCGTGGCCCGGGCGTCGGCCAGCGCCCGGTGGCTGGGCCGGTGCGCGGCCCCGACGTGGGCGGCCAGGGCGCCGAGCCGGTAGGAGCCGACCTCGCCCCGGTCGATGAGGTCGCGGGCCAGGCGCAGGGTGTCCACCACCGGCGGGGCCGGCCAGGCCAGCCCGAGTTCGGCGGCGTTGGCGCGCAGGAAGCCCAGATCGAAGGGGGCGTTGTGCGCCACCCAGGTCGCGCCCCGGGCGAAGTCGAGGAAGCGGGGCAGCACGGTGCCGATCTGGGGCCGGCCGGCGACGTCGGCATCGCCGATCCCGGTGAGCCGGGTGATCCGGGGGTCGATCGGCCGGCCCGGGTCGATCAGCTCGTCGAACTCGGCCTCGACCACCCCGCCGCGCACCCGCACCGCGCCGATCTCCAGGATGGCGGCGCGTTCCGGGGACAGCCCCGTGGTCTCCAGGTCGAGCACCACGAAGGTGGTCCGGTGCAGGGCCGCGTCGCCGAGCCCGGCCTCGTCCGGATCCGCGCCGGGCGCGGCTCCGGGGAGGCTCAGCTGCCGGGGTGCGTGCGTCACGGGGACCACCATAGGAGCGGCCCGGACGGCGGGCCCGCGGGCCCGCCGGGACCCCCGAAGAGCCCAATGTGGCGCAAATCACAATGAAAACAGTCGGCGAGGCGCGCCGGCTTCGCGCCGGCGGGCGGGTCCGGGCTCCGGTTACCGGTGAACCGCCAGCGCATGGCGGTGGTTCGGCGCCGCTTCGGCGGGCGTTACAGGGGGGAGCGGTATCGTTATCGAGCTGTTATCGACAATACTGAAAGTCGGTAACGGTTTGATTTCGGCGACGCGCCGGGCCGTGGGCTGGACACGGGGCGATCCCGTTTCGTAATCTTGCCGAGACCTTGCGGAGGGGTCCACCGGAGACGGTGCCCCCGACGCCAAGACGTACAGGCCTAATCGCCGGCCCCCGCGGTCGGCGAGCCGGGGACCCACCTCCTCGGGGTGAATCCCGCCGCAGCCGCGGCGGGTAGGGAGATCTTCCACGCTCCCGAACCCGTCAGCTAACCCGGTCCGCACGCATCAGGAAGAAACTGGAGACACACATCATGGGTAAGCACACCCGCCGTTCCACCCTCGGCCGCAACGCCGCCATCGCCGGGGCCACCATCGCCTCCGTCACCGCCCTGGCCGTCCCGGCCGCCGGCGCCAACCCGGTGCAGGACATCGTCGACTTCGGCAGCTCCCAGGTCGACCTCGACGACATCGCGGGCATCGCCGGCAACCTGCCGGTGGACGTGCCCTCCATCAACTCCGCCCCGGTCCCGGTGGCCGGCGCCGCCGCCCCGGTCTCCCAGGGCCAGCGCATCGTCTCCGCCGCCCGCTCCAAGATCGGCTCCCCCTACGTCTGGGGCGCGACCGGCCCGGACTCCTTCGACTGCTCCGGCCTGACCTCCTGGGCCTACAAGCAGGTCGGCAAGGCCATCCCGCGCACCTCCCAGGACCAGGCCGCCAACGGCATCCGGGTCGCCCGCAACGCCATCCAGCCCGGCGACATCATCGCCTTCTACTCCGGCGCCACCCACGTGGGCATCTTCTCCGGCGGCGGCAACGTGATCCACGCCCCGAACTCCGGTGACGTGGTCAAGGAGGCCCCCATGGACTACATGCCCTACCACTCCGCCGTCCGCTACTAGGCCACGGCCCACCGGCCCCCGCCGAGGCACTCGGAACGGCCCCCGACGGGGGTCCTGATTCGACCCTCCAGTCACATCCGCCACGGCAGTGGCGGGGTGGCCCGCACGCCCCGCGTCGACACCGACGCGGGGCGTGCGCATTGCTATCCTCACTACTCGAGTCGCCGCCCGCCCGGGCGGCGCCGCCCGGAGAACCGAAAGGCCCGCATCCCCGTGATCCGCCGCCCGCGCACCCTGCTCGCCGCCGCCGCGGTGGCCGCCGCCCTGCCCCTGGCCGCCCCCGCCAGCGCCCTCGCCCCCGCCGCGGCCCAGGAGCTCACCGCCGAGGCCATCATCGCCGAGCTGGAGGAGCTCTCCCGCGAGGCCGAGGCCAATTCCGAGGCGGTCACCGCCCTGGACATCGAGGTCGAGGAGCAGGAGCGGCTCGTCGCCGAGCAGGGCGAGCGGGTGACCGCGGCCACCCGGGCCGCGGAAACCGCCCGGGACCGCGCCGCGGACACCCGCGCCCGGCTGGCCGGCTACGTCCGGCAGCGGCTGCGCGGGGCCACCACCGACCCGGTCACCGCGGTGCTCGGCGCCGCCGACGCCCAGGACGCCATCGACCGCACCGCCTACCTGGCCCGGCTCGGCCGGGAGCAGGACGAGGTGCTCGCCGGGGCCGCGGAGCGGCTGCGCGCCGCCGCGGACGCGCACGCCCGCGCCGCCTCCGCCGCCGCGGAGGCCCGGTTCACCCTCAACCAGCTGGAGGCGCGCCGCGGCGAACTCGACGCCGAGCGCGCCGAACTGGACCGGCGCACCGGCGAGGTCCGGGACCGGGTGTCCGCGCTCAGCCCCGAGCAGCTGGCCATTTGGCGCGCCAAGAACAACCCGGTCACCGAGGGCCTGGCGGACCTGCTGGGCTCCTCGGCGGCGGTGGACGCGGCGATGTCGAAGATCGGCGCCCCCTACTCCTGGGGCGCCGCCGGCCCGGACGCCTTCGACTGCTCCGGGCTGATGTACTGGGCCTACGCCCAGATCGGCAAATCCATCCCGCGCACCTCCCAGGCGCAGCTCGCCGGCGGCACCCCGGTGAGCCGGGACCAGCTGCAGCCCGGCGACATCATCGGCTACTACCCCGGGGTGACCCATGTGGGCATGTACGTCGGCAACGGCCAGATCGTGCACGCCTCCGACTACGGGATCCCGGTGCAGGTGGTCTCCATCGACCAGGGCGGGCCCTACCAGGGCGCGGTGCGCTACTAGCCGATGGGCGCCCCCGCCTCGCCCACAGACCGCCCCGGCGACCCCGCGGGGTGCGCGCACCCGCGCACCCTGCTCATCACCAACGACTTCCCGCCCCGGCCCGGCGGCATCGAGAGCTACCTGCGGGACTTCCTGGGCACCCTCGACCCCGCCCGGGTGAGCGTGCTCGCCTCCACCCGGGCCCCGGCCGCGGAGATCGCCGCCCACGACGCCGCCGCGCCCTACCGGGTGCACCGGCTGCCGGACCCGGTGCTGCTGCCGCTGCCGCACGTGGCCCGCGCCGCGGCGGCGATCATCGCCGCCGAGGACGTCGAGACGGTGTGGTTCGGCGCCGCCGCCCCGCTGGGCCTGCTCGCCCCGGCGCTGCGCCGGGCCGGGGCGCGCCGGGTGGTGGCCACCACGCACGGCCACGAGGTGGGCTGGGCGATGCTGCCCGGGGCGCGGGCGGCGCTGCGCCGGATCGGCGCCGCCGCGGACGCGGTGACCTTCATCTCCGACTACACCCGCCGCCGGATCGCCGCCGCCTTCGGGCCGGCCGCCGCCTTCGAGCGGCTGCCCTCCGGGGTGGACGCGGACTTCTTCCGGCCCGACCCGGCCGCGGGCGCGGCGATCCGCGCCCGGCACGGCATCCCCGCGGACGCCCCCGTGGTGGCCTGCGTCTCCCGGCTGGTCACCCGCAAGGGCCAGGACCGGCTCATCGACGCCCTGCCGGCGCTGGCCCGCCGGCACCCCGGGGTGCGGCTGCTCATCGTCGGCACCGGCCCGCGCGCTGCGGCGCTGCGGCGCCGGGCGCGGCGCCGGGGGGTGGCCGACCGGGTGACGTTCACCGGGGCGGTGCCCCACCCGGAGCTGCCCGCGCACTACAACGCCGCGGACGTGTTCGCGATGCCGGCGCGCACCCGCTTCGGCGGCCTCGACGTGGAGGGCCTGGGCATCGTCTACCTGGAGGCCCAGGCCTGCGGGATCCCGGTGGTCGCCGGGGACTCCGGCGGCGCCCCGGAGACCATCGTGGACGGGGTCACCGGGCATGCGGTGCCCGGCCGGGACGCCGCCGCCGTCGCCCGGGCTATCGGGGCGCTGCTGGCGGATCCGGCGGCCGCGGCGGCGATGGGCCGGGCCGGGCGGGCCCATGTGCTGCGGCAGTGGACCTGGGACCGGCTCGGCGCCCGGCTGCGGGCGATCCTCGACGGCCCGCCGGCCCGGCGGTAGTTTGGTGCCCATGAGCGAGCGAACCCGGGCCGAGATCGTCATCGACGCCACCCCGGAGGCGATCCTGGACGTCATCGGCGACGTCGCCGCCTACCCCGACTGGGCCGCCGGCACCGCCGCCGCGGAGGTCACCGAGGCCGGCGCCGCCCCGCTGCGCCCCCGCCGGGCGGCGTTCACCGTGGACGCGGTGCTGCGCGACGAGTTCGAGCTGGAGTACGACTGGGAGGACTCCGGGGTGTCCTGGCGGCTGCTGCGCTCCCAGCTGCTGCGCAGCCAGACCGGCAGCTACCGGCTGAGCGCGGAGCCCGCCGGCGGCACCCGGGTGGCCTATGAGCTCGCCGTGGAGACCGCGGTGCCGATGCTGGGCATGCTGCGCCGCAAGGCCGAGCGCCGGATCATCGACACCGCCCTGGCCGGGCTGCGCGACCGGGTGCGGGACCTCGCCGGGTGAGCGCCTGGCTGCACCTGCTCTGCCCGCCGCGGCCCGCCCCGCCCGGGGCGCGGGCGCTGCGCCCCGGCGATGACCTGGCCGCGGCCGCCGGGCTGCTCGAGATCTCGGAGACCCCCCTGGCCGGGGTCGCCGGGCTGGAGCGGCTGGGCGTGTGGGCCCGGGCCCGCCGCCAATTCGAGGACACCGGCGCCGCGGTGGCGGTGCACCTCGGCGATACGCCCGCCGAGCAGCTGGACTGGCTGCGGCTGCTGCACGCCCCCGGCGAACTCGCCGATCTGATCGACGCGGTGGAGCCCCGGGTGGAGCGGCACCGGGAGATGCCGGAGGTCTTCGGCCAGCGCTCCCGGCGGGCCCGGCTGCTGGAGCGCACCTGGGCCCGGGGCACCGGCCTGCGCGCCGCGATCGGGGCCGGGGAGGTGCTGCTGCACCCCGCCGCCGCCGATGACCCGGTCGCCGCGGCCGCGTCCTTCACCGGGGTGCACCTGGCCCCGCCGGGCCCGCCGGGGACCGCGCCGGTGCCGCCGGCGGGCCCGCGGCTGTCCGCCCCCGACTACGACGGGGCCGGCCGGCTGCTGCTGGAGCTGCGGCTGCCGCTGCCCGCCGCCCTGGCCGACCGGGGCGGGGCCCCGGCCCGGGCCCGCTTCGGCGGCGGGGTGGCGGTGGTGCGCTACGCCGGCTGGGCCCGCCGGATCCCCGTCCCGCCGGTGCTGCGCGCCTGCGAGCTCCTCGGGGCGCGCACCCGGATCCGCCGGGCCGATTCGGGCGGGCCGGCCGGCGGCGATATCCTGTTGTCGTTCCGCTCCCTGCCCGGCCTGCTGCCGCGCGGGGCCTGAGAGGGCCCCCGGGGGGCGGGCCCGCCCCCCGTCCACCCCTCGCCGCGCCGCGCGGTCCCCCAGGAGCAGCAGTGAGCCCCACCCGACCCGCCATCGGCTTCGACATCGGCGGCACCAACCTGCGCGCCGCCGTCGTCGACGGCTCCGGCCGGGTGCTCGCCCGGGCCCGGCGGGCCACCCCCGGCACCGAGGCCGCCCTGGAGGACGCGATCGTCGACGTGGTCGGCGAACTCGACGCCGCGGCGGCGGTGGGGGGAGTGGGCCTGGCCGTGGCCGGGTTCCTCGACGCCGGCTGCCGCACCGTGCGCTTCGCCCCGCACCTGCCCTGGCGCGACGCCGCGGTCGCCGACCGGCTGGAGGCCCGGCTGGGCCGCCCGGTGACCCTGGAGCACGACGCCAACTCCGCGGCCTGGGGGGAGTACCGCTTCGGCGCCGCCCGCGGCGCCGGCACCTGGGCGCTGTTCGCCCTGGGCACCGGGATCGGCGGTGCCCTCATGCACGAGGGCCGGCTCTTCCGCGGCGCCTTCGGCACCGCCCCCGAATTCGGCCACCTCACCGTCGTCGACGGCGGCCGACGGTGCCCCTGCGGCAAACGCGGCTGCCTGGAGCGGTACTGCTCCGGCACCGCCCTGGCCACCACCGCCGCGGAACTCGCCGCCGCCGGGGGCTGGGCCGGGCCGCTGGCCGAGGAGGCCGCCGGTGGCGGGCTCACCGGCACCGCGGTGATGGCCGCGGCCGCCGCCGGGGACCCGCTCGGCCGCGCCGCGGTGGCCGATTTCGCCGGCTGGCTGGGCCGCGGCCTGGCCCTGGTCGCCGATGTGCTGGACCCGGAGCTCATCGTCATCGGCGGCGGGGTCGCCGCCGACCACGCCATGTTCCTGGACCGCGCCCGGGAGGTCTACGCCCGGGAGATCACCGGGGCCGGGCACCGGCCGCTGGCCCGGGTCGCCCCCGCGGTGCTCGACGGGGACGCGGGCATGATCGGGGTGGCCGATTTGGCCGCCGCGCGGGTGGCGGCCTGACCCCGGCCGGGTTCACCCCGTATGCTTTCGACGTGACTATTTGGTGGTACCGGTTCTTCAAGTACATCCTCATCGGGCCCTTCCTGCGGGTGTGGAACCGGCCCCGCACCCAGGGGCTGGGGCGGATCCCGGAGGAGGGCGCGGTGATCCTGGCCTCCAACCACCTCGCGGTGCTGGACTCCTTCTACCTGCCCCTGGTGTTCCGCCGGCAGATGACCTTCCTGGCGAAGAAGGAGTACTTCACCGGCACCGGGTTCGTCGGCGCGGTGCAGCGCTTCTTCTTCACCGTGGTCGGCCAGGTGCCCATCGACCGCACCTCCGGCGACGCCGCCCGGGACGCGCTGGTCGCCGGGCTGAAGGTGCTCGACGGCGGGGATGTGCTGGGCATGTACCCGGAGGGCACCCGCTCCCCGGACGGCCGGCTCTACCGGGGCAAGACCGGGGTGGCCCGGGTGGCCCTGGCCAGCGGGGCGAAGGTGTACCCGGTGGGCATGATCAACACCGAGCGGGCGAACCCGCCGAACACCTGGCGGGTGCTGCCGCACCGGATCGGGGTGCGCATCGGCGAGCCCCTGGACCCGGCGGACTACCGGGACCGCGGCGACGAGTACGCCTGCGCCCGGGCGCTCACCGACGATCTGATGCGCGCCCTGCAGAACCTCACCGGGCAGACCTACGTCGACGCCTACTCCGCCGAGGTGAAGGCGGCCCTGGCCGCGGGGGAGGGCTACCCGGCGGGCGCCGAGCCCGGCGGGGCCCTGGAGGCCGCCGCCCCGGCCGGGGCGCTGCGCTGGTGGCGCGGCCGGTAGGTTGGCCGACGTGCGCTACTTCTACGACACCGAGTTCATCGAGGACGGACGCACCATCGACCTGATCTCGATCGGGGTCGTCGCCGAGGACGGCCGGGAGTTCTACGCCGTCTCCGCGGAATTCGACGAGCGCGCCGCCGGGCCCTGGGTGCGCGCCCACGTGCTCGGCCAGCTGCCCAGCCCCGGCTCCGGGCTGTGGATGCCCCGGGCGCGGATCCGGGATCGGCTGACGGAGTTCCTGCTGCCCGCCGGGGGCGGGGACCCCGAGCTGTGGGCCTGGGTGGGCGCCTACGACCACGTGGTGCTCGCCCAGCTGTGGGGGGACATGACCCGGCTGCCCCGCCGGCTGCCCCGGTACACCCGGGAGCTGAAGCAGCACTGGGAGGCCGCGGGCCGGCCGACGCTGCCCGCCCAGCCCTCCGGCCGCCATGACGCGCTGGCCGACGCCCGGCACAACCTGGCCCGGTTCCGGGCCATCGAGGCGCACCGGGAGCGGGCCCGGGGGCGCTGAGCCCGGCCCCCGCGGCAGCGGCGATGCCACCGCGCGGCGGCGGGGCCCGTATGATGTGCCCCGTGAGTTGGACCATTGACGTACCCCTGGCCGAACTGCCCGATCTGCCCCCGCTGCCGGGGGGGATCCAGGAGCGCTTCGACGACGCCGTGGCGCGGCGCGCCCTGCAGCAGCCCTCCTGGGATCCGGCGAAGGCGCGGCAGGTGCGCAAGATCCTGGAGTCGGTGCCGCCCATCGTGGTCGCCCCGGAGATCCGGCGGCTGCAGGGCGAGCTCGCCGACGTCGCCAACGGGCGGGCCTTCCTGCTGCAGGGCGGCGACTGCGCGGAGACCTTCGAGTCCAACACCGAACCGCATATCCGGGCCAATATCAAGACCCTGCTGCAGATGGCGGTGGTGCTCACCTACGGCGCCTCCACCCCGGTGGTGAAGATGGCCCGGATCGCCGGCCAGTACGCCAAGCCCCGGTCGAAGGACATCGACGGCGACGGGCTGCTCAGCTACCGCGGGGACATGGTCAACGGGGTGGAGCCCACCGAGGCCGCCCGGGTGCACGACCCGGCCCGGATGGTGCGCGCCTACGCCAACGCCTCCGCGGCGATGAACCTGGTGCGCGCGCTCACCGGCTCCGGCACCGCCGATCTGCACCGGCTGCACGAGTGGAACCGGGAGTTCGTCAACGACTCCCCGGCCGGGGCCCGCTACGAGGACCTGGCCGCGGAAATCGACCATGCGCTGTCCTTCATGGCCGCCTGCGGGGTGTCCGACTCCAATCTGCAGACCGCCCAGATCTACTGCTCGCACGAGGCCCTGGTGGTCGACTACGAGCGGGCGATGCTGCGCCTGGCCGAGGACAACGACGGGGCGAAGGCGCTCTACGACCTCTCCGCGCACCAGCTGTGGATCGGGGAGCGCACCCGCGGCCTGGAGGACTTCCACGTCGCCTTCGCCGCGCTCATCGGCAACCCGGTCGGGGTGAAGATCGGGCCGACCACCACCCCGGAGGAGGCGGTGGCCTACGTCGAGCGCCTGGACCCGCTCAACCAGCCGGGCCGGCTGACCCTGACCTCCCGGATGGGCAATGACAAGGTCCGCGCCGCGCTGCCGCCCATCGTGGAGGCGGTGGAGGCCACCGGGCACAAGGTGATCTGGCAGTGCGATCCGATGCACGGCAACACCTACTCCGCCTCCAACGGGTACAAGACCCGGCACTTCGACCGGATCGTGGACGAGGTGCAGGGCTTCTTCGAGGTGCACCGGCGGCTGGGCACCCACCCCGGCGGCATGCACATCGAGCTCACCGGGGAGGACGTCACCGAGTGCCTGGGCGGCGCCCAGGACATCTGCGACGTGGATCTGCCGGGCCGCTACGCCTCCGCCTGCGACCCCCGGCTGAACACCCAGCAGTCCCTGGAGCTGGCCTTCCTGGTCGCGGAGATGCTCCGCAACTAGCGCCCGCGCGCCACCGACGCCGGCCGCGGACCCCGCAGGGGGTCCGCGGCCGGCGGCGTCTGCGCCGGCGAGCCTAGAGGGTGCGCACGGTGACCGTGTCGCCCTCGTGGGCGCCGCGGCCCGGCCGCGGGGACTGGGTGATCACCGTGTCACCGTCGCCGGCGTCGCCGGTGACCGCCAGCTCCAGGCCGGCGCGCTCGGCGACCTCCCGGGCGTCGCGCAGCCGGCGGCCGATGAGCCGGGGCACCTCCACCCGGTCGGAGACCCGCAGCACCACCCGCGGATCCTCCGGGTCGACGACCTCCCCGGCCGCCGGGGAGGTCGCCTCCACCCGGCCGGCGTCGCGGGTGGAGTCCGCCGCCACCGCCACCTCGTCGACGATGAGCCCGGCCTCGCGCAGCGCCCGGGTGGCCCGCTCCTCGGTCATCCCGGACACGTCCGGCACCTCCACCCCGGAGTTGACGGTGAGGCCCACCTCGCTGCCCCGGGCCATCGGGGTGCCCGCCTCCGGGGCGGTGCCGAGCACCTCCGCGGCACCGGCCCGCGCGTCGAAGCGGCGCTCGATCCCGGCCACCGCCAGACCCGCCTCCGCCAGCACCCGGCGGGCGTCGGCCTCGGCCATGCCCACCAGATCCGGCACCGGCACCGGGGCCGGGCCCCGGGACAGGTGCACGGTGACCGCGGAGCCGACCGCCACGGTGCGGCCCGGCTCCGGTTCCGCGCCGGCGACCTTGCCCTCGGGCACCTCATCGGAGTACACCGCCTCCCCGGCGCGCTCCACCAGGGTGCGCTCGCGCAGCAGCTCCGAGTAGCGGGCCGGGGAGCCGTCGGCGGGCAGCGCCGGCACCGTGGGCCGGCCCAGCGACACCCGCACCTCCACCGGCCGGCCGCGCACCAGCCGGGTGCCGGCCGGCGGGCTGGCGTCGCCGACCACCCCGGCCGGCACCTCATCGCTGTACATCTCCCCGGCCACCGGCTCGAATCCGGCGGCGTCGACCGCGGCGACCGCCGCGGGCCGGGCCATCCCGGTGATGGAGGGCACCTCCCCGTAGCGCCCGGAGCCCAGCCACCAGGCGCCGATGCCGATCGCGAACACCCCCACCAGGGCCAGGATCAGCCAGATCGCGAACCCGGTGCGGGAGCGCCGCCGGCCCGCGGCGGGCCGGGCCGGCCGGGCCGCCGGGCGCGCCCCGCCGGCGGCGGGGGCGGGGTCCCCGCCCCCGGCGCCGGCGAAGTCCCCGTCCGGGTCGTAGTCCAGCGGCGGCCGGGGCCGGTCCAGGCGGGTGTGCCGATCCGGGTCGCCGAGGGCGTCCAGGATCCCGGTGCCGGCCTCGTCCGGGTGCGGCAGATCCACCGGGGTCGCCCCGGCGGCGGGATCCGCCCCGGCGGCCCCGCCGGGGCCCGGCAGCACCGTGGTGCCGGCGGCATCCGCGGCGGCGCCCCCGGCGGCCGCGGCGGCGCGGGCGGCCGCGGAATCGGCCGGCGCCGGCACCCGGAACGCCGGCAGCGCCAGGGCCGCGGTGACCCGATCCAGCTCCGCGGCGAACTCCGCGGCGTCGGCGAAGCGGTCCGCCGGCCGGCGGGCGCAGGCCCGGGCCACCAGATCGTCGAGCTCCAGGGGCACCCCGTCGATGAGGTCGCTGGGCGGGGGCACGTCCCGGTCCAGCCGCTGCAGCGCCACCGCCAGGGTGGAGTCCCCGGTGAAGGGGGTGCGCCCGGTGAGCATCTCGAAGAGCAGCACCCCCGCGGCGTACACGTCCGAGGCCGGGGTCACCTCCCGGCCGTCGACCTGCTCGGGGGAGAGGTAGCCCACGGTGCCCACGATCACCGAATTGGAGGTCACCGAGGCGTCCGCGGCGGCGCGCACCAGCCCGAAGTCGGCGAGCTTGACCTTCCCCCCGGCGCCGATGAGCACGTTCTCCGGTTTGATGTCCCGGTGCACTATGCCCCGGGCATGCGCCAGGGACAGCGCGCGCAGCACCGGGGCGAGCACCGCCACCGCGGCATGCGGCGGCATCGGGCCGCGTTCGCGCAGCAGCTCGCGCAGGGTGCCGCCCTCGACCAGCTCCATCACCAGGAAGACGTGGCCGGCGTCGTCGACGCCCTGGTCGTAGACGTTGACCAGGGTCTCGTCGCTCATCGCGGCCACCGCCCGGGCCTCCCGGGAGAAGCGCACCCGGAAGGCCTCGTCCTCCCGGAAGCGCGGGTCCATCACCTTCGCCGCGACCTCCCGGCCCAGCCGGGTGTCGGTGGCCCGGTGCACCGCGGACATGCCGCCGCGCGCGATGAGCGGCCCGATCCGGTAGCGGCCGTCGAGGAGATCGCCTTCGCGCAGTTCAGTCACCCGCCCAGTATGGCCGAGGCCGCCGTCGCGGGGCCAGTGCCCCGGCGCCGGGTAGCATCGCGGCCGTGAAGAAGATCCCAGCCTGCGCCGACGTCCTCGACCCCGCCGAACCCACCCTGGACCTGCCCGCCGTCGCCGGGCGGCTGGGGGCGCCGGTCACCCGGGTGCACGCGCTGCTCCAGGAGGGCCGCCTGGTGGCGGTGACCCGCGAGGGGGTGCCGCGGGTGCCCGCGGCCTTCCTCGACGACGACGGGGTCAACCGCTTCGTGCCCGGGGTGCTGGCGCTGCTGCACGACGGGGGCCATTCCCCGGAGGAGATGCTGCGCTGGCTCTTCGCCGAGGACGACTCCCTGCCGGGCCGGCCGGTGGACGCGCTGCACGGCCATCTCGCCCGGGAGGTGCGCCGCCGCGCCCAGGCGATGGCGCTCTAGCGCCGGCCTGGGCCGGCTCAGCCGCGCAGCAGCGCGCCGAGCCGGCCCAGGCCCCGGCCGGCCGCGGAGCCGGCCACCGCCGCCGAGGCCGCGGCCGCCTGCGGCAGCGCCGTGGCCAGCCGGCGAACCGGGGGCACCACCGCCCGCCCGGCGAAGGGGTCGTGGCCCTGCTCGGCGAGGCGGTCCAGGATCCCGCCGTAGAGCACCCGGGCGGTGCGCACGGTCTGCCGGCCCGGGGCGGTGAGCATCGGCACCCCCGGATCCGCCCGCCGGTACTGGGCCCGGTTCACGGCCGCGAAATGCCGCATCGCGGCGACCACCTCCGCGGTGGCCGCCCCGCGCGCGGCGCAGTCGGCGAGCATCGCCTCGTCCACCCCGAAGGCCGCCCACTCCGCCATCGGCAGGTAGATCCGGCCCCGGTCCAGGTCCTCGGCCACGTCGCGCAGGAAGTTCGTCACCTGGAAGGCCTCGCCGAGGGCCACCGCATGCGGGGCGGCCTCGGCGGCCGGCACCCGGGTGCCCAGCACCGGCAGCAGCTGCAGCCCGATCACCGCCGCGGAGCCCCACATGTACTCCGCCAGCTGCGCCCAGTCGGCGTAGCGGTCCCGGTGCTCGGCGGCGCCGGGCACGTCCATGAGCATCGAGGCCACGAAATCCTCGATCAGCGACGGGTCGATCCCCCAGTGCCGGATCTCGTGCGCGGCGGCGCCGAGCACCAGCCACTCCCGGCCGCCGGGCTCGATTCCGGACAGGTCCCCGCGGGGATCGCCGAGGAAGGCGCGCAGGCCCGCGTGCAGGGCCCGCACCCGCCCCGCGGCGGCGGCCGGGTCGGCGGCGCCGGGGCCGTCGACGATGTCGTCGACCACCCGCGCCCAGGCGTAGAGCGCCCACACCGCGCGGCGCCGGCCGGGGGTGAGCAGCCGGGTGGCCAGGGCGTAGGTGCGGCCATTGGCCTCGGTGATGCCGCGGCAGAGCCGCTGCGCCTCGGCGAGCCGGCCGGGGGAGAGCCTCATCGCGGCGCCTCCCCGGACCCGGCCGCGGCGGTGGGGGAGCCGGCCCCGCCGGCGGGCGCGGCCGGATCCGCGGGGCCCCCGCCCCCGGGGAGCCGGGACCGCGGCGGGCGGAGGGAGCCGGTGTCCAGCCAGCGCACCGCCGCGATCGCGGCGAGGGTGACCAGGATCATCCACAGCGGCTCGTAGAGGCGGTTGTTGCCGCCGCCGGCGAAGGACAGGCAGAGCAGCACGGTGGCGCCCACCGCGCCCAGGCTCACCCACCGGGGCGGGCGCACCGCGCCCAGCGGCACCAGCAGCGAGGCGTAGTACCAGGGCAGGGTCACCGCGTTGAACACCACCATCACCCCGTAGGCGGCGCAGCTGCCGGCGATGTTGCGCCGGGGGGTGGCCCGGAACAGCACCCAGGTGGCGACCAGGCCGGCGAGCATGAGCACCGCCGAGATCCGCCGGGTGACGGCCACCACCACGTTGAAGGTCACCGAATCGTCGATCCAGGCCATCACCCCGGAGATGATCCCGGCCACCGCGCTGGGCGCGGCCAGCGGGTTGACCACCTTGGTGTTGCCGCTGAGCTCGCCCACCCAGCCCCAGCTGGTGCCGGTGGCCCAGGTCACCGCGGCGAGCACCGCCACGGCCAGCCCGGTCATGCCCAGACCCGCGGCGAGCAGCCCCGGCAGCCGGCGGAGCGCGTCGCGCAGGCCCGGCAGCGGGGCCCGGCGGGTCAGCGCCACCCACACCAGGAAGGGCAGCGCGATGACCGCGGTGGCCTTCAGCGACACCGCCACGCCGACCAGCGCCGCGGCCAGCGCCGCGCCGCGCCGCCGGGGCAGCTCCAGGGCGGCGACCGTGGCCAGGGAGACCAGGCCCACCATCAGCGCCTCATTGTGCATGCCGCCGACCAGGTGCAGCAGCACCAGCGGGTTCAGCGGGCCCAGCCACAGCGCCAGGGCCGGGTTGCCGCCCAGGGCCCGCGCGATCCGGGGCGCGGCCCAGACGATCGCGGCGAAGCCGGCCAGGGCGAGCAGCCGGAAGGCGATCACCCCGACGCCGACGCTGTCGCCGACGGCGGCGGTGATCCACTTGCCGATGCCCAGGTGCAGCGGCCCGTAGGGGGTGGTGGTGTTGCGCCAGTCGGCGGAGACCTCCAGCAGCATCGGGCCCGGGTTGACCGCCGCGCCCTGGGTGTAGGGGTCGTAGCCGTCGCGCACCATGGCGCCCTGCATGAGGTAGGAGTACACGTCCCGGGAGAACACCGGCCCGGCCAGGGCCAGCGGCCCCGCCCACCAGGCCACCAGCCGGCGTACCCGGGCCAGCCGGGCCGCGGGCGGGGCCGGCTCCGGCCCGGGGGCCCACACCAGGGCCCGGCCGGCGCGCAGCCAGGCCACCAGCAGGGCGGCCACGCCGGCCCAGATCAGGGTCTCGAAGGCGGCGAAGCCGTGCCCGTAGGTGATCCAGCGCATCCCGAGGGCCTCCACCACGCCGCCGCGGTAGCGGGTCGCCCCGGCGCCGTAGGAGCCCACCGCGATGAGCGCGGCCCCGGCGGCGCCGAGCGGCGCCGGGTCGGCGAGGACGCGGCGGGCCCGGGGCCCGATCCCGGCGGGCGCGCTCATCGCGGGCCCCCGCAGCCGAGCCGGCCGGCGGCCAGCGCCCCGGAAATGAGCACCGTGGGCACGCCCACCCCGGGCACGGTGGTGGACCCGGCGGCGACCAGGTTCGCCGGCCACGCCGGGTGCAGGTTGCGGGGCCGGAAGGGCCCGGTCTGCCGGAACAGGTGCGCCAGCCCGAAGGGGGAGCCGGCGCCCATCCCGGCCGCCGCCCAGGTCGCCGGGGTGTCCACCCGGCCGACCCGCCAGCCCCCGCGCAGCCCGGTCAGCCCCCGATCCTCGAGGACGCCGGCGAGTTCGGCGACGTAGCGTTCGGCCAGCGGGCCCCAGTCCAGGGGCGCGGAGTCCAGGTTCGGCGCCGGGGCGAGCACGCTCACCGGCTCGTGGCCGTCCACCACCCGGTCGGGGGCGGTGACCGCCGGCCGGGTCACCAGCAGCGAGGGATCGCCCATGAGCCGCCCGCCGCGCGGGGCGCAGATCTCGGCGAAGGTGGCCGCCCAGCGCCGGCCGAAGGAGATCAGGTGGTGCGCCGCCGGCCAGTCCCGGGTGAGCGCCACCGGCACCGCGCCGTGGGCGACCACCGCCGAGGGCGACCAGCGCAGGCCGCGGCGGGGCCGCAGCCCCAGCCAGTCCTCGACGATCGGCCGGTCCACGGTGGCCACCGCCGCATCGCAGGCGATCCGGTGCGGTTCGGCCCCGCCGATCTCGGCGGCGACGACCTCCCCGGCGGTGTCGCGGACCAGGGCGGTCACCGGGGCGGAGGTGCGGATCTCCCCGCCGGCGCGGCGCACCGCGGCGGCCATCAGCTCCGGCACCGCCCCGGCGCCGGAGCCGGCGGCCGAGGCCACCGGGTAGTGCACGCCCAGGCCGGTGTCCATATGCGCGATCACCCCGTAGACGGCGCGGGCGGCGTCCGGGGCGACCCCGGCGTAGAGGGCCTGGAAGCTGAACAGCCGGGCCAGATCGGCGTCGCCCACCCGGCGCCGGGCGAGCCGGCCCAGGGAGCCGAAGCCGCCGAGCCGGGCCAGGCGCAGCAGATCCCGGCGGGCGGCGGGGCCGGCGACCATGTCCAGCGGGGAGTCGTAGGAGCGGGCCATGAAGGAGTCGAAGGCGGCGTCGTGCATCCGGCGCAGCAGCCCGGCGAGATCGGCGACCCCGGCCGCGGCGGCCGCGCCATCGCCCCCGCCGGCGGCGGCGAAGGCCCGGGCGGCCCCGGCGAGGCCGGCCGGGTCCGCGCCGGGCACCGCGATCTCCCGGCCGTCGGCGTAGCGGGCCAGGTAGGCGGGGGCCACCGGCGCCCAGGCGAACGCGGGATCGACCTCGGCGGCGGTGAGCCCCGCCGCGGCCAGGGCGCGATCGACGAGATCCGGCATGGTGAGCACGCTGGCGCCGGTGTCGTAGCGCAGCGCCGGGGCCCCGGGGGCGGCGATCCGCTCAGTGGCGCAGCGGCCGCCGACGTGGTCGGCGGCCTCCACCACGGTGACCCGCCGGCCGTCGCCGAGCAGGTGCAGCGCGGCGGCCAGGCCGGACAGGCCCGCGCCGATGACGAGGACCCGCTCCCGGCGGCCCGGCACCCGGCGCAGGCTCACAGCGACCTCACCGTCACCTGGTGCGCGAGCCGCTCCAGCAGCCCCCGGTGCGCCGGCTCGATCGGGGCCCGGCCGAGGCTGGCCAGCGCCCGGCGGGTGCGCTCGGCGATCTCGGCCTCCATCGCCTCCGCCGCCCCCGAGTCGACGATGATCCGGGTGAGCCGGTCGATGTCCGCGGCCTCGCGCACCCGGCCCAGCCGGGAGTCCAGCTCCCGGGCGGCGGCCGGGTCGGAGCCGGCCAGCCGGTCCAGGGCGGTGGCCACCAGCACGGTGCGCTTGCCCTCCCGCAGATCATCGCCGGCGGGTTTGCCGGTGACCTCCGCGTCGCCGAAGACGCCGAGCTGGTCATCGCGCAGCTGGAAGGCGATCCCGATCTCGCGGCCGAAGACCCGGTAGGCGTCGATGATCTCCGGACCCGCCCCGGCGATCGCGGCGCCGATGTGCAGCGGCCGCTCCACGGTGTAGGCGGCGGTCTTGAACAGGTTGATCCGCTCGGCGACGGCGACCCCGCCCTCCCCGGAGTTCTCCGCGGTGATGTCGAGCACCTGCCCGCCGAGGACCTCGGTGCGCATCTCCGACCAGGGCCGGCGGGCCCGGGCCAGCGCCGCGGCGCTCAGGCCGGACTCGTGCAGCAGATCATCGGACCAGGCCAGGGCGACGTCCCCGGCGATGATCGCGATCGCCTGGCCGTAGCGGGCGGCGTCGCCGCGCCAGCCGGCGTTGGCGTGCGCCAGCTCGAAGCGGCGGTGCACGGTGGGCCGGCCGCGGCGGGTGTCCGAGGCGTCGATGATGTCGTCGTGGATGAGCGCGCAGGCCTGCACCAGCTCCAGGGCGCACAGCGCGCGGAACACCGCGGCCGGATCCTCCTCGCCGGCGGCGCCGCCGGCGCCGAGCCAGCCGGCCCAGGCGAAGGCCGGGCGCACCCGCTTGCCGCCCTCCAGGGTGAACTCCGCCAGGGCCTCGAACACGGCGGTGAACCGCGGATCGACCCGGGCCACCGCGGCGCGGCGCGACTCCAGGAAATCGCGGAGCTCCTCGGTGACGGCCCCGGGGACCTCGCCGGGGGCCAGGCCGGGGGAAATGCGCGGTGCGGGCATGGCCCCATATTAAGGTAGGCGGACATGTCCGCTTCGACCCCGTCCCCGGTCCCCGGCCGGCAGGTCCCGATCCGGCGGGCGCTGAGCCTGCCCGGGCCCGGCCCGGTGCCGTTCTCCGTCGAGTTCATGCCCCCGCGCGACGACGCCGCGGAGCGGCGCCTGTTCGAGGCCGCGGAGGCCTTCCACGATCTCGGCGCGGCCTTCGCCTCGGTGACCTACGGCGCCGGCGGCGGCACCCGGGCGCGCACCCTGCGGGTCGCCGAGGACCTCGCCGGCCGGCCCCTGACCACCCTGGTGCACCTCACCCTGGTGGACCACACCGTGGCGGAGCTGCGCGGCATCCTGCGCGGCTACCTCCGGCGGGGGTTGACCAATCTGCTGGTGCTGCGCGGGGACCCGCCCGGGGACCCGCTGGGGCAGTGGCGGACCACCCCGGGCGGGCTGACCTACGCAAGCGAGCTCATCGACCTGATCCGGGCCGAGGAGGAGTTCGCCGGCTTCGAGATGGGCATCGCCTCCTTCCCGGAGGGCCACTACCGGGCCCCGGATCTGGAGGCGGACACCCGGCACACCCTGGCGAAGCTGCGCGGCGGGGCGGAGTACTCGATCACCCAGATGTTCTTCGACGTGGAGGACTACCTGCGGCTGCGCGACCGGCTCGCCGCGGCGGACCCGGTGCACGGGGCCAAGCCGGTGATCCCGGGGCTGATGCCGATCACCTCGCTGCGCTCGCTGCGCCGCCAGGTGAGCCTGTCCGGCTCCCAGCTGCCCGCCGGGCTGGAGGAGCGGCTGCTGGCCGCCGCCGCCGGCGATGAGGAGGCCAACCGGGACGAGATCCGCAAGGTGGGCATCGAGGTGTCCACCGAGATGGCGGAGCGGCTCATCGCCGAGGGGGTGCCGGGGCTGCACTTCATGACCCTGAACTTCACCCGCGCCACCCAGGAGGTGCTGCACAACCTGGGCATGGCGCCGGCCTGGGGCGGCGGCCAGTCCATGCAGCGCGACGGCTTCTAGCCCCCCGGCGCGGCCCGGCGGTCCCGGCCGGCCCAGGCGAAGGCCGCCGCGGCGGCGCCCGCCCCGGCCAGCGCCAGGATCGCCGCCCACTGCAGGATCACCCGGCCGCCGCCGGGCCGCCTCGGCAGCTCCGCCCACAGCCGGGTGGCGGTGCCGCCCTCGGCGGTCCAGCGCACCGCGCCATCGCCGCCGAGCGCCCCGTTGCTGCCGTCGACGCCGTCGGGCAGGCCCACCGCCAGGCGCACCCGCGCCGCCGGCTGCCCGCCGAGGTCGATGAGGCCGGTGAGCGAGCCCGGCTCCGCGCCGGGACGGTCCAGTTCGGCGTGCACCGCGCCGCCGCTGGCCTCCTCCACCGCGGTGGCGAAATCGGCGAAGTCGACCCCGCGCACGGTCACCGAGAGCACGTCGCGGTCCCCGACGGTGGTCGCCGTCGCATCCACCCGGTCGGCCAGCTGCGCCGGGGGCCGCCAGGCCCCGAGATCGCGCTGCCCGGCGGGGGCGATCACCTCGATGCCGCCGGTGACCGCGCCCCGATCGTCGAGCACCAGATCGGCCTCCGCGTCCACGCAGCCGGCCGGGGCGAGCCCGGCCAGGGCCAGCGCGGCGGCCGCCAGCCGGCGCCGCGGGCTCATCGGCGCGCCCCCGGGGCGCCGGCGGGGCCGGGGGCCTCCGGCAGCGGCAGGTCGGCGGCGAGCACCGCGAAGGGCCGCGGATCCCCGGCGAAGCGGAAATCGCGCAGCACGTCGGCGAAGCCCAGGGAGCGGTAGAGCCGCCAGGCCCGGTTGCCCTCGGCCCCGGCCTCCGGGGTGGACAGCAGCACCCTTGGCTCGGGGCGGTCCGCGAGCAGCAGCCGCAGCATCCGGGGGCCCAGGCCCTGGCCCTGGTGGCGGGGGTCGACGTGGATTTCGGCGAGTTCGACGTAGTCGGCGAGCAGCGCCTGGATCTCCGACACCGGCCGGGTGCCGGCGAGGCCGCCGCGGACCTGCCGGTGCCACCACTGCCGGGTCGTGCCGTGATGACAGTAGGCGACGCCCACGATCGGGCAGTCGGCGCGGGCGACCGCCTCGGCGGCGGGCGTCGCCGGGGGGTGCAGGATCGCCGCGACCGCCGCCCAGCCGGGTTCGCGCTGGTGGGCGGTCCAGGCCCGGATGCGGTCGTCGATCATCGCGGGGGCGTAGCCCATCGCGTCGACGTAGACGCCGACGGCCTCGCGCATGCGGCGCCGCAGGACCTCGCGGCTGACCGGGGTGACGCTGTAGTGCACGCCCCCATCCAACCACGGCCCCGCCCCCGCCGGGCGGGGTGCGCGCCCCGCGGCCCGGCCGCCCTGCGGGGGAGCGGAGCATCCCGACAATCGAACAACAGTGCTATAATTCGAACATGGCGGCGGATGCGCCGTCCGGCCGGGCCCTAGCCTGCGGGGCGAACCCGGCGGGAGGTCCCCGCCGAAGCGGCGCGGAGACGACGCGGGAGCGGGAAGGAGCGGAACATGCACGGCGCATACGACATCACCGGGATCCGGGGCGGTGCCCATCTGGCGCCGGCGGGCGCGCCCGCGGCGGGCATCGGCTACCTCGGCCGGGCCGTGGAGCTGCTCCGCCAGGCGGAGGTCGCCGCCCCGGCGGAGCGCCTCGAGCTGGCCTACCAGGCGGCGCTGCGGGTCTCCGGGGCGCTGCAGGCCCGCCGGCCGCGGCGGCGCCGGGCCGCCGGGCACGGGGCCTGGGAGCGGCTGCGCCGGGCCGCCCCGGAGTACGCCGGCTGGGCGGACCGCTTCGAGGCCTACCAGCCGGTCCGGGAGCGGGTCCGGCTCGGCCTGGACCGGCACCCGGATCCGGAGCTGGTCCGCGCGGTGGCGGCCGCCGCGGGGGACTTCCTCGCCGAGGCCGAGGCGGAGTTCGGGGTGCTGCCCGCGGTGGCCTGAACCGGGTCCGCCGCACCGCGTGCACCGCGGCCCCGGCGCCGCGGCGGGGCACGTAGACTCGGTGGCGCATCCGGGCGCGGGTCGCGGCCGGGTGCGGGAACAATGATCCGGTCCCGGGCGTTGTACCTGAGGACACGGCGCACCGGATCCCCGGTGGCGCCGGGGCCGTCGGCGCGGGGACCGCGCCGGGCCGGATGAGGTTGAGAAGCGGAGGGAAGCAATGGCGCTATCCGAGCAGGAGCAGCGGATGCTCGACGAGATCGAGTCCGCGCTGTATGCCGAGGATCCCAAGTTCACCTCGACGATGACCGGGCACGCCTTCGGCGGCCGTTCCGCGGGCGCGCCCCGCGGGGTGACCATCCAGGCCGTGGCGATCGCGGTGCTCGGGCTCGTGCTGCTCCTCGGCGGCGTCGCCCTGGCCCAGATGAGCCTGTGGTTCATCGCGCTGAGCGTGGTCGGCTTCATCGCCATGTTCGCCGCCGGCGTGTGGTCCCTGGGCACGGCCCCGGGCGACGGCGCCGGCCCGGCCCCGCGGCGCGGCCGCGGCGGTCGCGGCGGTCGCGGCGGCGGCGGCCGCGGGCCCCGTCCGCCGCGCAGCCCGCGCGGCGGCGGCTCCGGCCCCGGCAGCCTGGAGTCCCGGTTCCGCAACCGCTTCGAGCAGGGCTGACCCCACCGCGGGGCAGCGGGCAGGGGGCCGACGTCGACGACGTCGGCCCCCTTCCGCGATCCCGGACCCAGCCGGCCCCCCGCGCACCGGGGATCGGGGCCGGCCCCCGCGGGCGGAGGCCGCGCCCCACAATCCCCCACCCGGATCCCCCACTTCGCCCCACCGGCCCGGCCGCCGCCGATCCCGGGGATCGGCGGCCGGCGGCGCCCCGGGGCGGCCCCGGTGCCGGTTCCCGGGTCCCGGCCACGGTGCCGGATGGGGGATAGGGGCAGTTCACAGGGGTTTTCTCCGTTCTTTCCCGGAGTCCGGCGGCCCCGGGGTCCGGGGATTCGGCGGGTGCTCCCGCGGTGGGCCGGGGGCGGGCGCCGGCGGCCGCCCGCGGGGCCCGCGGGGAGGGGCGGGGGTGCGCGACGCGCGGGGTCCGCGGGAAATTCCGCCACCCCTGACATGATCCCGATGGATCGTCATAGATCCTGGTCACGGCGTTACCATGGCCTAACCCCAGTAACCCGTGGGGCGCGCGAGGCGGATGCGATCGGGGAATCGCAGGATTCCCGGTGTTGCCGGTGGGGCGAAGTGGGGTACTGTGGGGCGTGATGTCGGGCAGGTATCTCGGCATCCGTGGAAAGAGACGAATAACCGCATGACGACGCACGCACCCGGCACCCGGGCGCGCTGACCGACGGCACGGGGAGAGGAGCCGGAGCCGCGATGTTCCTCGGCACCTACACCCCGAAGCTCGACGACAAGGGCCGGCTGACCCTGCCGGCGAAGTTCCGCGAGGAGCTCGCCGGGGGGCTGATGGTCACCAAGGGGCAGGACCACTCGTTGGCCGTCTACCCCAAGGACGAGTTCGTCCGGCTGGCCCAGCGCGCCACGAAGGCCTCGCGCACGAACACCCGCGCACGGGCCTTCATCCGCAACCTCGCGGCGAGCACCGACGAGCAGCGGCCGGACGCCTCCGGCCGGATCACGCTCTCGGCGGATCACCGCGCCTACGCGGGGCTGACCAAGGAGTGCGTGGTCATCGGCTCGATCGATTTCCTCGAAATCTGGGACGCCGAGTCCTGGAGCGCCTACCAGGCGGAGCACGAGGAGGACTTCTCCGATGCGGAGGACGATTCCCTCTTCGATGTGCTGTAGCCGCCCGGAGGGGCGCGGGAGCGTCCGCAAGGACTCTGCCCGGCCGGCCCCTGGTGTACTTCCCCGACACCAGGTTCCGGACGGGCAGGGCCCTGTGCACGCCCCCGGCCCCGGCGCCCGCGGGCGCCCGGCCCCATGCCGGGCCGAGGAGAACGTGCAGACCGACGGAACCCGGGAGGAGGGGCGATGAGCGGCATCGAGGAGCCGCGGCCGGAGGCCGCGGCGGACGCCCCCGGGCATGTCCCGGTGCTGCGCGATCGGATCGCCGAGCTGCTCGCCCCGGCCATCGGGGCCGCCGGCGGGCGCGCCGTGGTCCTCGACGCCACCCTCGGCGCCGGCGGGCATGCCGAGCATCTGCTGCGCACCCACCCGGGGCTGCACCTCATCGGGCTGGACCGCGACTGCGCGGCGCTGGCCGGGGCGCGGCGCCGGCTGGCCTTCGCCGGGGATCGGCTGGGCACCGCGCACGTCCGCTTCGACGAGCTCGGCGCCGCCATCGACGCCGGGGAGGGCCCCGCCTTCGAGCTGGCCCGCGCCCACGGCCTGGCCGGGGCGCTGTTCGACCTGGGGGTCAGCTCCATGCAGCTGGACCAGGCCGAGCGCGGTTTCGCCTACCGGGTGGACGCGCCCCTGGACATGCGGATGGACCCCGACTCCGGCGGCCGCACCGCCGCGGACGTGCTCAACACCTACGACCACGCCGAGCTGGCCCGGGTGCTCAGCGTCTACGGCGAGGAGCGCTTCGCCGGCCGGATCGCCTCCGCGGTGCTGCGGGAGCGCGAACGCGAGCCCTTCCGCACCTCGGGGCGGCTGGTGGAGCTGCTCTACCAGGCGATTCCGGCGGCGGCCCGGCGCAGCGGCGGCCATCCGGCCAAGCGCACCTTCCAGGCGCTGCGGATCGAGGTCAACGGGGAGCTGGAGTCCATCCGCCGGGCGCTGCCGGCGGTGCTGGATCGGCTCGCCGTGGGCGGCCGGGCGGTGTTCATGAGCTACCAGTCCCTGGAGGACCGGCTGGTCAAGCGCTGCTTCGCCGAGGCCTGCGCGGACACCACCCCGCCGGGGCTGCCGATGGCGCTGCCCGGGCATGAGCCGCGCTTCGCCCAGCTCACCCGCGGGGCGGAGAAGGCCGATACCGCGGAGATCGAGGCCAATCCGCGGGCGGCCCCGGTGCGGGTGCGCGCCGTGCAGCGGCTGCGCGCCGACCCCGGGTAGGCCCGCGCCCCGCCGATCCCGGGGGCGGCCCCCGGCCACCAGGTTCAACGTCAACTGAAGATTCAACCGATTTCCGCCGCGGGCCCTGCGCCAAGGGCCCGCACCGACCGAGACGACCAGGACACCCGCCGCCGGCGGGGCCGACCACGGGAGACACGCAATGGCAGCCATCATCACCGACGGGCCCCGGACGAGCCGGGGCGCCCGCGGCGGCGTCGCGACCCCCGCGCGCCGCCGCCCCCGCCCCGGCCGGGGGGCCATCCGGCTCGGCTCCCGGCAGGTGGTCTCCGTGCGCGGCCGGCGGCTGCCCACCGCCGAGGCCGACCGCACCCGGCGGCGCAACGCCACGCTCATCATCGCCCTCGCCGTGGCCGCGGTGGCCGCCGCGCTGGTGCTCTCCGCGTTCTCCACCCAGCGCTCCCTGGAGATCGCCGAGGCCCGGGAGCAGGAGAAGGCGCTCATCGATCAGGTCGAGGTGCTCGAGCGCGACACCGAGTACCTGCGCTCCACCGCGGAAATCGCCCGCCGCGCCGCCGAACTCGGCATGGTCACCCCCGAGCAGCCCGCGATCCTGGTCGCCGGGCCGGAGGGCCTGGCCGAGGTGCGCCCCGCCGAGGCGGAGGCCCGCGGCATCATCGACCTCAACGGCGCGCCCACCCGGCCCGCCCCGCCGACCTCCGACCCGGCGCAGACCGCCCAGGTGCCCGGGATGGCCGGCCCGGTGGTCGAGGAGCGGCCCGGCCCCGGCCGCGGCGCGCTGACCCCCTACGCCCCGGTGCCGCCGGCGGCCCCGCCCGCCCCGGAGCAGGGGCCCGCCGCCCCGCCGCCGCCGGCCCCGGAGAACGCCCCGGCGCCGCCGCCGGCGAACCCGCCCGCGCCGGAGAACGCCCCGGCGCCGCCCGGCCCGGCGCCCGCCCCGGCGGTAGACTGACCCGGACATGCCCGCGACGGCGCGGCGGTACTGGACCTTGAGCAGGCACGACGACGCGGAGGTGCGTGGATGAGCCCCCTGGGCGGCGATCGCGGGTACCCGCGGCGAGGCGGCGACGGGCCGCGCCCGATCGGCGCGGACCGCGGACCGCGGCCGCGGCCGCCGCGCAACCGCGCCCGGGCCGCCGACGCCGCCGACCGCTCCGGGCGGATCCGCGCCGCCGGCGGCGGGGCCCGGATGGCCACCACCGCCGCGGACTTCGCCCGCCGGCGCACCTGGGTGCAGCTGGTCGGTCTGCTCATCGCCCTCGCGGTCGTCGCCCGGCTCGGCTGGGTGCAGCTCATCGTCGGCCCGGAGCTGTCCGCCCTCGCCGCCCAGCAGCGCACCGTCACCCTGGTCGACCCGGCCCGCCGCGGCGCCATCGAGGACCGCTCCGGCAACGCCCTGGCCTTCACCATGGAGGCCCGCTCCATCACCGTGCACCCCAACACGCTGCGCTCCTACATCGAGGACCGGCACCGCCTCTGGCCCGAGGACACCGAGGAGCCGGAGCCGCGGATGGAGCGCATCGCCGAGGAGCTGCCCGGGCTCATCGGGGTGCGCGATCTCGACGAAATCGACCGGCGCACCGGGGGCCGGCGCCGGGTCGGCGACGCCGCCGAGCGCGTCGAGGGCGCCGCCGCGGTGCCGGAGGGGATCAGCTCCCGGGAGATCCTGGACAAGCTGCGCAACGAGGAGTCCACCTACGAGGTGCTGGTGCGCAACGTCGACCCGGACAAGGCCGCCGCGGTGGTGGAGCGCTTCCCGGAGCTGGTCGCCGAGCGCCAGGACATCCGGCAGTACCCCAACGGCGCCGTGGGCGCGAACGTGATCGGCAAAATCGGCATGGACGGGGTCGGCCAGTTCGGCTTCGAGGCCGCCCGGGACGCCACCCTGCAGGGCGTCAACGGCGGGCGCACCGTGGACATCGCCGCCAACGGGATCGCCATCCCCGGCTCCACCCGGGACCGGGTCGCCCCGGTCGACGGCACCTCCTACGAGCTCACCCTCGACGTGGACATGCAGTACCAGGTGCAGCAGCAGCTGGAGCAGGCCGTCGCCAACTCCGGGGCGGCCGGCGGCTCCGCGGTGGTGCTCGACGCGCGCAGCGGCGAGGTGCTCACCATGGCGCAGTCGGGCACCGCGAACCCGAACAAGGACATCGGGGTGGAGGTGGAGCAGGGCCGCTCCATCGGCAACACCGCGGTGACCAGCCCCTTCGAACCGGGGTCGGTGGCGAAGGTGATCACCGCCGCGGCCGCCATCGAGGACGGGGTGACCACCCCCGACGAGGTGCACACGGTGCCCGGCTCCATCCGGATGGCCGGGGTGGAGGTCTCCGACGCCTGGCAGCACGGCGAGGAGCGCTTCACCACCACCGGCATCTTCGGCAAATCCTCCAACGTGGGCACCCTGATGCTCGCCGACCGGGTGGGCCAGGACCGCTTCGCCCGGATCCTCACCGCCTTCGGCCTGGGCCAGCCCACCGGGGTGGAGCTGCCCGGGGAGACCGCGGGCCTGGTGCCCAGCCGGCAGCAGTGGTCCGGGGGCACCTTCGCGAACCTGCCGATCGGCCAGGGCATGGCGATGTCCCTGCTGCAGATGACCGGCATCTACCAGACCATCGCCAATGACGGGGTGCGGGTGCCGCCGCGGATCATCCGCGCCTCCACCGCCCCCGGCGGGGACCGGGTGGAGGCCCCGGAGCCGGAGGGGGTGACCGTGGTCTCCCCGGAGACCGCGCGCACCGTCCGGGAGATGTTCGAGGCGGTGGTGCAGGACGATCCCACCGGGGTGCAGCAGGGCACCGGCCCGCAGGCCGCGGTGCCCGGCTACCGGATCGCCGGCAAGACCGGCACCGCGCAGAAGGTGGACGAGGACACCGGGGCGTACTCGAACTCCCGGTACTACATCACCTTCGCCGGGATCGCCCCGGCCGACGACCCCCGCTTCGTGATCGGGATCATGCTCGACGAGCCGGTGCGCGGGGTGCACGGGGAGGGCGGCCAGTCCGCGGCCCCGCTGTTCCACGACATCGCCGCCTGGGCCCTGGACCGCTACAACGTGCCGCCCTCGCCGCCCGCCGAGGGCCGGCTGCTGCTGGACGCGGGATGAGGGGGACGACGCCGATGACCGACCCCGCCCGCCCCGCCCGCGCCGGCCGGCCCGCCCCGGCCGGCGGAGGAGATGAAGGAGAACCCATGACAGTCACCCTGGACCGGCTCGCCGCCCTCGCCGGCGGCCGGGTGGACCCGGCCGAGGCCGGCGACGTGGAGGTCGCCGGGATCGCGATCAACGCCGCCGACGTGCCCGCCGGCGGGATCTTCGCCGCGGTGCCCGGCACCCGGGCGCACGGCGCCGCCTACGCCGGGCAGTCCGCCGGCGCCGCGGTGCTCACCGACGCCCGCGGCCTGGACATCCTGCGCGGCGCCGGCGTCGGGTCCCCGGTGGTGGTGGTCGACGAGGTGCGCGCGGTGCTCGGCCCCGTGGCCGCCGAGGTCTACGGCCGGCCCTCGGCGGGGCTGACCATGATCGGGGTCACCGGCACCTCCGGCAAGACCACCACCACCTACCTGCTGGAGGGGGCGCTGATGGCCGCCGGGGCCCGGGTGGGGCTCATCGGCACCACCGGCACCCGGATCGACGGGGCGGCGGTGCCCAGCCACCTGACCACCCCGGAGGCCCCGGAGCTGCAGCGGCTGCTGCGCCGGATGGCCGATGCCGGGGTCACCCACGTGGTGATGGAGGTCTCCTCGCACGCGCTGGCCCTGGGCCGGGTCGCCGGGCTGGACTTCGACGTCACCGCCTTCCTCAACCTCAGCCAGGACCACCTGGACTTCCACGGCAGCCTGGAGGAGTACTTCGCCGCCAAGGCCGCCCTGTTCGACCCGGGCTCCGCGCTGCGCGCCCCGCGCGCGGTGATCTGCGTCGACGACGCCTGGGGCCGCCGGATGGCCGCCCTCGCCGCCGGGGACCCCGGGGCCCGGGTCACCGCGGTGGCCACCGCCGGCGCCGGGGATCCGGCGGCCGCGGCGGAGGCCGCCGACGCCGCCCGCGGCGGGGCCTGGCGGGCCGCGACCCCCCGGATCGCCGCCAATGGCGTCCAGCACACCACCTTGACCGGCCCCGATGGTCAATCCGTGGAACTTGATGTGGCGATGCCGGGGGCCTTCAACATCGCCAACGCCACCGTCGCCTGGGCGATCCTCGCCGCCCTCGGCCGGGACGGCGCCGACGCCGCCCGGGGTCTTGGCGCGGTGGGCGTGCCCGGCCGGATGGAGCGGGTCGACGCCGGCCAGGACTTCCTCGCCGTGGTGGACTACGCGCACAAGCCCGCCGCGCTGGCCGCGGTGCTGGCCACCCTGCGCGCGCAGACCGCCGGCCGGCTCATCGCCGTGATCGGCTGCGGCGGGGACCGCGACGCCGGCAAGCGCCCCCTGATGGGCGCCGCCGCCGCGGAGGCCGCGGACACCGTGATCGTCACCGACGACAACCCGCGCGGGGAGGACCCGGGGGCCATCCGGGAGGCGATCCTCGACGGCGCCCGCGCGGCCGCGGCCCGCCGCGACCCCGCCCCGGAGGTGCGCGAAATCGCCGACCGGGCCGCGGCGATCGCCGCGGCGGTGGCCGCCGCCGCGCCCGGTGACGCGATCCTCGTCGCCGGCAAGGGCCACGAGACCGGCCAGGACGTCGGCGGGGTGGTGCACCCCTTCGACGACCGGGTGGAGCTGCGCCGCGCCCTGGACGCGGCCCCGGCGACGGGGGCGGGCCGATGATCCCGCTGCGCGCCGCCGAGATCGCCGCCATCGTCGGCGGCAGGCTGCACCACGTCGACCCGGCGACGACGGTCACCGGGCCCGCCGAATTCGACTCCCGGAAGGTCGCCCCGGGCGGGCTGTTCCTGGCCCTGCCCGGCGCCCGGGTGGACGGCCACGAGTTCGCGCCCGCGGCCGCCGCCGCCGGCGCCGCCCTGGTGCTCGCCGCCCGGGAGGTCGACGCGCCCTGCTGCGTGGTCGAGCCCACCGGCCGCCCGGAGGGCAACTCCGACGCCTACGCCCATGACCCGGACGGCTCCGGGGCGGCGGTGCTGGCCGCGCTCGGCGCCCTGGCCCGGGACCTGGTGGACCGGCTCACCCCGGCCGGGCTCACCGTGGTCGGGGTGACCGGCTCGGCGGGCAAGACCTCCACCAAGGACATGCTGGCCACCATCCTCGGCGGCGCCGGGCCCACGGTCGCCCCGGCCGGCTCCTTCAACAACGAGATCGGGCACCCCTACACGGTGCTGCGCGCCGATGCGGGCACCCGCTTCCTGGTCGCCGAGATGTCCGCCCGGGGGGTGGGGCATATCGCGCACCTGGCCCGGATCGCGCCGCCGCGGATCGGCGCGGTGCTCAACGTCGGCACCGCCCACCTCGGCGAATTCGGCTCCCGGGAGACCATCGCGGCCGCCAAGGGCGAACTCGTCGAGGCGCTGCCGGCGGCCGCCGCCGGCGGGGTGGCGGTGCTCAACGCCGATGACCCGCTCGTCGCGGGGATGGCCGGGCGCACCGCCGCGCGGGTGCTCACCTTCTCCGCCGCCGGCGACCCGGCCGCCGATCTGCGGGCCACCGGGGTGGTCCTCGACGAGCTGGCCCGGGCCAGCTTCACCCTGCACGACGGCCGCGGCGGGGCGCATCCGGTGCGGCTGCGGGTGCACGGCGCCCACCAGGTGGCCAACGCCCTGGCCGCCGCCGCGGTGGCGATCGCCGCCGGCATCGACCCGGCCGCGGCCGCCGCGGCGCTCTCCGGCCACGCCGCGGCCTCGGCGCACCGGATGGACGTGCGCACCCGCGCCGACGGGGTCACCGTCATCAACGACTCTTACAACGCCAACCCGGACTCCATGCGCGCCGGGATCGCGGCCCTGGCGCGCACCGCCGCGGCCCGGGACGGCGCCGCCGCGGTGGCGGTGCTCGGCGAGATGGGCGAGCTCGGCGAGGCCGCGGTCGCCGAGCACCGCGCCCTGGGGGAGGCCCTGGCCGAGGCGGGGGTGGACGCCCTGGTCGCCGTCGGCGACTCCCCGGCGGTGCGGGCGCTCGCCGAGGCCGCCGCCGGGGCGGGTATAACCAGTGTGTCCGCCGGGGACCGCCCGGCGGCGGTGCGCGCCGCGGCCCGGATCCTGCGTCCGGGGGACGCGGTGCTGGTCAAGGCGTCGTACGCCGATGGCCTGTGGCGGGTGGCCGAGGGGCTGCTCGATGAGGGACTCCAGGACGAAGGAGCGTAAGGCAACCATGACCCAGCTCATGCTCAGCGGGGCGGTCGCGTTCATCGTGACCGTGCTGCTCACCCCGGTGCTGATCCGGCGGTTCACCGCCGACGGCATCGGCCAGGAGATCCGCGAGGAGGGCCCGGCCAGCCACCAGCGCAAGCGCGGCACCCCCACCATGGGTGGGATCGCGATCATCGCCGGCCTGGTCGCCGGCTACGTCGCCGCGCACGTCCTCGGCGCCTTCACCGTCGGCGGCGGGCCCACCGCCTCCGGGCTGCTGGTGCTCTTCCTCGCCCTGTCCATGGGCGCGCTCGGCTTCGCCGACGACTTCATCAAGATCTACAAGGGCCGCAACCTGGGCCTGAACAAGAAGGCCAAGCTCATCGGGCAGCTCGCCGCCGCGCTCATCTTCGGGGTGCTGCTGCTGCGCTTCCCCGGCGGCGACGACCTCACCCCCGGGTCGACCTCGCTGTCCTTCATCCGGGACATCTCCACCTGGAACCTCGCCCCCGGCCCCGCCTGGCTGGGCATGGTGGTCTTCCTGGTGTTCGTGTTCATCGTGATCGGGGGCTGGACCAACGCGGTGAACCTCACCGACGGGCTCGACGGGCTCGCCGCCGGGGCGATGGCGCTGCTGCTCATCACCTACTCGGCGATCACCTTCTGGCAGTTCCGCTACTCCTGCGGGGAGTCCGCGGTGCCCGGCTGCTACACGGTGCGCGACCCGCTGGACGTGTCCTTCCTCGCCGCCGCCGGCCTCGGCGCCTGCCTGGGCTTCCTGTGGTGGAACGCCGCCCCGGCGCAGATCTTCATGGGCGACACCGGCTCCCTGGCCCTCGGCGGCCTGGTCGCCGGCCTCGGCTTCGTCACCCGCACCGAGCTGCTCATGGCGATCATCGGCTTCCTCTTCGTCATGGAGGTGGTCTCCGTCATCATCCAGGTCGCGGTGTTCCAGACCGTGGGCAAGCGGCCCTTCCGGATGGCGCCGCTGCACCACCACTTCGAGAACGGCGGCTGGGCGGAGACCACCGTGGTGATCCGCTTCTGGCTGCTCGCCGCGATCTTCAACCTGGTCGGCTTCGCCCTGTTCTACGGGGACTGGCTGCTGGAGACGGGGCTGCTGCAATGACCGGCCCGGAGCTGCTCGCCGCCGCCCGCGCCGGCACCGTGATCATCGCCGGGGCGGGGGTCTCCGGCGCCGGGATCGCCGGGATCCTCGCCGACGCCGGGGCCACCGGGCTGGTCATCGCCGACGACGACCTCGCCCGGGGCACCGCCCTGGCCGGGGCGCACGGCGCCCGCGCCGTCGACGTCGCCGGGGCGATCGCGATGCTCGGCTCCGCCGCCCTGGTCGCCGCCTCCCCGGGCTGGCGCCCGGATGCGCCGCTCTTCGCCGCCGCGGCGGCCGCCGGGGTGCCGGTCACCGGGGAGGTCGCCCTGGCCCGCGCCGCCGACGCCGCCGGGGTGTGGGGCCCGCCCCGGACCTGGCTGGCGGTCACCGGCACCAACGGCAAGACCACCACCACCGGGATGCTCGCCGCGATGCTCGGCGACCGCGGCGCCGCGGTGGGCAATATCGGCGTCGCCCTGCACGACGCGCTCACCGCGAAGCCCCGGGTGGGGGTGCTCGCCGCGGAGCTGTCCAGCTTCCAGCTGCACCGGGCCCCGGGGCTCGCCCCGGAGGCCGGGGCGCTGCTCAACCTCGCCGAGGACCACATCGACTGGCACGGCGGCTTCGAGGCCTACGCGATGGCCAAGGCCGCCGCGCTCACCGGGGCGGTGGCCGTCTACGGCGCCGATGACCCGAAGGTGCGCGCGGTGGTGGACCGGCTGCGCGCCGAGGGCCGGCTGGCGCCCACCGCGGTGGGCTTCACCGCCGGCGAGCCCGCCCCCGGCCAGGTGGGCGTGGCCGACGGCCGGATCCTCGACCGGGCCTTCGCCGACGACCCGGCCGGGCTGCCCCTGGCCGAGGTGGCCGGGATCTCCCCGCCGGGGCTGCCCGGGGTGCTCGACGCGGTGGCCGCCGCGGCCCTGGCCCGCGCCGCCGGGGCGGCCCCGGCGGAGATCGCCCGGGGCCTGGCCGGGTTCACCGTCGCCGCGCACCGCGGCCAGCTGGTGCACCGCTCCCGCGGCGGGGCGGTCGCCTGGTACGACGACTCCAAGGCCACCAACCCGCATGCCGCCGACGCGGCGATGACCGGGGTGCCGGAGTTCACCTGGGTCGGCGGCGGCCAGCTCAAGGGCGCCGACATCCGGCCGCTGCTCGCCCGGCACGCCGGGCGGATGGAGGCCGCGGTGCTGCTCGGGGCGGACGCCCCGGTGATCGCCGCCGCCCTCGCCGAGGCCCGCCCGGGGCTGCCGGTGACCGTCATCGAGGACACCGACCCGCGCAGCGCGATGAGCGCCGCGGTGCGCGCCGCCGCGGCGCACGCCACCAGCCGGGTGCTGCTCGCGCCGGCGGCGGCGAGCCTGGACATGTTCGAGGGGATGGCCCAGCGCGGCGAGCTCTTCGCGGAGGCCGCCCGGGCCCTGGACGGCGCCGCCGCGCCGGGGGAGGGGGAGTCGCCGTGAGCGCCCCCGCGACGCGCCCCGCCCGCGCCGGGATCCGGGCCCGGATCGCCGACTACGCCTCCCGGCCGCTCTTCGACTACCTGCTGCTGCTCGCGGTCACCGCGCTGCTCACCGGGATCGGCCTGGTGATGGTGCTGTCCTCCTCCATGGCCGTGTCCGGGGTGGAGGACCACAGCGTCTGGCGCGGGTTCCTGCACCAGGCGGCGATGGTCGCCGCCGGGGTGGTGGTGTTCTGGCTGGTGCTGCGCATGCGCGTGGAGACCATCCGCTCGCTGACCACCCCGCTGCTGGTGCTCGCCTTCGCGCTGCTGCTGGCGGTGCTCGCCATCGGCGTCGGCCTGGAGGAGGTCGGCTCCCAGTCCTGGCTGGTGATCGGCCCGATCCGGGCGCAGCCCTCCGAGTTCGCCAAGATCGCGCTGGCCATGTGGGGTTCGCGGCATCTGGCGCACCGGGTGCGCACCGCCACCACCCCCGGGCAGCTCTACGGGCCCTTCGCCCTGATCTCCGGGGTGGTGCTGGGCCTGGTGGTGGCGCAGCGCGATCTCGGCATGGCCGCCTCCATCGGCATCGTGGTGATGCTGCTGGCCCTGTTCTCCGGGCTGCCGATGCGCATCTTCGCCGCGGTATGCGGCATCGCCGCCGCCTTCTTCGCCATCTTCACCATGGTGGAGGGCTTCCGCACCCAGCGGGTGCTGGTCTACCTGGACACCCTCTTCGGCCGCTTCCCGGAGACCCGGGCCGGCGGCTACCAGTCCTACCAGGGCTTCCTCTCCCTGGCCGATGGTTCGCTCACCGGGGTCGGCATCGGCCAGTCCCGGGCGAAGTGGTTCTACCTGCCGGAGGCGAAGAACGACTTCATCTTCGCGATCATCGGCGAGGAGACCGGCTTCTTCGGCGCCGCCCTGGTGGTGGCGCTCTACGCGGTGCTCGGCTGGGTGGGGCTGCGCATCGCGCTGAAGCAGGCCGATCCCTTCCTGCGGCTGCTCGCCGCCACCCTGACCACCGGCACCGTGGTGCAGGCCTTCATCAACATGGGCTACGTGGTGGGCCTGCTGCCGGTCACCGGGCTGCAGCTGCCGCTGATCTCCGCCGGCGGCACCTCCGCGGTGGTCACCCTGGGCACCATGGGGCTGCTCGCCACCTGCGCCCGGCATGAGCCGGAGACGGTCTCCGCGATGCAGGTCAGCGGCCGGCCGCTCTTCGACCGGCTGCTGGCCATCCCGGAGCCCCTGCCCTATGAGCCGGCCCGCTCCGGGGCGGGCGCCTCGCGCACGCACCGCCGCCCGCAGCGCTTCGGGCCCCCGGTGACCCGCGCGGAGCGGGACCGCCCGGAGCGCGCCGGGCGCGCGGCCCGCGGGGATCGGGATCCCCGGCCGGCCGGCGGGCCCCGCCGGGCCCGGCCGGAGCGCGACCCGCGCGAGCCCGCGCCCCGGGAACCCCGCCAGCCGGAGCGGGGCGGGGCCCGCGACGGGCGCGGGCGCCGGGCGGCGAAGGGCCGCGACCGCGGCGCCGGCGCCCGGGGCCGGTACGGTGAACCGGGACGCCGCGGCGAGGGCCGGGGCGGGACCCACGGGAGGAGACGCTAGGACATGCAGGCAGCCGAATCCGGGCGGGGACGCTCGATCGTCGTCGCCGGCGGCGGCACCGCCGGTCACGTGGAGCCGGCCTTGGCCGTCGCCGACGCGATCCGCCGGCTCGACCCGGAGGCCCGGATCACCGCCCTGGGCACCCGCCGCGGCCTGGAGACCACCCTGGTGCCGGCCCGCGGCTACGACCTGGAGCTCATCCCCCCGGTGCCGGTGCCGCGCAAGCCCACCGCCGACCTGGTGAAGCTGCCCTGGCGGGTCGCCGCCGCGGTGCGCGACACCCGGCGGGTGCTCGACCGGGTGGGCGCCGATGCGGTGGTGGGCTTCGGCGGCTACGTCGCCGCCCCCGCCTACCTCGCCTGCGCCCTGGCCCGGCCGGGGAGGCGGATCCCCTTCGCCGTGCACGAGGCCAACGCCCGGGCCGGGATGGCCAACAAGCTGGGGGTGCGCCTGGGCGGGGCGGCCCTGGCCGCCGTCGCCGGGTCCGGGATCGACGCCGAGGTGGTGGGCATCCCGGTGCGCGCCGCCCTGGCGGACCTGGATCGCCCGGCCCGCCGCGCCGAGGCGCGGGCCTTCTTCGGGCTACCCGCCGAGGGCCCGGTGCTGCTGGCCACCGGCGGCTCCCAGGGGGCGCGCTCCATCAACGAGGCCGTCGCCGGCGCCGCCGCGGATCTCGCCGCCGCCGGGATCGCGGTGCTGCACGCGCACGGCCGCGGCAACCGGGTGACGGTCCCGGAGGGCCTGGAGGCCCCCTATGTCGCGGTGCCCTACATCGACCGGATGGACCTGGCCTATTCGGCGGCGGATCTGGTGATCTGCCGCTCCGGGGCGATGACCGTGGCGGAGGTCTCCGCCACCGGGCTGCCCGCGGTGTACGTGCCGCTGCCGCACGGCAACGGCGAGCAGGCGCTCAACGCCACCGGGGTGGTCGAGGCCGGCGGCGGGCTGCTGCTCGCCGACGCCTCGCTGACCCGGGCCAGCGTCGCCGACACGATCATCCCGCTGCTGCGCGACCCGGGGCGGCTGGCGGCGATGGGCGCGGCGGCGGCCGCGGCGGGCTCCCGCGACGCCGCGGAGACGATCGCCCGCCGGGTGCTGGCGCTCGCCGGCTGAGCGCCGGCCCCGGCCCGAGAAGACAACCGAACCCCGAACACCCCCGCAACCCGAGAGGCGGTCCCCATGACCAACGGCCCAGAGGCGGCCCTGCCCGGCAGCGTCCACATGATCGGCATCGGCGGCGCCGGGATGTCCGGCGTGGCCCGGATCCTGCTCGCCCGCGGGGTCGCGGTGAGCGGCTCCGACGTCAAGGAGTCCCGGGCGGTGGTGGGCCTGCGCGCGATGGGCGCCCATGTGGCGGTGGGCCATGACGCGGCGAACCTCACCGCCGCCGGGGCGGTGCCGGAGGCGGTGGTGGTCTCCTTCGCCGCGATCCCCGAGGACAACCCGGAGCTGGTGGAGGCCCGCCGGCTGGGGGTGCCGGTGATCCGGCGCTCCGATGTGCTGGGCATGCTCATGGCCGGGCACCGGGCGCTGCTCATCGCCGGCACCCACGGCAAGACCTCGACGACCTCCATGGCGGTGGCCGCGCTGCAGGCCGCCGGGCTGGACCCCTCCTTCGCCGTGGGCGGGCTGATGTCCCGGGCCGGGGTGAACGCGCACCAGGGCAGCGGGGACGTCTTCGTCGCCGAGGCCGATGAATCGGACGCCTCCCTGCTCACCTACTCCCCGCAGGTGGCGGTGGTCACCAACGTGGAGGAGGACCACCTGGACTTCTTCGGCACCGCCGAGGCCTACTACCGGGTCTTCGACGACTTCGCCGACCGGGTGGTGCCCGGCGGCACCCTGGTGGTCTGCGCCGAGGACCCGCGCGCGGCGGAGCTGGGCGAACGCGCCGCCGCCCGGGGCATCCGGGTGCTCGGCTACGGCGGCGCGGAGGCGCTGGCCGGGCATCCGGAGCTGGCCGCCGGGGCGGTGCTGCACGGCTGGACCTCCACCGGCGGGGGCGCGGAGGTCACCGCCGAGGTGCTCGGCGAACCGGTGACGATGCACCTGCGCCAGCCCGGCCGGCATATGGCGCTCAACGCCCTGGCCGCCCTGGTGGCGGGCCGCTGCGTGGGTGCGGAGCTGCGCCGGATGGCCACCGGCCTGTCCGAGTTCACCGGGGTGCGCCGCCGCTTCGACTACCACGGGGCGGTCGCCGACGGGCCCTACGCCGGGGTGCGGGTCTACGACGACTACGCGCACCACCCCACCGAGGTGCGGGCGGTGCTCGGCGCCGCCCGGGAGCTGGTCGACGAGGCCGGCTCCGGCAAGGTGATCGCGGTGTTCCAGCCGCACCTGTACTCGCGGACCCGGGCCTTCGCCGGGGAGTTCGCCGAGGCGCTGTCCCTGGCCGACCGGGTGGTGGTGCTCGACGTCTTCGGGGCCCGGGAGCAGCCGATCCCCGGGGTGGACGGCGGGCTCATCGAGCGCGCGGTGCGCGTGCCCTCGGTGTTCGAGCCGCATTTCACCGACGCCCCGGCCCGGGTGCGCGAGGTCGCCGAACCCGATGACGTGGTGCTCACCATCGGCGCGGGCAGCGTCACCATGCTCGCCGACGAGATCCTGGGGGCGCTGCGGTGAGCCGGGCCCGCCGGGTGGCGGTGGCGCTCGGCGCCCTCGCCGCGGTGGTGGCGGTGGCCTGGGCGGTGCTGTTCTTCACCCCCGCGGCCACGGTGCGCGAGATCCGGGTGGCGGGGGTGGTGCACGCCGACGAGGCCGCGGTGCGCGAGGCCTCCGGGGTGCGCGAGGGGCAGCGGATGCTGCGGGTGGACACCGCCGATGCGGCGGCCGCGGTGGCCGGGCAGCCCTGGGTGCGCCGGGCCACGGTGGCGCGCGCCTGGCCGCGCGGGATCCGGATCGAGGTGGTGGAGCACGCCCCGGCGCTGTTCCTGCGCGACGCCGACGGGGACCGGCTCTTCGACGAGGCGGGCACGGAGTTCCTGCGCGCGCCCGCCCCGGAGGGCGTCCCGGAGCTCACCGGGGCCCCGGCCGGGGAGGCCGGGGAGGTCGTCGGCGAGGCGCTGGAGCTGCTGCGCGCGCTGCCGGGGGAGCTGCGCGGGCGGCTCACCCGGGTGGAGGCGCCGGGGCCGAACGCGATCACCCTGGTCTTCGACGGGGATCGGGCGATGTACGCCGGTTCCGCGGACCAGGCCGCGGCCAAGGCGGTGGCGATCCGGGATCTGCTGGGCCGCCCGGAGCGCTCCTGGAACGTCGCCGATCCGCGCCGGCCCGCCACCCGGGATATCGCCGGGGATCCGGCGGGGGCGGAAACCCCAGGTTAACCATCAAGTTCAGCTTGAGGGAGGCGACACGCCGCGCCCGCGGCGGTGGGCGCGCCCGGGTCCGCCATGCACGATGATGGAGCCCGAGCAAGCATCGGCCGCGCGCGGCCACCCGAACCCGCGGAACACAGTCAAGGAAGGGCGAGCACAGCATATGACCTCCCCGAACAACTACCTCGCCGTCATCAAGGTCGTCGGAGTCGGCGGCGGCGGCGTCAACGCCGTCAACCGGATGATCGAGGAGGGCCTCAAGGGCGTCGAGTTCATCGCCATCAACACCGACTCCCAGGCGCTGATGTTCTCCGACGCGGACCTCAAGCTCGACATCGGCCGGGAGAAGACCCGCGGTCTCGGCGCCGGCGCCGACCCCGAGGTGGGCCGGGAGTCCGCGGAGGACCACAAGGAGGAGATCGGCGCCGCCCTGGAGGGCGCGGACATGGTCTTCGTCACCGCCGGCGAGGGCGGCGGCACCGGCACCGGGGCCGCCCCGGTGGTCGCCGGGATCGCGAAGAAGGCCGGCGCGCTCACCGTCGGCGTGGTCACCAAGCCCTTCTCCTTCGAGGGCCGCCGGCGCACCAAGCAGGCGCTGGCCGGGATCGAGAACCTCAAGGAGGCCTGCGACACCCTGATCGTGATCCCCAACGACCGGCTGCTGCAGATCGGCGAGGCCAACATCGGCATGATGGAGGCCTTCCGCTACGCCGACCAGGTGCTGCTCAACGGCGTGCAGGGGATCACCGACCTCATCACCACCCCCGGCATGATCAACGTCGACTTCGCCGACGTGCGCTCGGTGATGTCCGGGGCCGGGTCGGCGCTGATGGGCGTCGGCGCCGCCCGCGGGGACAACCGGGCGATGGCCGCCGCCGAGGCGGCGGTGAACTCCCCGCTGCTGGAGACCGCCATGGACGGCGCCACCGGGCTGCTGCTCAGCTTCGCCGGCGGCTCCGACATGGAGCTGCTGGAGGTCGGCGAGGCCGCCGCCTTCGTGGAGGCCAAGGCCGACGAGGACGCCAACATCATCTTCGGCACCATCTTCGACGACAACCTCGGCGACGAGATCCGGGTCACCCTCATCGCCACCGGCTTCGACGCCGCCGCCGGGGAGGCCCCGGCCTCCCGGGCGGAGCGCCGGGAGCGCGGCGAGCGGGAGGGGGCGCTGCCCGGCGGCGACCACCTCGGCGAGGGCGACCGCGCCGGGGAGGGCGAGTCCCGCGGCGAGCCGCGCGCGGCCCGCCCCCGGGAGTCCTTCACCCCCCGGGCGGAGACCTTCGAGCGCCGGGAGCCGCGCCGCGCCGGCGGGCTGTTCTCCTCCGGGCTGGACGAGGGCCCCGGCCGGCACTCCCGCGACGGCCGTGACGGCCGCGACCACCGCGAGGACGACGACGGCCTCGGCCTGCCGGGCTTCCTGTGACCCGACCCGGCCCCGCCCGCCGCGTGCGCAAGGTGTTCACCACCCGCCGCGGCGGGTTTTCCGCGCCGCCCTACGACTCCTTCAACCTGGCCACCCACGTCGGCGATGATCCGCGGGCGGTGGCGCGCAACCGGCGCCGGCTGGCCGCCGCGCTGGACCTGGACCCCCGCGATCTGGTGTGGATGGAGCAGACCCACTCCGCCCGGGTCGCCGTGGTCGGCTCCCGCCGGGCCGACCCGGTGCCCGGGGTGGACGCCCTGGTCACCGCCACCCCGGGCCTGGCCCTGGTGGTGCTGGTCGCCGACTGCGTGCCGGTGCTGCTCTGCGACGAGGCCGCCGGGGTGGTCGCCGCCGCGCACGCCGGCCGGCGCGGCGCCCGCGACGGGATCATCCCCGCCACCGTGGCCGCCATGGAGCGCCTCGGGGCGCGCCCGGGGCGGATGCACGCGCTGCTCGGCCCGGCGGCCTCCGGGGCCCGCTACGAGGTGCCCGCGGAGATGGCCGCCGACGTGGAGGCGCATCTGCCCGGCTCCCGCACCCGCACCGCCGCGGGCACCCCGGGCCTGGACCTGCGCGCCGGGATCCTGCGCCAGCTGCACGGGCTCGGCGTCGCCGGGCTGGACTCGCTGCCGGCGTGCACCATCTCCGATCCGGCGCTGTTCTCGCACCGCCGGGAGGGGGTCACCGGCCGGCAGGCCGGGGTGGTGGCGCTCACCGGCTGAGCCGGGCGCCGGCCCCGGTGTGTCGGGGCCCGCGCGGCCGCGTCGGGCGGTACGGTCGAGCCTGGCACGATGACCCCGTTCACGAGCACGACGAAGGATTGACATGGCCGACTTCCTCAGGAAATTCAACGACTACTTCGGGCTGACCCCCGACGCCGGCAAGGACGGCTACGACGACTACCGCGAGGACGGCTACGCCCCGGCGGACCGGGACTACGGCTACGAGCGCGGCTACGAGCGCGGCTACGACCGGGACTACGGGCGCGGCTACGACGAGCCCGGCTACGACGAGCCCGGCCGCGACTACGACTCCCCGCGGCTGCGCCCGCTGGCCGCCCCCGCGGCCCCGGAGCAGGTGCACATCACCCCCCGGGCCGATTTCGCCGACGCCTACTCCGAGGCCCGGGAAATCGGGGAGCGCTTCCGCGACGGCGACGTGGTCACCTTCGATCTCGTGGACCTGGCCCCGGCCGAGCGCAAGCGCTACCTCGACTTCGCCGCCGGGCTGTCCTTCGCGCTGCGCGGCCGGATCATCCCCGACGGCACCGCCTTCACGCTGCTGCCGGAGGGCGTCGAGCTGCCGGACGCCGGCCGCGACCAGATGTCGGTCTAGGCCGGGGGAGCCGTGCACGCCTTCTTCGCCGTCATCGGCATCCTCCTGCAGGTCTTCACCTACCTGCTGCTCACCCGGATCATCATCGAGATGATCGCCTCCTTCTCCCGGGCCTGGCGGCCCGGGCGGGTCTTCGCCACCATCGGCGAGGTGGTGTTCACCATCACCGACCCGCCGGTGAAGGCGGTGCGCAAGGTGATCCCGCCGATGCCGATGGGCGGGGTGCAGCTGGATCTCTCGGTGCTGGTGCTCTTCTTCGTGCTCATGATCCTGCGCATCATCGTCACCGGCCTGGCCGCCGGGGCCTAGCCCCGCCGGCGCCCGTGCTCCCGGGGCGGCCCCGCCGCGCGATGCCCGCATCGCCCGGCGGGGCCGCCCCCTCGCCATGCCCGCCGCCGCCCCGTCCCGCCCGCCGCCGGCGGCGCGGCGGCCCCCGCGCCCGGGCCCCGATCCGGCCGCGGGAATCGCGCCGGGATCTGGGGGTGCGCCGCGTGGGATGGTGTGCCGGTGATTGAAACGGGTTAGTATGGGCGTCGAAGAAAGAACATCGTGAACGTGCATGTCCCGTTTACCCCGATTCCCCGGGGGCGGCGGGCGGCAGGTTCGCAGGTGGCCCGGCCACCGCGTCGGGTGCGACCCGCGGAATATACGTCCACAACCATGCGAAGGGGAACTGTCCAATGCCGCTGACTCCCGCTGACGTGCACAACGTCGCTTTCAGCAAGCCGCCGATTGGCAAGCGCGGCTACAACGAGGACGAGGTCGACCAGTTCCTCGACCTTGTCGAGGACGCCCTCGGCGAGCTGCAGGACGAGAACTCCGAGCTGCGCGTCCGGGTCGACGACCTGGAGCGCGACCTCGCCGAGGCCCGCTCCGGCACCGCCGCCCCGGCCGGCTCCGGGGTCGACGAGGACCGGCTGCGCGCCTCCATCGAGGCCGAGCTGCGCGCCGATTACGAGCGCCGGCTGGCCGAGGAGACCGAGCGGATCCGCGCCGAGAGCGAGGACCGCCTCGCCGAGGCGGAGTCCCGCGCCGACGCCGCCGAGCGCCGCGCCCGCGACGCCGCGGACGCCGCCCCCTCCGCCGCCCAGGCCGAGGCCGACACGCATATGCAGGCCGCCCGGGTGCTCGCCCTGGCCCAGGAGACCGCCGACCGGCTCACCACCGACGCCAAGCGGGACAGCGAGCAGATGGTCGCCGACGCCCGCGCCGAGGCGGAGGAGACCATCGAGCGCGCCAACGAGCAGTCCGAGTCCACGGTCGGCTCCGCCCGTGCCGAGGCGGAGAAGACCCTCGGCGACGCCCGCCGGGAGGCCGAGGAGACCGTCGCCGAGGCGCAGCGCCGCGCCGAGCGGATGGTCACCGAGGCCCGCGAGGAGTCCGAGAGCACCCTCGCCGACGCCCGCCAGCGCAGCGAGCAGATGATCTCCGACGCCGACGCCCGGTCCTCGGCCACCGTGTCCTCCGCGGAGCAGCGCGCCGCCGAACTGCAGGCCGACGCCGAGCGCAAGCACACCGAGATCATGACCACGGTGCGCGAGCAGCAGTCCGCCCTGGAGGCCCGGATCGAGGAGCTGCAGCTCTTCGAGCGCGAGTACCGCACCCGGCTGAAGACCTTCCTGGAGTCCCAGCTGGAGGACCTCAACTCCCGCGAGTCCGCCGCCCCCGCCGACGGCTACTCCAGCTAGCGCACCCCCGCCGCGGCCCCGCCGCCGGAGCGCCCCGCGCCCCGGCCGGCGGGGCCGCGTCGATCCGGGCGGCCGGTGCGGCTATACTGCCCCGTGCATGCGCGAGGATCCGGCCATCACCGGGGAGCGCTCCGGAAGAACGGCGCGGCCGCCGCGCCCAGTAGAACCGGACGGGTCGGGCCCGGCACAGCCCGCCACGAGCGGACGGCGCCCGGCCCCCGGGCGGCGTCAAGCGGGGTGGTACCGCGTCACCGGGGCACCGGGCCCGTCGGGTGGCGTCCCCGTCGACCACGACACCCCGGCCGGCGGCGCCCCCGCCGGCCGGCACGGCGACGGGAGCCCCATATGACCACGCCCACCCCCGCAGGCGGCGCCTACCCGCGCACCGACCTCTTCGGCGGCAGCGCCGCCGGCGGCCCCGACTTCCCCGCCCTGGAGGAGCGAGTCCTGGACTTCTGGGACGCCGACGGCACCTTCGCCGCCTCCGTGGCCGCCCGCGAGGGCGCCGAGGAGTACGTCTTCTACGACGGCCCGCCCTTCGCCAACGGGCTGCCGCACTACGGCCACCTGCTCACCGGCTACGTCAAGGACATCGTGCCGCGCTACCGCACCATGCGCGGCCAGCAGGTCAAGCGGGTCTTCGGCTGGGACTGCCACGGCCTGCCCGCGGAACTGGAGGCGGAGAAGCAGCTCGGCATCACCGACAAGGGCCAGATCCAGGACATGGGCCTGGCGAAGTTCAACGAGTACTGCGGCGCCAGCGTGCTGAAGTACGCCGGGGAATGGCGCGACTACGTCACCCGGCAGGCCCGCTGGGTGGACTTCGACGGCGGCTACAAGACCATGGACCTCGACTTCATGGAGTCGGTGATCTGGGCCTTCAAGGAGCTCTACGACAAGGGCCTCATCTACCAGGGCTTCCGGGTGCTGCCCTACTCCTGGGCGGAGCACACCCCGCTGTCGAACCAGGAGACCCGCCTGGACGACTCCTACAAGATGCGCCAGGACCCCACCCTGACGGTCACCCTGCCCATCGTCGACGCCGGGGACTCCGCCGCCGCGGACCTGGTCGGCGCCAACGCCCTGGCCTGGACCACCACCCCGTGGACGCTGCCGTCCAACCTGGCGCTGGCGGTGCACCCGGAGGTGACCTACGTGGAGGTGCGGGTCGGCGAGGACGGGATCGCCGATTTCCGGGGCGAGCGGATGCTGCTCGCCGAACCGCTGCTCGGCGCCTACGCCGAGGAGCTCGGCGCGGACCCGGAGATCCTCTCCCGCCGGCCCGGCGCCGACCTGGTGGGCCTGCGCTACCGGCCGGTGTTCGACCACTTCGCCGACCAGCCGAACGCCTTCCGGGTGCTCGCCGCCGACTACGTCACCGTGGAGGACGGCACCGGCATCGTGCACCAGGCGCCGGCCTTCGGCGAGGACGACATGGAGGTCTGCCGGGCCCACGGCATCGACCCGGTGATCCCGGTGGACATGGACGGCCGCTTCACCGCCGCGGTGCCCGAATACGCCGGGCAGCTGGTCTTCGACGCGAACAAGGCGATCATCCGGGACCTCAAGGCCGCCCGCCGGGTGCTGCGGCACCGCACCATCGAGCACTCCTACCCGCACTCCTGGCGCAGCGGGGAGCCGCTCATCTACATGGCGCTGCCCTCCTGGTTCGTGGAGGTCACCAAGATCCGCGACCGGATGGTGGAGCTCAACCGGGAGGGCATCCGCTGGGTGCCGGGGCACATCCGGGACGGCCAGTTCGGCAAATGGCTGGCCGGCGCCCGGGACTGGAACATCTCCCGCAACCGCTACTGGGGCGCGCCGATCCCGGTGTGGGTCTCCGACTCCGAGGAGTACCCGCGGGTCGACGTCTACGGCAGCCTCGATGAGCTGGAGCGCGATTTCGGGGTGCGCCCGACCTCCCTGCACCGGCCCTACATCGACGAGCTGACCCGGCCCAACCCGGACGACCCCACGGGCCGGTCCACCATGCGCCGGGTGCCGGAGGTGCTGGACTGCTGGTTCGAGTCCGGGTCGATGCCCTTCGCGCAGAAGCACTACCCCTTCGAGAACAAGGAGTGGTTCGAGTCGCACTCCCCGGCGGACTTCATCGTGGAGTACTCCGGGCAGACCCGCGGCTGGTTCTACACCCTGCACGTGCTGGCCACCGCCCTGTTCGACCGGCCCGCCTTCAAGGAGGTCGTCGCGCACGGGATCGTGCTCGGCAACGACGGGCTGAAGATGAGCAAGTCCAAGGGCAACTACCCCGACGTCAACGAGGTCTTCGCCCGGGACGGCTCCGACGCGATGCGCTGGTTCCTGATGTCCTCGCCGATCCTGCGCGGCGGCAACCTGGTGGTCACCGAGCAGGGCATCCGGGAGGGGGTCCGCCAGGCGCTGCTGCCGATGTGGAACGCCTACTCCTTCCTGCAGCTCTACGCCTCGAAACCCGCCGAGCGGCGCACCGACTCGGAGCATGTGCTGGACCGGTACATCCTGGCCAAGCTCGCCGAGCTGGTCGACGACGTCACCGCCCGGATGGAGGCCACCGACATCGCCGGGGCCTGCGATGAGGTGCGCTGGTTCTGCGATGCGCTGACCAACTGGTACGTGCGCCGCTCCCGGGACCGGTTCTGGGCCGGCGACGAGGCCCACCCGGAGGCCTTCGACACCCTGTACACGGTGCTGGAGACCCTCACCCGGCTCGCCGCCCCGCTGCTGCCGATGGCCGCCGAGGTGATCTGGAAGTCCCTCACCGGGGGCCGCTCGGTGCACCTGGCGGATTGGCCGGACGGGGCGGGCCTGCCCCGCGACGCCGCCCTGGTGCACGCCATGGACGTGGTGCGCGACGTCTGCTCCGCGGCCTCCCGGGTGCGCAAGGCCAACAAGCTGCGCAACCGGCTGCCGCTGCCGCGGCTCACCGTGGCGATCCCGGAGGCGCACCAGCTGGCGCCCTTCACCGAGATCATCGCCAGCGAGGTCAACGTCGACGAGGTGGTGCTCGACGACGACGTCGCCGCCGCGGGCCGCTTCGAGGTGGTCGTCGACGCCCGCGCCGCCGGGCCCCGGCTGGGCCGGGAGGTGCAGACCGCGATCCGGGCGGTGAAGGCCGGGGACTACGAGACGGTCGGCGACCGGGTGATCGCCGGCGGGGTGGAGCTGGCCCCCGGGGAGTTCAGCCGCCGGCTGGTGGCCGTGGACGCCGACGCCGCCGCGGAGGTCTCCGGGGTCGACGGCCTGGTGGTGCTGGACATGACCGTCGACGAGGACCACGCCGCCCGGGGTTGGGCCGCGGACCGGGTGCGCGGGCTGCAGGACGCCCGCAAGCGCGCCGGGCTGGCCATCACCGACCGGATCCGGGCCACCGTGGACGTGCCCGAATCCCGGCTGGCCTGGGCCCGGGCGAACCGGGAGGCGATCGCCGCCGAGGTGCTCGCCGTGGAGCTGGAGGTGACCTCCGGCGCCGGCCCGCTGGCCCATGATCTCGGCGACGGCTGCACCGCGGAGATCCGCAGGGCCTGAGCCGGCCACCGGCGCCCCGCGCCCGCCCCGGGCGGTGCGGGGCGCCGGCGCAGCGCCGCCCGGGGCCTAGGATGGGCGATCATGCGCCGCTGGGTTCTGCACATCGACATGGACGCGTTCTTCGCCTCCGTGGAGCAGCTCACCCGGCCCACCCTGCGCGGCCGGCCGGTGCTGGTCGGCGGGCTGTCCGGGCGCGGCGTGGTCGCCGGGGCCTCCTATGAGGCCCGGGTGCACGGGGCGCATTCGGCGATGCCGATGCGCCGGGCCCGCCGGCTGATGCCGCCCTCGGCGGTGGTGGTCGCCGCCCGCAAGGGCATCTACGGTCCGGTGTCCCGCCGGGTCTTCGACGTGATCCGCGACCATGTCGCCGTGGTGGAGCAGCTCAGCGTCGACGAGGCCTTCCTGGAGCCCCCGGAGCTGGCCGGGGCCGGGGAGGAGGCGGTGCGCGCCTGGGCGGAGCGGCTGCGCGCCGCGATCCGGGAGGAGACCGGGCTGCCGGCCTCCATCGGCGCCGGGGCCGGCAAGCAGTACGCCAAAATCGGCTCCGGGATGGCCAAACCCGACGGGGTGGCGATCATCGCCCCGGAACGCCGCCACGAGGTCCTCGACCCGCTGCCGGTGGGCGCCCTGTGGGGCATCGGCCCGGTCACCGCCGCCCGGCTGAACGCCCTCGGCGTGCGCACCATCGCCGATTTCGCCGCCCTGGGCCCCCGCGACGTGGAGGCCTGCCTGGGCCGCACCATCGGCCCCCAGCTGCACCTGCTGGCCCGCGGCATCGACGACCGCCCGGTGCGCGAACGCGAGGTCGCCAAGTCCATCTCCGCCGAGTACACCTACCCGGAGGACCTGGTCACCGGCGCGCAGGTGCGCGCCGCCATCGACCGGGCCGCCGCCCGCGCGCACCAGCGGCTGCTCGCCGACGGCCGCGGGGCGCGCACCGTCACCGTCAAGGTGCGCCTGGCCGACCTGAGCGTGCACACCCGCTCGGAGACGCTGTCCTTCGCCACCGTGGACGAGCCCACCCTTCGCGCGGTGGCGCACCGGATCGCCTTCGACGTGGATCGGATCGGGCCGATGCGCCTGGTCGGGGTGGGCTTCTCCGGGCTGCACGACACCATCCAGGAGGTGCTCTTCCCGGAGCTGGAGCGCGGCCGGGTGGTGGAGGACGCCGCCCCGGCCGCGCCGGGCATCCCCGGGGCGGCGGCCGCGGCGGCGGCCGGCGCCGGGGAGGGGCCCGGCGCCGGGCTGCTGCCGGTGTACCGGCCCAGCGACTCGCGCTGGCCGCCCACCGGGGACGTGCACCACGAGACCCACGGCCACGGCTGGGTGCAGGGCGCCGGGCACGGGGTGGTCTCGGTGCGCTTCGAGTCCCGGGCCACCGGGCCGGGCCGGGCGGTGACCCTCGCCGAGGACGACCCGCTGCTGCGGGAGTGCTCCCCGCTGTGCAGCCTGGACTGGGCGGACTGGTTCGCCCGGGCGGAGGAGGACGCCGCCGGCATCGACGCGGAACCGGAGCTGCCGGAGGAGCCCCCGGGCCCGGTGGAGCCCGCCGACCCCGCCGCGGCGCCCGCGCCGCCGGATCCGGGCGCGGCACCACCCGCGGGGGAGGGCGGGGCCGGGCCCCGGCCCGGGCCGGCCGGGTAACCTGCGGCCATGAGGACCCACCGCAACCCCCGCCGCCCGGCCGACCCGGGGCCGGACCGCCCCGCCCCCGGCGCGGCCGGGATGTGGTCCCGGATGGTCTCCGGGCGGTGGTACCACGCCGATGACCCGGTGATCGCCGGGGCCAACGCCCGCGCCATGGAGCTGGCCGCCCGCTTCAACGCCTGCTGGGCCACCGAGCCCGCCCGCGGCCGGGAGATCCTCGGCGAACTGCTCGGCACCCTCGGCCCGGGCGCCACGGTGCGCGGGCCGATCCAGGTCGACTACGGGGTGAACCTGCACATCGGCCCGGGCTGCTTCATCAACTTCGGGCTGATCGCCCTCGACGTCGCCGAGATCCGGCTCGGCGAGGCGGTGCAGCTCGGCCCCGGGGTGCAGCTGCTCACCGCGGTGCACCCGCTGGCCCCGGCGGCGCGCCGGGCCGGGATCGAGGCCGCCGACCCCATCACCATCGGCGACAACGCCTGGATCGGCGGCGCGGCGGTGCTCCTGCCCGGGGTGGCCGTCGGCGCCGATGCGGTGGTCGGCGCCGGCGCCGTGGTCACCCGCGACGTCCCGCCCGGCGCGGTGGTGGCGGGCAATCCGGCCCGGGAGCTGCCCGGCCGCTGAGCGGCGCCCGGCCGGCGGCGGGGGAGGGCCTAGTCGGGGGCGTCGAAGAGGGTCTGCGGGTGCACCCCGGCGGCCAGGGCGGCGGCCAGGGCCACCCGGGCCTGCCCGGCGTGCAGGCAGCCGGCCCCGATCACCCCGCGGGCGGCGAGCGTGGCGCCCCCGCCGGCGCCGCCGTAGTCGCCGCGCACCACCCCCCGCGGCACCCGGGTGCACATCACCACCGGCACCCCGGCGTCGAGGGCGCGGACGGCGGCCGCGGCGAAGGCCCCGCCGATGTTGCCGGCGCCGTAGCCCACCAGCACCAGGCCCTCGGCGCCGGCGGCGAGCGCGGCGTCCACCAGGGCCCCGTCGGCGCCGGGGTAGGCGGCGATGACGTCCACCCGGGTGCCGGCCAGGGCGACCCGGGGCAGCGGCGCCGGCCGGGGCGGATCCTCGGGGGCGTTGGTGGCGAAGGCCAGCGGATCCTGGGCATGCCACTTCACCGCGCCGCGGGCGGGCAGCACCGCGTGGCCGAAGACGATGAGCGCCCCGATCCCGCGGGCGGAGGCGTCGGCGGCGACGACCATCGCCTCGAAGAGGTTGCCGGGCCCGTCGGCCTCCGGGTCGTCGGCGGGGCGCTGCGCCCCGGTGAACACCACCGGCCGGGGGTCGTCGTGGAAGAGGTCCACCGCGGCGGCGGTCTCCTCCATGGTGTCGGTGCCGTGCAGCACCACCACCCCGGTGACCCCCGGATCGGCCAGCGCGCCGTGGCAGGCCTCCACCACCGCGTCGACGTCGGCCATGGTCAGGGCCGCCGAATCCAGCCTGGCGAGCTCGCGCACCTCCACCTCGAGGGCGCCGTCGGGGAAGCGGGCTGCGACCTCGGCGACCAGCTCCGCCCCGGAGCGGGTGGGCACCAGCGCCCCGGCACGATCCCGGGTGCAGGCGATGGTGCCGCCGGTGGCGAGCACCACCAGGCGGGCGGGCGGGGCGGGGGTCGCGGCGGGCGCGGGCTGATCCATGGGCCCGACTCTACGGAAGCCCGCCGCGGCGGAGGCGGGTAGACTCGCCCGGGTCCGCGGGGCCCCGGCCGGGCCCCGGCCCCACCCGGGCCACGCACCCCACCCATGTCAGGAGAGCCATGACCATCCGACGCAGCATCCTCGCCCTCGCCCTCGCCGGTTCCACCGCGCTGGCCCTGGCCGGCTGCGGCGACGACGACGCCGCGGGCGGCAACGGCACCGGCACCCCGGAGACGAGCACCACCTCGGTGGCCCCGGCGCCGGCGCTGCCCACCGCGCAGGAGCTCAACGAGGTCCTCGCCCGGGCCACCGATCCGGCGCTGCCGCCGGAGGAGAAGTCCCGCACCGTGGAGAACGGCGAGCAGTTCCCGGAGCTGTTTGAGATCATCACCGAGTCCCAGCAGGAGTCCGGGGCCACCCTGGAGGTGCTGGACCCGATCGTGGAGGGCTACGCCCCGGACACGGTGCTCGCCCCGGTGAACTTCACCATCCCGGAGCAGGAGCCGCAGCTCATCGAGGGCGTGGAGTTCGTCAACGTCGACGGCGGCTGGCGGCTGTCCCAGATGTGGGCGTGCACCCTGATCCGCAACGTCGCCCCGGACCGGGTGCCGCCGCTGTGCGATGACCCCAACGCCCCGGCCCCGGCCCCGGCGGACCCGAACGCCCCGGCGGACCCGAACGCCCCGGCGGATCCGAACGCGCCCGCCCCGGCCCCGGCGGACCCGAACGCCCCCGCCCCGGCGGATCCGAACGCCCCGGCGCCCGCCCCGGCCCCGGAGGACGGGGCCCCGGTGCAGTAGCCGCCCCGTCCCCGACCCGTGCGCCGGCCGGGCCCCGCGGCAGCCGCCGCGCCGGGCTCAGCCGGCGTACTCGATTGCGCGCAGGGTGCGCTGGATGACCCGCGGGCCCGCGTCATCGCCGGGATCGCCGTAGACCACGGTGACGACGAAATCCACCGCCCCGGACACCGGCAGCGGCCGGCGCAGGTCCACCCGCAGCCGGCCCTCCCGGGTGCGGGTCTCGGCCTCGATGACGCTCAGCGCCACCTCCCCGTCGTCGAGGGTGGCCTCCACCGGGGTCTGCTCCGCGGTGACCTCCAGGTCCACCAGATCCCCGTCCCGGCCGACCAGCCGGTAGGTCAGCGCCCGGCGCATCCCCGGGTCATCGGCCTCGCCGGCGACCCGCCACACCGCGCCGACGCCCACCGGGTCGTCCGGGAAGGCCACCGGGGTGGTCAGCCACTGCCGCAGGGAGGTCTCCACCCCCGCGCGGGCGGTGTCGCTGGCCCGCTCCGGGGCGCCGGCCGCCGGGTTGCGGGGCAGCCCGGTGCCGCCGGCGTCGTAGTCCAGGCGGAAGCCCTCGGCGGTGGCCAGATCCTCGTTGAGCCGCTCATCGCTGCCGGTGGGCTCGCCGAGCTCCACCCCGACGCTGCGGGCCGGGCCCGCCCCCGCGGCGGTGGCCTGCAGGGGCAGCACCATGGTGGTGTCCGGCAGCGCCGGGTCGGCCTCGACGGTGCCGTCCGGGGCCTCCACCGCCTGGGTGAAGCCGCGGGTGACGGTCACCCGGGCGGCCTGGTCGGCGCCCTCGTCGCGGTAGCGGATCACCGCCTTGTCCCCGCCGCCGGGCTCGAGCAGCTCCACTCGGGCCGGGTCCAGGCCCAGCGGGGTGAGCTCCGGTTCCGGGTCGGCGCAGCCGGCGGCGCCGAGGGCGAGCAGCGCGGCGCAGGCCAGGGCGGCGGTTCTGGTGCGGGGGCGGGATGCGGGGCGCGGGTTCACCCGGCCCAGGCTACCGGCCCGGCGCCCGGCCCGGGCTGCTGGCCCCGGGGGCGCCCATGGGCGATGATGGTGCGGTGACCGATTCCGCGACCCCCGACCGGCCGGCGGCCCCGGCCGGGAACCCCGGCGCCGCCGCCATCGCGGCGGGCGGGCGCCGCCCGCCCCGGCGGCGGCTGTTCGCCGCCGTCCTGGTGGTGGTGCTGGTCCTCGACCAGCTGACCAAGATCGCCGCCATCGGCGCCCTGGAGGGCGAGCCCCCGGTGCCGGTGCTCGGCCGGTGGCTGCAGCTGACCCTGCTGCGCAACCCCGGTGCGGCCTTCTCCATGGGCACCGGCGCGACCTGGCTGTTCACCACCATCCAGCTGGGCTACCTGGCCGCGGCGGTGTGGTTCTCCGGGCGGCTGCACCGGGCCTGGCCGGCGGCGGCGGTGGGCCTCATCGCCGGGGGCGCGGCCGGCAACCTGGTGGACCGGCTGCTGCGCGAGCCCGCCTTCTACGTGGGCCATGTGGTGGACTTCATCTCGGTGCGCGGGTTCGCGGTGTTCAACATCGCCGATTCGGCGATCACCGTCGGCGTGGTGATCCTCGCCGCCTGGCTGGTGCTCGCCCCGGCCGAGGGGGACGCCGATGCGTGAGACCAGGACCATGCCGGTGCCCGCGGGCCTGGCCGGGATGCGGGTGGACGCCGGCCTGGCGAAGCTGCTCGGGGTCTCCCGCACCACCGCCGGCCGGCTCGCCGCCGCCGGGGAGGTCAGCCTCGACGGGGCGGCGGTCGGCAAATCCGACCGGCTGGTGGAGGACGCCTGGCTGGAGGTGCTGCTGCCGGAGGCCCCCGGCCCGCCGGCGCCGGCGGCGGAGCCGGTGGCCGGGATGGAGGTGCTCTACTACGACTCCGACCTGGTGGCGGTGCATAAGCCGGTGGGCGTGGCCGCCCACCCCACGGTCGGCTGGTCCGGGCCCACCGTGGTCGGCGGCCTGGCCGCCGCGGGGTTCCGGATCGCCACCTCCGGCCCGCCGGAGCGGCAGGGCATCGTGCAGCGCCTCGACGTGGGCACCTCCGGGGTGATGGTGGTCGCCGCCAGCGAGCACGGCTACTCCATGCTCAAGCGGGCCTTCCGCAACCGGGAGGTGACCAAGCGCTATCACGCGCTGGTGCAGGGCCACCCCGATCCCTCCTCGGGCACCATCGACGCGCCGATCGGCCGGCACCCCTCGGCGGGCTGGCGGTTCTGCGTGCGCGATGACGGCAAACCGGCGGTGACCCACTACGCCACCCTGGAGGCCTTCGCCCCGGCGACCCTGGTGGACGTGCGCCTGGAGACCGGCCGCACCCACCAGATCCGGGTGCATTTCTCGGCGCTGAACCACCCCTGCGTCGGCGATCCGATGTACGGTTCGGATCCGGCGCTGGCCGAGCGGCTGGGCCTGACCCGGCAGTGGCTGCATGCGGTGGCGATCGGGTTCCATCATCCGGCGGACGGCCGCTGGATGGAGATCGAGTGCCCGTACCCGGAGGATCTCCGGTACGGGCTGGAGGTGTTGCGGGGCCAATGAGCGGGCTGCGCGCGCGGTGGCGGTCCTTCCGCGCGGTCGACGATGATTCGGTGCACCCGGCGGTGGCGCTGCTGTCCCTGGCGTGCGTGATCGGGCTGTCCGTGATGTTCGTGCTCGCCGCCGGCTCGGACCGGGTGCGCGGGCCGATGAGCATCAACGGCGATTTCCTGGGCCCCGAGGACGGGGAGTCGGTGGCCGGCTACGCCGCACGCGCCGACGCCGCCCTCGCCGGGATCGACGATGAGCTGGCGCATTGGGCGCTGGTCTCGCTGGCCCCGCCGGCGGAGCCGGAGGTGGTGGACCGGATCGCCCCGGGCGGGTCCGGGATCCGGGTGGGCCGGGTGCTGCTGGGCGCGGCGATCGCGGTGGAGCTGCCGGAGCCGCCGGCCGGCGGGTCCCGGGCGGAGGTGCTGCGCCGGGAGGCCACCCGCGCGGCGGTGGAGTCCGGGCTGGACCCGGCCGCCCCGCTGCCCGGGGTGGTGGGCCTGGTGGTGCACGCCGATGCCGCGGCGCTGCGCGCGATGCGCGATCGGCCCGGGGTGGCGGCGGTGGAGCCGCTGCCGGCGGACGCCGCCTACGGCCGTTTCGGGGTGCGCCCCCTGGCGGAGCCCGCGGGTTCCGCGCCGGAGGGGCCCGGCGGGGACGCCGCCGAACCCGGGCCGCCCGGGCCGCCGGCCGGGGGCGCGGAGCCCGCGCCCGCGCCCGGTGCCCCCGCCCCGGCGCCGGCGGCCTGACCGGGGGTTCCGGGGCCGACCCCGCCGCCGGCGCGGTCATCCGGTGGAGTAGATTCCACCGGCATGCTCAACGTGTTCGGCGCCTACGCCCTGTGGGGCCTGTTCCCGCTGTATTTCCCGCTGCTGCGCCCGGCCGCCCCGGTGGAGATCCTGGCGCACCGGTTCCTGTGGACCTTCGTCCTGATGGCGGTGCTGGTGGCGGTCACCGGCACCTGGCGGGAGCTGCGCGCGGCCTCGGCGCGGACCTGGGCGACCCTGTTCGCGGCGAGCGCGTTCATCGCGGTGAACTGGGGCGTCTACGTCTACACGGTGAACACGGGCCATGTCGCCGAGGCGGCGCTGGGCTACTTCATCAACCCGCTGGTGTCGGTGGTGCTGGGCGTGATCTTCCTCCGGGAGCGGCTGAACCGGCCGCTGGCGGCGGCGGTGGGCCTGGCCGTGGTGGCGGTGGCGGTGATGACCGCGGATCTGGGCCGGCCGCCCGTCCTGGGCCTGGCCCTGGCCTTCAGCTTCGGCTGCTACGGGCTGCTGAAGAAGCGGGTGCGGCTGTCCTCGGCGGCCTCGCTCACCGCCGAGTCGATGATCATGACGCCGCTGGCGGCGGGCTACCTGCTGTGGCTGGCCGGCACCGGGGCCTCCACCTTCACCGCCCACGGCCCGGGGCACGCCCTGCTGCTGCTCAGCGCCGGGGTGGCCACGGGGGTGCCGCTGCTGCTCTTCGGCCGGGGCGCCAAGCAGGTGCCGCTCATCACGGTGGGCATGCTGCAGTACCTCACCCCGATGATCCAGATGCTGATCGCGGTGTTCGTCCGGCATGAGGAGATCAGCGCCGGCCGCTGGGTGGGCTTCGGGATCATCTGGGTGGCGGTGGCGATCTCCATCGCCGACGGGCTGGTGCGGATCCGCGCCCGGCGGCGCACCCGGGCGGCGCTGGACCGCGGCTAGCGCCCGGGGGGGGGCTCAGGCCCCGAAGAGCCCGCGGAGGTGATCGTTGAGGAACACCCCCTCCGGGTCGAGGCGGGCGCGCAGCCGGGCGACCTCGTCGAAGAGCGGGTAGCGTTCCCGCAGCTCGGTGGCGCCCAGGGTGTGCAGCTTGCCCCAGTGCGGGCGGCCGCCCGCGGCGGCGAGCACCGGCTCGACCAGGGCGAAGTAGTCCCGGTGATCCTCCCGGTGGTAGCGGTGCACCGCGATATAGCAGGACTGCCGGCCGTAGGCGGTGGACAGGGCCACGTCATCGGCGGCGGCGGCGCGCACCTCCAGGGGGAAGGAGACGTGGGCGCCGGCGGCGTCGATCACCCGGCGGATCTCGGCGAGGACCTCGGGGGCGTCGTCGAGGTCCACCGCGTACTCCATCTCCGCGAAGCGCACCCGCCGCGGGGAGACGAACACCTCATGGGCCGGGCCCACCCAGCGCCGCCGGGGCACGGTGCGCGCGGCCAGCGCGTTGAGCCGGGGCACCAGGCCGGGCCGGGCCCGGGCGAGTTCGCACATCGCCCACAGCGCCCCGTTGGAGATGAGCTCCTCGTCGATGAAGCCGCGCACCCGGCCGAGCCGGGTGGGCCGGGTCACCCCGGCGGCCTCCGGGGAGGCCGCCCAGGCGGCCAGGTCGGCGTCCGGGATCCGGCGGTTGTCCTTCACCAGGGCGGCGTCGGTGCCGGGGAACCAGTAGAACTCCAGGTGATCGGCGGCGCGCACCCGGGCCGGGAACTCCCGGCGCAGCGCCTCGAAGTCCTCGAGGTGCTCATCGGCGAGCAGGTGGAAGGCGGGTACCGCGGTCATGGTGAGCTCGGTGAGCACCCCGAACACGCCCAGGCCCAGCCGGCCCAGCCGGAACAGCTCCCCGGCCTCGCCGGGGGCGTCCGGGCGGCAGTCCCGGGCGACCCCGTCGGCGCCGATGATGCGGAAGGCCCGCACGGTGCCGGCGAAGCCGGTGAACCCGGCCCCGGTGCCGTGGGTGCCGGTAGACACCGCCCCGGCCACCGACTGCGGGTCCACGTCGCCCTGGTTGGGCAGCGCCAGGCCGAGGGGGCGCAGCAGCCCGGGGATGTCCCGCAGCCGGGTGCCGGCGCGCAGGGTGACGGTGCCCGCGGCATGGTCCACGGCGACCAGCCCGGAGAGCCCGTCGAGCTGCAGGCGCACCCCCTCGGTGCAGGCCACCGGGGTGAAGGAGTGCCCGGCGCCCAGCGGCCGGACCACCCCGCCGGCCGCGGCGGCCTCGGCCACGGCGGCGGCGACGGCCCCCTCGGTGGCCGGCCGCAGGGTGCGCTCGGGGCGGCAGGTCTGGGTGCCGGACCAGTTGCGCCAGACGGTGGTGCTCATGCGTGGATCCTTCCCTCGCCGCGGTAGGTGGGCCAGCGGTCGATGACCCGGCCGCCGGCGACGACGACGGCCTCGTTGGCGTGTTCGGCGGCCTCCCCGGCCTTGGCGTGCCGGAACCACACCGGATCGCCGAGCGCCAGCCGCGCGGCGGCGGCGCCGGTGAGCGGGGTCTGCACCTCCCCGGGGCCCTCGGCGGCGGCGTAGGCCAGGCCCTCCGGCCAGACCGGCCGGGGCAGCCGGTCGGCCCCGGCCGGGCCGGAGGCGATCCGGCCGCCGCCGGCGACGGTGACGGTGCGCGGGGCCGGCCGGCGCACCACCGGCAGCACGAACCACTCCGCCGGGGTGGGGGCGAAGGCCCGGTAGCCGTCGAAGAGCGTCGGGGCGACCACCCCGGAGCCGGCGGCGGCCTCGGTGACCGCGGCCTCCGCGCAGGTGGATTCCAGGGAGCCGGTGCCCCCGCCGTTGACGAACTCCAGGGCCCCGGCCGCCGCCTCCACGGCGGCGACCACCCGCCCCCGGCGGCGGGCGAGCTCCCGGCGGGAGAGCCGCTGCATGAGCCGGATGCCGCGGGCGCGCGCCGAGGACCCCCGGTCGCCGACGCCGGCGATATGGCCCTCGTACATCATCACCCCGACCAGGTGCAGCCCGGGCGCGGCGGCGACGGCGCGGGCCAGGGCGGCGGCCTGGGCGGGGGTGCGGGTCGGCGAGCGCAGGGTGCCCACGTGCACCCCGGGCAGCGGCCGCCAGGAGGCGTCCACGTCCAGGCAGATCCGCACCGGGGCATCGGCCAGCGCGGCCGGGTCGCCGAGGTGCCGGGCGAGCAGATCGAGATGCTCCACGCAGTCCACCATCAGGGTGATCGCGGCCCGCGCCGCCGGGTCGGCGGCCAGCTCGGCCAGGCCCGCGGCATCGGCGGTGGGGTAGGCCACCACGATATCGGCGCTGATCCCGGCCCGGAACAGGTCCAGGGCCTCGGAGAGGGTGTAGCCGAGCACCCCGGCGAAACCGGGCCGGGCGAGCACGTGGGCGATGAGCCCGGGGATGCGCAGCGATTTGGAGGCCACCCGGATGGGCGTGCCCCCGGCGCGGCGGAGCAGATCGTCGAGGTTGGCGTCGACGGCGTCGAGGTCGACGACGAGGGCGGGCAGCGCCTCGCCGGCCACCGCGGCGCGCACCGCGGCGGGCACCGCCGGGGGGTGGGCGGGCTCGGGCGCGTCGGGGATGTTCATGGTGTGAAACCTAATCCCCCGGCGCCGGCGGCGCCAGGGTTTCCGCGCGAAAGGACCCGCCCCCGCGGGGAAGGTCGGGGACGGGTCCGCGGCGGTCGTTCGACGGATCGCCGGTGGTCGGCTGCGGCGGCTAGATGAGCCAGGAGTAGCGGGCGGCGTCGTTGGAGGTGACCACGACATCGCCGTCGGCGAGGTAGCCGGCGGCGACCGGGCGGCGCTCCATGGTGGACAGGGCCTCGTCGAGGGCGTTCGCCGGGAAGAAGGAGTACACGCCGTCGGGCAGGGGAGCGAACATGGGAGGGTTCCTTTCAGAAGGCAAAACGTGAGGACTTGCTCAAGTATGGGGCGGGGGAGGCGGGAAGGCAAGCCCGGGGGGCGTGATCTTCGCCACGTCCGAAAACACCGCCGCCGCCCGCCGCGGGGCGCCGGCCGCCCCCGGCGGCCGGGCGTCCGCGGGCCACCTACAATCCGGGGTCATGGCCAACTCGTCCTTCGTCCACCTGCACAACCACACCGAGTACTCGATGCTCGACGGCATGGCGAAGATCGACCTGCTCGCCGAGGAGGTCACCCGGCAGGGCATGCCCGCCGTCGGCGTCACCGACCACGGCAACATGTTCGGCTCGGACGCGTTCTACCGGACCATGAAGGCCAAGGGCGTCAAGCCCATCATCGGCATCGAGAGCTACCTGGCCCCGGAGAGCCGCTTCAACAAGCAGCGGGTGCGCTGGGGCGAGCCGCACCAGAAATCCGATGACGTCTCCGCCTCCGGCGCCTACCTGCACCAGACCATGCTCGCGGAGAACGCCCAGGGCCTGCGCAACCTCTTCTACCTGTCCTCCATGGCCTCCTACGAGGGGCAGCTGGGCAAATGGCCCCGGATGGACGCCGAGATCATCGCCGAACGCGCCGAGGGGATCATCGCCACCACCGGCTGCCCCTCCGGGGACGTGCAGACCCGGCTGCGGCTCGGCCAATTCGACGAGGCCCTCGCCGCCGCCGGCAAATGGCAGGACATCTACGGCAAGGACAACTACTTCCTGGAGCTGATGGACCACGGCCTAGACATCGAGAACCGGGTGCGCACCGAGCTGCTGGAGATCGGCCGCAAGCTCAACCTGCCGCCGCTGGTCACCAACGACTGCCACTACGTCACCCGGGACCAGGCCAAGGCCCATGAGGCGATGCTGTGCGTGCAGACCGGCAAAACCCTGCACGACCCGGACCGGTTCAAGTTCGACGGGGACGGCTACTTCATCAAATCCGCCGCGGAGATGCGCGCCACCTGGGACCACCTGGTGCCCGACGCCTGCGACAACACCCTGCTCATCGCCGAGCGGGTCGGCGACTACGACGAGATCTGGGAGGAGCACCCGCACGACCGGATGCCCAAGGCCGACGTGCCCGCCGGGGAGACCCCCACCAGCTGGCTGCGGCACAACGTGCTGGAGGGCCTGGCCAAGCGCTTCGCCGGATCCGAGGTGCCCGAGGAGTACATCCGCCGCGCCGAGTACGAGATCGACGTCATCGACGGCAAGGGCTACCCCTCCTACTTCCTGATCGTCGCCGACATCATCGCGCACGCCCGCGAGATCGGCATCCACGTCGGCCCCGGGCGCGGTTCCGCGGCCGGCTCCCTGGTCGCCTACGCCACCTGGATCACCAACATCGACCCCATCGAGCACGGCCTGCTCTTCGAGCGCTTCCTCAACCCGGAGCGGCCCTCGGCCCCCGACATCGACATCGACTTCGACGACCGGCGCCGCGACGAGATGATCCGCTACGCCGCGGACAAGTGGGGCGAGGACAAGGTCAGCCAGGTGGTCACCTTCGGCACGGTGAAGACCAAGCAGGCGATCAAGGACTCCGCCCGGGTGCAGTTCGGCCAGCCCGGCTACCAGATCGCCGACCGGATCACCAAGGCCCTGCCGCCGGCGGTGGCCGCCAAGGACATCCCCCTGGCCGGGATCACCGACCCCGCCCACGAGCGCTACGGCGAGGCCGCGGAGGTCCGCCAGCTCATCGAGACCGACCCGGACGTGGCCCGCATCTACGAGACCGCCCGCGGCCTGGAGGGGGTGATCCGGCAGACCGGGGTGCACGCCTGTGCGGTGATCATGGCCTCGGTGCCGCTGCTGGACCACATCCCGATGTGGAAGCGCGCCGCCGACGGGGCGATCATCACCGGCTGGGACTACCCGGCCTGCGAGGCGATCGGCCTGCTGAAGATGGACTTCCTGGGCCTGCGCAACCTCACCGTGATCGGCGACTGCCTGGACAACATCGACGCCAACCGGGGCGAGACCATCGACATGGACACCCTCGCCACCGATGACCCGAAGGTCTACGAGCTGCTCGCCCGGGGCGACACCCTCGGCGTGTTCCAGCTCGACGGCGGCGGCATGCGCGAACTGCTCAAGCGCATGCAGCCCACCGAGTTCAATGACATCGTCGCCGCGCTGGCGCTGTACCGGCCGGGTCCGATGGGCGTCAACGCGCACCTGGACTACGCCGACCGCAAGAACGGGCGCAAGCCGATCACCCCGATTCACCCGGAGCTGGCGGAGCCGCTGCGCGAGATCCTCGACGAGACCTACGGCCTCATCGTCTACCAGGAGCAGATCATGCGGATCTCGCAGAAGGTGGCGAACTACACCGCCGGCCAGGCCGACGGGTTCCGCAAGGCGATGGGCAAGAAGAAGCCGGAGGTGCTGGAGAAGGAGTTCGTCAACTTCGAGTCCGGGATGAAGGCCAACGGCTACTCCGACCAGGCGATCAAGACCCTGTGGGACACGATCCTGCCCTTCGCCGGGTACGCCTTCAACAAGTCCCACGCCGCCGGCTACGGCCTGGTGTCCTACTGGACGGCCTACCTCAAGGCCAACTACACCGCCGAGTACATGGCGGCGCTGCTCACCTCGGTGGGCGACAACAAGGACAAGACCGCCATCTACCTCGCCGACTGCCGGCACCTGGGCATCCGGGTGCTGCCCCCGGACGTCAACGAGTCGGCGCTGACCTTCCAGTCCGTGGGCGAGGACATCCGCTACGGCCTCGGCGCGGTGCGCAACGTCGGCCGCGACGTGGTGGACTCCATCGTCGCCACCCGGGAGGACAAGGGCCACTTCGCCAGCTTCTCCGACTACCTGGACAAGATCGAGACCCTGCCCTGCAACAAGCGGGTCACCGAATCCCTGATCAAGGCCGGCGCCTTCGACTCCCTGGGGCACCCCCGCAAGGGCCTGGTGCTCATCCACGAGGACGCCGTGGACGCCGCCCTGCCCACCAAGAAGGCCGCGGACAAGGGCCAGTTCGACCTCTTCGCCGGGCTCGGCGGGGAGGAGGAGTCCGCCGCGGAGTCCATCTTCCAGGTGCAGGTGCCGGAGGAGAGCTGGGAGCGCAAGCACGAGCTCGCCCTGGAGCGGGAGATGCTCGGCCTCTACGTCTCCGGCCACCCCCTGGACGGGTTCGAGGAGTCCCTGGCCGCGCAGACCGACACCGCGCTGACCACCATCGTCGGCGGGGAGGTGGGCAACGGCAGCACGGTGATCATCGGCGGGATCATCTCCTCCGTGGAGCGCCGGGTGACCAAGGACGGCCGGCCCTGGGCGATTGTCGCGGTGGAGGACCACAACGGCGCCACCGTGGAGGTGCTCGCCTTCGCGAACACCTACGAGCGCGTCGCCACGGTCATCGCCGAGGACGCGATCGTGCTGGTGAAGGCGAACGTGAGCTACCGCGACGACCGGATGTCGGTGATCTGCGACGACATCAAGGTCCCCGATCTCGGGGTCAACGGCACCTCCGGGATCCCGCTGCGGATCACCCTGCGCACCGACGAGTGCACCCCGGACAACATCGCCCGGCTCAAGGGCGTGCTGCAGGCCAACCCCGGCGACTCCGACGTCTACCTCAACCTCGTCGACGGCGGGAACTCCACGGTGATGGTGCTCGGCGAGCATCTCCGGGTCGCCCGCAGCGCGAACCTCTTCGGCGATCTCAAGGCCACCATGGGCGCCGGGATCATGGGCTGAGCGACCCGGACCGGACGGGACGACGCGCGCCCCGGCGCCCCGCGGTGGCGGGGGCCGGGGCGCGCCCGGGGCGGGCGGGGCCTATCCGGAGGTGCGGATGGGGAAGTCCACGCCCTTCTTGTTCAGCTCACCGCGGACCCCGAACTTCGGCGAGCTGAAGTAGAGCTTCCCGCCCTGGTAGAGGACCACATGGCCCTGGTACTCGTACTTCTGCCCCTTCGGCAGCTTCTTGAACTTCATGTTCCGGATGTCCATGTCGGCGCTGTGCACCGTGGTGGTGGCCTTGCGCAGATTGAACTCGAGGGTGTTGCCCTTCCGCTTGCCGGTGTCCCTGCGCTGGGTCCAGGTCCAGGGGGTCTGGCAGGTCAGGGTGCGCTCGGTGCCGACGCAGTGGATCGTCGACTTCCCGGAGCCGGCGGTGAATCCGTCCACGGCACGGATCCGCGGGTAGTCCGGCAGGGAGGGGTCGAGGTCGGTGGCCGCGCTGGCGGCCGGGGCGCCGGCGAGGGCGACGGCCGGCAGCAGCAGCGCCGCGGCGGCGGCGCGCAGCGCGCCCCGTCGGGAACGGCGGGCGGGGGAGGGGGTGCGGGTGGATCGGTGGGCGCCGGTGGCGCTGGTGTTCGTGCTCATGACCCCATGGTGGGGCGGCGGCGGCCGGGGCACCACGGGAGAAGTCCCGCCCCAACCGGCCCGCGGGTGGTTAGCGTGTGGGCATGACCTACCTGCTCGGCCTCGACGACGACGACCACCACAACACCCGCCCCTGCGCCCCCGTGGGCATGGCCGAGCTCGGCCTGCGCGAGCAGGAGCACCTGGAGCGGTGGCTCAGCGATCATCCCGAGGCCCTCGGCGAGGACCTCAAGATCGTGGCCACCCAGTACTCTCACTGGTCCTCCGAGGTGGACCAGGCCCGGGAACGGCCGGACATCATCGCGCTGTCCTCTTCCGGGGAGCTCGTCGTCATCGAGCTCAAGCGCGGCGCGGATCCGCGGATCCACCTGCAGGCGATCACCTACGCGGCCCTGTGCTCCTCCTTCGACGCGGACCGGCTGGCCGAGGCGCACGCCGACTGGGTGACCGGCCGGCGGCGGGCCGCCGATCCCGGGGCCGAGCCCATGAGCGCCGAGGCGGCGCGCAAGGCCCTGGTGGAGCACGTCGAGGACGGCACCCTGGACAAGGAGCGCTTCCTGCTGCCCCGGATCCTGCTGGTCGCCGAGGACTTCGACGCCAAGACCCTCACCACGGTGCAGTGGCTGCAGTCGGTGGCGGAGGACCTCACCGTGGAATGCCACGAGTACCGGATCTTCGAGCTCGGGGCCGGCGCCCCCGGGGAGCCGGCCGGGTCGCGGCACGTGGTCAGCTTCCGGCGGGTGTTCCCCGTCGACGATGTGGCGCAGTGGCGGCTGCGACCCGGCCGCGGCGATCTCGCCGGGGGCGTCGCGGAGACCATCCGCTCCGCCAAGCGCCGGGCCCGGGCGGTGAGCATCATCCACGAGCGCGGGCTCATCCCGGATGGGGCGCCGCTGGAGCTGCGCCTGGACTCCCTGGTGTCCCCGGAGTCGCGGGCGGTGGTCGAGCGATGGCTCGAGGCGGACCCGGACCGCTCCGCCTTCTCCTGGCGCCCGCACCCGGTGCGGCCGCTGCGGTGGCGGCTGCACCCGGGGCGGGAGTACACGCCCACCGCGCTGCGCAACGCGATCTTCGCGGAGGCCGGCGCCGGCGGGCAGGCGAACTTCGCCGCGACCCTGGCCTTCCTCCACGAGGGGCAGAACCTGGACCAGCTCTCCCGGGACAGCGACGAGGAGCCGGCGCGGTGACCGGGGTCGCCGCGGGGTGCGCCCATGCCGGGCCGGCGGGGCGGCCGGGGTAACGTAACCGGACATGACCGACACCGCCGCCCCCGCCGACACCGCCGCCGCGCCGCTGGCGCACGCCTCGGACATCCAGGCCGCGCAGGCCCGGATCTCCTCCGTGATCGCGGCGACGCCGCTGCAGTACTGCGGCCGGCTCTCGGAGGCCACCGGGGCGCGGGTGTTCCTCAAGCGCGAGGATCTGCAGGACGTGCGCTCCTACAAGATCCGCGGCGCCTACAACGCCATCGTGCAGCTCGGGGAGGAGGAGCGCGCCGCCGGGGTGGTCGCCGCCTCCGCCGGCAACCACGCCCAGGGCGTGGCCTACGCCTGCCGCACCCTGGGCATCGCCGGGCGGATCTACGTGCCCAACCAGACCCCGAAGCAGAAGCGGGACCGGATCGCCTACCACGGCCGGGACGCGGTGGAGATCATCGTCGTCGGGGACAGCTTCGACGAGGCCCGGGCCGAGGCGCTGGCCGACGCCGAACGCACCGGGGCGACCGTGGTGGAGCCCTTCGACGCCTTCGACACCATCGTCGGCCAGGGCACCGTTGCCGCCGAGATCGTCGCCCAGCTGTCCATGCAGGGCCTCACCCTGGACCGGGTGAGCGTGCCCGTCGGCGGCGGCGGGCTGCTCGCCGGGGTGACCAGCTACCTGGCGGACATGTCCCCGGCCACCCGGATCACCGGGGTGGAGCCGGCCGGCGCGGCCTGCCTGGCCGCCGCCCTGGCGGCCGGGGGGCCGGTGGCCCTGGACGAGGTGGACCCCTTCGTCGACGGTGCCGCGGTGAAGCGGGTCGGCGAACTGCCCTGGCGCACCGTGGGCGCCAACCGGGACCGGCTGGACCTCATCTCGGTGGCCGAGGGCGCGGTGTGCGTCGCCCAGCTGGACCTGTACCAGAACGAGGGGATCATCGCCGAGCCCGCCGGGGCGCTGTCCGTGGCCGCCCTGGAGCGGATGGACCTGCGCCCGGGGGAGGTGGTGGTGTGCATCGTCTCCGGGGGCAACAACGACGTGCTGCGCTACGCGGAGATCATGGAGCGCTCCCTGGTCTACCGGGGGCTGAAGCACTACTTCCTGGTGAACTTCCCGCAGAAGCCCGGGCAGCTGCGGATGTTCCTCTCCGAGGTGCTCGGCCCGGACGACGACATCGCCCTGTTCGAGTACCTCAAGCGCAACAACCGGGAGACCGGGGCCGCCCTGGTCGGCCTGGAGTTGCGCCGCGCCGGCGACCTGGACAGCCTCCTGGCGCGGATGGAGGCCTCCCCGCTGGTGTGCCGCCGGCTGGAGCCGGGCACCCCGGAATACGAGTTCCTCACCTAGCGCCGGGCCCCGCCCGGACCACCCCGCGGGGGCGGCGTGCGCGGGGCCGATTCCGCCGGTGAACCCCGGTGGCCGAGCCCTCGCCGGCGGCGGTAGCGTGGCCGGGGTGAAGGACCTTGCCCACCCCTCGCCCCAGCCCGATCCCGTGCCGGAGCGCCGATCCGCCATCCCCGCCGAACCGGCGGCGCGGCCCGCGCCGCCGGCCTCGCCGGTGTCCGCGCGCCGCCGCTGGGCGGGCCTGGCGGTGCTCGCCCTGGCGATCATGGTGCTCGCCATCGACATGACGGTGCTGAACCTCACCCTGCCCGCCATCGCCCGGGATCTGCGGCCCTCCGGCACCCAGCTGCTGTGGATCGTCGACATCTACCCCTTCGCGATGGCCACCCTGCTCATCACCATGGGCACCCTCGGCGACCGGGTGGGCCGCCGGCGCACCCTGCTGGTCGGGGTGGTCGGCTTCGGCCTGGCCTCCCTGGCCGCGGCCCTGGCGCCCAGCGCCGGGGTGCTCATCGCCGCCCGCGCCGCCCAGGGCGTGGCCGGGGCGACCCTGATGCCCTCCACGCTGTCCATCATCAAGCACATGTTCACCGACCCGGCGGAGCTGTCCCGGGCGGTGTCGGCGTGGGTGTCCACCTACGCCCTGGGCGCCATCGTGGGCCCGCTGCTCGGCGGCTGGCTGCTGGAGCACCACGGCTGGGGCTCGGTGTTCCTGATCAACGTGCCGGTCGCCGCGGCCCTGGCCATCGTCGGGCATGTGGTGCTGCCGGAATCGCGTTCGGCGGCGCCGGGGCGCTTCGACCTGGCCGGCTCCGCGCTGTCCATGGTCGCCCTGTTCGGGGTGGTCGGCGCGATCAAGGCGGTCACCGCGGACCTCGCCCTGTGGGTGCCGGCCGCCCTGGCGGCGCTCGCCGCGGTCGCGGCCACCGCCCTGGTGGCGCACCTGAACAACGCCCCGCACCCCTTCATCGACGTGCGCCTGCTGCACAACCGGCCCTACGCCGGGGCGGTGCTGGTCAACGCCGCCTCCACCTTCATGCTGCTCGGCGTGATGCTCTACCTCTCCCAGTACCTGCAGACGGTCACCGGGCTCAGCCCCATCCGGGCCGGGCTGCTGCTCATGCCCGGCATGATCGCCTCCATGGCGGCGACCGTGGTCACCGGGGAGCTCACCCGGCGGGTGGACGCCCGCCGGCTGCTCACCGTGGCGGTCGCGGTCACCGGTTCCGGGGTGCTGATGCACCTGGTGGAGGCGCTGCGGGTGATCCCGGCGGTGAGCTCCGGGCCGGGGGCGATGTGGTGGTTCGGGGCCAGTTTCGTGCTCCTCGGCGCCGGCACCGGGATGATCGACCCGGTGACCAACATCATCATCCTGGGCGCGGCGCCCCCGGAGCACTCCGGCACCGCCTCCGCGCTGTCGGAGACCGGCTACGAGCTCGGCGGCGCCTTCGGCGCGGCGGTGCTCGGCTCGGTGCTGGTGGGCGTCTACGCCCGCCGGATGGGGGAGCTGGACCTGGGCTTCGCCGGCCCCGGGGCGGCGGCCGCCGCCGGGGACGTCAACACCGCCCACGAGGTGGCCGCGGCGCTGCCCGCGGCGGAGGGCGCCCGGCTGCTGGAGCTGGCCGACGCGGCCTTCGTCACCGGCATGGGCTGGACCGCCGCGGCGGGCATCCTGGCCTGCGCCGCGACGGTGGCGGTGGTGCGCGCCCTGGTGCCGCCGATGACCGTGGGGGAGGTCGCCGCGCGGTGACCGGGCGCGGATATGCTGAGGCGGTTGACCTGCCGGGGGAGGCCCCGGCGCGAGCCCCGAGCGAAGGAGCCCTCGAGCCATAATGCCCGCCGCCGGAGATTCCCCCGTCGATGCCGCCGGGGCGCTGCCCCTGGCCGCCTGGTTGGCCGCCACCGAGGCGGAGCTGCGGGAGCGGCTCCGGGTCCTCGACCCCGGATCCGGCGCCGCCGACCCCGCCGCCCCCGCCGGGGCGGAGGGGGCCGCCGCGGCGCCGCCGGCGCCGGAGCCGCTGCTGGCCTGGGCCGGGGTGCGCATGGACGAGGTGGAGCGGATCGACGCCTTCCTCGGCGCCCTGCTCACCCGGGTGCTCGCCGGGGTCGCCGGGGTGCCCGGCGACGCCGCCGAGGCGGCCCTGGCCAATCCCGCGGTGCTGGTGGCCTCCCTGGCCGGCCGGGCCACCCGGGTGGCGGCCACCGCGGACCTGTGGGCGGACTGGCCGGCCGGGCTCGGCCTGGACCCGGCGGACCCGGCGGTGGCCGGGCTGGTGGACGCGGTCGCCGCGGCGCTGCCCGGGCTGCTCGCCGGGCTCGGCCTGGCCGACGTCGCGGAACTGGACGGCGCCCGCGCCGCCCGCGGCGGCCGGGAGGACTCCGCCCGGCTGGCGATGCTGCACGCCGGGGTGCAGCGCTCGGTGATGCCGCTCATCATCGAGCGGATCGAGGCCGCGGCGGGGCTGGCCGAGGCCGATCCGGCGGGGCCGCGCAGCCCCGCCGACATCGTCGCCGCCCTGCACGGGGTGCGGGACCGGGTCGGCGACCTGGTCGCCGGCTTCGCCGCGGACGCCGACGGGGAGTCCCCGCGGCCGCTGCGGGTGCTCGCCTCCTCCGCCCCGGCGCGGGCCGCGGAACTGGTCTCCGCCACCCTGGGCTTTCTGCTGGCCACCGCCGCGGACCCGCTGAACTGGGAGTCCCGGGAGGACCTGGACGCCGCCGCGGTGGGCCTGCCCGAGCCGCTGGCCGAATCCGCCCGGGAGGAGCTGCGGGCCCGCCCGGCGGGCACCGCGCACCGCCGCCAGGCGGTCGGCATCTCGGCGACCACCGGCCGCCCGCAGCTGTTCTTCGACGAGTTCACCGCCACCGTGGGCGTGCAGCTGCCCACCCCCGCCAACCCCGGGCGGCGCTCCTGGCGGGTGACCTGCGGCGGCCAGGTCGCCGTCGCCGAGGCGGTGGCCCTGGCCGAGGGCGCCGCCCGGCCGGTGGTCGCCGTCGACGAGCCGGTGCGCGAGGTGCTGGTGGAGCTCGGCGAGGACCGGGCCTGGCGGCTGCCCGCGGTGGACACCGAGGATCCGGTGCTGATCTTCGGCGCGGACGGGCAGGCGGTCACCGGCAAGGTGTCCCTGCACTCCGAGTCCGTGCACGTCATCTACCCCGATGACGCCACCCTGGTGGACCCGGTCACCGGGGAGCCGGTGCCGCTGCTCACCGACCCCCGGCCGGCCCGGTGGCCGCTGTGGCAGGTGGCGGTGGCGGACCTGCGGGAGGTCACCGCGGTGCAGGTGCGCCGGCCCGGGGTGACCGGGGCGGTGCGCTCGGCTTCCCCGCGGCGCCGGCCGCGGCTGACCACCCCGCACGCCCGCCTGGACGGGGCGGTGACCGCGCACGGCACCCCGGTGCACGCCGGCGGTCCGGTGGCGGTGTTCCCGCCCACCCTCTCCGGCCGGGACGAGTCCTGGCGGGTGCAGCTGGCCGAATTCGGCGGCTACGGCGTCTTCGCCGAGGAGCTGACCATGGAGTACGAGCTGGAGGTGCCCGCCGCCGGCGGGGAGGTGGAGATCCTCACCGACGACGACTACCCCTGGGTCGGCGAATTCGTGGTGCGGTTGACCAACCCGCGGGGGATGGGCTTCCAGGCCCATTTCGCCGTGGCCGAGGGCGCGCAGCTGGACATCGCCCCGCGCGGCGGCGGCGACGGGTTCCGGATCCCCGCCGACGGGGGGCTCTCCCCGGCGGAGGTGCGGCTCAGCCCCGGGGACAAGCCCCTGGCGGCGGAGCCCGCGGTGCTGCGCCTCGGCGCGGCGGAGACCTCCGGGGAGATCACCGTGGCCACCGCCGAGGGCGCGGAGCTGGCCCTGCGGGTCACCCCCGGGGTGCTGTCCTTCCGGGTGCCGCTGCTCGACGAGGCCGCCGCGGTGCGCACCCGCACCCTGCGCACCCGGCCGGGCCGGGTGGACGCGGCCGGGGAGTTTGAGGTGCACGCCCCCGGGGAGCTGCGCCATGCGCATCTGTCGGTGCGCGGCCCGGAGGGGGAGGTGTGCCGGGTGCCGATGACCCGCCGCGGCGATGAGGCGGTGGGCCGGCTCGGCGGCTGGGCCGAGAAGGTCGCGGGCCTGGCGGAGGTCACCGTCTCCCTGGAGTGGACCCGCTCGGCCGGCCGGCGCCGGCTCTCGGTGCCCCTGGTGGAGGCCGCCGCCGCGGACCCGGTGGCCGAGGCCGGGCTCGCCGGCGGGGTGCTCACCGTGCGCCGGGCCGGCCAGGCCGCGGGCGCCGCGCTGAGCGTGCACGCCTGGTCGGCGGCCCGGCCCTGGCTGGCCCCGGCGGCGGTGGCGCTGCCCGAGGACGGTGCGGTGGCGCTGCCGGAGCCGATGCGCGGCGACTCCCCGGTGGTCGCCCAGGTGGTGTGGGGCACCCCGGAGGAGCGCGCCCCGCGCTGGCCCTCCCCGGAGGCCCGGGCGCTGGTCGACGCCGAGACGGCGGATGCCGCGGACGCCGATGCCGCGGACGCGGCGGCGGGGCCCGCCGACCAGGCGGATCTGGTGCGGCTGTGGTCGCTGCTCGCCGCCTGGCGCACCGGCCGGGCCGGGGCCCTGGCCACCGCCCCGGGCGCCCCCGGCGCGGACCGGGTCCGCGGCCTGCTCGCCGCGGACGCCCGCCGCGGGCTGGCGGCGCTGAACGCGGCGTCCATCCGGCTGGCCGACCAGCCGGGGCTGCTCATCTCCTCCGGGGTGGTGCTCGGCGACTTCACCCGCCGCGCCGAGACCCCGGGCCGGCGCCGGGTGCCCTGGCTGGGGGCCCTCGCCGCCCTCGCCGACGTCACCGCCGCCGAGGCCGCCGGGGACGCCGACGCCGCCGCGGCGCAGCGGGGCTTCCTGCGCGCCACCGCCGGCCCGGCCGCCCTGGAGGCCCTGGCCACCGGGCAGGACCCCACCGTGGAGGCGGCGAAGATCGACTCCACCTCGGTGCAGATCGCCGCGCTGCCGCCGGCCCAGGCCGAGGCGATCCTGGCGCAGGTCTTCGACCGGCACCGGATGGTGCCCGGCCCGCTCACCGACGATGACGCCCGGTTCACCGCCATCCACGAGGTGGTCACCCGCCGCGCCGAGATCCTCGACTCCGGGCTGATGGTGGAGCTGGCGAAATCCTCCCGGGCGCTGTTCCAGCAGATGTCCAAGGTCTCCCCGCGGCTGCGCAAGGCGGTCAACGTGCGCTTCCACAAGCTCGACGGGATCGACGCCGGGGACCCGGGGCTGCACTGGACCCTGGTGCCGGGCACCTCGCTGCTCATCGCGGTGGCCGCCCGGGCCCTGGCCCGGGACAATGCCCGCCGCACGGCCGCGGGCCTGGACCGGCTCGACGAGTCCCCGGTGCGCGAGCTGCTGCCGCAGTGGGCGCGGCTGGCGGATCTGGTGCCCACCCTGGTGATGGGCGACATCCTGATCGCCGATGCGATGGCCGCCCACGCGGTGGCCGCGCACGCCGCCGGCTGAGCCCGGCCGGGGCGGCGACGGCCCCGCCCGCCCGGGGATCCGGGCCGGCGGGGCCGTGCGCCGCGCGGGATGGCTCAGCCGAGCACGGCGTAGCCCCAGGCCGGCAGCCGCACCGAACCCTCGCCGGGTTCGGCGGCGGCGTCGGCGAAGGTGTGCAGCAGCCCCGCCGGCGCGCCGGCCGGCAGGTCGACGGTGACCGGCCCATCGGAGAAGTTCGCCGCCAGCAGCACCCGGTCCGCTTCGGCGAGATCCGGGTCGGTGGCCCGCTCCAGCAGCAGCCAGCGCCCGGCCGGGTCCACGGTGGTGGCCACCGAGGCCGCCCAGGGATCGGTGAGCGCGGGCCGGGCCCGGCGCAGCGCGAACAGCTCCCGGTAGGCGGCCAGCAGCCGGGCGTGCGGCTGCTCGGCCCGCTCCGCCCAGTCCAGCCGGGAGGCGGCGAAGGTCCCCGGGTCCGCCGGATCGGCGACCTCCTCGGGATCCCAGCCGGAGCGGGCGAACTCGCGCATCCGGCCCTCCCGGGTGAGTCGCTGCAGCAGCTCCGACTCATGCGAGCAGAAGAAGGCGAAGGGGGTGGACGCGCCCCACTCCTCGCCCTGGAAGAGCATCGGGGTGAAGGGGGCGCAGGCGACCACCGCGGCCTTCAGCGCCTGCCGGGCCGGGCTGAGGTTCATCGAGGGCCGGTCGCCGATCGCCCGGTTGCCGGTCTGGTCGTGGGTGGTGGTGTAGGTGACGAAGGCGGACAGCGGGGTGGTGGCCAGATCCAGGGGCCGGCCGTGCCGGCGGCCCCGGAAGGTGGAGAACCGGCCGGCGTGGTGGAAGGCCCGGCCGAGGGTCTCCGCGAGGACCTCCACGGTGCCGAAGTCGGCGTAGTAGGCGTGGTCCTCCCCGGAGACCAGGGTGTGCAGCGCATGGTGCACGTCATCGTCCCACTGGGCGGCCAGACCGTAGCCGCCGGCGGCGCGGGCCCGGGTGAGCCGCGGATCGTTCTGGTCGGATTCGGCGATGAGGCTGCGCGGCACCCCGGTCTGCGCGGAGATCCGCTCGGCGAGCACCTGCATCTGCTCCAGGATGTGGAAGGCGCCCTCGTCATGCAGGGCGTGCACCGCGTCCAGGCGCAGCCCGTCGACGTGGTAGTCCACGAACCACTGGCGCACCGCGTCGAGGATGTAGGCGCGCACCTCGTCGGAGTCGGGCCCGGTGAGGTTGACCACCTCGCCCCAGCCGGTGTTCCCGCCGGAGGTGTAGGGGCCGAAGAAGCCCACGTAGTTGCCGTCCGGGCCGAAGTGGTTGAACACCACGTCGAGCACCACCGCGATCCCGCGGGCGTGGCAGGCCTCCACCAGGCGCTTCAGCCCCTCCGGGCCGCCGTAGCCGGCGTGCACCGCATGCCAGCACACCCCGTCGTAGCCCCAGTTGCGGTCCCCGCCGAAGGGCTGCACCGGCATCAGCTCCAGATGGGTCACGCCCAGCTCCACCAGGTGGTCCAGGTGCTCGGCCACCCCGGCGAAGTCCCCGGATCCGCTGAAGGTGCCCACGTGCATCTCGTAGAGCAGCCCGCCGGGCAGGATCCGCCCGGTCCAGGCCCCGTCCGCCCAGTCGTGGGCGGCGTGGTCGACGACCTGGGAGAAGCCGTGCGGGCCGTCCGGCTGCGCCTGGGAGCGCGGGTCCGGCAGCGGGGCGGTCCACTCGCCGGGGTGGTCCGGGCCATCGCCCTCGGCGGCGCCGTGGCCGGCGATGGCGCGCAGCCGGAAGGCGTAGCGCGCCCCCGGGGTCATCTCCCGGCCGGAGTCGAACCAGCCGCCGCCGGCGGCGGCCATCGGCACCCGCTCCGGGGAGTCGGGATCGCCGAGCAGCAGCTCGACCTCGGCGGCGTACGGGGCCCAGACGCGGTAAGTGCACATACCGGCGATGGTAGGGGGTGCCCGGGCGATGGGGGATGATGGGGCCATGTCCGCTGATCTGCTGGTGCCCGCCCGCGGCACCCTGGCCGTCGGGGAGCTGGAGGTGCGCCGCTCCCGGTTCCTCACCTGGGTGGGCCGCGCCGACGACGGCGACGCCGCCCGGGAGCTCATCGACGCCGCCCGCGCCGAGTATCCCGACGCCCGGCACCACTGCAGCGCCTACCTGCACGAGGTCCCGGGCGCGAACCGGGTGGCGCGCTCCAGCGATGACGGGGAGCCCTCCGGCACCGCCGGCAGGCCGATGCTGGACGTGCTCGCCGGGTCCGGGATGACCGACATCGCCGCGGTGGTCACCCGCTACTTCGGCGGGGTGAAGCTGGGCACCGGGGGCCTGGTGCGCGCCTACTCCGATGCGGTGGCCGAGACGCTCGCCGAGGTGGAGGTGCACGTGCGCCGGGAGCGGCTGCTGCGCGCGGTGGAGGTCGGCGCCGCCGAGGCGGGCCGGGTGGAGGCGGAGCTGCGCTCCCGCGGCTTCGACATCGTGGACACCGACTGGGGCGCCCGGGTGCGCCACCTGGTGGCGGTGGACCCGGCGGATCTCGCCGGCCTCGACGGGGCGCTGGCCGCGCTCAGCCACGGGGAGCTGGTGACGACCGACGCCGGCCGGCGGATGGTGGAGACCCCGCTGCGCCGCCGCTGAGGGGCGCGCCACCTGGTGGTTTGAGGGGGGGCGGGGGTGGTTTCGGCATGCCCGGGGAAGGTTTTCCAGGAGAAAGCTTGACAGTTTTCCATCAGAATGTAAGATGCATCACACTACGGAATCGGGTAATCCGCTACGCATATGCGTAGCGCCTATGGCTGGAGGTGTGCTGTGCTGGAACCACGGAGCAGGGGCCCCGCAATGCGCGGGGCCATGGCCGAGGGGGGACGACATGGGCGGGGATAGGCGCGGGGGCGCATCGGCCCGGCGCGCGGTGGCCGCGGCACTCGCCGCCGCCGCACTCGGGCTGGCCGGATGCGCGGGCGGGGCCGGCGCCGGGGCCCGCGGGGAGCGGACGCTGGTGATGGGGGACAACTTCTCCTTGACCCATCCGATGGGCCGGGGCGGCACCGAGGGCTTCGTCGAGGGGCTCCGCGCCCGGGGCGGGGAGGTCGGCTTGGAGGTCGAGTACTACGCCTCCGGGCAGCTCGGCAAGCAGTGGGACATGCCCACCATGGCCCGCACCGGGGTCGCCGACATCGCGGTGGTCTCGCCCTCGTACGTCGCCTCGGAGATGCCGCTGTCCTCGGTCGGCGATCTGCCCGGGCTGGTCGCCGACTCCTGCCAGGCCGGCTATGCGCTACGTGAGCTGCTCGGTGAGGGTGGGGTGCTCTACGAGGAGGAGTTCCGGCCGTTGGGCCTGCACCCGCTGTGGGTCGGTGTGATCCCCGCCTACGAGGCGATGGCCGCGGATATCGAGATCGCGGTACCGGAGGATCTGCGCGGCAGCGTGCAGCGCTCCACCGGCGGCGCCCAGGACCGGATCGTCGAGGCCATCGGCGCGGCCGGGGTGGCGATGCCGATCGGCGACCTCTACGAGGCGCTGACCCGCGGCACCGTCGAGGGCACCGTGGCCAGCCCGGTGTCCATCACGCCCTACGGGCTGGAGGAGGTCATCTGGCATTCCACGAAGGGGGCCAACCTGGGGTCCTTCACCAGCGTCTACGTGATGAACGAGGACACCTGGCGCGGCCTGGACGAGGCCCAGCGCGAGCTCGTCGGCGAACTCGCCGATGAGGCCCAGCAGGGCGTGTGCGAGGAGCTCAACCGTTCCGTGGACGAGTCCTATGCGGCGATGGCCGCCGCCGGGGTCGAGTTCGTCGACGTCACCCCGGACCAGGCCAAGTGGGAGGCGCTGCTGGAGCCCACCCGCCGGGAGTGGGTGCGCGACCTGGAGTCCATCGGTCGTCCCGCCGGGCGCGTGCTCGAGGAGTTCACCCGGGCGCTGGACCGCAACGCGGACCGGGCGGGGGTGGCGTCATGACGAACCTCATCGTGCACCCCGGCCGCCACGGCATCGGGCGGCGCACCACCTTCGGCTTCATGACCGACGAGCTGCCCGGGCTGCACCGGGTGCAGAACGCGATCTCGGCGGTGTGCGCGGTGATCGCCGCGGTCGCCATCGCCGCCAGCGGCATCCTCACCCTGGTCGAGGTCGCGCTGCGCGCCATCTTCACCGCCCCGCTGGGCTGGAACATCGGCTTCGCGGAGCGGTACCTGATGGTCGCGATCGCCTTCTTCGGGGTGGTCACGGCCTACCGCAGCTCCTCGCATGTCGCGGTGGCCACCCTGTTCGGCAGATTCCCGCCACGGGGCCGCAAGCTTCTCATCCTGCTTTCCGAGATCACCGTCTTCGCCGTGTTCACGCTGCTGCTGGTCGCCGGCTGGCGTGCCACCGGCTTCGCCATCGCCATCGACGAGCGGATCCCGCCGGGGATGGCCGATCTCGCGTGGCCCAGCTGGACCTGGCGGGTGATGGTGCCGGTGGCCGCGGCGATGGGCATGGTCGTCTCCGGGATCGACGTCCTGCGGGAGCTGACCACGCCGTGGACCGGCCCGGCGACCGACTACGACCCGGGGGAGGGGAGCTGAGATGCTGCTGACCATCGTCATCGTCGTCCTGGCGGCACTCATCATGCTGCGGGTGCCGGTGTCCTTCGCCATCTTCGCCGCCGGGGTGCTCGGCCTGGCGATGATGGGCGGGCTGGACCTGGTGCTGCCGGTGATGCAGACCGCCCCGGCGACCGCGGTGCGCTCCACCGCGCTCACCGCCATCCCCCTGTTCATGCTGATGGCCCAGTTCATGCTGCTCTCCGGCTTGCTGGACTCCCTCTTCGACGCCGCCCGGGGCCTTGTCGGCCGGATCCCGGGCGGTACCGGAATCGCCTCCATCGGGGCGGGGACCGCGTTCGCCGCGGTCTCCGGATCCTCCACCGCCGCGGCGGCCACCCTGGCGCAGACCTCCACGGCCCGAATGATCCGGGAGGGCTACCGCCCGGATGTCGCCGGCGGCCTGGTCGCCTCGGTGGGCACCCTGGCGGCGATGATCCCGCCATCGATCATCCTGGTCTTCTACGCGATCACCGCCGAGGCCCCGGTCGGCGACGTACTCGTCGCCGGGTTCTTTCCCGGGGTGCTCATCGCCGCGGCGATGGCCGCGACGATGTACCTGGGCATGGTGCGGGATCGGGCCTCGGTGCCGATGGGCGCTCCCACCACCCTGGGCGAGAAGGCCCGGCACCTGGGACAGGCCTCGCCACTGCTCATCATCTTCGTCGCGGTGGTCGGCTCCATCTTCCTCGGCATCGCCACCCCCACGGAGGCCGCCGCCCTGGGCGCGGCCGCGGCGCTGGTGCTGGTCATCGCCCGACGCCGCTTCACCCTCACCGCGGTGGGGGTCTGCCTGGTGGAGACGGTGAAATCCACCGCGATGATCCTGGCCATCATCATGGCCGCGCATGTGCTCGGCCACTTCCTCACCGAGACCCGGGCCGCGCCCCGGTTGGTCGGCGCGATCGAGGCCTCGGCGCTGCCGGCGCTGCTGGTGATGGCCCTCATCGCGGCCTTCTACGTGGTGCTCGGCTTCTTCATGGACCAGATCGCGATCATCGCGCTGACCGTGCCGGTGGTGCTGCCGGTGGTGGAGGGCCTCGGCTACGACCCCGTGTGGTTCGGCATCTTCATGGTGCTGCTCGCCGAGGTCGGCATGGTCACACCGCCGATGGGCATCAACGTCTTCGTGGTCGCCAAATCCGCGCGGCTGGCCCCGATGACCGTCTTCCGCGGGGCCTTCCCCTACGTGGTGGCGATGCTGGCCATGGCCGCGGTGCTGCTGGCCTGGCCGCAGCTGGTGCTGTGGGTGCCGAATCTCATCTGAGCCCCGGCATGAGACATTGACAGGAAACGAAAGGAAACGATGGACATGACCGACGCCCGCGACACCGACGCCGCCCCGCTGCTCGTCGAGGCCGCCGACCACGTGGAGACCTGGACTCTGAACCTGCCGGATTCCCGCAACCCCATCTCCGAACCCGGGATCATCGACGCCCTGGTGGACAACGTCGCCCGGGTCAACCGGGACCACGGGGTGCGGGCGGTTGTCCTCACCGGGGCGGGGCCGGCCTTCTCCGCCGGCGGCAACGTCAAGGACATGGCCGAGCGCCGGGGGATGTTCGGCGGCTCCCCCTATGAGCTGCGCGAGGGCTACCGCAACGGCATCCAGCGGATCCCGCTGGCGTTGGCCGACTGCCAGGTTCCGCTCATCGCCGCGGTGAACGGGCCCGCGGTGGGCGCCGGCTGCGACCTGAGCCTCATGTGCGATCTCCGGGTGGCCTCCACCCGGGCCTGGTTCGCGGAGAGCTTCGTGGGCCTGGGCATCATCCCCGGCGACGGCGGCGCCTGGCTGCTCACCCGCACCATCGGCCGGGCCCGGGCCGCGGAGATGGCGCTCACCGGGGACCGGATCGATGCGGCCACCGCCCTGGAGTGGGGCCTGGTGAACCGGGTCGTGGAACCGGGGGAGCTGATGGAGGCGGCCCGGGAGCTGGCGGGGCGGGTGGCGAAGAACCCGCCGCATGCGGTGCGCATGGCGAAGACCCTCCTGCGCGAATCCCAGCATCAGTCGCTGCCGGCCCTGCTGGAGATGTCCGCGGCGATGCAGGCCCTGGCCCATCACGCCGAGGATCATCGGGAGGCGCTGGCCGCGTTCGCGGAGAAGCGCCGGGGCGAGTACCGCGGCCGCTAGCCCGCGCGCAACCGCCCCCGTCACCGGCTCCGGCCGGAGGCGGGGGCGGCGGTGTGCCGGGGCTCAGCCGGCGGCGGCCTCCCAGCCGCGGCGCCGGCGCAGCAGCACCTCCACGAGCTCCTCGCGCCGGGCGGCGATCTCCTCATGGGAGCCGATCACGCCGACCGCGGCGACGGTGCGGCCGTTTTGCCGCACCGCCACGGAGACCCCGTCCACGCCGCGCTCGGCCACCGCCGGGGAGGCGCACACCCCGGTGTCGGCGATGTCCCCGGCGGCGGCGAGGAAGGCCTCCACGTACCCCTCCTGCTCCTCGGGCCGGGTGCGCAGGTAGGACCACAGGTCGCGGCGCTCCATCCCGGCCAACAGCACCCAGCCGGAGGAGGTGCGCAGCAGCGATCGGGGCAGGAAGTTCTCCGTCAGGTAGCGGTAGGACATCCCGTCCGCGGCGTGGTGCAGGTAGAACACCCGCTCATCGACGGCGATGGCCAGCACCGTGACCAGCCCCGTCTCCGCGAAGATGGCGTCGATCTCGGATTGGTTGACCACCTCGATGGGGCGCCGGCCGGCCATCGCGTTGATCAGGTAGGGGGCCATGCCGAGGGTGTAGCGCTTGTCCCGCTCATCGAGGTAGCCGGTCGCGGTGAGCCCGTTGACCAGGCCCTGGGTGGTGCTCAGCGGATAGTCCAGGCCCTGGGCGATATCGGTGAGGGTGAGCCCCTCCGAGCGCGCCACCAGCTCCAGGATCGCGGCCACCCGGTCCACCGTGCGGTGCCGGGGTCGCATGGGCTCAGTCATGCGGCCAGGGTAGCAACCCGGCGAACATCCCAGGTCATGGACCATGCACCGAAATAACGTAGCATGCTACGCAAATCAGTAGTTTTGGTGTAGAGTGTGAGCACGGTCACTACGACGTGAGGAGTCCATATGACGACCGAGGCCCCCGAGCTGCGCAGGCTGCGGCTCGACGTCCGCCGCTTCCTGGCGGAGAAGATCAAGGAAGGGCGGTTCACCCCCAGCATCGACACCTGGCTCACCCGGTGGGACGAGGACTTCACCCGCGAACTCGCCGCACACGGTTGGGTGGGCATGACCATCCCCGTGGAATACGGCGGGCACGGGCGCAGCTTCGTGGAGCGCTTCGTGGTCACCGAGGAGCTGCTCGCCGTCGGTGCCCCGGTGGCCGCGCAGTGGGTCGCCGACCGCCAGATCGCCCCCTCGCTGCTCGCCCACGGCACCGAGGCGCAGAAGCGCGAGTACCTGCCCCGGATCGCGGCCGGCGAATGCTGCTTCGCGATCGGGATGAGCGAACCGGACTCCGGCTCCGACCTGGCGAGCGTGCGCACCCGCGCCGAGCGGGTCGAGGGCGGCTGGCGGGTCACCGGCACCAAGGTGTGGACCTCCGGGGCACAGCATTCCGAGGCCTTCTTCTGCCTCGCCCGCACCGCCCCGGTCGATCCTGCGGATCGGCACGCCGGGCTCAGCCAGTTCCTGCTCGACCTGCGCACCGAGGGCGTGACCATCCGGCCCATCGAGTCCATGTCCGGGTCCCGGCACTTCTCCGAGGTGATCCTCGACGGGGTGTTCGTCGCCGATGACATGGTGTTCGGCGATATCGGCGCCGGCTGGCGCCAGGTGAACTCCGAGCTGGCCTTCGAACGCTCCGGCCCGGAGCGCTTCCTGTCCTCCTTCCGGCTCTTCGCCGAGGCGCTCGCCCCCATCGGCGGGGGCGGGCCCGTCCTCGACGAGGCCGCCGGGGGACGGGCCCTGGCCCGGCTCGCCGGACTGCACGGGCTCTCCCGCACCGTGGCGGACACCCTGCAGGCCGGCGGGGAGGCCGATGTGCCCGCCGCCCTGGTGAAGGTGCTCGGCACCGCCACCGAGGGCGATCTCGTCGACCTCGTCGACGCCGCCGTCGGCGATGAGGCCGACCATGACCCGGCCCTGCGTGAGCTGCTGCGCGCCGGGGTCGTCCAGCGCCCGGGCTTCACCCTCCGCGGCGGTACCAACGAGATCCTGCGCGGCGTCATCGCGCGGGGATTGGAGCTTCGCTGATGAGCATCATCGACACCATCGTGGACAAGGACCTGCGCGACCTCATCGACGGCGTGCTGGACCGCGCCGCCGCCGAGCCCGAGGATTATGCCGGGCTGTGGGCCACGCTGCGGGAGCTGGGCCTGGCCCGGCTCACCGGGCCGGCCGCGGCCGGCGGCTCCGAGGCCGGTTGGGCCGAGGCCGCGGCACTGGCCGGGGCCGCCGCCGCCCGCGGCGTGCCCGCCCCCTACGTGGAGGCCGACCTGCTCGCCGGTTGGCTGGCCGACCGGGCGGGTTTGGGATCCGATGACCGGATCCGCACCCTGGCCCGGATCGACGACACCGGTGCCGCCGCCCCGGTGGCCTGGGGCGACCGAGCCGAGGCGCTGGTGCTGCTCGGCCGCCGCGACGGCGTCTGGCGGGTCGCCGAGATCGCCCCCGGTGCCGCCGAGTGCACCGGGTACCCGGCCCTGGGCCGCGAACCCCGGTGCGCGCTCACCGTGGATCCGGCCCTGCTGGACGCCGGCGCGAAGATCGGCGAGGACGACGTGGCCGAACTGCAGCTGCGCGGGGCGCTGGCCCGCTGCCTGCAGACCGTCGCCGCCCTGGAGACCGCCAACGCCCTGGCCCGGGAGTACGTGGTCACCCGCACCCAGTTCGGCCGGCCGCTGGCGAAGTTCCAGTCGGTGCAGAACCTCATCGTCGACGCCGTCGCCGAGGCCGCCCTGGCGCGTTCCGCGGCGGATCTGGCGTTGGCCGAGGCGATCGAGACCGACCTGCGCGGACCGGGCTCGGCCTACCGGGTGGCGGTGGCGAAATCCGTGGTCGGCCGGGCCGCCTCCACGGTGGTGCGCAACACCCACCAGGCGCTCGGCGCGATCGGCACCACCGGGGAGCACAGCCTGCACCGGTACACCAATGCCGCGATGACCTGGCGCGCCGAGTTCGGCTCGATCCGCGCCTGGGAGGTCGCCCTCGGCGCGGCAGCCCGCGGCACCGACCCGGAGACGGTGTGGGACCTGGTCGTGCACGATGGGCCGGTCGGGGTCCCGCCGCCGGGGAAGTAGCCGCCAATGGCGGGACCGGTGGCGCCACTGCGCCTGATGTTCGCCTCCGGGGTGCTGGTGCACGGAGCGTATGACGCGATCCGGGTGCTCGTCTCCTACCGGGTGATCAACCTCGGCGGGGATGGGGCCGCGGTCGGCCTGGTGGCCGCCTCCTTCGCCCTGGTTCCGCTGCTGGTCGCGCTGCGGATCGGCCATCGGGTGGATACCCGGGGCAGCTGGGCGGTGATGCTCGCCGGCGGGGTGCTCAGCCTGCTGGCCTGCCTGCTCATCCTGCTCGGGCCGACCCTGGCGGTGCTCGCCGCGGGCAACGCCCTGCTTGGACTGGGCCAGGTGATGACCTTCCTCGCCGGGCAGGGCGTGGTGGTGGAGCAGTCCGAACCGCACCGTTTCGTCAACGGCTTCGCGCTGTTCTCGCTGTCCGTGGCCGCCGGCCAGTCCCTGGGCACTCCGGTCGCGGGGCTGCTGGTGGAGTGGCAGAACCGCGCCACCGGCGGGGTCGTCCCCGGCGGGGAGGTCGCCGTGGGCTGGGCGCTGCTCACCATGAGCGCGGCGATTGCCCTGGCCCTCCCGTTGATGGCGGCGTTGCCCCGGGTGCCCGGCGCGACCGCCGGGGCGGCGCCGGGGGCCGCCGCGCGCGCCGGCCGGCCGGTGGCGATCCTGGGCATCCGGGGCATGCCCGCGGCGATCTACGCCAGCCTGGTGGTGCTCACCGGGATCGACCTCATCACCGCCTATCTGCCGGTGGTCGGACAGGCCCATGGCATCGCCCCGCTGACGGTGACCCTGCTGGTGGCGCTGCGCTCGGTGTTCTCCATGGTCTCCCGGGGGGCGATGCCGCTGCTGCTGCGCATCGCCGACGGGCCCCGGCTGCTCACCTGGGCGATGGCCGGCTCCGCCCCGGCGATCCTCGGCGTCGCGCTCACCGGCCGGGTGCCTGCGCTGGCCCTGCTGCTCGCGGTGGTCGGCTTCTGCTGGGGGATGAGCCAGCCGCTGTCCATGAACTGGGTGGCGCTGCTGGTCGATCCCGGGGTCCGGGCGGTGGCGCTGTCGCTGCGGCTCACCGGCAACCGGCTCGCCCAGGCGGTGGTGCCGGCCGCGGCCGGCGCGCTCACCGGCCCCTTCGGCCCCGGGGCGGTCTTCATCGTCTCCGGGGCGCTCACCGCGGTGGCCGCGTTGACCACCGCCACGTACTACACCGCCCCCCGCCAGGCGCCGGGGGCGCAACAGGAAAGGAAACGACCATGACCATGTCCCTGGAGGGGATCCGCGTCATCGACGCCTCCCGTGTGCTCGCCGGGCCCATGTGCGGTCAGATGCTCGCCGACCACGGGGCGGAGGTGATCAAGGTGGAGCCGCCCCGCGGCGACGAGACCCGGTACTGGGGGCCGCCGTTCTTCCGGGAGGACCACAGCGCCTACTTCACCGGGCTGAACCGCAACAAGGCGAATGTCAGCCTGGATCTGCGCACCCCGGGCGGGCAGGCGGTGCTGCGCCGGATGCTCGCCGGCGCCGATGTGCTGCTCGAGAACTTCAAGGCCGGAACGCTCGCCGCCTGGGGCCTTGACGACACGACCATCGCGGACGAGTTCCCGCATCTCGTGCACTGCCGGATCACCGGCTACGGCACCGACGGCCCGCTCGGCGGCGCGCCCGGCTATGACGCGGTGATCCAGGCGAACTCCGGGCTGATGAGCATCAACGGGGAGGCCGAGGGGCCCGAGATGCGCATCGGGATCCCCCTGGTGGACATCGTGACCAGCCTCAACGCGATGGCCGGGGTGCTGATGGCGCTGCGTGCCCGGGACACCACCGGCCGTGGCCAGCTGCTGGACATGGCGCTGCTGGATTCGGCGCTGGCCATCCTGCACCCGCACGCCTACACCTACCTCGCCTCCGGGGCGGATCCGGTGCGCACCGGGGTGGCCCATCCCACGATCGCCCCCTACGAGACCTTCGCCGCCGCGGACGGGCCACTTTTCCTGGCCGTGGGCAACGACGGTCAGTACCGGCGCGCCCTGGAGGTGCTCGGCGCCGAAGGGGAGGCCGCCGGGGAGCGGTTCGCCACCAACCCGGACCGGGTGCGCAACCGGGCGCAGCTGCGCGAGGTGCTCGGCCCGCTCATCGCCCGCCGGGGCCGCGAGGAGCTCGCCGAGGCGATGCTCGCCGCCGGTGTACCCGCCGGGGCGGTGAACAGGGTCAGCGAGGCGCTGGCCCATCCCCAGGTCCGGCACCGCGGCATGGTGGTGGAGGAGGACGGGTACCGCGGAATCGGCATCCCGATCAAGCTCACCGGCACCCCGGGGCGGGTGCGCTTCGGGCCCCGGGATCGCGGCGCGGACAACCGTGCGGTGCTCGCCGGACTCGGCCTGGACGAGGCGGAGATCGCCGAACTGGAGCGCACCGGGGTGCTCGGCGCGACCACGGCGGGCACCGTCGGGGATTGACTCCGCCCCGCTATGATCCGGGGCATGAGCAGCAGCCTTCAGCCCCGTCCGACCAACCCGATCGCGCAGCGCAAGCAGGCGGTGCGCAAGCACGCCCGGGCCGCGGTGACGTGGACCGGCGGCGGGGTGGCCTCCGGGGTGGTGCTGGGCCTGCTCGCCGGATCCTGGACGCTGCTGGTGCTGTGCGTGGTCGTCGGGGTGGCCATGGGCGGGGTGAACTGGGCGAAGGTGCGCCGGATCGTCAACCACCGGGACCAGGCGTAGGGGTGCGCCCATGGCGGAGCAGGACTCGGCCCCGGTCCGGGTGGACGCCTGGCTGTGGGCGGTGCGGCTGCTGAAGACCCGGTCGAAGGCGGCGGCGGCCTGCCGCGGCGGGCATGTGAAGGTCAACGGCGCGACCGCGAAGCCGGCGCAGCTCATCGCCCCCGGCGATGAGGTGCGGCTGTGGGCGAACCACCGGGAGCATATCGTCGAGGTGCGCCACACTATCGCCAAGCGGGTCGGCGCCCCGGTGGCGCGCACCTGCTACCTCGACCGCAGCCCGGCGCCGCCGCCGCGGGAGGTGCTCGCCGCGGTGCCGGTGCGCGACCGCGGCGCGGGCCGGCCGACGAAGAAGGAGCGCCGGGAGCTGGACCGGCTGCGCGGCCGCCGCGGCTAGTCCCCGGCGGCGGGCGGGGCGACCCCGGCCTTGCGCAGCTGCGCCAGCCGGCCCTTGAGCCGGTCCGGGCGGACCTTGGGGTGCGCCCCGGTGCGCCCGGTGCGGTCCACGTGCTCCTGGCCGTGCATGGAGAGCAGCAGATCGTCGACGATCCGGATGTGCCCGGGCTGGAAGCGGTACTTCAGGGCCCGCTCCACCGCGGCGACCCGCTCGCCGTCCACCAGCTCGCGCAGGCCGCCCACGGTGGTCACCCCGTTGGCCTCGAGCAGCTCCTCCAGCCAGGGGTACTGCTCCGACTTGGACCGGGGCGTGCCCGGCAGCAGCAGGGTGAGCAGCCCCGGCAGGGTGTCCGCGCCCAGGCGCACCTCATCGGCGCCGGAGGCCCCGGCGTCCCCGGCGCCCTCGCCGGCCCCGGCCGCGCCGGCGCCCGGGTCCGCGGCCTCGGCGAGATCGGCGTCCTCGGCGTCGTCGAGGATCGCCGCGATCTGGTCGAACTGCTGGTCGGCGAGCTCGATGAGCCCGGCGGCCAGGGAGAACGCCCGGTCGATCCGGGGGTCCACCGGACCCTCCGGGGACTTGTAGCGGATATCGTGCTCGAACTCGGCCCAGGCGTGCTGCAGCACGGTGCGCACCTGGATCTCGAAATGCTGGCCCCGGTAGCCGGCCAGGCCCTCCGGGGCGCCCTCGCCGACCCGGCACACCAGATGGTGCGAGCCGTAGCCGAGCTGGCCGGCGACCCGGGTCTCCGCGGTCTTGTCGGTGGTGCGCAGCACGTCCAGGCTGTCGCCGAGCACCGCCAGCACATCCGGGATCTCGTGGGAGTGGTAGGTGGTGATCCGCACGCCCACCAGGTCGTGGATGTCCGCCCAGGGATCGGGGTAGCGCCAGGCCCCGTCGGCGGTGCGCAGCCGCGCCTTGGCGCGCAGCGAACGCCAGGTCTTCACCCGGGCGGTCACCGCGTCGAAGGCGATGCCGGCGTCGGAGAGCAGTTCGGCGATCGCCTCGGAGAAGTCGTCCGCGGCGTCGGGGTGCGCCGCCAGCCACCGGCCGTAGCGGTCGTGCAGCCCGGACAGGCGGGTGGGTGCCTTGGCCACCGGGGGCTAGCCCTCCTTCTCGTCGGCGACGAGCAGGGCGAAGGGGTAGGTGTCGAACACCGAGGCCACGGTGACCGTGCCGGACCAGGAGCGGCCGGTGAAGCGGTCCGTCCACAGCCCCTCGGGCAGGGTCACCGTGGTGTCGCCCCAGCCGCCCTCGGCCTGCAGCCCGATCGGGCGGCGGGTGACCAGGGTGATGATGTCCTGCTCCCCGTCGACGGGCCCGCGGGCGGAGCCGACGAGGTAGCGCTCCCCGGTGCCCTCGGCGAACACCGGCTGGTAGGTGCCGCCCACGAAGGAGCCCGGGCGCTCCCGGCGCAGCCGCAGCCCCTCGTGCACCACCATCAGCTTCACCCGGTCCGCGGCGTCCTGGTCGAAGCCCTCCGGCGGCTCCGCCGGGGTCTCCGGGGCGGCCACCGGGCTCGGCGCCGCGCCGTGGGCCAGCTCGGCCAGCGCCGCGGCGCGGGCGGCGTAGTCGATGAAGCGGCGGTTGTCCGGGTCCACCAGGGAGTCCTCCACGAACTCGGTGCCCTGGTAGGTGTCCGGGATGCCGGGGCCGGTGAGCTGCAGCAGCTTCCGCGACCAGCCGGTGACCCAGCCGGCCGGGGCGATCCGGGCGACGAAGGCGGTGATGTCGTCGTGCAGGGGCCCGTCGAGCAGGGCGTCGATCCAGTGCCGCACCGCCATCTCGAAGTCCTCGTCGGGCTCGAACCAGTTGGTGCGCATCGCCGCCTCGCGCATCGCCTTCTCCGCGTAGGCGTGCAGCCGGGCGCGCAGCTCATCGGTGACCACCCCGTCGACCGGCCAGACCCCGATGATGTTCTGCAGCAGGAAGTAGCCGGTGGCCCCGTCCGGGGCGGGGGTGATGGAGGTCCAGGAGCGCACCGCCTCCGCCCAGTCGCCGCTGACGTCGGACAGGCCGAGGATCCGGGCGCGGACGTCCTCCCCGCGCTTGGTGTCGTGGGTGGACAGGGTGGTCATCGACTTCGGCCACAGCCGGGCGCGCTCGGACTGCAGCAGGTGGAACTCCGCCGAGGACATGCCGTAGCGGCCCGGGTCCCCGCCGACCTCCTGGGAGCTGACCAGCCGGCAGGCCCGGTAGAAGGTGGTGTCCTCCACGCCCTTGGCCATCACCGCGCCGCAGACCTGGGCGAAGCGGGTGGCGGCCTCCCCGTCGGCGACCAGGCCCGCCGAGATCAGGTCCAGGGCGAACACCCGGGAGGGGAAGCGGGCCACCATCTCCGCGATCACGGTGGAGGTGGTGCGCGACAGCGACTCGTAGTCGGCGCGGTAGACCGGCATCGCGGCGACCAGCTCGCAGATGGTGTCGATGAGCTCGTCCTCGCCGACGTTGCCGCCGCCGGTGGACCAGTTGTCCCGGCGCAGCGCCCGGGCCAGCCGGCGCACCTCGGCGGCGAGTTCGCCGCGGGCGATCTCGTACTTCAGCCGCTGCTCGGTGGCGGCCACCGCCGCCCGGTCCCAGGGGGAGCCGGACTGCTGCAGCGCCAGGATGGACATCCGGTCCCGGGAGTCCCGGTTGTAGAAGACGTTGTCGAATTCGCGCAGCGCGTCGTAGCCGGTGGTGCCGTCGACGTCCAGGCGCGGGTCCAGGGGCTCGGCGGCGCCGAGGATCTTCTCGATCACCAGCCACTTGTCCTCGCCGAGCAGCCGGCGCAGCTCGCGGAGGTACTCGAAGGGGTCGGACAGGCCGTCCGGGTGGTCGATGCGCACCCCGTCGATGACGTCCGCGGCGAGCAGCTCGCGCACCACCCGGTGGGTGTGCTCGAAGACCACCGGATGCTCCTGCCGGATCCCGGCCAGGCCGTTGACGGAGAAGAAGCGGCGGTACCCGATGATCCCGTCGCGCCAGTACATCAGCCGGTAGCTCTGCCGGTCGTGCACCTCCTGCGGGGTGCCGGCGTCGGTGCCCGGGGCGATGGGGAAGGCGTGGTCGTAGTAGCGCAGCAGCGGCTCCTCCCCGGAGCGGTCCACCTCCAGCTTGTCCAGGTCGTCCTCGGCGCCGAGCACCGGCAGGCCCATCTTCCCGCCGGCGCCGTTGTCGGCGTGCCAGTCGATGTCGAAGTAGGGCTCGAACTGGGAGTCCCGGCCGTGGGTGAGCACATCCCACCACCACTCGTTGAGCCGCGGCTCGGCCACGCCCAGGTGGTTGGGCACCAGGTCGATGATGAGGCCCAGGCCCGCGGCGTGCGCGGCGTCGGCCAGGGACTGCAGCCCGGCCATGCCGCCGAGCTCCGGGTTGACCGTGGTCGGGTCGATCACGTCGTAGCCGTGGTTGGACTCCGGCACCGCGGTGAGGATGGGGGAGAGGTAGAGGTGGGAGACCCCCAGATCCGCGAGGTAGGGCACCTGGGCCTCGGCGTCGGCGAAGGTGAACGCCCGGCCGGCGGCGTCGGCCCGGGGCCCGCGCAGCTGCAGCCGGTAGGTGGATGTGATGGGTCGACGGTCCATTGCCTCGGTCAACTGCCTTTCCTCGGGTGAAGCGGGTGGCCCCCCACTGTATCCGCCGCGCGCGGGCGGGCGGTCGCCCCCGGGGCCTAGAAGGGCGGTTCGGCCTCCAGGCCGAGCACGTCGAAGAGCTCCCGCTCGCTCCAGATGTCGATCTCCTGGCCCTTGTCCCGCAGCTCCCGGGCCTTGCGCTCCTTGGCGGTCATCGAGTCCCAGGGCCCGGCGACCAGCAGATCGGTCTTCCGGGTGACGTTCTTGCCGATGATCCCGCCGGCGGCGGCGATCGCCTCCCACAGCCGGCCCTTGTCATAGGGGGCGAAGTCCCCGGTGAGGGTGACCCGGCGGCCGAAGAGCAGCCCGGCCGGGTCGGCGTCCGGGTTCGGCTCCGGGACGGTGTCCGGGGTCTTCGCCGCATCCCAGGCGGCGCGCCGGGCCGCGCCACCGCCGCCGGCGGCCGCGCCGGCCCCGGAGTGCCGGCCGGAGACCATGCGCAGCCCGGAGGAGTCCAGCCGGCCCATGCCCAGGCCCAGGGCGGCGGAGTAGGCGGTCGGGTCCCGGTGCTCCTCGGCGCCGTGCGCGGCGTCGCCGCGCATCAGCCACAGCGCCACCTCCGCGCAGGCCACCGCATCGGCGGCGGCGTCATGGTGGTCGGCCAGGTTGTGGCCGGCCGCGGCGGCGAGGGTGTCCAGCTTCTTGTTCGGGGTGCGCACCCGCGCGGCCTGGGCCCAGCGGTAGGTGCAGGCGAAGTCCACGGCCGGGGCGGGCGCGCCGGCGGCCCGGCAGGCCTGGCGCAGCGCGGTGAAGTCGAAGCGGGCGTTGTGCGCCACCACCGGGGCGTCGCCGATGAAGCCCCGGAGGTCCGCCAGCCGGTCGGCGAAGGCCGGGGCGTCGGCGATGTCGGAGGGCCGGATGCCGTGCACCGCGATGTTCTCCTCGGCGAAGTGCTCCAGCCCGGCGGGGGGACGGCAGTACCAGGAGCGGGTCTCCGCCACCGCGCCGCCGCGGACCGCGGCCAGGCCCAGCTGGATGATGGAGCCGGGGTCGTCGTTGGCGGTCTCCACGTCGAAGGCGATGAAGTCGATGGGCAGCCGGGTGGCCCGGGCCCCGGCCCCCTCGGCGCCGACGGCCGGCTCCGGGGCGGGGGCGTCGCCGGCGCCGGGCAGCGGGCCCGCCGCGGCGGCGACGTCCGCCGCGGCCGCCTCGTCGAGGTCCGCCACCGCCGCGGCGAGCGCCCCGGCGCCCTCGGCGGCGGCGGCGATGAGCCCGGGCAGGGCCGCGCCGGCGGCGGCGCAGCCGGCGGTGATCCGCACCGCGGGCAGGGCCGAGGCGGGGGCGAAGGAGACCTCCCCGGGCAGCCACGGCGTCGGCGCCCGGTGCGCCGGCCCGGCCTCGGCGGCCGGGGCGGTGACCGGGCCGTGGTCGGCGGCGGCGGTGCGGGCCAGCCGGGCCACGGTGACCGCGCCGGCGGCCACCCGCACGGTGGCGCCGGAGAGGGCCACGTCCCAGGCGGCGGGGGTGTCGTCGGCGGCGGAATCGGCTGCGGCGGGGGTGTGGCTCATGGCCGCCGATCCTAGCCGGGGGCGGGTGCCCGCCGGGCCGGGGGCGATCCGGTGACCGGCCCGGCGGGCCCGGTGCGGGTGTGATGGGGGTAACAGTGTTGCGACCATGTGATTCCCCGGACATTATTGGGAGGGAAACCGAATCCCCATGGCGGTGAATCCGCCGGTGAGGCCGGTGGGGCCGCGGTGGATGCCCGATCGGGCGCGTCCGGGCGCGGAAATGCCCGCTCGCCCGTTGCGCGTTTCCGCTTCGGAGGCGCTACGGTATGCCCCGGCGGTCGCCACCAGCGCCCCGCCGACGCCATTTCCGCAGCACCCAGGAAGGATTGGCCCCACCCATGTCGAATCCCGCGAACATCGCCCCCGCCCACCCCGGTGAGGTGCTCGCCGAGCGCTTCCTCGCCCCGCGGGGGCTGAGCATCTACCGGCTCGCCGTGGCCATCGGCGTGCCCAGCTCCACCCTGGAGCGCTTCCGCGAGGGCCGCACCCGGGTCACCGGGGATCTCGCCGGCCGGCTGGCCGGCTACTTCGGCACCGACGCCGATTTCTGGCTGGACACCCAGGCCCGCTTCGACGAGCGCGTCGCCGCCTGAGCCGGCGCCCGCCCGCCGGCGAACCCCGACCCCGACCCCGCGCCCGGGCCCGCCCGGGTGCGCCGGCCGCGCCCGCCGCGGTCCGGACCCCACCCCGCGCAGTCCCCGGCGCCGGCCCCCGCCGGCGCCGTTTTCGCGTCCCCGCCCCCGGGCGGGATGCCACCGCCCCCGCGAGCCGAGGCTCGCGGGGGCGGTGCGCGATGCGGCGCGGGGGCGCCGCGGGGAGGGCCTAGTGGCGCTCCTGGAGCACGAAGGTGCACCGGGCGGGCACCCGGAGGGTGTCCCCGGCGGCGACCTCCCGGGGCTTGTCCGGCCGGCCGGTGAGCTCCGAGGTGTCGATGATGACCTCCCAGTCCGCGGCGTAGTCGGCGCCGGGCACCTGGAAGTCCAGCTCCTCGTAGTGGGCGTTGATGCACAGCAGGAAGGAGTCGTCGACGATCCGGTGGCCGCGCTCATCGGGCTCGGCGATGCCGGCGCCGTTGAGGAACACCGCCAGGGACTTGCCGAAGTCGAAGTCCCAGTCCTCGGGGGTCATCACCCGGCCCTCGTGGGTGAGCCAGGCGATGTCCCGGTCATCGCTCTCGGCGCCCAGCGGGCCGCCGCGCAGGAAGCGCCGGCGGCGGAACACCGGATGCTCGGCGCGCAGGTTGATCAGGAACCGGGTGAAGTCGTGCAGCTCCGAGTTGGTGGTCAGCTGCGTCCAGTCCACCCAGGACAGCTGGTTGTCCTGGCAGTAGACGTTGTTGTTGCCGCGCTGGGTGCGGCCCATCTCGTCGCCGTGGCTGATCATCGGGGTGCCCTGGCTGAGCAGCAGGGTGGTCAGGAAGTTGCGGCGCTGCCGGGCGCGCAGGCCCAGGATCCGCTCATCGTCGGTCCAGCCCTCCGCCCCGCAGTTCCAGGAGCGGTTGTGGCTCTCCCCGTCGTTGTTGTCCTCCCCGTTGGCCATGTTGTGCTTGTGGTTGTAGCTGACCAGGTCGTTGAGGGTGAACCCGTCGTGGGCGGTGATGAAGTTGATCGAGGCGGTGGGCCGGCGGCCGTTGTTGGCGTAGAGATCCGAGCTGCCGGTGATCCGGGAGGCGAATTCGCCCAGGGTGGCCGGCTCCCCGCGCCAGAAGTCGCGGATGGTGTCCCGGTACTTGCCGTTCCACTCGGTCCACTGCGGGGGGAAGTTGCCCACCTGGTAGCCGCCCTCGCCGACGTCCCAGGGCTCGGCGATGAGCTTGGCCTGGCTGACCACCGGGTCCTGCTGCACCAGGTCGAAGAAGGCGGAGAGCCGGTCCACGTCGTGGAATTCCCGGGCCAGGGTGGAGGCCAGGTCGAAGCGGAAGCCGTCGACGTGCATCTCGGTGACCCAGTAGCGCAGCGAGTCCATGATCAGCTGCAGGGTGTGCGGGTGCCGCACGTTGAGGCTGTTGCCGGTGCCGGTGTAGTCCATGTAGTGCTGCCGGTCGCCCTCCACCAGGCGGTAGTAGGCGGCGTTGTCGATGCCCCGGAAGCAGATGGTGGGCCCCATGTGGTTGCCCTCGGCGGTGTGGTTGTACACCACGTCGAGGATCACCTCGATGTCGGCGTCGTGGAAGGCGCGCACCATCGCCTTGAACTCGCTGACCGCGCCGCCGGGTTTGGTGGAGGCGGCGTAGTCCTGGTGCGGGGCGAGGAAGCCGAAGGTGTTGTAGCCCCAGTAGTTGCGCAGCCCGATGTCGCGGAGCCGGTCGTCCTGCAGGAACTGGTGCACCGGCATCAGCTCGATGGCGGTGACCCCGAGGTCCTTGAGGTAGTCGATGATCGCCGGATGCGCCAGGCCCGCGTAGGTGCCGCGCAGGTTCTCCGGGATCTCCGGGTGGTTCATGGTCATGCCCTTGACGTGGGCCTCGTAGATGACCGTCTCGTTGTAGGCGTGCCGCGGCAGCCGGTCCCCGGCCCAGTCGAAGAAGGGGTTGATGACCACCGAGGTCATCGTGTGGCCGAGGCTGTCCTCCTCATTGCGCCGGGCGGGATCGTCGATGTCGTAGCTGAACAGCGACCGGTGACCGTCGAATTCGCCGTCGAAGGCCTTCGCGTACGGGTCCACGAGCAGCTTGCTCGGATCGCAGCGGTGGCCGTTGGCCGGGTCGTAGGGGCCGTGCACGCGGTAGGCGTAGCGCTGCCCGGGCATGATCCCGGGCAGGTAGCAGTGCCAGATATGCGCGTCGACCTCCTCCAGCGGGATGCGGGTCTCCTCGCCCGCTTCGCTGATGAGGCAGAGCTCGACCTTGTCGGCGACATCCGAGAACAGCGCGAAGTTGGTGCCGGCGCCGTCGTAGGTGGACCCGAGGGGGTAGGCCTCCCCGGGCCAGACCTGGAAATCGGTGACGGGTGTGTCGTTGGTCATGGGGCACCACTTTACTGTGCCGGGCCCCGGGAGCGGGGAAGGCCCTGGTCGGGGCCCCGCCACCGGGGAATCGGGTTCACGCCCCGGTGGCGGCCAGGGCCCCGATCCCGGCGACGATGATGTCCACCCCGCGGCGCAGCCGGCGCGCGGGCTGCGCGGGCTCCGTCTCCGCGGCGTCCGCGGCCTCCCCGGGGTCCCCGGTGCCGGCCGGCCCGGCGCCGAGCGCCTCCGCGGCGGCGGCGCGTCGCGCGGTCTGCTCGTCGACGGTGGCGCCGAGGATGAAGTGCAGCAGCGTCGCCGCGGCGTCCCCGCGGGTGGTGTCGTCGATCGCCACCGGCTCGAGCAGGGTGGCGATGTCCGCGGCCGGGGAGTGCTCCAGGGTGCCGGCGGCCAGGGCGGCGGAGACCACCTCGGCGCCGTCGGTGTGCGCGGTCAGCGCGGTGCGCAGGTACTCGGAGCGGGCGACGACGTCGGCGCGCCAGTCCCCGGAGACCGTCGCCGGGCCGGCGGCGTCCAGGATCCGGGTGGCCACGGCGCCGAGCAGCGCCTGCTTGGAGGGGAAGTGCCAGTACATGGCGCCGGCGGCCATGTTGAGGTGCCGGGCGAGGCGGCGGATGGTCAGATCCTGCAGGCCGTACTCGTCCAGGATCTCCAGGGCCGCGGTGGTGATGATGTCCTTGCTCAGCTGCACGTCCCCCACGGTAGTGGAATCGCCGGGTGCGGGAACGCCCCCGTGTCCGGTTCCGGGGGCTATTCCGCCCCCGCCCCTCCGCGGTCGTTTGCCCTGGTCGGCGATCGGCGCAGGACCCCGCGCCGGAGGCGGAGGGCCGATGCCGCATACCGCGACCCCGGTCCGCCGGGCCCCGGGCCGGCGGGGCGTGCCCGGATCGGGGATCCCGCCATTCACTTGAATGATGTTCGGGGCGGGTCTAGGTTTGCTGTCAAAGCAGCCGAACGGCGATCATCTCCGCCGCCGGCCGACCAGCCCCGCCCGCGCAGTCCCGGAGGAAGACCATGCCCAGCCCCGCCGATCCACGCCCCGCCGCCGCGCCCGTCGTGCCCGAAGAACTGCCGCCCATCCTCGCGCTCGCCCGGGAGAAGGTGCTCGATCGGGGCGAGGGGCTGAGCCGGGAGGAGACCCTGCGGGTGCTGCAGCTGGGCGAGGAGCACATCGAGGCGCTGCTCGCCCTGGCCCACCAGGTGCGGCTGAAATGGTGCGGGGAGGAGGTCGAGGTCGAGGGGATCATCTCCCTGAAGACCGGCGGCTGCCCCGAGGACTGCCACTTCTGCTCCCAGTCGGGGCTGTTCGAGTCCCCGGTGCGCTCGGCCTGGCTGGACATCCCCGCCCTGGTCGACGCCGCCAAGCAGACCCAGAAGACCGGGGCCAGCGAGTTCTGCATCGTCGCCGCGGTGAAGGGCCCCGATGAGCGCCTCCTCGCCCAGCTGGAGCAGGCTGTCGCCGCGATCCACGCCGAGGTGGACATCAACGTCGCCGCCTCGGTGGGCATCCTCGACGCCGAGCAGGTGCGCCGGCTCGCCGCCGCCGGGGTGCACCGCTACAACCACAACCTGGAGACCGCCCGCTCCTTCTTCCCCGAGGTGGTCACCACGCACACCTGGGAGGAGCGCCGGGAGACCCTGCGCCTGGTCCGCGAGGCCGGGATGGAGGTCTGCTGCGGCGGCATCCTCGGCATGGGCGAGACCCTCGCCCAGCGCGCCGAATTCGCCGCGGATCTCGCCGAGCTGGACCCCACCGAGGTGCCGATGAACTTCCTGGATCCCCGCCCCGGCACCCCCTTCGGCGGCCGGGAGCCGCTGCCGGCGGCCGATGCGCTGCGCGCCATCGGCGCCTTCCGGCTGGCCCTGCCGAAGACCATCCTGCGCTTCGCCGGCGGCCGGGAGCTCACCCTCGGCGATCTCGGCGCGGAACAGGGCCTGCTCGGCGGGATCAACGCGGTAATCGTGGGCAACTACCTGACCACCCTGGGTCGCCCGGCCGAACAGGACCTGGACCTGCTGGGCAAGATCCGGCTGCCGATCAAGGCGCTCAATGCCACCGTCTGAGCCGCCGCGGTGGCCGGCGCCGCCGAAACGGCCCGCCAGCCGGGAACTCGCCGAGGCGCACCTGCTCGGCGACCCCGGCCGCTTCGACCCCTTCACCGGCGCCGATCTCGCCGCCGGGGAGGAGCGGGCGCGCTCGCACTCGGCCCGGGCCGGTCTGGAGGCGCCCCGGTTCTGCATGCTCTGCGGGCGCCGGATGGTGGTGCAGGTGCGCCCGGACGGCTGGAGCGCGCTGTGCTCGCGGCACGGCGAACTCGACTCCGCGCTGCTGGAGCGGCGCTGAGCGCGGGTATCCTCGACTCCCATGACCGATCCCGCCGCCTCCGCCGCCGCCGAGACCGCCCCCGCCGCCACGCCCGCCGCCCCGGCCAGCCGCGCCCCGCGGGCCCGCCGGACCCCCCGGCTGACCCCGGCCCGCCGCGCGGAGGGCGCCGGGGTGGGTTGGCTGGTGCTGGTCACCCTGGTGGTCGGGATGGCCGCCGGGGTGGTGTGGGGCCTGGTGCGGCCCACCCAGGGCATGCGGGTGCGCGCCGGCGGGGCGCTCACCTTCGAGCCGGTGGGCCTGGAATCCGGGTTCGTCGGCTACCTGATGCTGCTGGGCCTGGCCGCGATCCTCGGCCTGGCGGTGGCGGCGCTGGCTTTCCACCGGCTGCCCGGCCGCCGCGGGGCGCTGACCCTGCTGCTGGTCGGGGTGGTCGCCGGCCTGGGCGCGCTCACCGTCTACGGCGTCGGCGAACTCGTCGCCGGGCTGCGCCAGCCCGATATCTCGAGCCTGCGGGTGGGCCAGCCGGTGGCCGTGGTGCCGCCGGTGACCGGGCTGCTCAACCTGCTCATCGGCCCCTTCATCGGGATGCTCGGCTACTGGTGCGCGCTGCTCTTCGCCCCCGGTGTGGGCGGGGCCCCGGCGGCCGCGGAGGACGCCGCGGAGGATGCGGCGGAGGCCGCGGAGCCCGCCGATCCGGCCGACCCCGCGGGGCCCGCCCGCGGCTGAGCCCGGCGCCGCCGGCGCGCAGCCGGGGGTATTCCGGATTCAGCCGTTCCCACCCCGCCCGGCGGTGCATAGGTTCCCCGGTGGGGCCGCGCATCCGGCGCCGCCCCGCGAGCCCCGGGGCCGCCCGGGGGAGGGGAGTGCGCCATGCAGCAGCTGGAGCCGAAGATCACCGTCCGCCTGACCTGGTTCTGGGTCCTGGTCGCGGCGGTGGCCGCCGTCCTGGTCTCGCCGGGGTTCTGGGTCAGCGCCGGCCTCGGCGCGGTCGGGGCCCTGGCCGGGGAGGCGCTGCTGCCGAAGCGGCCGGCGATGGCCCGGATCATCGCCTTCATCGCCCTGGTGGCCCTGCTGGCCACCGCGATCCTGCAGATCGTGCTCGGTCAGACCGGCATCCTCGGCTGATCCGGACCGGATGCGCGGCCGGGGGTATTCGGGATTCAGTGGCCCCACGCGAACCCTGGTCGGCCTACCGCGGAAAGGTGAGGCGCGCACGGGTCACCGCCCGCGGAACCCGGTTCATCCGGGGTGAGGAAGGCTGCCACCATGCCCACGAAGGCCACCACCATCGTCCGGTTGCTCTGGGTGTGGACCGTCGTCGCCGCGGCGGTCGCGTCCTTCATGCGCGCGCCCATGCTCGGCTGGCTGATCGCCGCCGGCGCCGCCGGCGCGCTGTTCCGCGAGGTGCTGCTGCGCAAGCGCCCGGCCATCGCCAGCGCCTGCGCCATCGCGATCACCGTGATCATGATCGTGCTGGCCTACTACGTGCTCTACCACGGTCCCGACCCGCGGCTGGGCTGAGCGCGTCCTGCCCCCGAAAGTGGTGAGCGGCGCGGACTTCATGCGCCCTGTACGACGGGGATGGGGGTAGGGTCTTTCCCACCCCGGACGGCCCGCGGCCGCCGGACCAGCCCCCTCCCGCACGCCCGAGGAGCCGCCGTGCCCAGCCCCGCCCCCGCCCAGCCCGCCGATCCCGATTCCCGGGAGGACACCGCCCCCGCCGCCCCGCCCGGGCCGATCCCCTCGGCGCTGGCCGAGCGGGTCGTCGACGGCCCCGAGGGCTACACCGGCGTCGCGGCCGGTCCGGAATGGGCCGCCGAGATCCGCCGCCTGGCCCGGGAGCGCGACGCGGTGATCCTGGCGCACAACTATCAGTTGCCGGAGATCCAGGACATCGCCGACCACACCGGAGATTCCCTGGGCCTGTCCCGGATCGCCGCGGAGACCGACGCCGCCACGATCGTGTTCTGCGGGGTGCACTTCATGGCGGAGACGGCGAAGATCCTCTCCCCGGACAAGACGGTGCTCATCCCGGACGCCCGGGCCGGCTGCTCCCTGGCGGACTCGATCACCGCCGGGCAACTGCGCGAGTGGAAGGCCGAGCACCCCGGGGCCACCGTGGTCAGCTACGTCAACACCACCGCCGAGGTGAAGGCGGAGACCGACGTGTGCTGCACCTCCTCCAACGCGGTGGAGGTCGTCGCCGCGCAGCCGGCGGACCGGCCGATCCTGTTCTGCCCGGACCAGTTCCTCGGGGCGCATGTGCGCCGGGAGACCGGCCGGGAGGACATCCTGGTCTGGGCCGGGGAATGCCATGTGCACGCCGGGATCAGCGGCGCCGAGCTGGCCCGCCGGGCCGAGGCGCACCCGGAGGCGGATCTCTACATCCACCCCGAGTGCGGTTGCGCGAACTCGGCGATCTACCTCGCCGGGGAGGGCACGATCGACCCGGGGCGGGTGCACATGCTCTCCACCGGGGCGATGCTCGAGGCCGCCCGCCGGGCCCAGCGCGAGGACCCGGCCCCGGTGCTGGTGGCCACCGAGACCGGGATGCTGCACCAGCTGCGTCAGGTCGCCCCGGACATCGACTTCGCCCCGGTCAACGACCGGGCCAGCTGCTCCTACATGAAGACCATCACCCCGGCGGCGCTGCTGCGCTGCCTGGCCGGCGGGGTCGACGAGGTCACCGTGGCGCCGGAGGTGGCCGAACGCGCCCGCGCCTCGGTGCGGGCCATGATCGCGATCGGGGAACCCGGCGGCGGGGAGTAGCCCGGGGCCGCCGGCCCCGGTGACGGAGAGGAGTATCGGCATGCTCGACGAGCGCACCACCCGCGGGGTGATCCGCGTCGGACTGCAGGAGGATCTGGCCCACGGCCCGGACGTGACCAGCCTGGCCACCATCGGCCCGACCGCGCGGCTGCGTGCCCGGGTGGTCTCCCGGGAGCACGGGGTGGCCGCCGCGACGCAGGTCATCGGGTGGACCCTGGCGGAGGTGATCGCCGACGGCCACGAGGTCGACCTGCGGGTCGCCGACGGCGATCGGCTCGCCCCGGGCACCGTGCTCGCCGAGATCGACGCCCCCGCCCGGGGCCTGCTCACCGCGGAGCGCACCATGCTGAACCTGCTCACCCACGCCTGCGGGATCGCCACCGGCACCCGCGCCTGGGTGGATGCGGTGGCCGGCACCGGCACCCGGATCCGGGACACCCGGAAGACCCTGCCGGGCTTGCGCAACCTGGAGAAGCACGCGGTGGCCTGCGGCGGCGGGGTGAACCACCGGCTGGGCCTGGGCGATGAGGCGCTGGTGAAGGACAACCACGTCGCGGCCGCGGGCGGGGCGGCGGTGGCCCTGGAGCGGGTCCGCCGCGCCTGGCCGGAGCTGCGCTGCGAAATCGAGGTCGATGATCTGGCGCAGCTGGAGGAGGTGCTCGCGGCGAAGCCGGAGCTGGTGCTGCTGGACAATTTCGAGGTGTGGCAGACCCAGGTGGCGGTGCAGCGCCGGGCGAAGCTCTCCCCGGCCACCCAGCTGGAGTCCTCCGGGGGGCTGCGCCTGGAGAACGCCCGCGACTACGCCGGCTGCGGGGTGGACTTCCTCGCCGTGGGCGCGCTCACCCACTCCGCCCGGGCCCTGGACCTGGGCCTGGACGTGGTCGGCTAGGGTGCGTCCGGCCTAGAGCCGGGCGGCGATCATCCGGGTCAGCCGGTCCAGTTCGCCGGCCCGCAGCCGGGCGGCGTCCGGATCGGCCTCGGCGAGGGCGCGGTGCAGCCCCCGGGCGCGGTGCAGCGCCATCTCGGCGCGCACCGGATCATCGGTGTCGAGCTGGCAGTCCGCGATCGCGATCACCAGCGACAGCGCCTGGGCCACCAGGGATTCGGCCTCCAGCACCCCGGCGGCCAGCTCCAGGTGGTCGATGGCCCGGCCCGAGCGGCCGCGCCGGATCTCCGCCTGCCCGGTGAGCGCATGCCACTGCGCCCAGCGCAGCTGCCGCGGCGGGGCCTCCGGTTCCGGGGCCGCCGCGCCCTCCCCGGCGGCCTTCGCCTCCAGCTGGTCGAGCAGCTCCAGCCAGTCCGCGGCGGCGTCCATCAGGTTCGGCGCGGAACCCCGGATCGGCCGGCCCAGGGGATCGACCTCGGCGCCGCCGGCGGCGTCGCCGAGCTCGGCGGCCCCGGCCATGAGCAGGTCCGCGGCCGGCCACAGCCGCCGGGCGTGGGCCAGGTCGCGGGCCTCGTCGAGCAGCCCGCGGGCGCGGTCGGCGGCGGTGCTGGGGGAGTCGGTCATGGCCGCCGAGTCTAGTCCCCGGCAGTCCCGGCGGCCCCGCCGGCCGCCCCGGGGTCGCCGAGCAGTTCGGCCAGCCGCAGCCGCACCGGATGATCCGCGCCGGCCTCGCCGAGCGAGGCGCTGATCGCCGCCCCGCGCGCCCGCGCCGCCGCGGCGTCCCCGCGCTGCAGCTCCGCCAGCACCGCGACCAGCTGCGCCTCCGCGGCCGCCTCCGGGGCGCCGGCGGCGCGGTGGCCCTCCGCGGCCGCCCCGGCGTGCCGGATCGCCTCCTCGAACCGGCCGGCGAGCAGCCGGACGTGGGCGAAATCGGCCCACCAGGCCGGCTCCTCCGCCGGATCCTCCTGCAGCGCATGGGCCTGGGCCATCAGCGCCCCGGGCACGTCCCCGTCCCCGGCGGTTTCCGGGGAGAGCCCGAAGCGGTCCCGCAGGGTCTCCGCCACCGTGGTCGCGGCCGGTTCCCCGGCGGCCGGGGCGAGCATCCGGGCGGCCAGGCGCAGCCGCCGGGAGGCCGCGGTGGCCGCCCCCAGCTCGCGCAGATGCGCGGCATCGCAGACCAGCAGCCGGGCGCCCCGGGCGGGTTCGCCCCGGCGTTCCGCGGCGGTGGCCGCCAGCAGGTGGGCGTCATCGTGGCGGGCCGCCAGATGCGGGGCCCGGGAGGCCTCGATCACCTGCCGGGCCCGGGCCAGGGCCTCCACCGGGTTGCCCAGCCGCAGATGGGTCAGCGCCAGGGTGAGCCCGATGTCCAGGCTCCAGCCGTTGTCCGGCAGCCCCCGGGAGCGGTTCAGCCCCGCCGCGCCCCAGCGCAGCACCTCCGCGTAGTCCCCGGCCTCCAGGTGCCGGGCGGTGAGCAGCCGCAGCGCGCGCACCCCGGTGAGATCCAGGCCCGCGGCGTCGCAGCCCCGGGCCACCGCGTCGAGCTCCCGGATCTGCGCGGCCAGGTCCCCGTCCTCCTCGTGCAGGCGCACCAGCACCCGGGCGGCGGCGAGATCCGCGGCCGCCGGGTCCCCGGCCGGGGCGGCGCGCACCTCGGTGCAACGCCGGGCGGCCTCGGCCCGGGCGGCCGGGGCATGCTCCTCCAGCAGCACCCGGGCGTCGAGCACCGCCAGCTCATCGGCCAGCGGGCCCGCCGCCGGGGTGGTGCGCAACCAGGTGACCAGGCCGCGGGCCAGGTCGGTGCGCCGGTTGCCCACCGCCGCCTCCGCCAGGGACACCGCGGCCCGGGCGACGGCGGGGGAGAACCCGCCCCCGCCGCCGGTGAGGATCCGGTTCGCCAGCTGCGCCAGCTCCGGGAAGGCCACCCCGGTGGCCGAGGACGCCGCCACCGCGGTGGCCACCCCGGTGGCCCGGGCGAGCAGCTCCTGATCGGCGCGGCCGGCGGCCCGGGCGGCGTCCAGCCAGTCGCCGAGGGCGGCCACCGCCTCGGCGTCCAGGGCCAGCTCGGCGGCGACGATATGCCGCAGCCGGTGGAATTCCACGGCCATCGCCGGATCCGCCCCGGCGGGCAGCGCCCGGCCCCAGTGCCGCCGGGCGAAGACGGCCGCCGCCCGGCCGGCGTCCCCGGGCCGGTAGTCCTCCAGGGCCCGCCGGGAGTACTCCAGCAGCGGCACCAGATCCGCCGGCGGCGCCGGCACGGTGCGCGCCGGCGCCGGGGGATCCGCGGTTTCGGCGGGCTCGGATCCGGCGGGGCGGCGCTGCGGGCTCATTGCCCCATTATCGCCGCCGCCGGCCCCGTTTGGGAAGGGGCGCCTTGGCTCGATTCGGAAGGGCCGGCTCAATCCCGGCCGCCGAGCAGGTCGTCCAGGGTGCGCAGCATCCAGAAGTCCCCGGGCAGGCCCGCCGGCAGCAGGGCGCGGACCTGCTCGGCGTAGTGGCGCAGGCCCGCATCATCCTCCAGCCGGCGGCAGCAGGCCGCGGCCACGATCAGCGCCTCCGCGGCGGCGAGGGCCTCCCCGGTGTCCCGGTAGGCGGCGGCGGTGGCCTCGGCCAGCCGGATCGCGGCCATCGGCCGGTTGGTGAGCATGAGCACGTACGCCAGGTTCGCCTCGCGCACCAGCCGGGAGGCCCGGTCATCGGCGAGGGCGGCGGAGATCGCGATGAGCTCCCCGGCGAGGTGCTCCCGGGCCGAGGCGGTGCCGGCGGCGCCGGATGCGCCCACCGGCGGCTCCCCGCGGTCGACGTCGTCGAAGCCGCGGCGCAGCTCCTCGGCGAGATCCGGCCAGGCCGCGCCGGGACCCGGATCCGGCAGGGCCGCCGAGCGCGCGGCCAGGGCGATCCGGCGCGCGGCGTCGGCGCCGCGGCCGTCCCGGCGCAGCTGCCCGGCGTGGCGCACCAGCAGCACCGCCGAGTGCAGGTGCCACCCGGAGGCGATCGCGGCGTCCACCGCGGTGGCGTAGGCGTGCCCGGCCAGCGACGAGCAGCCGGACAGCTCCGCCCAGGCGGCCACCGGCTCGGCGGCGCGCAGCGCCCCCGCCGGCTCGCCCAGGTGCAGCAGCGCCCGGGCCCGGTGCGCGGTGATCCCCTGGACCACCGGGTTCGCCGGCGGGGGGTGGTGCAGCACGGCCGGGGGCAGCGCCGAGACCCGCCGGGCCACCGCATGGTCGCCGCGGCCCAGCGCCACCGCCCCGGCCCGGTGGCGCGCGCGCAGCTCGGCGAGCAGCAGCCCCGCCCCGGCGGCGGCGTGCGCCGCGGCCTCCAGGTGGTGGGCCTCCCCGGCCGCGTCCCCGCGGCGGTGCGCCAGGCCGGCCAGGATCCGGTGCGCGCCGGCGGCCGCCCAGCCCGGGTCCCCGGCCGGGTCCCGCAGCACCAGCTCGCAGTCGGCCACGGCGGTGGCCAGGCTGCCGGCGACCACCCGGGCGCGGGCCTGCAGCAGCCGGAAGGCGTCGCCGCGGGCGACCGGGCCGGGCCGGTGGGCCAGCCAGTCCAGCACCGAGCGGGCCAGGCCCAGCTCCCCGAAGTCCAGGGCTGCGCCGATCAGCACCTGGGCGACGTGGTCGAGCAGCGGGTCGGGGTTCCGGCCGGGTTTGCCGGGCAGTGCGGCGGCCACCGCGGTGAGCGCGGTGACCACCTCCACCGGGGGTGACAGCGCGATTCCCTCGGCGACCGGGTCCACGTCGCCGACCGCGGCGGCGGCGCCCGCGACCCGGGCGAGCAGGGTCTCCGGCCCGGGATCCGCCCCCGCGGCGGGGCTGCCCGCCCCGGCGGCGGCGTCGGCGACCCGGGCGGCGGCCAGCCAGTCCCGGTGCGCCCGGCGGGCCTCCTCGCCGAGCTCCAGGGACCGGGCGACCACCATGCGCAGCCGGTGCGCCTCGCAGCGCGGCACCGGGGCCAGCTCCTCCGGCGCCGGCTCGTCGAGCCAGTGGTCCAGGGCGTAGTCCACCGCGGCCCGGGCCATCGCCGGGGCATCGCCGCGCAGCAGCGCGGCCCGGGAGCGCGCCAGCAGCACCGCCAGCTCCCCGTGCGCCCCGCCGCTGCTCTCGCTCATCGGCCCATTATGCGGGGCGCCTGCCCCTCCGGCCAAGGGCAGGCTCGCCCAATCGGGGGAGGGCGGGCTACCCCCGCGGGGGCGGGCTCAGCCGCCGTATTCGCGCAGCAGGATCGCCAGCTGCTCGCGCAACCAGAAATCCGGAGGGGCCTCCGGGGGCAGCAGCCCCTCGATCCGCTCCGCGCAGTGGTGCAGCCCCTCCCGGTCGCCCTCGGCGCAGCGGCAGGTCGCCGCGACGATGAGCAGCTCCGCGGCGAGCAGCCGCCGCCCGGCGGCGGCGTAGCGGCCCGCGGCGTCCTCGGCCAGCGCGATCGCGGCCCGGCTGCGCCGGACCAGCATGAGGATCCGGGCCAGGTCCGCCCGCCGGTCCAGCTCCACCGATTCGGCGGTGCTCACCCGGCGGGACACCCCGAGCAGCAGCGCCGCGGCCGCCACCGGGCCGTCCTCGGCCGCCCCGGCGAGCTCCGGGGCGGGCGGGGCGTCGGCGAGGTTCCCGAAATCGCGGTGCAGCGCGGCCAACGCCGCCGCCGGGTCCGGGGCCGGGGCGCCCTCCCCGGCGGGCATGAGCAGCGCCCGGGCGGCCAGGGAGAGCCGCCGGGCGGCCTCCTCGGGATGGCCCTCCCGGCGCAGGTGCCCGGCGCAGCGCACCAGGGCCGCCGCGGCGTGGCCGGGCCGGCCGGCCAGGGCGTGCGCGTCCGCGGCGATGGTGCAGGCGGTGCGCGGCTGATCCCCGGCGCCGGCGGCGCAGCCCAGATCGGCGACCGCCTCGGCGAGCCGGGCGGCGGTGGCCGGGTCCCCGCGGCGCAGCCGGGCCCGGGCGCGCAGCAGGTCCAGGTCGGTGCTCACCGGGTTCAGCGGCGCGGACTCGGCCATCGGCGCGGCCGCGTCCAGGTGCGCCTCGGCCCCGGCCGGGTCGTCCAGGGCGAGCAGCGCGGCCGCCAGGCGGCGGCGCACCCGCAGCCCCAGCAGGTCCAGGCCCTGCGCCGCGCAGGCGGCGGCGACCACCCGCAGCTGCCGGACCTCCTCCTCGGCCTCCCCGCGGGCCCGGGAGAGCTCCGCGATGAGCAGCCGGGCCGCCACCGCCGCGGTGACCGGTTCGCCCACCGGGTTCGCCGCCACGTAGAGGCAGTCCGCCGCCGCCCGCGCCGGCTCCCCGGCCCGGGCGGCCACCCGGGCGGTGAGCAGCCGGAACTCGTCGAGCAGCTTGAGGGTGGCCATCCCCCCGGGCAGCCAGCCCAGCAGCCGCTCCGCCGGCTCCGGCTGGTCCAGCTCGATGGCGGCCCGGGCCAGCAGCAGCGCCGCCTGCAGCTGCAGCGCCCCGGCCCGCCGGGGCGCGGCGGGCAGCTGCCCACCCAGCTCCGCGAGCTCGGCCACCGCCTGCCGGCGGGCGGTGGCGGAGCGGGTCCCGGCGGCCAGCCGGGGGGCCGCGGCGGCCAGGCCGGTGGCCCGGCACAGCAGGGTCTCCGGGCCCTCGGCGGCCCCGGCGCGCAGATCCACCCGCCGGGCCCATTCCAGCCAGTTCCGGTGCGCCTCGGCGGCCTCGGCGGTCAGCTCCAGGCAGTCGCCGACCACGAAGCGCAGCCGGTGGAACTCCCCGCGCAGCTCCTCGGGCAGGCTGCGCGGCAGATCCCGGGGCCCGGCCAGCCAGTGGTGCTCGGCGAAGCGGGTGCGGATCCGGGCGGCGGTGAGCCGATCCGAGCCCAGCAGCGCCTGGCGGGATTTGCCGAGCAGCCCGGGCAGGGTCAGCGGGGTGGGATCGCGTTCCGGGCTGCGACCGGGTTCCGGCAGGGGCGGCTGGTAGAGGTCCCAGGCCCATTCCGGGGGCAGCCCCGGCGCCTGCGCGTCCCGCTCGGCTCCGCTCCACCAGCTCATTGCGCGATTATGGGACCCGCGGCCCCGCCCAGGCAAGGCTGGCCTACGCCCGCCCCCGATCCGGGCCCCCGCCGGAGGCGCCCCGGGGACGGTCAGCCCCCGGTCGCGCCGTCCTCGCCGAGCAGCTCCGCCAGGGCGTCGCGCACCGGGTGCCCGGCCCAGGTCTCCGCCGGCAGCAGCCGGTTGATCCGCTCCGCGTAGCGGCCCGCGCCGGCGGCGTCGTCCCGATCCAGGCAGCAGCGCACCCCGGTGAGCAGCGCCCGGGCGGACTCCACCCCGTCCCCGGAGTCGAGGTAGCCGGCCGCGGCGGTGTCCACATGGCCCAGGGCCAGGTCCTCCCGGCCGGTGGCCCAGTACACGTAGGCGAGATCGTCATGCCAGTCCGCGATGGACCAGCCGTCGTCGATGAGATCCCGGGCGGCGACCATGAGATCCTCGGCGAGGTCGTCGCGGGCCGCCCCGGCGGCGACCTCCGCCAGGTCCCGGTCGGGGCGTCCCATCGCCCCGCCGATTTCGCGCAGCATGGTCGCCGCCAGATCCGGCACCTCCGCCGGGCCCACCGCCCCCGGGGCGACCAGGGTGCGCGCCGCCTGGCGCAGCGCCGCGCTGGCCCCGGGGCGATCCCCCAGCCGGCGCAGGTGCCCGGCATGCTCCAGCAGCAGCCGCACCGCCCGGGCGTGCTCGTCGAGGGCGGTCGCCGCGGCGGCGGCGATGGTGTAGGCGGCGTCGGTGCGCTCCTCATCGGCGGTCATCGTGGACCACTGCGCCACCGGGGTGGCCCGCAGCCCGGCCTCCGCGTACTCCCCGGCGTCGAAGAGGCTGCGCGCCAGGATCAGCTCCAGGTCCATGGTCAGCGGGTTCACCGGCATGCCCCGGGTGTGCCGGAGCATGTCGGTGGCCAGCGCCCGGGCCGCCGGGTAGTCGCCGCGGCCGTTGAGCAGGGCGGTGAGCAGCCGCGCCGAGCGCAGCCCGGCCACGGTGAAGTCCAGGGCCAGGCAGGTCGCCGCCACGGTGCGCAGCTGGCGGATCGCCTCATCCTCGTGCCCGGCCTCCAGGGACAGCCAGGCCAGCATCTGCCGGGCCTCCACGGTGGCGGTCACCGGCTCCCCGCGGGGGTCCTCCGCCACCGCGGCGGCCAGCCGGGCGGCGCCGGCGAGATCCCCGCGGGAATGCGCGATCTGGGCCTCCAGCAGCGCCCGGTCGTCGCCGGCCGCGGCCCGCGGGGCGTGCCGGCGGGCCCAGTCGGCCAGCGCGGCGGCGAGATCCGCGCGCCGGCAGAGCGTCGCCGCGGCGCCGACGATGGTGGCGGCCAGACCCACCTGGTAGTCGTCGCGGCCCTCCGGGCGCCGGTCCAGGATGCCCCGGGCCGCGGCGATCAGCTCCGGGATCTCGGCATCGGCGGGTGCGGCGGGGGCGGGAACCCGGTCGGCGTAGGCCTCCGCCTCGGCGACGGCGGCGAAGGCGCGGGCGTGCAGCACCGCCGCGGGGCGGTCATGGGCCACCGCCCAGTCCAGCCAGGCCCGGCGGGCCTCCGCGGCCTCGGCGACCAGCTCCAGCTGATCGGCGGCGGCGTGCCGCAGCGCGTGGAACTCGCCGAGCAGGTCCACGTCCAGGCCGGCGGGGTCGTCCAGCCAGTGGTCGCGGGCGAAGGCGCTCACCGCCCGCCAGCTGGCCACGTGGTCGAGGTTGCGGGCGGCGTGCCGGGAGAAGGCGAGCAGCGCGGCCAGCTCCGCCGGGGCGGGCCGCGGCGCCCAGGTCGGCATCCGCGGCGGCGGCGGTGCGGCGTCCCCGCCGGCGGCGTCCCCGCCGGCGGCCGGGTCCGCGGGCGCGTCCGCGGCGGCGGCGTCCGCGGCCGCCGCCTCCTCGTCCTCATCCCACCAGAGCATCAGCCCATGATGGGCCGGGCCGGGGTCCTTCGGCAAGGTGGGCGGGGCCGGGCCGGGGCACCCGACTATGCTCGACGGCGGACACCGCCCGGGCCCGGCGGCCCCGCCGGGCCCGGGCGCCGGCACCCCATGACCCGGAAGGTGGGCGAAGACCCCGATGCTCTCCATCACCGACCTGCGCGGCACCACGCCGACCACCTCGCAGCTGCGCCGCGCGCTGCCGCGCGGCGCCGCGGACGTCGACTCCATGATCCCGACGGTGCGGCCCGTGGTGGAGGAGGTCGCCGCCGGCGGCGCCGCCGCCGCGGCCGGCTACTCGGAGCGCTTCGACGGCTGCCGCCCGGAGCGCACCCGGGTGCCCGCCGAGGCGATCGCCGCCGCCGTGGACCGGCTGGACCCGGCGGTGCGCCGGGGCCTGGAGAACTCGATCACCCGGATCCGGGCCTTCCACGCCGCGCAGAAGCCGGCGGACGTCACCGTGGAGGTCGTCCCCGGGGGCCGGGTCACCGAGAAGTGGATCCCGGTGGGCCGGGTGGGCCTCTACGTTCCCGGCGGCAACGCGGTCTACCCCTCCTCGGTGCTGATGAACGTGATCCCCGCCCAGGAGGCGGGGGTGGCCTCCCTGGTGGTGGCCTCCCCGCCGCAGGCCGAGCACGACGGCCTGCCGCACCCGACCATCCTCGCCGCCTGCGCCCTGCTCGGCGTGGACGAGGTGTGGGCGGTCGGCGGCGCCCAGGCGGTGGCGCTGCTGGCCTACGGCGACGATGACCCGGCCGACGGCTCCGGGCCCCTGGAGCCGGTGGACATGATCACCGGGCCGGGCAACATCTTCGTCACCGCCGCCAAGCGGCTGTGCCGCTCCGTGGTGGGCATCGACGCCGAGGCCGGCCCCACCGAAATCGCCGTGCTCGCCGACGCCGGCGCGGATCCGGTGGCCGTGGCCTACGATCTCATCTCCCAGGCCGAGCATGACGTGATGGCCGCCTCGGTGCTGGTCACCGACTCCGCGGAGCTGGCCGGGGCGGTCGACCGGGAGATCGAGGCCCGCTACGGGGTGACCCTCAACCACGACCGGGTGCGCCGGGCCCTGGAGGGTCCGCAGTCCGGGATCGTGCTGGTCGACGACATCGAGGCGGGGCTGCGGGTGGTCGACGCCTACGCCGCGGAGCACCTCGAGGTGCACACCGCCGATGCGGCGGCCGTGGCCGACCGGGTGCGCAACGCCGGGGCGATCTTCGTCGGCGCGCATTCCCCGGTGCCGCTGGGCGACTACTCCGCCGGCTCCAACCACGTGCTGCCCACCTCCGGCACCGCCCGGCACTCCTCGGGCCTGTCCACGCACACCTTCCTCAAGGGGGTGCACGTGGTCGACTACGACGAGGCCGCGCTCAAGGGCGTCGCCGAGGACGTGGTGGCGCTCGCCGACGCCGAGCGCCTGCCCGCCCACGGCGAGGCGATCCGGGCCCGGTTCGAGGATCTCGCCGCGAAGGGGGACGCCGATGCCTGAGCGGGACGCGGGCGCCTTCGGCGCCGGGGTGCGCCTGGCGGATCTGCCGCTGCGCGAGGAGCTGCGCGGGGAGGAGGCCTACGGGGCCCCGCAGCTCGACGTGGAGGTGCGGCTGAACACCAACGAGAACCCCTACTCGCCCTCCGAGGACCTGGTGGAGGACCTCATCCGGGAGGTCGCGCACGTCGCCCGGGGCCTGAACCGGTACCCGGACCGGGACGCCCTCGCGCTGCGCGAGTCCCTGGCGCAGTACGTCACCGGGCGCACCGGGGTGGACTGCGACGCGACCCGGGTGTGGGCCGCCAACGGCTCCAACGAGGTGCTGCAGCAGCTGCTGCAGGCCTTCGGCGGGCCGGGCCGGTCGGTGCTGGGCTTCACCCCCAGCTACTCGATGCACCCGATCCTCGCCGCCGGCACCCGCACCCGCTTCATCGCGGTGCCCCGCGGCGCCGGCTTCGACATCGACCCGGACGCCGCCGAGGCCGCGATCGCCGAGCACGCCCCGGACGTGATTTTCGTGACCACCCCGAACAACCCCACCGGCGGGGTGACGCCCTACGCCGACCTGCGCCGGATCCTGGACGCCGCGCCGGGCATCGTGATCGTCGACGAGGCCTACGCTGAATTCGACGAGGGGCCCTCGGCGGTGGCGCTGCTCGCCGACTATCCCACGAAGCTGGTGGTCAGCCGCACCATGAGCAAGGCCTTCGACTTCGCCGGCGGCCGGCTCGGCTACTTCGTGGCGGCCCCGGCCTTCATCGAGGCGGTGATGCTGGTGCGGCTGCCCTACCACCTGTCCACGCTCACCCAGGCCGCCGCCCTGGTGGCGCTGCGCCACGCCGACGACACCCTGGCCACCGTGGCGAAGCTCGCCGGGGAGCGGGACCGGGTGGTGGCGGGGCTGCGCGGGATGGGCCTGGACGTGGTGGAGTCGCGCTCCAACTTCGTCTTCTTCGGGCCCTTCGCCGACGCCGGGGCGACCTGGCGGGCTCTGCTGGATCGGGGGGTGCTGATCCGGGACGTGGGCGTGCCCGGCCGCCTTCGTGCGACCATTGGGCTGCCGGCGGAGAACGACGCCCTGCTGGAGGCCATGGCCGCGGTGCTCGAGGAGGAGCCCGCCACCCTGGCCGGAGACGACGAGGAGGAGAACCCCACGTGAGCGAGAGCACCGAAACCCCGCGCGCCGAGGGCCGGCGCACCGGCCACGTCGAGCGCGCCACCCGCGAATCCTCGATCGTGTGCACCGTGGACCTGGACGGCACCGGCCGGGCCGAGATCGGCACCGGGCTGCCCTTCTTCGACCATATGCTCACCGCCTTCACCCAGCACGGCAGCTTCGATCTCTCCCTGCGGGCCAGCGGGGACGTCGAGGTCGACGCGCACCACACCGTGGAGGACTGCGGGATCGTGCTGGGCGCCGCCTTCGCCGAGGCGCTCGGCGACAAGCGGGGCATCCGCCGCTTCGGTGACGCCCTGATCCCCATGGACGAGACCCTCGCCCAGGCGGTGGCGGACGTCTCCGGCCGGCCCTACTTCGTGATCACCGGGGAGCCGGAGCATATGCTCACCACGGTCATCGGCGGCCACTACGCCACCGTGATCAACGAGCACTTCTTCGAGTCCTTCGCGCTCAACGCCCGGATCGCGCTGCATGTGCGCTGCCTCTACGGCCGGGATCCGCACCACATCACCGAGGCGGAGTTCAAGGCGGTGGCCCGGGCGCTGCGCGCGGCCTGCGAACCGGATCCGCGGGTCGAGGGCGTGCCCTCCACCAAGGGCACCCTGTGAGCGCCGGGATCCTCGCCCAGGCCTCGGCGGTGGGGCCGAACGCGGCGGCGACCTACCTGCTGTTCATCATCGCCGGGCTGCTGGTCGGCGGCACCTACTCGGTGTACAAGGCCGGCTCCCGGGTGGGCACCATCGTCATGGGGGTGCTCGCGGTGATCGCCCTGGCCGGGGCGATCCTCTGGCTCACCGGGGCCCTCGGCTAGACCGGGGCGGCGGCGCCCGGCCGGCTCAGGCGCCGGCGGGCGTCCGCGCGGGCACGCCGAGCTCGTCCAGCAGCGCCCGCACCCGGGTCTCGATCTCGTCGGCGATGGCGCGCACCACGGTGAGGTCCCGGCCCTCCGGGTCGGCGATCTCCCAGCGGGTGTAGCGGTCGCCGGGCACGTCCGGGATCTCGTCCACGCCGAGCAGCACCACCACGTCGGCGCGGTGCACGGTGCGCGCCACGATCTCCTTGCGGTAGAGCCCCGCATGGGAGATGCCGCGTTCGTCGAGCACGGCGAGCACCTCCGGCTGCACCTCGGCGGCCGGGGCCAGGCCCACCGCGCGGACGAAGACCGCCTCCCCGGCGAGGTGCCGGGTGATCGCGGCGGCGAGCTGGGAGCGCCCGGCGTTGCGCATGCAGGCGTAGAGCACCTCCGGCCGGGCCTTCGGCTCCTGGCCGCGTTCGGCGGCCAGGGCCGCCAGGCGCGCGGCGGCGTCGCGTTCCACGAACACCGGCAGGAAGGTGTCCACCTTCGCGGTGGCCCGCGCCTCGGCGATGACCTCGTCGAGCACCCGGTCGATCTCGGCCGGAGGATGGCCGCCCTCATGGCGGCGGTGCAGGTCCTCGCGGACGATCTCCAGCTGGCGGTCGAGCATGACGGTCCTTCCGGGCCCGGGGCGGCCGCCGCCGGGGCCATGATCCTGGCCGGGGTGTTCACCCCTCGTTCACCGGGTGTTCACCTTACGCCGGGGCCAGGGCGCCCGCACCGGATGAGCGGCGAAAACCCCCGGATGCGCGCCTCGCGCCCGGGGGTTTCCCGCGGTGGGCGGGGCAGCGGCTCAGCCGGCGGCGGGGGCGGCCTCCCGGGTGGCGTGATCCTCCACGTGCCCGGTGGCCCGGCCGATGACCGCCAGGGCCGCGACGACCAGCACCAGGGTGGCCACCAGGCCGATGCCGACCGAGTCGGTGGCGGCGTAGACCACGTAGCCGGCCAGCGCCGCCGCGCCCACGGTGATCGCGTAGGGCAGCTGCGTGGACACGTGCGTGACCACATCGCAGCCGGCGCCGGTGGCCGACAGGATGGTGGTGTCCGAGATGGGGGAGCAGTGGTCGCCCCACACCGCGCCGGCCAGCACCGCGCCGAGCGCGGCCACCAGGTAGGCGTCCGCGTTCGCGGCGATCAGCATGTCCCCGGCGATGGGCAGCAGCAGGCCGAAGGAGCCCCAGGAGGTGCCGGTGGAGAAGGCCATCGCCGCGGCGGCGACGAACATCAGCGGCACCAGCCAGGCCGAGGACATCCCGGAATCCACCACCAGGCCGCCGAGGTAGTCGCCGGTGCCGAGCTCGCCGACCACGGTGCCCAGCATCCAGGCCAGCAGCAGGATGATGATCGCGTCCTTCATGGACTTCGCGCCCTCCCAGGAGCCGCGGCCTAGGGTCGCCGCGGAGAAGGACCCGGCCGGGATGGTCACCCGCGCGTAGTAGAACAGGGCGGTGGCCAGGCCGGCGACGGCGCCGATGATGAGGGAGTCGGAGACGTTGGTGTTGGCGAGCATCTCCATCGGGTCGGTGGAGCCGGACGCGGCCCGGCCGGTGGCGAACATCGCGGCGATGACGCCGATGACGAGCACCAGGAAGGGCACCACCAGGGAGCGCTTCGCACCGGGCCGGTGCACCGGCAGCCCCGCGGAGAGCTCCCCGGGGATGTTCGCGTTCGCCGCGTAGGCCTCGCCGCGGTGGTGCGCCCGGTTCTCCTCCCGGCGCATCGGCCCGAAGTCCACCCGCAGGTAGATGACCAGGAACACCGCGATGATGGCGGCGATGGCGTAGAAGTTCGCCGCCGCCGCGCCGAGGAAGCCGCCGACGTCGCTGACCTGGATCGCGGAGGCGGCGAAGATGGGCGCCAGGATGCCGATGATGGAGGCGCCCCAGGAGCTGAAGGGCATGAGCACCGACACCGGGGCGGAGGTGGAGTCGATGATGTACGCCAGCTTCGCCCGGCTCACCCCGCGGGTGTCGGTGACCGGCTTGGCGATCTGGCCCACCGCCAGGGCGTTGAAGTAGTCGTCGATGAAGATGAGCACGCCCAGGCCGCCGGCCATGGACTGCGCCGAGCGCCGGGAGCGGATCCGGGCCCCGATCCAGTCGGAGAAGGCCGCGGAGCCGCCGGACATGAGCACCATCGAGGTGAGCACGCCGAGCAGCACCAGGAAGAGCAGGATGTAGACGTTGCCGGTGTTCACGGCGCCCTCGTCCCAGAAGATGCCCGCGAAGGCCGCCCACATCGTCTTCAGGGCGGCCACCACGTCGAGGTCGGTGACCAGCAGGGCGGCGGCGACGATGCCGGCGCCGAGGGAGAGCCGCACCCGGCGGGTGGCGATGGCCAGGATGATCGCGCCCAGCGGGGGGATCACCGTGAGGATGGGGTACTGGTCGACCACGTGGCCTCCAAGGGTCGGGGCGCCGGGCCTCGGGGCCCGCGCCGGGTGCTCGTAAAGCGGAAAGGTCGGGGATGAGCGTACAGGCAGCGGGGGCGGGGGATCCCCCGTTCCGATGCCCTCGGGGGCACCCCGGGGGCCCGGCGGGGATGCAACGCGGGTGCGACCGGGCGCCCCGGGGCCCAGGCCGTACAATCCCCCCATGACCACCGTCGCACTCCTGGACTACGGCTCCGGCAACCTGCGCTCCGCCGAGCGCGCGATCGCCGCCACCGGCGCGGAGACCATCGTCACCGCCGACCCGGGCACAGTGCTCGCCGCCGACGGGCTCGTCGTCCCCGGCGTGGGCGCCTTCGCCGCCTGCATGGAGGGCCTGCGCGCCGTCAACGGCCCCCGGCTCATCGGCTCCCGGCTGGCCGGGGGCCGGCCGGTGCTGGGCATCTGCGTCGGGATGCAGGTGCTCTTCGACCGTGGCGTGGAGTTCGCCGAGGGCATCCACGCCCCGGAGGCCGCCGATGAGGCCGGCGAGGCCGCCCCGCAGGCGGTGGGCGCACCCGGCTGCGGGGAGTGGCCCGGCACGGTGGAGCGCCTGGACGCGGCGGTGCTGCCCCATATGGGCTGGAACACCGTGGAGGTGGCCCTCGGCTCGAGGCTCTTCGCGGGCCTGGACCCCAATGAGCGCTACTACTTCGTGCACTCCTACGCCGCCCGCCGCTGGGAGCTCACCGACACCGGCCGGATCGCCGCGCCCCTGGTGCACTGGGCCGAGCACGACGGCTGCCGCTTCGTCGCCGCCGTGGAGAACGGCCCGCTGTGGGCCACCCAGTTCCACCCGGAGAAGTCCGGGGCCGCCGGGGCGGCGCTGCTGCGCAACTGGGTGGCCACGCTCGACTGAGCGCACCCTCCTGAACGCCGATCGAGGGGCGGTCTAGGCTGGGCCCATGCCCGCCCAGCCCGCCGCAGGCCACAAATCCGTCCTCGCCGAACTCGACCGCATCGCCGAGCGCCGCCGCGCCGCCGGCCTGCACCGGGAGCTGCGCCCCCGGCCGCCAGCCGGGGCGGGGCAGCCGCCGCTGGATCTGGCCTCCAACGATTACCTGGGCCTGCACGATGACCCCCGGGTCACCGCCGCCGCGGCGCGGGCGCTGCGCGACTACGGCCTCGGCGCCACCGGCTCCCGCCTGGTCACCGGCGCCACCGAGCTCCACGACGAGCTGGAGCGGGAGCTGGCCGGCTTCCTCGGCCTCGGCTCCGCCACGGTGCTCAGCTCCGGCTACCTCGCCAATCTCGCGGCGGTCACCGCCCTGGCCGGCCGCGGGGACCTCATCGTCAGCGACGCCGGCTGCCACGCCAGCCTCATCGACGCCTGCCGGCTCTCCCGGGCCCGGGTGGCGGTCACCCCCGCCGGGGACCCCTCCGCGGTGGCGGCGGCGCTGGCCGGCCGCGCCGAGGCCCGGGCCATGGTGCTCGTGGACGCGGTGCAGTCCGCCGACGGCGCCGTCGCCGACATCGCCGGGCTGCACCGGGTGTGCCGGGAGCATGCCGCCCTCCTCATCGTCGACGAGGCGCACGCCCTGGGCGTGGTGGGCCCGGGCGGCCGGGGCGCGGTGGCCGCCGCCGGGCTCGCCGGGGCCCCGGACCTGGTGGTCACCCTCACCCTGTCGAAGTCGCTCGGCGCCCAGGGCGGGGCGGTGGCGGGGCCGGCGAATCTGCGCGACCACATCCTCAACCACGCCCGGGCCGCGATCTTCGACACCGCCCTGGCCCCGCCGGCGGCCGCCGGGGCGCTCGCCGCGCTGCGGATCCTCGCCGCCGAACCGGGGCTGCCCGGGCAGGCGCTGGCGAACGCCCGGGCGATCGCGGCGGCCTGGGGCGTGCCCGCCACCGGGTCGGCGGTGGTGCCGGTGGTGCTCGGCGACCCGGTGCGCGCCGTGGCCGCCCGGGACAACCTCGCCGCCCGCGGGGTGCACGTGGGCGTGTTCCGCCCGCCCAGCGTCCCCGCCGGCGGGTCCCGGCTGCGCTTCACCGCCCGGGCGAACCTGGGCGAGGCGGATCTCGACCGGGCCGCCCCGGCGCCCGGGGACCTGCCCGACTGAGCGGGACGCGGGGGCGTACCCCGGGCCGGCGGCCGGCCTCCCGGTGCGGCGGGAATCGGCTCGCCCGCGCTCGCGTATGATCCAGGCGACAGCCGGACCGCGGCACGGGGCACGACCCGCGCCGCGGCCCGGGAGGCACCGACACCCTGGAGTCCGAATACCCATGAGCCTGACCCTGCTGCCCGCCGTCGACGTCGCCGATGGACAGGCGGTGCGCCTGGTGCAGGGCGCCGCGGGAAGCGAAACCCACTACGGCGCCCCCATCGACGCCGCCAGGAACTGGCAGGACGCGGGCGCGGAGTGGATCCACCTGGTCGACCTCGACGCCGCCTTCGGCCGGGGCTCCAACTACGAGCTGCTCAAGGACGTCGTCGGCGCCCTCGACGTGGACGTGGAGCTCTCCGGCGGGATCCGGGACACCGAGTCCCTGGAGCGGGCCCTGGCCACCGGCTGCCGCCGGGTGAACATCGGCACCGCCGCCCTGGAGGACCCGGACTGGTGCCGGCGGGTGATCGGCGACTACGGCGACCGGGTCGCCATCGGCCTGGACGCCCGGCTCATCGACGGCTCCTGGCGGCTGCGCGGCCGCGGCTGGGTCTCCGACGGCGGGGACCTGTGGGAGGTCCTGGAGCGCCTGGACGCCGAGGGCTGCTCCCGCTTCGTGGTCACCGACGTGTCCAAGGACGGCACCCTCGCCGGGCCGAACCTGGACCTGCTGCGCGATGTCGCCGCCGCCACGGACGCGCCCATCGTCGCCTCCGGCGGGGTGAGCAGCCTGGAGGACGTCACCGCGATCAAGGGCCTGGTCGACGAGGGCGTCGACTCGGCGATCATCGGCAAGGCGCTCTACGCCGGCCGGTTCACCCTCGAGGAGGCCCTGGCCGCGGCGAAGTAGCCGCGCCGGCGACGGCGCGGGAGACCGGACCCACGGAAGGCGGGCGGATGAGCACCACCGATGAGCAGGACACCGGCGCCGGATCCGCGCGCGAACCCGACGCCGTCGCGCTGCTGGCCGCCGCGGAGGCCGCCGTGGACGAGGCGGCGGCGGTCTTCCGCGCCAACCTCGGCGCGGATCCGCTCATCACCAAGGCCCGCGGCGACTTCGCCACCGAAATCGACCTCGCCATCGAGCGCCTCCTCCGGGACCGCCTCGGCGCGGCCACCGGGCTGCCGGTCTACGGGGAGGAGTTCGGCGGGGACGCGGACAGCGCCACCGGCTGGGTGGTCGACCCCATCGACGGCACCACCAACTACGCCGCGGGCTTCCCCGCCTGCGCGATCCTGGTGGCCCTGATGCACCGGGGCGAGCCGGTGGTGGCGGTGGCGGACCTGCCCCTGATGGGGCTGCGGCTCACCGCCGTCCGCGGCGGCGGCACCCGCCGCAACGGCGAGGAGGTCACCCTCGCCGAGACCCCGGGCCGGCCGGTGGCGATCGCCTTCGGCTCGGTGATCGCCCGCCGGGACGGCACCTTCCCCCGCGGCTGGCGGCAGTCGCTGCTCTCCGCGGTGGGGGAGTCCTTCCCCACGATCCGGATCTCCGGGTCGGTGGGCGTGGATCTGGCCTGCACCGCCGGCGGCGCCTTCGCCGGCACGGTGACCTTCTCCCCGAACCTGTGGGACAACGCCGCCGGGGTGCTGCTCATCCGGGAGGCCGGGGGCGTGGTCACCGACGTGGCCGGCCGGCCCTGGACCCCGCGTTCGGTGGGGGTGCTCGCCGGCACGCCCACGGTGCACGCCCGGCTCCGGGAGATCATCGCCGGGCTGCAGCCGCCGGCGGACTTCCGGGCCTAGCGGCCGGTCCCCGCGGGCGGGCCCCCGACCCCGGCCCGGGGCTCGCCTACCCTCGGATCCGCCCGCACCGGGCATGATCCGGGCAACGGAAGGACACCCCATGACCGTCATCGGCCTCGCCGAGGTCCTCCTCGGCTCCCTCGCGTTCCTGCCCGCCATCCTCCTGTTCGTGGCGGTGCTCTACGGGATCGCGGTGCTCCGGGACATCCGGGCGACCGCGCACCGCATCGAGGAGGCCCTGCGCGGCCCCGGCGGCGGCGCCGCCTAGAATCGGGCCCGTGCGCCGGGGATTCCGGCGCCGCCACCGCACGCCCCCGCCGCAAGGAGCCCGCATGCCCGTCGCCGTCCGCGTCATCCCCTGCCTCGACGTCACCGCCGGACGGGTGGTCAAGGGCGTCAACTTCGAGAACCTGCGCGACGCCGGGGACCCGGTGGAGCTGGCCCGGCGCTATGACGCCGAGGGCGCCGACGAGCTCACCTTCCTCGACGTCACCGCCTCCAAGGACGGCCGGGGCACCATGCTGGAGGTGGTGCGCCGCACCGCCGAGCAGGTATTCATCCCGCTCACCGTCGGTGGCGGGGTGCGCAGCGTCGACGACGTCGACCAGCTGCTGCGCGCCGGGGCCGACAAGGTCAGCGTGAACACCTCCGCCATCGCCCGCCCGGAGCTGCTCAAGGAGCTCTCCCAGCGCTTCGGCGCCCAGTGCATCGTGCTCTCCGTGGACGCCCGGCGGGTCCCCGCCGGCGGCGCCCCCCAGCCCAGCGGCTTCGAGGTCACCACGCACGGCGGCTCCCGCTCCGCCGGGATCGACGCCATCGAGTGGGCCCGCCGCGGCGAGGAGCTCGGCGTGGGCGAGATCCTGCTGAACTCCATGGACGGCGACGGCACCAAGGACGGTTTCGATCTCGAGCTCACCCGGCTGGTCCGCGAGGCGGTGGACGTGCCGGTGATCGCCTCCGGCGGGGCCGGGGCGGCGGAGCATTTCCCGCCGGCGGTGGCCGCCGGGGCGGATGCGGTGCTCGCGGCCTCCATCTTCCACTTCGGGGAGGTCTCCATCCGCGAGGTCAAGGAGGCGCTGCGCGCCGCCGGGCACGAGGTGCGGCTGTGAGCGCGCCGGACCACTCGGCCAACCCCGGCTACCGCTTCACCGCGGGGGAGCGCCGCGACGACGACCCCGCCACCTGGCGGCTGGACCCCGGGCTCGCCGGCCGGCTGAAGACCACCGCGGACGGGCTGCTGCCGGCGATCGTGCAGGAGGCCGGCACCGGCCGGGTGCTCATGCTCGCCTGGATGGACGAGGCCGCCCTGGCCTACACCCTGGGCACCCGGCGGGGCACCTACTGGTCCCGCTCCCGCGGCGAATACTGGGTCAAGGGCATGACCAGCGGCCACTACCAGCGGGTGGAGCACCTCGCCCTGGACTGCGACCGGGACACGGTGCTGCTCACCGTCACCCAGACCGGGGCGGCCTGCCACACCGGCGCGCACTCCTGCTTCGACGTCGAACCCCTGCTCTGAGCCGGCCCGGCGCACCGCCCGGGGGCGGATCGGCCGCATGGCACAATGTGCCCCATGAGCCGAACCTCCATCACCAGCCGGGCGACCTTCCGGCGCCTGGCCCGGGATCACCGGGTGGTGCCGGTGGTCAAGCGGGTGCTCGCCGACGGCGAGACCGCGCTGTCCGCCTACCGCAAGCTCGCCGACGACCGCCCCGGCACCTTCCTGCTGGAGTCCGCCGACGTCGGCGAGAGCTGGTCGCGCTGGTCCTACATCGGCTCCGGCTCCCGGGCGGCGCTCACCGTCGTCGACGGCGAGGCCCGCTGGATCGGCACCGCGCCCTCCGGCGCCCCCGAGGGCGGGGATCCCCTCGACGCGCTGCGGGAGACCCTGGCGCATCTGCACACCGAATTGCCCGACGGGGACTGGCAGGGCCGGGCCCTGCCCCCGCTGACCTCCGGGATGGTCGGCTACTTCGGCCATGACATGATCCGCTTCATCGAACCCCAGCTGCCCGACGGCTGCGTCGACGATCTCGGGGTGCCGGAGATGGTACAGCTGCTCGTCGACGATCTCGCGGTGGTGGACCACCACGAGGGCACCATCTGGCTCATCGCCAACGCGGTGAACTGGGACGGCTCCGATGAGCGGATCGACGCCGCCTACGATGACGCCGTCGCCCGGGTCGAGGACATGCTCCGCCGCCTGGCCACCGGCCCCGGCCTGGCCCCGGTGGAGGTCGGCGAGGCCGAGCCGGAGGTGCGCCGGCAGCGCACCGCCGAGGAGCACAAGCGCCGGATCGGGGTGTGCAAGGAGCGGATCCGCGCCGGCGACGCCTTCCAGATCGTGCTCAGCCAGCGCTTCGAGATCGACTCCGCCGCCCCCGCCCGGGACATCTACCGGATGCTGCGGGCCACCAACCCTAGCCCCTACATGTTCCTGCTCAACGTCCCCGACGAGACCATGGCGGGCACCGCCTTCCGGATCGTCGGCTCCTCCCCGGAGTCGCTGGTGTCGGTGCAGGACCGGGTGGTGGTCACCAACCCGATCGCCGGCTCCCGGCCCCGCGGTGCGGACTTCGAGGCCGATCAGCGCAACGAGAGGGAGCTGCTCGGCGACGAGAAGGAGAACTCCGAGCACCTGATGCTGGTGGACCTGGGCCGCAACGACCTGGGCCGGGTCTGCGAACCGGGCACGGTGACCGTGCAGGACTTCCGGCACATCGAGCGCTACAGCCACATCATGCACCTGGTGTCCACGGTCACCGGCCGGCTGCGCGCCGACCTCGGCGCCGTGGACGCCTTCGCCGCCACCTTCCCCGCCGGGACGCTCTCCGGGGCGCCGAAGCCCAGCGCCCTGGAGATCATCGACGAGCTGGAGGACACCCGGCGCGGGGTCTACGGGGGCACCGTGGGCTACTTCGACTTCCGGGGCAACACCGACCAGGCGATCGCGATCCGCACCGGCCTGGTCAAGGACGGGGTCGTGCACGTGCAGGCCGGCGGCGGCATCGTCGCCGACTCGGACCCGGACGCCGAGGACGAGGAGACCCGCAACAAGGCCGCGGCGGTGCTGCGCGCCGTCGCCGCCGCGGAGACCATGCGCCCGGCCGGCGCGCCGGGCGCGGCCGCGGCGGGGGAGGGGGCGTAGATGGCCGCCGCGGAACGGAACCCGATGGGGGAGCCGATCGGGGACGGCGCCGGGGCCGCCGGGGCCGGGGATCGCCGGCCCGGGGCGGCGATGGGCCTCATCGCCGCCGGCGCGGTGGGCATGTGGCTCGCCGGCCGGGCCACCTGGCTGACCGTGGCCACCTTCGATGACAAATCCGGCGACGGCAGCCACGCCATCGCCGGGGCGGCCTGGTTCCCCGAGTCCACCGCCCTGGTGCTCACCCTGCTCGCCGCGGTCGGCGCCGCGCTCATCCTCGGCCGGCTCGGCCGCCGGCTGGTGGGGGCGCTGGCCGCGCTCGTCGCCGCCGCGGCGACCTGGGGCCCGGTGCAGCTGCTCACCGGCGGCGCCGACCCGGACCGGGCGCTCAGCCTGCTGCAGACCGGCCAGGTCACCCAGCGGGCCACCGACCCGGTGACCGTCTCCGACTGGGCCACGGTCAGCGAGGTCGGCGTGCACCAGCTGCCGCCGGCGGCGGCCCTGGCCGCCGGGGCGGTGGCCCTGCTCGGGGCGGTGCTGCTGGTGATGCGCCCCGGCGGCGGCGGGGACGCCCGCGGCGGCGCCTACGAGACCCCCGAGGTGCGGCGGGCGCGGGCCCGGGAGGATCTCGCCGAGGCCCCCGACTCCGGCCGGGTGCTCTGGGACGCCCTCGACGCCGGGGTGGACCCCACCGCCGATGATCCGGACCCCGACCGGGGGTGACCGGCGGGTTCGCCGCGGCGGCCGCCCCGGGTTTCCGGGGCCCGCGCGGGGCGGGCTACGCTATCCGAAACCGGGGTCGACGCCGAGGCCCGCCCGGAGCCGCCGGCCCCGGCACCGCCCCGGGCCATGAGGAGGACCTGGACCATGAGCACCGTGCTGGACGGCATCATCGCCGGCGTCCGCGAGGACCTCGCCGAACGCGAGGCGCGGGTGCCCTACCCGGAGATCAAGCGCCTGGCGGACCTGGCCCCGGCCCCGCGGGACGCCCTGGCGGCGCTGTCCGCCCCCGGGGTGCAGGTCATCGCCGAGGTCAAACGCGCCTCGCCCTCGAAGGGGGCGCTGGCGGACATCCCGGAGCCGGCGGAGCTCGCCGCCGCCTACGCGGACAACGGCGCCGCGGTCATCTCCTGCCTCACCGAGGCCCGCCGCTTCCGCGGGTCCCTGGCGGACCTGGACGCGGTGCGCGCCGCGGTGGAGGTGCCGGTGCTGCGCAAGGACTTCATCGTCACCCCCTACCAGGTGCACGAGGCCCGGGCCCATGGCGCGGACCTGGTGCTGCTGATGTGCTCCGCCCTGGACCAGCCGGCCCTGGAGGCGCTGCTGGACCGCACCGAGAGCCTCGGCATGCACGCCCTGGTGGAGGCGCACACCGCGGAGGAGGTCGACCGCGCCACCGCCGCCGGGGCCCGGATCATCGGCGTCAACGCCCGCAACCTGAAGACCCTGGAGGTCGACCCCGGCACCTACGCCCGGCTCGCCCCCGGCCTGCCGGCGGACGTGGTGAAGGTCGCCGAATCCGGGATCTTCGACCGCGAGGACCTGCTCGCCTACGCCCACGCCGGGGCGGATGCGGTGCTCGTCGGGGAGGGCCTGGTCACCGCCGGGGACCCGGGCCGGGCCTGCCGGGAGCTGGTCGCCGCCGGCGAGCACCCCGCCACCGGGCGGCGCTGAGCCGGGCCCGCGCCGCCGCGGCCGGGGCGAGGTCGGGAAATCGGCCCCCGCCGCCCACCACGGCCGCGACATGGGTCACAATGGGTCGCGTGAGCGACAGCGACTTCAAGAACCACGACGCCCGCGGGGACCGGCTGCCCACCATGGGCGAGGTCATCGCGGAGCCGACCGGCCAGGAACCCGACGAGCTCGGCCACTGGGGCCCCTGGGGCGGGCGCTACCTGCCCGAGGCCCTGATGGCGGTGATCGAGGAGGTCACCGACGGCTACGCCACGGCCCGGGTGGACGAGGGCTTCCGGCGCACCCTCGACGAGCTGCAGCGCGACTACGTGGGCCGGCCCTCCCCGCTGTACCGGGCGGAGCGCTTCGGCGCCGAGATCGGCGCCGAGGTGTGGCTGAAGCGCGAGGACCTCAACCACACCGGCAGCCACAAGATCAACAATGTGCTGGGCCAGGTGCTGCTGGCGCGCACCATGGGCAAAACCCGGGTGATCGCGGAGACCGGCGCCGGCCAGCACGGGGTGGCCACCGCCACCGCCTGCGCCCTGCTCGGCCTGGAGTGCCGGATCTACATGGGCGGGGTGGACGCGCGCCGGCAGGCGCTGAACATCGCCCGGATGCGGCTGCTCGGCGCGGAGGTGGTGGAGGTGGAGCTCGGCTCGGCCACCCTGAAGGACGCGATCAACGAGGCGATGCGCTACTGGGTGGCGCATGCCGAGGACACCTACTACTGCTTCGGCACCGCCGCCGGGCCGCACCCCTTCCCGATGATGGTGCGCGATTTCCAGCGGGTGATCGGCGCCGAGGCCCGGGGGCAGATCCTCGCCGCCCGGGGCCGGCTGCCCGATGCGGCGGTGGCCTGCGTCGGCGGCGGCTCCAACGCGATCGGGCTGTTCCACCCCTTCCTCGACGATGAGTCGGTGCGCCTGGTCGGCGCGGAGGCCGCCGGGGACGGGGTGGCCACCGGCCGCCACGCCGCCCCGATCACCGCCGGCCGGCCCGGGGTGTTCCAGGGCTCCTACGCCGCCCTGATGCAGGACGCCGATGGCCAGATCATCGAATCCCACTCCATCTCCGCCGGGCTGGACTACCCCGGGGTGGGCCCGGAGCACTCCCTGCTCGCCGAGACCGGCCGGGCGACGTACCTGCCGGTGACGGACGCGGAGTGCATGGCCGCCTTCGAGCGGCTCTCCCGCACCGAGGGGATCCTCCCGGCCATCGAATCGGCCCATGCCGTCGCCGCCGCCGGGATGCTCGCCCCGCGGCTGGCCGAGGAGCTCGGCCGGGAGCCCATCATCATCGTCAACGTCTCCGGGCGCGGGGACAAGGACGTGGACACCGCCGCGCGGTGGTTCGGCATCGCCGGGCCGGGCGGCACGACCGGCGCGGACGCCGGGAAGGAGCACGCATGAGCCTGGCACCCGTCTTCGAGGCCGCCCGCGCCGAGGGCCGCGCCGCCTTCATCGCCTACTACCCGGCGGGCTACCCCACGGTGGACGGCTCCATCGAGGCGATCCGGGCGATCGTCGACGCCGGGGCGGACATCGTCGAGGTGGGCCTGCCCTACTCCGATCCGATGATGGACGGCCCGGTCATCCAGGCCGCCGCCGACGAGGCCCTGGCCAACGGCTTCCGGATCGCCGATCTCTTCCGGGTGATCCGGGAGGTCACCGCCGCCGGCGGGGCCTGCGTCACCATGACCTACTGGAACCCGGTGCTGCAGTACGGCCCGGAGCGCTTCGCCGCGGATCTCGCCGCCGCCGGCGGGCACGCGGTGATCATCCCGGACCTCATCCCCGAGGAGGCGGGGGCGTGGCTCGCCGCCGCGGAGGCCCATGGGGTGGAGACCATCTTCCTGGTCGCGCCCTCGTCCACCCCGGAGCGGCTGGCGAGGACCGTCGCCGCCGGCTCCGGGTTCGTCTACGCCTCCTCCCACATGGGCGTCACCGGGGCCCGGGACGCGGTGGACTCCGCCGCCGGGCGCCTGGTCGCCCGGGTGCGGGAGGCCACGGACCTGCCGGTGGCGGTGGGTCTGGGCGTGTCCACCGGGGCGCAGGCCGCGGAGATCGCCGGCTTCGCCGATGGGGTGATCATCGGCTCGGCGCTGATCCGCGCCGCCGGTGAGTCCCGGGAGGCGCTGGTGGCGCTGGCCGGCGAACTCGCCGCCGGGGTGCGCGGCGAGGGGGCGCCGCGATGAGCGTGCGGATACTGGCGAACATCCCCTCCCCGGCGCAGGGGGTATGGCATCTGGGCCCGCTGCCGCTGCGCGGCTACGCGCTGTCCATCCTCGCCGGGATCGTGCTGGCCATCATCTGGTCCCGGCGCCGCTACGCCGCCCGCGGCGGGGACCCGGAGCTCATCCTCGACGTCGCCATCGCCGCGATCCCCTTCGGCATCATCGGCGGCCGGCTCTACCACGTGCTCACCGACCACGAGAAGTACTTCGGGCCGGGCCGCAACCCCTGGCAGGCCCTCAACATCACCGCCGGGGGCCTGGGCATCTGGGGCGCGGTGGCGCTGGGCACCCTCGCCGGCTGGGTGGTGGTGCGCCGCCGCAAGGTGCCCGCCGCCCCGGTGCTCGACGCGGTGGCGCCGACCATCATCGCCGCCCAGGCGATCGGCCGGCTCGGCAACTGGTTCAACCAGGAGCTGCACGGGGCGGAGACGACCCTGCCCTGGGGCCTGGAGATCTACGAGCGGGTCGACGCCCTCGGCCGGCTCGCCCCGGTCACCGGGCACTCCACCGGCCAGGTGCTCGCCGTGGTGCACCCCACCTTCCTCTATGAGCTGATCTGGAACCTGCTGGTCGCCGCGGTGCTGGTGTGGGCGGACCGGCGGTTCCGGCTCGGCGGGGGCCGGGTGTTCGCCCTCTACGTCGCCGGCTACACCCTGGGCCGGTTCTGGATCGAGCTGATGCGCACCGACCCGGCCACCGAGGTGCTCGGCGGCCTGCGGATCAACACGGTGACCTCCACGGTGGTCTTCGCCGCCGCGCTGCTCGCCCTGTACCTGTTGCGCGGCCGGCGCCGGGAGTCGGCGGCCTTCGTGCGCGGGCGGTCCCACGACGCCGGCGCGGATCGGCCGCTGCAGCCCGCCCCGCCGCCGGAGCAGGCGATGCCGGAGGTCGGCGACCGGGCCGGGGAGCGTCCCGGCGCCGCCGGCGGTGACCGGGCGGAGGCCCCGGAGGCGCCGGCGTAGGGGGGTGGGCCCCGGTCCGGGTGAGCCCGCCGCACCGGGCGGATCCGGGCCGTGCCGGGCCCGGAAGGGGCGGTGCGCTGCCGCGATGCCGCCCCGCCGGGGGCCGACTAGGGTGGGGGCGTGCACAGAAGAACGAAGATTGTTTGTACCCTCGGCCCGGCCGTCGCCAGCTACGAGGGCATCACCGGCCTCGTCGAGGCCGGGATGGACGTCGCCCGGCTGAACTTCTCGCACGGCGAGCACGCCGATCACGAGCGCAACTACGACTGGGTGCGGCGGGCCTCCGACGCCACCGGGCACGCCGTGGGCGTGCTCGCCGACCTGCAGGGGCCCAAGATCCGGCTCGGCCGCTTCGCCGAGGGCGAGACCTACTGGGCCGACGGGGAGACGGTGCGGATCACCGTCGAGGACGTCGAGGGCACCCACGACCGGGTGTCCACCACCTACAAGCAGCTCGCCGAGGACGCCAAGCCCGGCGACCGCCTCCTCGTCGACGACGGGAAGGTGGGCCTGGAGTGCATCGCCGTGGAGGGCCCGGACGTGGTGTGCCGGGTCACCGAGGGCGGCCCGGTGTCCAACAACAAGGGCGTCTCCCTGCCCGGGATGAGCATCTCGGTGCCGGCGCTGAGCGAGAAGGACGTCGCCGATCTGCGCTTCGCGCTGCGCCTGGGCGTGGACTTCATCGCCCTGTCCTTCGTGCGCAGCCCCTCCGACGTGGAGCTGGTGCACGCGATCATGGACGAGGAGGGCCGCCGGGTCCCGGTGATCGCGAAACTGGAGAAGCCGGAGGCGGTCGACGCCCTGGAGGCGATCATCCTCGCCTTCGACGCGATCATGGTCGCCCGCGGCGATCTCGGCGTGGAGGTGCCACTGGAGGATGTGCCGCTGGTACAGAAGCGGGCGATCCAGATCGCCCGGGAGAACGCCAAGCCGGTGATCGTGGCCACCCAGATGCTGGACTCCATGATCGTCAACTCCCGGCCCACCCGGGCGGAGGCCTCCGACGTGGCCAACGCGGTGCTCGACGGGGCGGACGCGGTGATGCTCTCCGGGGAGACCTCGGTGGGCAAGTTCCCGCAGACCACGGTGCGCACCATGGGCCGGATCGTCACCGCCGCGGAGCGCGACGGGGTGGTCCCCGAGCTCACCCACGTGCCGCGCACCAAGCGCGGGGTGATCTCCTACGCCGCCCGGGACATCGGGGAGCGGCTGCACGCCCGCGCCCTGGTGGCCTTCACCAGCTCCGGGGACACCGCCCGGCGGGTGGCCCGGCTGCACTCCCGGCTGCCGCTGCTGGTGTTCACCCCCCGGCCGGAGGTGCGCTCCCAGCTGGCGCTGACCTGGGGCGCGGAGACCTTCCTGACCCCCCAGGTGCGCTCCACCGACGAGATGATGGCGGAGGTGGACCGGGCGCTGCTGGCGATGCGCGACTACGACCGGGGCGACATGATGGTCATCGTCGCCGGCACCCCGCCCGGCAACGAGGGCAACACGAACATGATCCACGTCCACATGCTGGGCGAGGACGTCACCGCCTAGGGCCGCCGTGGTCAGCCTCGCCGATCCCCTCGACCTCGCGGGCCTCGCCCTGCCCAACCGGGTGGTGATGGCCCCGATGACCCGGCTGCGCGCCCCCGACCAGGTCGCCGATGAGCTCATCGCCGAGTACTACGCGCAGCGCGCCTCCGCCGGGCTCATCGTCTCCGAGGGGGTGCCGGTGTCCGCCGCCGCCCGCGGCCATGCCGCGGTGCCGGGCATCCACCGGCCCCGCCAGGTCGCCGGCTGGCGCGGGGTCACCGAGGCGGTGCACGCCGCCGGCGGCCGGATCGTCGCCCAGCTCTGGCATGTCGGGCGGCTGTCCCACCCGGCGCTGCAGCCCGGCGGCGCCGCCCCGGCCGGGCCCACCGACGCCCCCGCCGCCGAGGGCCGCAGCTTCCTCTTCGACGATGACGGCGTCGGCGGCTTCGTGCCGGTCACCGCCAGCCCCCGGGCCCTCGACGCCGCCGGGATCGCGCAGGTGATCGCCGACTTCGCCGCCGCGGCGGGCAACGCCGTCGACGCCGGCTTCGACGGGGTGGAGATCCACGGGGCCAACGGCTACCTCATCCACCAGTTCCTCAACGCCGCGGTCAACGACCGGGAGGACGAATGGGGCGGGGAGCCCATGGCCAACCGGCTGCGGCTGCCGCTGGCCATCGTCGACGCCGTCATCGGGGCGGTCGCCGCCAAGGGCCTGGGCCCGGGCCGGGTGGGTTTCCGGGCCAGCCCCTACGGCACCGCCCACGACATGCCGCTCTACCCGGGCATCGAGATCAGCTACCGCACCCTGGCGGCGGAGCTCTCCGCCCGCCGGGTGGGCTTCCTGCACCTGGCCGACCAGTCCACCACCCGGGCGGAGCCGACCATGGCGATCCCCGCCGATGTGCTGGCCATGGTGCGCGAGGAGTTCCCCGGGCCGCTGATCCTCACCGGGGGCATGGACCGGGCCCGCGCCGAGGCGGCCCTGGACTCGGGGGTGGCGGACCTGATCGGCTTCGGCCGGCCCTTCATCGCCAACCCGGATCTGCCCCGGCGGCTGCTGGAGGATCTGCCGCTGGCCGAGGTGCACCAGGACACCGTCTACGCCCAGGGCCCGGAGGGGTACGTCGACTACCCCGCTTACGGGGGCTGACGGGGCGGGCCCGCCTGCATATTCAGTGGGTGCGCAGATCGATAGGTAGTGTTGTTCACTACGTCTCGCATCGGGTCTGATGCGGCGCCCCGGGGCCGAGGCGCGACCATCCGCCCGCGCCGCCGGAGGGGATCCGCCGCCCATGGCACCCGAGGACACCGCAGCAGCACCCGATCCCGACCCGGGCCCGTCCCCGCGGCGGCGCCGATTCACCATCGACGGCCCCGTGTACTGGCCGGCCCTGGCGCTCATCCTCGGCTTCGTCGCCTGGACGCTCGCGGACACCGGCACCGTCAACGCCCGGTTCTCCTCCGCTGCCGACCGGCTGATGGCGAACCTCGGCTGGTTCTACATCCTCGGGGTGACCGCCTTCCTGGTCTTCCTGGTGTGGATCGCCGCCTCCCGGTGGGGCCGGGTCCGCCTCGGCGGGGACGGGGAGGAGCCCGAGCACTCCACCGCCACCTGGTTCGGGATGCTCTTCGCCGCCGGGATCGGCACCATCCTCATGTTCTGGGGCGTGGCCGAACCGCTGAGCCATTTCGCCGAACCCCCGCTGGCCGACGTGCCCGCCGGCACCCCCGCCGCGGCCCGGGAGGCGATGGCCTTCACCCTGTACCACTTCGGCCTGCACACCTGGACCATCTTCGCCCTGCCCGCCCTGGCCTTCGCCTACTTCATCTACAAGCGCAAGCTGCCCGCCCGGGTCAGCTCCATCCTCGCCCCGCTCATCGGGCACCGGATCTACGGGCCCATCGGCCGGGTCGTCGACGTCATCGCCGTCGTCGGCACCGTGTTCGGGGTCGCCGTGTCCATCGGCCTGGGCACCCTGCAGATCAACGCCGGACTGACCCGGCTCTACGGGATCCCCGAATCGGCGCTGGTGCAGGTCGGCCTCATCATCGCGGTCTCCGCGGTCGCCTGCGTCTCGGTGGCCCTCGGCCTGGACCGCGGGATCAAGCGGCTGAGCAACCTCAACATCATCGCCGCCATCGGGCTGCTGCTCTTCGTGCTCGCCACCGGGCCCACCCTGCTGCTGCTGCGCGGCACCATCGAATCCCTCGGGGGCTACCTGCACCAGCTGCCGCGGCTGGCGCTGTGGAACGACGCCTTCGACGAGCATGTCGGCTGGCAGCAGTCCTGGACCGTGTTCTACTGGGCCTGGACCATCACCTGGTCGCCCTTCGTGGGCATCTTCATCGCCCGGATCTCCCGGGGCCGCACCATCCGGCAGTTCGTCGGCGGTGTGCTGGGCCTGCCGGTGGCCTTCTCGGTCATCTGGTTCGGGGTGTTCGGGATGGCCTCCTTCGACATCGAGCGCTCCCGCGGCGGCGGGCTGGTGCGCGCCGTCGTGGACGAGGGCGATGTGCCCGGCGCCCTGTTCGAGTTCCTCTCCCACTTCCCCCTCGCCCCGGCGGTGTCCCTGCTGTCGGTGATCATCGTGGTGGTGTTCTTCACCACCTCCATGGACTCCTCCTCGATGGTGCTCGACATGATGGCCACCGGCGCCGAGGAGCGCTCCACCGCGGTGCAGCGGGTGGTGTGGGCGGTGCTCACCGGCCTCGTCGCCGCCACCCTGCTGATCGGCGCCGGGGAAGCCGGGCTCGGCGCCCTGCAGGACGTGATCACCGTCGTCGGGCTGCCCTTCTTCGTGCTCGGCTTCGTCATGATGGCCGCCCTGGTCAAGGGGATCTCCGACGATACGGCGGCCCGGCCGGAACCGCGCACCCGCCAGTGGCGGCCCGCCTTCGACGCCGACGCCCTGGCGGAGCAGGAGGCCGCACCCGCGCCCGGCTACGACCGGGAGGGCAATCCGGTGGAGCCGGTCCGGGTCACCGCGGAGGGGGAGCTGGTGGTGCCGGCCCGCACCGTCTTCGAGGGCGGGCTGGAGATCCGGGATCCGGGGGAGTCGGACCCGCCGGGGGAGGGCCCCGGCGGCTCCGCCCGCTGAGCGGCGGCACCGGGAACGAGCGGGGGCCCGGCACCGCGGACGCGGTGCCGGGCCCCCGACCCTCCTGACGAGAGGTCTCGGTCGGCCGATCACGCCCCGGAGGCGCGGGCCTGGTCCGGTTCCGGCTCCCGGGTGCTCACCGGCACCCAGCCGCCGGCGCCGGGGGCGGTGTAGGTGCGCGGGGTGCGCGAGCGGTACACCACGTAGGGCCGGGTGACGTAGCCCACCGGGGCGCTCATCGCGTGCACCAGCCGGGTGAAGGGCCAGATCATGAACAGCAGGAAACCGGCGATGATGTGCAGCTTGAAGGACAGCGGCACATCGGCCATCAGCTCCGGTTGCGGGTGGAGCAGGAACACCCCGCGCAACCAGGGGGAGATGGTCTCCCGGTAGTCGTAGCCGTGGGCGTCGCCGAAGATCTGGTTGCGCACCGTGGCGATGGTGCCCAGGAGGATCGGCAGGGCCAGCATCAGGTACATGAACTTGTCGTTGGCGGTGGTGGCCCGGAACACCCCGGAGTCGGTGCGCCGCCGCCACAGCAGCCCGATCAGGCCGACGATGGTCATCACCGCGGCGAGGGAGCCGCCGATGGTGGCGAGCAGATGGTAGGCGGTCTGGCCCACGCCCACCGCCTCGGTCCAGCTCTTGGGGATGATGAGCCCCATGAAGTGGCCGACGGCGACGAAGAGGATGCCGTAGTGGAACAGGGGGGAGGCGTAGTGCAGCACCCGGTTGCCGAGGAACTGCGAGGAGCGGGTGGTCCAGCGGAACTGGTCGACCCGGAAGCGCCAGATGCTGCCGACCAGCAGCGTGCCGACGCTCAGCCAGGGCAACGCCACCCACAGGACGTAGTCGAAGGCGGTCATGCGTGGTTCTCCTGTCGGATCATGGGGAAGGGCAGGTCGGCGGTGCCGACCAGCTCCGCCGGGGGGCCGGCGGTGACCAGGTCGAGGTAGCGGCGGCGGGTGTCCTCGTCGAGCGCGGGCAGCGCGGTGACCAGGGCCTCGATGAGGTGGGCGTAGGGGCTGCCCCGGTCGGCGAGGGCGTGCCGGAGCACCTCGATGCCGTCGCGGTGCGCGGCCAGGGCGGCCGCGGCGATGGCGTCGCCGGCGGCGACGGTGCCGGGTTCCCGGGCGGCGGCCTCGCAGACCACGCTGAGGTGATCCGGCAGCTCCGCCCGTTCGGCGGCGGGCTCCAGGCCGACCGCGGCGAGCAGCTCCCGGAAGCTCAGCAGGGCGGCCCCGCGGGCCCGGGTGTCGCCGGTGGCGTAGTAGCTGAGGTAGGGGGTGCACCGGCGGCGCCGGTCGAAGGTGTCCACGTAGTGCACCGCCAGCCCGCGGGGGCCGAGCTCGCGCGCCGCGGCGAGGAAGCGGCGCAGCGGCGCCGCGGCCGGCTCCGGCAGCTCCCCGGCGGACTCGGCGACCGCGTCGAGCAGCCCGGTGATCCGCTCCTCCTCGGGGTAGTCGATGAGCAGCGCCACCGCCATCAGCAGGCTGCGCCGCTGCGCCTCGGTCATCGGGACGGCCGGGGCGGCCGGGTCCGCCGCCGGCGCACCGCCGCGCCGGCGGGGCCGGCCCAGGAAATTGGGGATCATCGGCCGGCCCCCGCATCCCCGCCGCGGCGGGGGAACATCGACTCCGGGCGGGAGCCGGTGGCCCAGGTGGCCAGGGGCACCGTCCCGGAACCGGCGGCGACCTGGTCCGGGGCGACCCCGTGGAAGGCCGCCGCGGCGTCCGTGGCGTCGCCGCCCATCATCCCCGGACCGCCGAAATCGTCCAGGGAGCAGCCCATCGCCGCCACCCCGGCGGGGGTGGCCGCGGATTCGGCGTGCGCGGTGGGGATGACGTAGCGCTCGTCGTATTTCGCGATCGCCAGCAGCCGGTACATGTCCTCCAGCTCCCGGCCCTCCATGCCCACGGCCGCGGCGATCTCCGGATCCGGTTCGGCGCCGTTGCGGACCTCGCGCATGAAGGAGCGCATCGCGGCGAGCTTGCGCAGCACCCGCTCCACCACGGCGACGTCGCCGGCGGTGAACAGCTCCGCGAGGTACTCCAGCGGGATCCGCATGGTGGAGATCGCGGAGTAGAGGATCCGGTGGGCCTCCCCGTCGGCGCCGGAGGCGGTGACCGCGTCGACCACCGGGGACAGCGGCGGGATGTACCAGACCATCGGCAGGGTGCGGTACTCCGGGTGCAGCGGCAGCGCCACCCGGTACACCGAGATCAGCTTCCAGATGGGGGAGTCCTGGGCGGCGGTGATCCAGGAATCCGGCACGCCCCCGGCCCGGGCGCCGGCGACCACCTCCGGGTCGAAGGGGTCGAGCAGGATCGACCGCTGCGCCTCGTAGAGGTCCCGCGGATCCTCGGTGGCGGCGACCTCCCCGACCCGGTCCGCGTCGTAGAGCACCACGCCGAGGTAGCGCAGCCGGCCCACGCAGGTCTCCGAGCACACGGTGGGCTCGCCGACCTCCAGCCGCGGGTAGCACAGGGTGCACTTCTCGGCCTTGCCGGTGTGGTGGTTGAAGTAGACCTTCTTGTAGGGGCAGCCGGAGATGCACATCCGCCAGCCGCGGCAGCGGTCCTGGTCCACCAGGACGATGCCGTCCTCAGCGCGCTTGTACATCGCCCCGGAGGGGCAGGAGGCCACGCAGGTGGGGTTGAGGCAGTGCTCGCAGATCCGGGGCAGGTAGAACATGAACGCGTTCTCGATGTCGTGCTTGACGGTCTCGCTCATCTTCGCCAGCACCGGATCCTCGGGCAGGATCTCCTGGGAGCCGCCGAGATCGTCATCCCAGTTCGAGGACCACTGCACGGTGTCCATCGGCTTGCCGGAGATCTGGGACACCGGCCGGGCGGTGGGCACGTGCCGGGAGTCCCGCGGCGCCGAGAGCAGCTTGTCGTACTCGTAGGTCCACGGCTCGTAGTAGTCCGCCATCTCCGGCAGATCCGGGTTGGCGAAGATGGTCGCCAGCTTGCGCAGCCGGCCGCCGGCGCGCGGCACCACCTTGCCGTTGTCCTTGCGCACCCAGCCGCCGCGCCACTTCTCCTGGTCCTCCCACTGGCGCGGGTAGCCCACGCCGGGGCGGGTCTCCACGTTGTTGAACCAGACGTACTCGGTGCCCTCCCGGTTCGTCCAGGTCTGCTTGCACGTCACGGAGCACGTGTGGCAGCCGATGCACTTGTCGAGGTTCATCACCATCGCGAGCTGCGCCATGACCTTCATCAGAACTCCACCTCCTGGGAGCGGCGACGGATGACGGTGACCTCGTCGCGCTGGTTACCGGTCGGCCCGGTGTAGTTGAATGCGTAGGAATGCTGGGCGTAGCCCCCGATGAGGTGCGAGGGCTTGATCAGGATCCGGGTCAGCGAGTTGTGGATCCCGCCGCGCTTGCCGGAGGTCTCCGCCACCGGGGTGCCCACGGTGCGCTCCTGGGCGTGGTGCATGTACACCGTGCCCTCCGGGATCCGGTGCGAGACGATCGCCCGGGCGGCGACCACGCCGTTGCGGTTGTAGCCCTCCACCCAGTCGTTGTCGGCGACGCCGATCTTCGCCGCGTCCGCCGGGGACATCCACACCACCTGCCCGCCGCGGGAGAGCGCGAGCATGTGCAGGTTGTCGAAGTACTGGGAGTGGATCGCCCACTTGTTGTGCGGGGTGAGGTAGCGCACCGCGACCTCCGCCCGGCCCGCGCCGTCCACGCCGGTGGTGCCGGGGGCGGCCTCACCGTAGAGGTGGTGCAGGTCCAGCGGGGGCCGGAACACCGGCAGGGACTCGCCCATGTCCCGCATCCAGTCGTGGTCCAGGTAGTAGTGCTGGCGGCCGGTGAGGGTGTGGAAGGGCTTGTGCCGCTCCACGTTGATCACGAAGGCGTTGTAGCGCCGGCCGCCGTGCTCGGAGCCGGACCATTCCGGGGAGGTGATCACCGGCACCGGCCGGGCGGAGACGTCGGCGAAGGTGACCCGTTTGCCGGCCTCCTCCGCGGAGAGGTCCGCCAGGTCGGCGCCGGTGCGCCGCTCCTGGTGCCGGAAGCCCTCGGTGGCCAGCCGGCCGTTGGTGGTCCCGGACAGGCGCAGCACCATCTCGGCGGCCTTGACGTCGGTGTCCACCAGGGGCCGGCCGGCGGTGGCGCCGTCCCGGGCGACGCCGTTGATCTCGGCGAGTTCCGCGATTTCCCGGGCCGGGTCGAAGGCGACGCCCTTGGTGGCCATCCCGGCGGTCTCCGGCAGTGGGCCGATGGTGCGGAACCTGTCCCAGGTGGCGGGGTAGTCCCGCTCCACCTCGATGAGCTTCGGCATGGTCACCCCCGGCACCTTCGGGCCGGTCTCCCAGTCGGCGACGGCGCCATGCGGGGTGGCCATCTGGTCGGGGGTGTCGTGGGTCAGCGGCGCGGCGATGACGTCCCGCTGCACGCCCAGGTGGGTGCGCGCCATCGCGGAGAAGCGCCTCGCGAGCTCGCCGAAGACGGCGAAGTCGCTGCGCGCCTCCCAGGGCGGGTCGATCGCCGCGTTGAAGGCGTGCACGTAGGGGTGCATGTCCGTCGAGGACAGGTCGTTCTTCTCGTACCAGGTGGCCGCGGGCAGCACCACGTCGGAGTGCAGGGTGGTGGAGGTGTTGCGGAAATCTGCGGTCCACATCAGGTCGACCTTGCCGACCGCGGCCTCCTCCCGCCATGCCATGAGCTTCGGCCGCCGCTCCTCGGGCACCTCCTCGCCGCGCACCGCGTCATCGCAGCCGAGCATGTGCCGGTAGAAGTACTCGGTGCCCTTGGCCGAGGAGCCGAGCAGGTTGGTCCGCCAGTTGCCGATGACCCGCGGGAAGTTCGCCGGGTCGCCGGGGTCCTCCACGGCGAAGCGCAGCCGGCCGGCCTCGAGTTCGCGGACCACGTAGTCGGCGACCCCGATGCCCTCCTCGGCGGCGGCCGCCCCGATCGCCAGCGGGTTGCGGTCGAAGGTGGGGAAGCCCGGCATCCAGCCCCGCCGGGTGGCCTCCACCAGGGTGTCCGCCGTGGTCAGGCCCTCGAAGGAGCCGGCCTGCAGCGGGGAGGCGAGGCGTTCGGCGGCGGTGCCGTCATAGCGCCACTGCTCGGTGGTGAGGTACCAGAAGGCGGTGGAGATCATCTGCCGCGGGGGGCGCTGCCAGTCCAGGGCGAAGGCGTACTGCGCCCAGCCGGTGATCGGGCGCACCTTCTCCTGGCCGACGTAATGCGCCCAGCCGCCGCCGTTGACCCCCTGGCAGCCGGTCATCGTGGTCAGTGCCAGGAAGGTCCGGTAGATGGTGTCGGAGTGGTAGTAGTGGTTCGTCCCGGCGCCCATGACGATCATGGACTTGCCCTCGGTCTCGATGGCGTTGCGGGCGAACTCCCGGCCGATCCGCTCCGCGGCGGCCGCGGGCACCCCGGTGAGCTCCTCCTGCCAGGCAGGGGTGCCCGGCACCGAGGCGTCGTCGTAGCCGGTGGGCCACTGCCCGGGCAGGCCCTCCCGGCCCACCGCGTAATTGGCGAGCATGAGGTCGAACACGGTGGTGACCAGATCGTCGCCGAGGCGCATCGCGGGCACCCCGCGGCGTACCACCCCGGCGCCGACCGGGCCCTGCGCGGTGGCCTCGCCGGGCAGATCGAAGCGCGGCAGGCTGACCTCCACGGCCTCGGCGCCCTCCCGCCCGTAGACGGTCATCGCCGGGTCGCAGTCCTCCAGGTTGAGGTTCCAGCGGCCCTCCCCGGCCTCCCCCCAGCGGTCCGCCATGGTGCCGCCCGGGTCCTTGACGGTGCCGTCGACGTCGAGCACCAGGGGCCGGAACTCGGCGTTGGCGGAGTCGCGCAGGCCCTCGCCGGCGGGCAGGTCCGCGGCGGTGAGGAATTTGCCGGGCACCATGGTGCCGTCGCCGTGGTCCTCCAGCCGGACCAGGAAGGGCGCGTCGGTGTACCGGGCCATGTAGTCCAGGAACCGGGGGGTGCGCTCGCCGAGGTGGAACTCGCGCAGGATGACGTGGCCCATGGCCAGGGCCAGCGCCCCGTCGGTGCCGGGGTGCACGCGCAGCCACTCGTCGGCGAACTTGGTGTTGTCCGCGTAGTCGGGGCTGACCGCGACCACCTTCTGCCCGTGGTAGCGGGCCTCGGTCATGAAATGCGCGTCCGGGGTGCGGGTCAGCGGGATGTTCGAGCCCCACATGATGAGGTAGCCGGAGTTGAACCAGTCCGCCGATTCCGGCACGTCGGTCTGGTCGCCGAAGACCTGCGGGGAGGCCATCGGCAGATCCGCGTACCAGTCGTAGAAGCTCAGCATGGTGCCGCCGACCAGCTCGTAGAACCGGGAGCCCGCCCCGTAGGAGATCATGGACATCGCCGGAATGACGGTGAACCCGGCGAGCCGGTCCGGGCCCCACCGCTTCACCGTGTACACGTGGGCGGCGGCGACGAGCTCCATCGCCTCGTCCCAGCCGACCCGGACCAGGCCGCCCTTGCCGCGGGCGGCCTTGTACTCGGCGGCGCGCTCCGGATCCTCCACCACGTCCCGCCAGGCCAGCACGGGATCGCCGAGGCGGGCCTTGGCCTCCCGGTAGTGGTCCAGCAGCACCCCGCGCACGTAGGGGAAGCGGATCCGGGTGGGGGAGTAGGTGTACCAGGAGAAGGCGGCGCCGCGGGGGCAGCCGCGGGGCTCGTACTCGGGCATGTCCGCGCCGATGCTGGGGTAGTCGGTCTCCTGGGTCTCCCAGGTGATCACCCCGTCCTTGACGTAGACCTTCCAGGAGCAGGAGCCGGTGCAGTTCACCCCGTGGGTGGAGCGCACCACCTTGTCATGGCTCCAGCGCTGCCGGTAGAAGCGGTCCGCGGCGCGGCCGCCGGAGAGGAACAGCTGCCGGGAGTCCTCGGAGACGGTGCCGTGGCGCAGGCGTCCGCCGAGCTTGAACAGGGGGTTCGGCGCGGTGGCGCCGGTGTCCGTAGCGGTCATTGGGTGGGTCTTTCCTAGGTGGGCCGATGGGCGGGGGCAGTGGGGCTCAGCCCGGGTAGGGCGCCCCGGGGCGGGCGTAGTAGATCCAGGTCAGGGCGGTGGCGATGGCGAAGAAGCCGGCGCAGAGGAAGAAGAACAGCTGCGCGTCCATGGCGGAGAGCATGATCCCGACGAAGAAGGGGCCGAAGGAGGCGATGGCGGCGGTCCAGCCGATCACGCCGCCGGCCTGCCGGGGCTCGAGGATCATGGGCATCTGCTTGAAGGTGCCGGCGTTGCCGAGCCCGGAGAAGAAGAACAGCACCAGCATCGCGATGAGGAAGGGCCAGAAGTCGTCGGGGGAGTCCGGGTGCAGGTACAGCGCGGCCACCACGGTGGCGACGGTCATCCCGATCCCGCAGATGAAGGTCCAGATCGCCCCGCCGAAGCGGTCGCACAGCGGGCCCCACAGGGCCCGGATGAGGGAGCCGATGAGCGGGCCGAGGAAGGCGAAGGCGGCGCCCTTGGGCAGCGTGGCGGGGTCGTGGGTGGCGGCGAAGCCGCTGGCCTTGCCGAAGGTGTTGTTGATGAGCAGCGCGAATTGCGCGGCGAACCCGGAGAAGGCCCCGAAGGTCATGATGTAGACGATGGTGAGGATCCAGGTGTTCGGGTTGCCGAAGATGTCCAGTTGCTCGCGGAACTTGGCCTGCACCGGCACGTCCTTGAGCAGGGTGAAGGCCAGCACCGCGGCGAGGATCGCCCAGGGCACGAAGAAGAAGGCGACGTTGTGCAGCCACAGCGGGGCATCGGCGGCCCGGTCATGCTGCGGGGCGATGAAGCCCAGGCCGAGCAGGCCGAAGCCCATCAGCCAGGGCCCGAGCAGCTGGATCAGGCTCACCCCGAAGTTGCCGATCCCGGCCTGCAGGCCCAGGGCGGTGCCGGCCATCCGCTTGGGGAAGAAGTAGCCGGTGGAGGGCATGTACCCGGAGAAGCAGCCGCCGCCGATGCCGGTCATCAGGGCGAGGGTGATGAGCACCCAGAACGGGGTGCGCGGGTCGGTGACCGCGAAGCCCCAGCCGAGCATCGGGATCACCATGAGCAGGGAGGTGATCCCGATCAGCTTGCGGGTGCCCAGGACCGGGGGCAGGAACATGTAGATGAGGCGGATGATGCCGCCGGACAGGCCCGGCACCGCGGCGAGCCAGTACAGCTGGCCGGCGCTGAGATCGAAGCCGATGTCGTTGAGCTTCGGCGCGATCGCGGAGACCAGGAACCAGACGCAGAACGCCAGGGTCAGGGAGAAGGTGCTGATGGTGAGGGTGCGCCAGGCGATGGCCTTGTCCCAGGTCTCCGGGTTCTCCGGATTCCAGCCCTCGAGGACTTTTCCGCTCGTGTTCACGGGTGTTATCGCTCCATGACGGGGTGGGTGATGACGCCTTCATGGTACCGGAGATTCGCCTTTAAAGGCCGGTAAGCTATCACCGTTGAGCTGCGGAAAGTCTATATTGTGCGTAGCATGTTAGCCTAACCTCGCACGGCACGGGGAATGGTTGTGGAGTGCATTTCATGGCCGTATCATGGGTTCATGGATAAACACGATTCGACGGTCGATCGGCAACCGGGCGAGCTTATCGGGCGGGTGCCGGGGGCGATTATCGTGGTCGATGACCGCGTCGCCCGCGGGCAGCGTCCGGACCGCTCCGGGCCGGCGGCGGTGGCCGCCCTCGGTGAGCGCGGGGTGGACTGCCCGGCCCCGCGGGTGGTCGCCGAGGAGGAGGCGGAGATCGCCGCCGCGATCCGCGCCGCCCTGGCCGGCGGCGCCCGGCTGGTCTTCACCGCCGGCGGCACCGGGGTCACCCCGCGGGACGTGGTCCCGGAGGTCACCCGCGGCTTCCTGGAGGTGGAGCTGCCCGGCCTGGCCACCCAGATCCTGCTGCGCGGGGTGGCGAACACCCCGCTGGCCGGGCTCTCCCGGGGCCTGGTCGGGGTCACCGGCCGCGGCGCCGAGGCCGCGGTGGTGGTCAACGCCCCGGGCTCCCGGGGCGGGGTGCGCGATGCCGCGGCGGTGGTGGGTGAGGTGCTGCCGAACCTGCTGGAGCAGCTCGGCGGCGGCGACTGAGCTCAGCCGGCCGCCGGCGGGTCGAGCGCGGCCAGCGCCGCCAGGTCCGCCGGCGCATCGGCGTCGCGCACCCAGCCCGGCACGGGCGCCTCGATCAGGTGCAGCGGGGCGAGCAGCCGGCGCACCGAGCGATCCCGCACCCCGCCGGCGGCCCGCAGCGCCGCCACCGCATCCTCCAGCGCCGCGAGATCGACCACCGCGAGCAGCCGCTGCACCCGGCCGGCCGGGTCCACCCCGACCGCGCCATCGGCTGCCCCGCCGGCGGCGCGGTCGGCGGCCAGGCGCTCCTCCAGCAGCGGCAGCGCCCGGGCCGAGTAGGGCGCATCGCAGGCCAGCACCGCCACCCGCCGGGCCCCGGGGTGGCGCCGGCGCACCGCGGCGGCGCCGGCGGCGATCCCGGCGGCCGGCCCGCCCAGCGGGGGATCCTCCAGGGTGCGGTCGACCAGGGGGGACTCCGGCAGCGTCAGCCCCGGCGGGCCCACCACCACCGCCGGCCGGCCCTGGGCGGCCAGGTCGCCGAGGAGATGATCCACCAGCCGGCGGCCGTGCAGGCGCAGATCCGGTTTGCTGGCCCCGCCCATCCGGCGGCCGGTGCCGCCGGCGAGGATGATCGCGGGCTCAGCCATCGCCGCCCACCCGCGTGGCCGGGTCGTCGAAGGGGAGCAGCCGGGCCCGGGCGCCGGCGGGCAGCTCCCCGGCGCCGGGGTCGATCAGCAGCAGCCCATCGGCCCCGGCCAGGCCGACGACCCGGTGCGATCCGGAGCCGGGGCGCGGTGGGGCGCCCGCGCCCCCGGGCGCGCGGACGCGCCCGGCGGCGTCCCGGGCCACCGGAACCACCCGCAGCAGATCCGGGCGGCGGCGCATCGGCTCGCCCACGATCACCGGGATCGAATGATCCGGGGTGCCCCGCCCGGCGAGCCGGTCCAGCATCGGGCGCAGGTGCAGGTGCGCGGAGACGAAGGCGGCCACCGGGTTGCCGGGCAGGCAGAGCAGCCGGGCGCCGCCGATCCGGCCATGGCCCTGCGGCGCCCCGGGCTGCACCCGGGTGCGCACCAGCTCCAGCCGCAGCCGGCCCGCCGCGGCGAGCGCCACCAGCGGATCATGCGCTCCGGCCGAGATCCCCCCGGCGGTGAGCACCAGGTCCGCGCCGGCGGCGGCCTCCTCCAGCGCGGCGAGCACCCGGTCCGGGTCATCGCCGGCGCGGCCGGCGCCGGTCACCTCGGCGCCGAATTCCCCGGCGAGGGCGGCCAGCATCACCGAGTTGGAGTCCGGGATCGCCCCGGGGCCGGGGAGCCGGCCGGCGGGGGTGAGCTCCGCGCCGGTGGCCAGCACCGCCACCCGGGGGCGCGGGTGCACCGGCAGCTCGCCGTGGCCCGTCGCCGCGGCCGCGGCCAGGGCGGCGGCATCGAGCACCCGGCCGGCGGCGAGCACCCGCGCCCCGGCGACGACGTCCTCCCCGGCGGTGCGCCGGTGCGCTCCCGGGGCCACCCCGCCGGGCAGGCGCACCGTCGCCGGGGCGGCGCCGGGCCCGGCGGCGGCGTCGGTGTCCTCCACCGGCACCACCGCGTCGGCGCCGGCCGGCAGCGGCGCCCCGGTCATCACCCGCGCCGCCGCCCCGGCGGGCAGCGGCGGCGGGGGGCAGCCGGCCGGGACATCGGCGACCACCGGCAGCCGAGCCGGCCCGGCGGCGAGATCGGCGGCGTGCACCGCGAACCCGTCCATGGCGGAGTTGTCGAAGGGCGGCACCGGCAGGGCCGCCGCGACGTCCCCGGCGAGGACCAGGCCGTGCGCCCGGGCCAGGGGCAGCGGCACCGGGGCGGTGGGCCGCAGGTCCGCCAGCAGGCGCCGGCGGTAGTCGGCGGCGTCGGCGACGACGCGCCCCGGATCCGCGGGGCGGGGAGGTTGTTCGGGCCGGTCCGGTGGGGTCGGCGGGGTGGGCGAGGCGGGCGCCGGGGCATGGCACATGGGCTGGGGTCTTCTCGGGTTGGGCTGGCGGGTGGGCTGGTCTGGGGGGAGCGGGGCGGGATCGGGACCCGGTGCGGGCGGGCTCATCCCCCGATCGCGGACATGCCGCGATCCGGGCGCAGGAAGGAGGGATCGTCGATGCCGTGGCCTGGGGCCTTGGTCGCCATCTCCCCGACCCAGGCGTCGATGAGCTCCTCGTCGGTGGCCCCGCCGCGCAGCAGCCCGCGCAGCGGGCGCTCCCCGCGGGCGAAGAGGCAGTTGCGCACCGCCCCGTCCGCGGTGAGCCGGGTGCGGTCGCAGGCCCCGCAGAAGGGGGCGCTCACCGAGGCGATGACGCCGACCTCCCCGGCCGGGTGCGCGCGGCCGGCCCGGTCCACGCCGGCGGCCACCAGCCAGCGGTCCGCGGGCGCGGAGCCGCGCGGGGCGGGCGCCGGGCGCAGCTCGAAATCGCGGCGCAGCATGGCCAGGATGTCGGCGGCGGTGACCATCCGGGAGCGGTCCCAGGCCCCGCGCGGGCCCAGCGGCATCTCCTCGATGAAGCGCAGCAGGTAGCCGCGGTCCAGGCAGAAGCGGAGCAGCTCCGGCGCATCGGCCTCGTTGAGCCCGGGCAGCAGCACCGCGTTGATCTTGATCGGCGCCAGGCCCGCCTCCTCCGCGGCGGCCAGGCCGGCGAGCACCTGCGGCAGCCGGTCCCGGCGGGTCAGCCGGGCGTAGCGCTCCCGGTCCACGGTGTCCAGACTCACGTTGACCCGGTCGAGGCCGGCCGCGGCCAGCCGTCCGGCGAGCCGGGGCAGCAGGATCGCGTTGGTGGTCGCGGCGATGCCTGGGCGCTCCCCGGCGACGGTGCGCATCCCCGCGACCGCGGCGATGATCTCCGGCAGCCCGGGGCGCAGCAGCGGCTCCCCGCCGGTGAAGCGCACCTCGGTGATGCCCAGGCGCTCCACGCCGATCCGGATGAGCCGGATCATCTCCTCGTCGGTGAGCAGATCCCGGCCCGGGATCCAGGCCATCCCCTCGGCGGGCATGCAGTAGCTGCAGCGCAGGTTGCACCGGTCGGTGAGGCTCACCCGGAGATCCCGGGCCACCCGGCCGTGCGCGTCGGCCAGCGGGCGCCATGTCACCGTGCTCGCATCCGGGGAGGTCATGGCCCCATGCTAGGGGCGTTCCCCGAATCCCGGCAATTGCCCATGTGGAATACCGAAAACTGGCGGCAACGTGCCCGCAACACGGTCGAAACGCCGGGTGCGGGCGCGGCGGCGGGCGCTACCGGGCGTCGAGGACGCCCAGCGCCACGGCCGCCGCGGCGGTGGTCGCCGAGGCCGCGGTGGGGGCGTAGTCCGGCAGGAAGGTGGCCATGTGGTTGGCCGGGACGTCCTCCAGCTCCCTCCCGGCCGCGGCGGCGGCCGCCCACTGCGCCCGCGGGGTGGCGCCGACCATCCAGTACACGTAGGGGCTGCCGAGCGCCCGCGGGATGTCGGAGAAGTCCTCCGAGGCGGTCCAGGGGGAGCAGTCGGCGGAGTCCTCGCCGAGCACCCGGTCGAACACCGGGCGCACCCGGGCGTAGAGCCCCGGATCATTGTCGGTGACCTCCCCGTGGTCGGAGTAGCCGAACACCGGCTCCGCGGCCCCGGAGGCGGCGCATTCGCCGCGCACCACCCGCTCGATGGCGGCGATCAGGGTCTCCCGCACCGCGGTGTCGTAGAAGCGGATGCTCAGCACGATCCGGGCGGTGCCGGGGATGGTGTTGTTGGAGTGCCCGGAGGCCAGGGTGCCCACGCTGACCACCGCGAAATCATGGGGGGAGATCTCGCGGCCGACGATGCCCTGCAGCCGCAGCACGATCGCCGCGGCCAGGTAGGTCGGATCCACCGAGGTCTGCGGCATGGAGCCGTGCGCGGCCCGGCCGCGCAGATCGATGGAGATGGTGTCGCAGCCGGCGAGCACCGGCCCGGCCGCGGAGCGCACCTGCCCGGCCGGGCCGGGCACCACATGCTGGCCGAAGCAGGCGTCCGGGCGGCCGACGATGTCCGCCAGGCCGTCCTCGACCATCGCCCGCGCCCCGGAGGCGGTCTCCTCGGCGGGCTGGAACAGGGCGATGTAGGTGCCGGACCACCGCTCCCGGGTGGCGGCCATGATGGCCGCGGCGCCGAGGCCGGCGACGATGTGCAGATCATGGCCGCAGGCGTGCATCACCGCCGATTCCTGGCCCTCCCGGGAGCGCCCCCGGGCGGTGGAGGCGTACTCGGCGCCGGTGGCCTCGGCCACCGGCAGCGCGTCGATGTCCGCCCGGAACAGCGCGCTGGGGCCCTCCCCGTTGCGCAGCACCGCCACCACCCCGTGGCCCCCGACGCCCTCGTGGATCTCGTAGCCGCCGATGGCGCGCAGCCGCTCCACGATCGCCGCGGCGGTGGCCTCCTCCATCGCGGAGAGCTCCGGATGGGCGTGCAGATGCCGGTAGGTCGCCTCCTGCCAGGAGAGATCGGCGCCGTGGGCGTCCAGGATCCGGGCGACGTGGTCTGCGTGCATGCGGGTTCCTTCCGGGGTGCGGTCCATCGGCCGGGCGGCGGCCCGGGTACGGGCTCGAGCATAGGCCCCGCTCACCCCGGTTGGCGCGGGCGCCGGCTCAGTCGGCGCCGCGCAGCCGGCGGGAGCGCCGCTCCGGGAGCCGGGCGTGCCCGTCCGGGGGCAGCACATGCTCCCCGGTGCGGTCGGTGGCCAGGGCCAGGGAGGAGATGTACTGCACCCGCCCGTCCGGGCCGGGGGCCGCCGAGGCGATCATGTCCGGGCGCTCGAAACGCTCCCCGGTGACGCAGCAGCGCAGCAGGTCCGCCGCGGGGTTGCCGTGCTCGTCGAGATGCGGCAGCCCCACCCCGTCATCGACCCGGCGCAGGTAGTGCCGGCCCCCGGTGGCCGCGGCCAGGGCGATGGTGCACGTCACCGCCAGGCCGGCGGCCAGCAGCGGGGAGTACGGGGCCACCGCCGGGCCGAGCAGGCCGAAGTAGGCGGCGATGGACACGCCCCCGGAGATGAGCAGGGAGCCCACGCCCACCGGGTTGACCTCGTGCAGCATCCCGCGGCGGAACTCCGGGCGGCGCGGGGAGAGCCCCAGCAGCATCTTGTTCACCGCGATATCGGTGGCCACGGTGACGATCCAGGCGATCGCCAGGTTGGAGTAGAAGGAGAGCACCGCGCCGAGCACGGCGAACATGTCGAACTCCATCAGCGCCAGGGCGATGGCCAGGTTCACCAGCACGAAGGTGAACCGGCCCGGGTAGCGCCGGGTCAGCCTGGTGTACGCGTTGGTCCAGGCCAGGGAACCGGAGTAGGCGTTGGTGACGTTGATCTTGACCTGGGAGAGCACCACCAGGGCCACCGCGGCGGCCACCGCCGCCCATTCGGGCAGCAGATCCCGGTACACGGCGAGGAACTGGGTGACCGGCTCCCGGGCACCGGCGGCGTCCCCGCCGAGCACGGCGATGACGTACACGGCGAGGAAGACGCCGATCACCTGCTTCGCGGCGCCGAGGAGCACCCAGCCGGGCCCGCCGAGCAGCACCGCCGCCCACCAGGAGCGCCGGTTGGCCGGGGTCCTCGGCGGCATGAAGCGCAGGTAGTCGATGTTCTCCGCGATCTGGGCGATCAGGGACAGGCAGACCCCGGCGGCGAGCATCATCGCGGCCGGGTCGGCGCCGCCGCCGTGGTCGCCCCCGTAGGAGGCGAAGGCGCGCACCGAGGCGGGTTCGCGCCACACCAGCCAGGCCAGGGGCAGCACCATCATCACCAGCCACGGCGGGGAGGTCCACGCCTGCAGCTTCGCCAGCGCCCCCATGCCATGGGCGACCAGGGGGATGACCAGCACCGTGGAGACCAGGTAGCCGGCCCACAGCGGCAGCCCCAGGCCCACCCGCAGGCCCTGGGCCATGATCACGCCCTCGGTGGCGAAGAAGATGAAGGTGAAGCTGGCGAAGATCAGGTTGGTCAGCACCGAGCCGTAGTAGCCGAAGCCCGCCCCGCGGGTGATGAGGTCCAGGTCCAGGTTGTACCGGGCGGCGTAGTAGGCCGGGGGCAGCGAGGAGGCGAAGATGATGGCCGCGGCGATCAGGATCCCGCCGACGGCGTTGACGGTGCCATGCGCGATGCCGATTCCGGCGCCGATGGAGAAGTCCGCGAGATAGGCGATGCCGCCGAGCGCGGAGCCGGCGACCACCGCCGGGGTCCACCGGCGGTGGCTGCGCGGGGCGTAGCGCAGGGTCCAGTCCTCGGCGCCGCGCCGGCGGCGGGAGCCGGCCGGCTCCGCGGGGGTCGGGTGCTTGCGTGGGTCCGGGGTGAGCGTCCTGGTGGTCATGCGGCCGAGGCTAGGGAGCCGATGTTTCCCCATCGGCGCGGCGATGTTGTGCCCGCGCAACGAATGGGCGCCGATGTCGCGGGGGCGTGATCGGGCGGTGACGGGCACGGAACCCGTGGGTTACCGCCGTTTTTCACTCAGCGTTTCCGCAGGTCGAAAGCGGGCAGGCCGAGCAGCGCCGGCCGGGCGGCCGCCCACAGCGCCCGCAGCGCGAGCCCCACCGGCTCGGCGGGCCGGGCCGGATCGACGCCGGCCACCCGCGCCCAGGCGCCGCGCCCGCCGGCCAGGGCGCTCACCCCGATCCGGGCCCCGGGCACGGCCACCGCGCGCATCGCCGCCACCGCGGCCGCCACCGCCGGCGGATCGCCGACGCAGGTGAGCCCGCCGACGGCGCCGGCCTCCCCGAGGCCCACCGGGCCGGCCGGCCCGCCCAGGCGCAGCCGCTCCCGCAGCAGCGGCGTCCCCGCGCAATCGACGTCCAGCCGGGCGCGCACCCGGGCCGGCGGCGGCTCCGGCGCCCGGCCCCGGGTGCCGCCGGCGTCGGTGAGCACCAGGGAGTCCACCAGGATCAGCGCCCCGCCGGCGGCGACCTCGGCGCGGAGGCCCTGCACCAGACGCGCCCCGGGCACCGCGAGCACCGGATCGGCGAGATGCTCCAGGACCGCCCCCGGGCCCACCCGCAGCCGGGTGGCGGCCTCGGCGTGGCCGGCGTCCATCCGGTGCACCCGGGTGGCGGCCTGGGTGGTGATCACGGCATGGCCGCCGGCGGCCACCGCCACCTCGACGGTGGTGCGGTCGCCCTGCACCAGCCCGCCGCCGAGGGCCATGAGATAGGCCACCGGCGTCCCCGGCGCGGCCGGATCCACGTAGAGCGGGCGCATCATCGCCAGCGGGGCGCGCGCCCGCCGCCGGGTCCAGCAGGTGCCGCCGGCCCCGTCCGGGGCGAAGGCGAGCTCCACCCGGCCGTCCTTGCCGGGGGAGCCCGGGCCCACCGGGGTCATCCCGGGGGCCCGCCCGGCGCCGCTCATGGCCGCCGGTCCTCCAGCAGCGCCGCCAGGGCGGCGACGCCCGCCCCGGAGAGGCAGTCCGTGGCGGCCACCGGCCGGCCGCCGCGCACCGCGTCGGCGTCGGCGAGCATCCGGTCCAGATCGCAGCGCACGTGGGCGGCGATCTCGGTCTTGTTGATCACCAGGATGTCGCAGTCGGTGATCCCGGGGCCGCGTTTGCGGGGCATCTTGTCGCCCTCGGCGGTGTCCAGCACGAAGAGGAACACGTCGACCAGGGCGGGGGAGAAGGTCAGGGTGAGGTTGTCCCCGCCGGACTCGAAGAAGAGGGTGTCCACCGCCGGGTGCTCGGCGAGCAGATCCGCGGCCGCCATCAGGTTCATCGTGGGATCATCGCGCACCGCGGTATGCGGGCAGGAGCCGGTCTCCACGCCCACCACCCGGGACGGGTCCAGGGTGCCGGCCAGGGTGCGGCGGACGTGCTCGGCGTCCTCCTGGGTGTAGATGTCGTTGGTGATGACGCCGACCTCCCGGCCGGCGGCGGCGAGAATCGGCACCAGGGCCTCGATGAGGGCGGTCTTCCCGGAGCCGACGGGGCCGCCGACTCCGATCCGGTAGGGGCGCCGGGGCGTGGTTCCGGTGGTGCGGGGTTCGGTCATGGGGGTCCTTTCCGTGGTGTCCGTTGCGGCGGGGCCGGGGCTAGCTGAGGAAGAGCCGGGCGGGGGCGGTCTCATGCCGGGCGGCGGCGATGTCGGCGATCGGCGCGGCGGCCCCGATATCGGCGATGCCGCGCTCGGCGGCGGCGTCGAGGACCTCCTCGATCACCGGGGCCATCGCGGCGATGAGCCGCTGCGCCCCGACATGGTCGACCAGGCGCAGCCGCAGCGCCGCCCCGGCGACCCCGTTGACCCAGCCGGCGAGCTCCGCGGCGGCGCACTCGGCGGCGCCGAGGCCCAGCGCCCGCTGGATCACCGCCATCGCCGGCGCCTGGTGCCCCGGCGCCGCCCCCGCGGCGACCCGCGCCCGGTAGCCGGCGAGCACCCCGCCATCGGCGCCGTCGGCGCCGACGTCGAGTTCGGCGGCCATGGTGAGCAGCTGCGCGCCCACCCGGGCCGAGGCCCGCCGGGCGCCCGCCCCGGGCCGCGCCGCCGACACCAGCAGGTCCACGGCGACCAGCCCCTCCGGGCCGTCCAGGTCACCGCGGTCGGCGGCGGCGAAGGCGGCGAAGGTCGCGGTGGCGTCCACCGGGCCGACGGCCTCCCGGAGCAGCCCCGCCACCACCGTGGGCAGCGTCGCCGCATCGGCGACGCCGTCCTGCACCAGGCCCTCCAGCCCGTGGGAGAGTGTGTACAGCCCGGCGGGGAAGGCCGAGTCCGTCCACTGCAGGGCGGTGATCAGCCGGCGCCGGGCACCGCGGTCGGCGGGGGCCATCAGAACAGGTACATCCGCTGCGCCAGGGGCAGCGACTCCGCCGGGGCGATGGTGGCGTGCACCCCGTCGACGAGCACCCGGTAGGTCTCCGGGTCCACGTCGATCTCCGGCAGCGCGTCATTGCGCACCATGTCCGCCTTGCCGATCCCGCGGCAGCCGGACACCGGCAGCACCTGCGAGGACAGCCCCAGCCGCTCCGGGACGCCGGCCTCGATCGCCGCGGCGGACATCCAGGTCACCCGGGTCGCCGGCAGGGCCGCCCCCAGGGAGCCGAACTGGGGCCGGTAGCGCACCGGCTGCGGGGTGGGCAGGGACCCGTTCGGGTCGCCCATCGCCGCCCAGCAGATCTGCCCGGCGCGCAGCACCAGATGCGGTTTCGCCCCGAAGGTGGCCCGCGGCCACAGCACCAGGTCCGCGATCCGGCCCGGCTGCACCGAGCCGACGTGACCGGCGATGCCGCAGGCGATCGCCGGGTTGACGGTCATCTTCGCCACGTAGCGCAGCACCCGGTCATTGTCCGCGGGCCCGGCGCCGGCGCCGAGCTGGGTGCGGCAGTGGTGCGCGGTCTGCAGCGCCCGGGTCCAGCTCTCCCCGACCCGGCCCATGGCCTGGGAGTCGGAGGAGAAGATGGACAGCACCCCCATGTCGTGCAGCACCGTCTCCGCGGCGATGGTCTCCGCGCGCACCCGGGACTCGGCGAAGGCCACGTCCTCGGGGATGTCGTGGGAGAGGTGATGGCACACCATCACCATGTCCAGCAGCTCCTCCACCGAGTTCACCGTGTACGGCAGGGTGGGGTTCGTCGAGGCCGGCAGCACCGAGGCCATCCCGGCCACCCGCAGGATGTCCGGGGCGTGCCCGCCGCCGGCGCCCTCGGAGTGGAAGGTGTGGATGGTGCGCCCGGCGATGGCCGCGCGGGTGTCCTCGAAGAAGCCGCCCTCGTTGAGGGTGTCGGTGTGGATCGCCAGCTGCACGTCGAGGTCCTCGCAGACGTCCAGGGCCGCCCGGATGGTCGCCGGGGTGGCGCCCCAGTCCTCGTGGATCTTCAGCCCCGCCGCCCCGGCCCGAATCTGCTCGGCCAGCGGGGCGGCGGTGCTGCAGGAGCCCTTGGCCAGGAACCCGGTGGACACCGGCAGCGCGTCCGCGGCGCGCAGCATGGCCGCCAGCCCCGCCGGGCCCGGGGTGCAGGTGGTGCCCCGGGTGCCCTCGGCCGGGCCGGTGCCGCCGCCGAAGAAGGTGGTGATCCCGTTGGACAGCGCCTCCTCGGCCTGCTGCGGGGTGACGTAGTGGATGTGCGAGTCCACCCCGCCGGCGGTGAGGATCCGGTGCTCCCCGGAGATCACCTCGGTGGCCGCCCCGATCACCAGCTCCGGGTCCACCCCGTCCTGGGTGTGCGGGTTGCCGGCCTTGCCGATGCCCGCGATCCGGCCGTCCCGGATCCCGACGTCGCCCTTGACCACCCCGGCGACCGCGTCCACCACGATCACGTCGGTGATCACCAGGTCCAGCGCCCCGTCGGCGTGGGTGGCCGTCGGGTCCTGGGCCATCCCGTCGCGGATCGCCTTGCCCCCGCCGTAGACGGATTCGTCGCCGGGGCAGCGGGCGTTGTGGTCGACCTCGATCTCCACCTCCAGGGCGGTGTCCGCCAGGCGCACCCGGTCGCCGACGGTGGGGCCGAACACCGCGGCGTAGTCGCGGCGGCTCATCGCGGGGCTCATCGGGCGTCCTCCCGGTCCGCGGCGCGATCGCCGTCGAATCCGGCGAAGCCGGCGGCGATCGCCTTCTCCCGGGCGGCCAGGCGCACCCCCGGGTCGTCCAGGGGCCCCTCGACGAGGCCCGCGAACCCGTGCAGTACCCGGTCCCCGCCGAAGTCGACGAGTTCCACGGTGCGCGCCACGCCGGGTTCGAAGCGGGCGGCCAGGCCCGCGGGCAGCGCCAGGTGCATCCCCCAGGCGGCGTCGCGGTCGAAGGACAGCGCCCGGTTCGCCTCGAAGAAGTGGTAGTGGCTGCCGACCTGGATGGCCCGGTCGCCGGTGTTGGCGACGGTGACCTCCGTGGTCCGCCGGCCCGGGTAGAGGGCGATGTCCCCGCCCTCGGCGACCCGGTAGTCCGCGGCTGCGCTCATGATCGTCCCTCCGCTGGGTGATGGTGGTGGTCGTGCCCGTCGTGGTCGCGCCCGTGGCCGTGCGGGCCGTGGGCGTGGTCGTGGCGGTGCTCGCCGGCGGGCCCGTGCGAATGCGCCGGGCCGTGGTCGTGCCCGGCGGCCAGGGCCGCCGCGATCCCGGGATCCCCGCAGGCGGCGGCGTCGATGGCCTGCCCCACCCGGCGTGCGATGAGCTCCGCGGCGGCCGCCGGGCGCCACAGCGGCGCGCCCCGGGCGGGATCCGGGTCCAGGTCGGCGCGCAGCACGGCGACCCCGGTGGCGCCGAGCAGCCGGGCCCGCTCGGCGGCGGCGGCGACCGCCGGCTCCGCGCCCTCGAAGCCGACCTCCACCGGGGTCGCCCCGTACTGCCAGGCCAGCCGGGCGATCCGGAACAGCTCCGCATCGGCCCAGGGGTCCAGGGCGATCGAGGCGACCACGGCGGCGACCCCCGGTCCGCAGCGGGCGCGGATGTTCGCGCGCAGCGCCGCGATCACCGCGGTCGCGTCGGCCAGGGCCGGGGCCAGCACATGGCCGGCGCCGGCGCGCCGGGCGAAGGCCACCGCCCGGGCGGCGTCCGCCGCCGGGCGCGGGTCGCGGCCGGCGGCCAGCGGCAGCACCACCGCGGGGGCCCCGTCCAGGGCGGCGGGCAGCTCGGCCGGGCGCACCGCCGGCTCCGCTGGGATGCCCGCGTCGGCGAGCAGCCGATTCCAGGAATCCGGGTCGGGGACCTCCGGGCCGGCCAGGGGGATGAGCCGCCCCGCCGGCGCGCTCACCGGCCCGGGTCGGCGGGCCCGCCGACGGGGTCGTGCACGCTGACCAGCTTCGTGCCGTCCGGGAAGGTCGCCTCCACCTGGATCAGCGGGATCATCTCGCGCACCCCGTCGAGCACGTCCGCCTCGGCGAGCACCCGGGTGCCGGCTTCGGCGGCCTCCGCCACGCTCAGCCCGTCCCGGGCGGCCTCCACCACCGCATCGGAGATCAGCGCCACCGCCTCCGGGTGGTTCAGCCGCAGCCCCCGGCCCCGGCGCCGTTCGGCGACCCGGGCCGCCGTGAACAGCAGCAGCTTGTCCTCCTCGCGCGGGGTCAGCTCCATGGGGTGCTCCCTTCCCGTGTCGCCGGCGGGGCCGCCGGCGGATCCGGGATCGACGCTAACCCCGGCGTGTTACCGCCGGGTTTCGGCGCCGCTAGAGCCGGGGCGCGTCGTCGACCAGCGGGTTGTAGCGCAGGCTGTTCGGCCGGCAGGCGCATTCGGTGGCGATCCGGATGCCCCGGTCGATGGCCCCGGCGTCGCGCAGCCGGTACAGCTCCGGGACCACCCGGTCGCGCAGATTCCAGGGGGAGATGGTGTTGAGGTAGATCTTGGTGCCGCCCTCGAACCCGGCGAGGTTGGACACCCGCCATTTCAGCATCACCCGCCAGGGCATCCGCTCGTCGAGGTCCACCGGCCGGTGGTGCCATTCCTCGTTGCAGGGCACGTCCGCCCCGGTGGCGGCGTGGCAGGCGTGGATCAGATCCGACATGGCGGCGACCTCCGCCTCCGACTGCAGCCAGGGCTCGCAGGTGGCGGAGGTGGAGTAGATCTCCAGGGTGGGGTAGCGGTGCCCGAACCCGGCGAAGGCCACCGCATGGTCGTTCTCCGCGATGACCAGGTTGCGCCGGGCGGCGTGGTCCACGGCGTACTCGTTGTACATGTTCGGGTGGCTCCGCAGCAGCGCGATCTCGTCGGCGAGCTGCTCGCCGTGCTCGTCGATGGCGACGAGCTGCTTGTGCAGGTGGTCGAAGCTCGCCCCGGCGGGTTTCAGCCAGTTCTGGAAGGCGGCGACGTAGCGCACGTAGCGGTTGCGCCGGTACAGGTCCGCCATGGAGTCCACGGTGAACTGGATGAAGGCCCGGTGCTCGGCGACGGAGAGGGTGCCGGAGGAGGCGAGCTGGTCATCGTGGGTGGCGCCGTCGACGAAATGCCGGCGGGCGATGATCACGTCATGGCCGCCGGCGAAGTAGCCGGGGGCCTTGAGCATCAGCTCCCCCTCGGCCATCGCGGCGACCTCCTCGGCCGGGGCGCCGGCGGCGCGCAGCCGGGTGCGCACGATCTCGGCGACATGGGCCCGGCCGGCGTCATCGGCGAGGTAGCGGGCCATCCGGCGCCGGGTGGGCTCATCGGGGACGAAACCGTAGTTGGCGGCCCAGTAGTCGTAGGTGACGATCTCGAAGAGGTTCGGCACCCGCCGGAACTCCGCCACCGTGTCGTCGATCTGGCCGGGCAGCACCCCGGTGAGCTCCCGGAAGCCGTGGCCCAGATCGCGCACGTGCACGCCATCGGCGCCGCGGTCGGCCGGGTCCAGCTCCGGGTCCGGGTCGGGGGCGGCCTCGGCGCGCACCACCCGGGCCTTCTCCGGCGGGGTGGCGAGCTTGTTGCCCTCGCCGAAGGAGTCGCGGCGGGTGAAATCCTCCCCGGTGAGCGGCGCCGGGCTGGGCCTGCTGATCCCCAGGGGCCGGTTCCCGCGGCCGGGCACGGTCCACACCTCGGTGCCGGAGAAGGGGTTGATCTGCTTGACGGTGCCGTCGGCGAGGGTGCTCAGCGGCTGCGGGAAGACCTTCATGGGGACCACTGTAGGGCCGCCGCGGCCCCGCCCCGGCGTCAACCCCGGGCCGCGCGCAGCTCCCGGCCGAGGGATTCGGCCGCCCGGGCCAGCGCCGGCGGGGTGGCCGCGGCGGTGGCCGGGCCGGGCAGCGCCCGCCAGGCCACCGCGCCGAGTTCGGCGGCCACGGCCGCGTCGACGCGGCCGGCGAGGATCGCCAGGGGCACCCGGGCGGCGGCGGCCCGGGCGGCGACCTCGCCGATCACCTTGCCCTGCGGGGACTGCGCGTCCAGGGCGCCTTCGCCGGTGACCACCAGGTCCGCCTGCGCCAGCGCGGCGTCCAGGCCCACCGCCTCGGCGACGGCGGCCGCCCCGGGGCGCAGCCGCCACCGCGCCCCGGCCTCGGCGAGCAGCGCGGCCAGGCCCACCGGGGCGGCCCCGGCGGCGCCGTAGCCGGGTTCGCCCGGATCCACCCCGGCGGCGGCGCAGGCGGCGCGGATGCGCCGCTCGGCGGCGGCCGCCCCGGCGGCGTCCAGGCCCTTCTGCGGGCCGAACACCGCCGCCGCACCACGGGGCCCGCAGGGCGGGTTGGTCACGTCGGCCAGGATCGTCCAGGTGACCTCCGGGCCGGGTCCGCCGGCGGCGCGCAGCGCGGCGGCCAGCCCGGCCCCGGCGTCCACGGTGGCCGAGCCGCCGAGGGCGAGGGTGACCTCGCGCACCCCCTCGGCCAGGGCGGCGGCGAGCAGCTGCCCGGTGCCGGCGGTGCCGGCGCCGGCCATCGCGGCCGGGTCGTCGACGGCGTCGGCGACCAGGGGCAGCCCGGAGGCCGCGGCGATGTCGACGTAGGCGGCCCCGCCCACCCGCCACCAGGTGGCCCGCACCGGTCGGCCCAGGGGATCGGCGACCCGGGCCCGCCGGCGGATGGCCGGGGCGTCGGGGCCGGCCGCGGCGGCGGCGAGCAGCTCCGCGGTGCCCTCCCCGCCGTCGGCCAGGGGCAGCTCGACCGTCGCCCAGCCGGCGGCGCGCAGGCCGCGGGCGATGGCGGCGGCGGCCGCGGCGGCGGAGGCGGTGGACTTGAAGCTGTCCGGGCAGACCAGGGCGCGCATGGCCCCATCATGCCCGCGGGCCGGGGTGCGGCGCCGGGGCGCGCTCAGCAGCGCCCGGCGGCGACCAGGTGCATGGTCAGCGTCCCGGCCATCATCGCGGTGGCCAGGATGCCCAGGGCCACGAAGAGCTGCATCACCGCGGCCTCGATGAGCCCGGCGCCGCCGAGGATCATGCCCACGAAGGCGCCCGGGATGGACACCAGGCCGATGGTGCGGATGGAGTCCACCGCGGGCATCATCTGCGCCAGGGCGGCCTCGCGGAGCACCATCAGCCGGGCCCGGCGCATCTCGAAGCCCAGGGCGAGGGCCGCCTCGACCTCCCCGTGCCGCTGGTGCAGCTCATCATGGCAGCGCCGGCCCACCAGGGAGGTCTGGGTCATCCCGTTGCCGATGAAGATGCCCGCCACCGGGATGATCGCGATGCCCCGCAGGGGCACCACCCCGGCGGCGAGGAGGGCCAGGGTGAGCCCCACCGGGAAGGCGGCCACCGGCAGCAGCATCCAGGCGACGCGGCGGGCGCGGTGCGCCATCCCGGCCGGGCCCGGACCGCCGTCGCCGTCGCCGGCGTCGTCGCCCTCGCCGCCGCGCCGGTCCCGGGGGTCGCCGCGGCGGGTGCGGCCGACCCTGCCATCGGAGGTGCGCGCGGCCACCCAGGACATCACGCACAGGAACAGCGCCACCGCCCACAGCCGATCCACGATCAGGGTGAGCAGCCCGGCGAGCACCGCCAGCTGCACCGTGGCGCGCAGCGCGGCGACCGGCACCGGCCAGGGCGGTCGCCGGCCCACGTCGCGCATCGCGCCGGCGGCGATGATGACCAGCAGCGCCAGCGCGAGCGCCAGCGGCGGGCCGATGGCCACGAGCGTCGAGGTCATGGGCAGATGATACGTCGCTCCCCCTAGCCGCGGGACGGTTTTTGAGGGTACCCTCACCGCCATGACCGCGATCACGTTCAACGTCCTCGTGCTCCCCGATGAGGTGGAGCAGCTCACCGACGCGTTCCGGGCCCGGCTCGACGAGCTCATCGCCGAGGGCCGGCTCGGCTCGGCGACCATCGACGTCGATTCCGCCCCGGAGGATCCGCAGCTGCGCGAGCAGTTCGAGCGGCAGCACCCCGGCCACGGCGTGGGGGAGCGGGTGGAGCGCCGCTGGATCCTCGGCCTGGAGGGGGTGGTCGGCTCCCTCAACGCCACCGCGATGAACCTGTCCAAGCTGCTCACCCCGGAGGCGGAGCTGCCCCCGGACCCGGTGTACCGGCAGTTCGACGATCTCCTGGAGGCCGTCTCCGAGTACCCCTGGTTCCTCGCCATCGAGCCCTGAGCCGGCCCGGGCGGACGGGGGGAGCGGCCCGGGGCGGGGGATGCCCCCGCCGCCGGCGAATAGGGTGACCTCGGTCACTTATCGGGCCGGCCTAGGGGTCCATGAGCCGCCGATCGGCACAGCTCACCTGGCCACCGGACCATGCGCATTTGATCAAGAAAGCAAGGTTAACCTAAGGTTAACGGCCGGTGGTCTTTCACCCGCCGCCGTCGGCGTGAGAGTATGAGGAACGCACAGCGTTCCCGCCCCGGGCCAAACGTCGGCCCGCCGGACACTCGCGTCGGGTACGGGCGGGACAAATGAAAGGTGAGCACTTGAACGTCGAAGAGAAGGTGTCGGACTTCTATCAGCAGGTACTGCGACGCAACGCCGGGGAGCCGGAGTTCCACCAGGCCGTCTCCGAGGTCCTGGATTCCCTCAAGGTGGTCCTGGAGAAGGACCCGCACTACGCCGACCAGGGCCTCATCCAGCGGCTCTGCGAGCCCGAGCGGCAGCTGATCTTCCGCGTGCCCTGGGTCGACGACCAGGGCGTGGTCCAGGTCAACCGGGGCTTCCGGGTGCAGTTCAACTCGGTGCTCGGCCCCTACAAGGGCGGCCTGCGCTTCCACCCCTCGGTGAACCTGGGCATCATCAAGTTCCTCGGCTTCGAGCAGATCTTCAAGAACTCCCTCACCGGCCTGCCCATCGGCGGCGGCAAGGGCGGCTCCGACTTCGATCCCAAGGGCAAGTCCGAGCTGGAGATCATGCGCTTCTGCCAGTCCTTCATGACCGAGCTGCACCGCCACATCGGCGAGTACCGCGACGTTCCCGCCGGCGACATCGGCGTCGGCGGCCGCGAGATCGGCTACATGTTCGGCCAGTACCGGCGGCTGGCCAACCAGCACGAGTCCGGGGTCCTCACCGGCAAGGGCCTCACCTGGGGCGGTTCCCTGGTGCGCACCGAGGCCACCGGCTACGGCGTGGTCTACTTCGCCAGCAAGATGCTCGAGGCCCACGGCGAGTCCTTCGACGGCGCCAAGGTGATCGTCTCCGGCTCCGGCAACGTCGCCATCTACGCCATCGAGAAGGCCCAGCAGCTCGGCGCCACCGTGGTCGGCTTCTCCGACTCCTCCGGCTACGTGTCCACCCCCAACGGCGTGGACGTGGAGCTGCTCAAGGACGTCAAGGAGGTCCGCCGGGCGCGGGTCGCCGAGTACGTCGCCGCCGCCGAGGGCGCCGAGTTCCACGAGGGCGGCAACATCTGGGAGCTCGCCGCGGACGTGGCGCTGCCCTGCGCCACCCAGAACGAGCTCAACGGCGAGGACGCCAAGGTGCTCGCCGCCAACGGCGTGCGCTACGTCGCGGAGGGCGCGAACATGCCCTCCACCCCGGAGGCCGTGGAGGTCTTCCGGGAGAAGGGCGTCAACTTCGCCCCGGGCAAGGCCGCCAACGCCGGCGGCGTGGCCACCTCCGCCCTGGAGATGCAGCAGAACGCCACCCGCGACTCATGGTCCTTCGAGTACACCGACGAGCGGCTGCAGAAGATCATGGAGAACATCTTCACCACCTGCGCCTCCACCGCCGCCACCTACGATCACGAGGGCGACTACGTGATCGGCGCGAACATCGCCGGCTTCAAGAAGGTCGCCAACGCGATGCTCGCCCAGGGGATCGTCTAGCCCCGCGCGCGACCCCCGCACGCCAACGCCCCCGCCCGCCGGTTGCCCGGCGGGCGGGGGCGTCCCCGTGGCGGCCCGGGCCCGGCCCGGGCGTCCCGTCTAGTGCTCGTCGTAGTGGTCGCCGTGCGCGGCGTGCCGGTGCCCGTCGTGCAGGTAGTCCACGTGATCGCCATGGGGCACCGCGACATGGCCGCAGCCCTCGCCGTGCACGTGATCGCCGTGATCCTCGGCGACGACATGGCCCTCGGGCTCGCATTCGGCCCAGCCGCCCTCGACGCGGCGGTGCACGTGGCCGTCATGGGCGTAGTCGACGTGGTCGCCGTGCGGGAAGGACACGTGGCCGCAGCCGGCGCCGTGCTCGTGCTCGTGGGACCGGTGGATGGTGCTCATGGGTGCTCCTCGGATCGCGTGCCCCGGGCTCCGCGGCCCGGGTGCCGGGCGCGGCCGGGGCGATCCCGGCGGGGCGTATCCGTCCAGGCTACGCCCGCCGGCCCGCGAACCCCGCCCCGGCGGATCCGCCCGGTCGCCGCAGCCGGCCGGGGGAGCGGGGCGGGGCGGGGCCTAGAACAGGGTGGAGATGAACGCCCGGGTGCGCTCGTTCTCCGGCTCCACCAGCACCTGCTCCGGGGGCCCGGACTCCACCACCGCGCCCTCGGCCATGAACACCACCTGGTCGGCGACCTCCCGGGCGAAGGACAGCTCGTGGGTGACCACGATCATGGTCATGCCGTCATCGGCCAGGCCCCGCATCACGGTGAGCACCTCGCCGACCAGCTCCGGGTCCAGCGCCGAGGTCGGCTCGTCGAAGAGCATCAGCTTCGGGTGCATCGCCAGCGCCCGGGCGATGGCCACCCGCTGCTGTTGGCCGCCGGAGATCTGCGCCGGGTAGGCGTCGGCCTTGTGCGCGAGGCCCACCTGGTGCAGCAGCTCCATGCCCAGCTCCGAGGCGTCGCCGGGATCCATGCCCTTGACGTGCACCGGGGCCTCGATCACGTTGCCCAGCACGGTGCGGTGCGGGAACAGGTTGAAGCTCTGGAAGACCATGCCGATGTCCGCGCGCTGCCGCGCGGCGTCGCGCTCGGAGATCTCGTGCAGCACCCCGTCGCGCTCCCGGTAGCCGATCAGCTCCCCGTCGACGTAGAGCCGGCCGGCGGTGATCTTCTCCAGGTGGTTGACGCAGCGCAGCAGCGTCGACTTGCCGGAGCCGGAGGGGCCCACCAGGCAGGTCACGCTGCCGGTGGGCACGGTCAGGTCGATGCCGCGCAGCACCTCCAGCCGGCCGAAGCTCTTGCGCACCTTCTTCGCCTCCACCATCGGCTTGGCGGTGCGGGGGCGCCGGTGGGCGGGTCGGGCGGTCATCGCGGATCCTCCTCGGTGAAGCGCCGCTCGCCGTGGTCGACGACGCGGGCGTTGGACGGCGGCACCCCCTCGGCATCGGCGAGCGCGGCCAGCTGCCGCGCCGTCAGCTGCCGGGAGGCGCCGCGGGCGAAGTACTTCTCCAGGTAGTGCTGGCCCACCATGAGCACCGAGGTGATGGCCAGGTACCAGGTGGCCGCCACCAGCAGCAGCGGCACCGGCAGGAAGAGCTCGTTGGCGATGTCCGTGGCCCGGCCGTAGAGCTCCATGGTGTAGGACACCGCGATCACCAGGGAGGTGGTCTTCAGCAGGGAGATGAACTCGTTGCCGGTCGGCGGGATGATGATCCGCATCGCCTGCGGCAGCACCACCCGGCGGATGGTCTGCGACCAGCTCATGCCCAGCGCCTTGGAGGCCTCGGTCTGGCCCTCCGGCACCGCCTCGATCCCGGCCCGGACGATCTCGGCCATGTACGCCGCCTCGTTCATGGCCAGCCCGATCACGGCCAGCCAGAAGGTGTTGGTGAGGAAGTCCTCCAGGTCCAGGGTGAAGGAGCCGGCGCCCACCGTGGAGTAGATCGTGGACAGCAGCCCCCAGAACACCAGCTGCACGTAGATCGGGGTGCCCCGGAAGATCCACAGGTACAGCCAAGCCACCGAGGACAGCACCGGGTTCGGCGACATCCGCAGCACCGCCAGCAGCGCCCCGCCGACCACGCCGAAGAACATGGCCAGCACGGTCAGCGCCAGGGTGCGCGCCGCGGCGGCGGCGATCCGGGTGTCCAGCAGGTAGGCGAAGTAGACGTCCCAGCGGTAGGCGTCCCGGTTGGCGGCGTCGACGACGAAGGCGACGAGGGCGGCCAGCAGGAGCACCGCGGCCAGCCAGCGGCCCGGGTGCGGCAGCGGCCGGGCCCGGATCACCTGCTTCAGCTCCGCCTCGGTCGCCTCCCGGCGGGGGCTCCTGGTGCCGATGGTCTCGCTCACGGGATCTCCTCTCCATTGATCCGGGCCGCGTCCACGGCACCGTCGGCGAGCCCCCAGATCTCGCAGATCCGCCGGTAGTCGCCGCTGTCGATGAGGTGCTGCAGGGCGGCGGCCAGCACCGGGGCCAGCTCCGAGCCCTTGGGCACCGGCCAACCGTACATCGCGCCATCGTGGATGTCCCCGGCGAACTCCAGCTTGCCCTCGGCGCGCTTGACCGCCCACGCGGTCACCGGGGAATCCGCGGACAGCGCATCGGCGCGGCCGAGCACCACCGCGGTGGCGGCGGTGCCGGAGTCCGGGTAGGACAGCTTCTCCACCGGGGGCAGGCCCCGGCGGGCGCAGGAGGCGTCCGCGGCGGGCACGTCGTCGGTGTCGGAGACGGTGCCGCGCTGCACCGCCACCTTCATGCCGCAGGCGTCCTCGGGGGTCACCGCGGACCCGGGCTGGCGGGCCCACTGCAGCCCGGCCTCCAGGTAGTCGACGAAATCGTAGGTGGCCCGGCGCTCCTCGTTGTCGGTGAACCCGGAGGCGCCGAAGTCCAGGGTGCCCCCGGAGATCGAGGGCAGGATGAGGGAGAAGTCCTGCTCCTGCACCACCAGCCGCACCCCGACCACGTCGGCGATGGCCTGGGCCAGGTCGATGTCGAAGCCGATGATCTCGCCGGCGGAGTCCTTGAACTCGGCGGGCGCGAAGGGCGGGTTGGTGCCGATCACCAGCTCCCCGGACTCGCGGATCCCCTCGGGCAGCAGCGCGGCGATCTCGGGCACCTCCGCCGGGCGCACCGGCGCCCAGTCCGGGGGCCGGCCGCCCTCCTCGTTGGTCACGCAGCCGCCGGCGGCGAGCGCCGACAGCGCGAGGACGGCCGCGGCCAGCGCGCCGCGGATGCGATTGCTCATGGGCGGGATGTTACCCCCACCGGGGGAGCGCCCCGGGCCCGCTGCGCGGACACCCCCATCCGGGGCGGGACCGGGGGCGCCGGCTCGGGCCGGGGGCCGGCGCGGGCCGTGCGGACGCCCGGGGCTAGTCCTTCGCGCGGGTGGCCCGGCGGGCCCCGGAGAAGCGGTCGTTGCGGGCGGCGACCTCCACCGCGGCGGTCACCGCGGGGGCGACCCGCGGGTCCAGGGCGGAGGGGATCACCTGGTCCGGGGCCAGGTCCGCGGCGGCGACCTCGGCGATCGCCCGCGCCGCGGCGAGCTTCATGTTCCGGGTGATGTGCTTGGCCCCGGCGCCGAGGGCCCCCTTGAAGATGCCCGGGAAGGCGAGCACGTTGTTGATCTGGTTGGGGTAGTCCGAGCGCCCGGTGGCCACCACCGAGCCATGCCGCAGCGCGATCTCCTGCGGGATCTCGGGGGAGGGGTTGGCCAGGGAGAACAGGATCGGGCCCTCGGCCATCGCGGCGACGTCGTCCTCGCCGAGGTGGCCGGCGCTGACCCCGATGAAGGTGTCCGCCCCGGCGAGGGCTACCCGGATGTCCCCGGTGAGCCCCCGCGGGTTGGTCATCCCGGCGATGTCCCGCTTGACCTCGTTCAGCGGCTCCCGGCCCGGGTGGATGATCCCGCGGGAGTCGCAGACCACCACGTCGGCGACCCCGGCGTCGAGCAGCATCCGGGTGGTGGCCACCCCGGCCGCGCCCGCCCCGGAGATCACCACCCGCAGGTCCTTGAGCTCCCGGCCGGTGAGCTTGCAGGCGTTGCGCAGCCCGGCGAGGATCACGATCGCGGTGCCGTGCTGGTCATCGTGGAACACCGGGATGTCCAGCATCTCGTCCAGGCGGCGCTCGATCTCGAAGCAGCGCGGGGCGGAGATGTCCTCCAGGTTGATCCCGCCGAAGGAGGGCGCCAGGCGGGCGATGGTGGCCACCAGCTCATCGGGATCGGTGGTGTCCAGGGCCAGCGGGATCGCGTTGATCCCGGCGAAGCGGCCGAAGAGCTGCGCCTTGCCCTCCATCACCGGCAGCCCCGCGCGGGGCCCGATGTCGCCGAGCCCGAGCACCGCGGTGCCGTCGGTGATCACCGCGACGTTGCCCCCGGTCCAGGTGTACTTGCGGGCCAGCGCCGGGTCATCGTGGATCGCCTCGCAGACCTGGGCCACGCCCGGGGTGTAGGCGATGGACAGGTCCCGCGGGGAGTCCAGGGGCAGCGTGGAGGCGGTGATCAGCTTCCCGCCCTCGTGGGCGCGGAAGATCTCCTCGTCCGTGATGGCCCCGACCTTCTCCGTGTCCATGTTCGCTCCGATCCCCGCCTGCGGCGCCGGATTTCGGCGCTGGTGGCGTACATTTCTCGCTGGCGCCATCGTAGCGGGCCGGTCAGCCGCCGACGCCCGGGATTGGCACATCGCCGATACCGGGCACCCAGCCCGGCAGCGGCGGCACCCCGGGGATGGCGGGCGGCGGCGGGTTGCCGCCCGGCGGGGGCGGCGGCGGGGCCGGCGGGGGCGGGGGCGCCGGCTGCGGTTCCGGGGCCGGCGGCGGCGCCTCCTCCTCGATCGCCCCGTCGACCGGAGCCGGCTCCTCCGGGACGGCGGTCTCCTCGGTGGTCTCCTCGGTGGTCTCCTCGGTGGTGGCGCTGGTGCTGCCGCGCGGGGTGCGGTCCGCCGGCTCCTCGGCGGGGGTGCGGTTGGCCGGGGCCGGGGCGGCCCCGCCGGCACCTGGGTCGGGCAGGCTCATCGCCAGGGCGCCGCCGGCGATGAGCAGGGCGCCGGAGATCGGGATGATGAACCGCCAGCGCCGGTCGAGCACCGCCGCCGGGGCGTCCGGGTCGATCGCGGCGCGGCGCTCCCGGCGCCGGTGCCGCAGCCACCACAGCCCCGGCAGCGCGATCCCCGCGGCGAGCAGCGCCGCGGGCCGGGCGGCGGCCGACCCGTGCCGGAGGAGCAGCACCAGGGCCACCACCACGGCGAGGACCACGGCGGTCCAGGCGAGCCGGCGGCGGGTGGGGCTGACCCGGTCGCGCAGCACGCCGATCCCGGGCGGCGGCAGCGGGATCGGCCGGCGGTCGGGCTCCAGGCTGTGCTTGCCCACGGCAGGTTCCTCCTCCTCGGCGGGGTTTCGCCGGTGTCCAGGGTAATCGGGCGCGGCGCCCCGCGGGCCGGGTTCCGCCGCCCCGTCGGCGTCCCCGGGTAGTGCGGGCCGGGCCGATCCAGGGGATATCCCGGACGCGGTGCGGGGAACCGCCACCAGAAGGCCGGTGATTCCCAGTCAGATAGCGTGGCGCTATCGGCCCATAGTCAAAATCGAGAAATGGGTTCACCCGGGGGAATCCCGCGATTCATCCGCGCCTGAGGGGAGCGCCCCGGCCGCCACAGGATCGGGCGGACCCCCGATCGGCGATGCCGATCGGGGGTCCGGTGGTGCCCCAGGTGGGACTCGAACCCACACTGGACGGGTTTTGAATCCGTTGCCTCTGCCGATTGGGCTACTGGGGCCGGCCCGGGCGCGAGCCGCCCGGGATGAGCGGAATCCTACCCGGCGTGCGCGGCGCCGGTGAAACGCCGCTGCGCCCAGGCGACCACCGCGACCACCGCCGCGCCCAGGGCGAACAGCGCCAGCGCGGCCGGCCAGTCCGCCCCGGGCGCCCGCATCGCCCCGTCGACGGCCTGCCAGGGCCATAGCGCGCGCAGCGAGCCCAGCAGCAGCCCGGCCATCGCGGCCAGGGTCAGCCCGTGGTGCCGGGCCAGCATCCACTCCAGGAAGCGCACGAAGGCGACGATGCCGGTGAGCGCGCCGAGGGCGAACACCGCGAGATAGCCGAGATCCCGGTCCGCGACGGCGCCCATGGTGGGCGCGTAGAGGCCCACCACGAGCAGGAAGAAGGAGCCGGAGACCCCGGGCAGCACCAGGGCGCACACCGCCACCGCGGCGGCGGCGAAGACCGCGACGAGGCCGGGCTCGTGGGCGGCGGCCTTGGGCATCGAGGTCAGCGCGAACAGGCCGAGGGCGAACAGCGCGAACACCACGGCCGCGCGCGCCCGCAGCCCGGGCCGATCCAGCTCCCCGGGCCGGATCTCCTGCAGCGGGATGGCGATGGAGGCGGCGATCATCCCGGAGAACAGCGCCCGGGAGGCGGTGGGGTGATCGGTGACGAAGGACTCCATGGTGCCGGCCACGGAGAAGACCATCGCGACCATGCCCAGGCCCACCGGCAGCAGCAGCCACCAGTCGATCCGGCGCAGCGCCGCGGCGGCCTCACCACGGGCGATGGCCCGGGGCAGCCGGGTGATCGCGGTGGCCGAGGAGATCAGCCGCTCGTAGATGCCGGTGATGAGCGCCAGGGTCCCCCCGGAGACCCCGGGGATGGACTCGGCGATGCCGATGAGCGCGCCGCGGGCGATGTTCGCCACCGCGGCGGCGGGCGTGGGGGCGGGGAAGGGCGGGCCGCCGTCCGGGGTGACCGGGGCCCGGGCCGCGTCGGGGGCGGTGTCGTTGGTGTTCATCGTCGGGGATGCTACCCGAGTCCGCGTCCGCCGCCGATCCCCCGGAGCGCGCCGCGCCGGCGGCGTCGGGGTCGGCCTAGTCCGCGGCCGGGGCGGCGTCGGTGAGCGCCCCGATGGGCGAGGCGATCACGTTCTGGATGTGCGCGCCGTAGGAGTCCACCGCCGCGGGGCCCTCGATCGGGATGCCCCGGGTGTAGTTGATGAGCACCGTGCACAGGCCGGTGTACATGGCCAGCGCGTACTGGCAGCGCTGCTCGGCGTCATCGTCGTCGACGACGCCCGGGGCCTCCTCCCGGATCCGGTCGAAGAGGGCGCCGCCGATGGTCTCCTGGAACTTGTCCGTCACGGTGCGCACCGCGGCCTGGCTGCCGGCGGTGGCCATCAGCAGGGCGATGAGCGAGGCGGTGCCGGAGCGTTCGCCGTTGATCGCGTCATCGGCCAGGGAGCGCCCGATGTCGTCGAAGTCGGCGTCGCAGATGACATCGCGCATCGGGGAGAAGTCGATCAGGTTCTCCAGCAGCCCCTCCTTCGTGCGGAAGTACTTGATGATGAGCGGGGCGCTGACGCCGGCCTCGTCCGCGATCTCTTTCAGCGAAATCTTCGAGAAGGGCTTCCGGGTGAAGTACTCGGACGCGACGCTGATGATCCGCGCACGGGTATCCGCCGAACTGGGCCGACGATGCCGTGGGGGATTGCTGTTCATACCCCTAAATATACGGATCGATTTTCCCGGTTCCGCAAGTGGCGCGACGCCCAGGGGGGCATCGGTTCGGGGCGCCGAACTCCCCCGGCGTGTTTCGCGAATGTTACGTCGGGGCCGTCACCAGGTCACGAGCGGTTCGCCCGGTCATCCCCGGCGGCCCGGCGCCGCACCATCGCCGCCCCCGCGACCGGGGGTATACGCCCGGGGGGATCCGTGTCCCCAGGTCGCGCGATATCCGGCGATCCGAGCATGGTCGACGCCGCGGGAACAGGGCAGGCTCCCCTGGGGCAACCCCGCATGGGGTGCGCGGGCGGCGCGCCGGGGTCGCCGCGCGTGCGCCCGGGGCGGGTCTCGGCCGGCGGCGGCCGGGGTCCGGCGGGCGGGGCCGCGGCGACCCCGCCCGGCCCTACACTGGGGGCCATGAAGCGAACCCTCATGCTCGTCGACGGTCACTCCATGGCCTTCCGCGCCTTCTACGCGCTGCCCGCGGACAACTTCTCCACCACCGGCGGGCAGTGCACGAACGCGGTCTACGGCTTCCTGTCCATGCTGTCCTCGCTCATCGCCGAGGAGAAGCCCACCCATGTCGCGGTCGCCTTCGACGTCTCCCGGAAGACCTTCCGCTCGGAGATGTTCCCCGAGTACAAGGCGCAGCGGGAGAAGGCCCCGGAGGAGTTCCGCGGCCAGGTGCCGCTCATCCAGGAGGTGCTCTCCGCGATGGGCATCGTCACCATCGAGAAGGACAACTACGAGGCCGACGACATCATCGCCACCCTGGCCACCCGCGCCGAACCGGAGGGCTTCGAGACCCTCATCGTCACCGGGGACCGGGATTCGCTGCAGCTGGTCGACGAGTCCACCACGGTGCTCTACCCGATGCGCGGGGTGTCCAACCTGCACCGCTTCACCCCGGAGGCGGTGCAGGAGAAGTACGGGCTCACCCCCACGCAGTACCCGGATTTCGCGGCGCTGCGCGGGGACCCCTCCGACAACCTGCCCGGGATCCCCGGAGTGGGGGAGAAGACCGCCACGAAGTGGATCGTGCAGTACGGCTCCCTGCCGGAGCTCATCGCCCGGGCTGAGGAGATCCGCGGCAAGGCGGGGGAGAACTTCCGGGACCGGCTCGACGCGGTGGAGATGAACCGCCGGCTCACCGAGATGGTCAAGGACCTCGACTTGCCCTTCGGCCCGGAGGAGCTGGAGCTGCGGCCGGCCGACGCCCAGGGCATCGCCGACTTCTTCGACCGCCTGGAGTTCGGCTCCTCGCTGCGGGACCGGGTGCTGGCCACCCTGCGCGCCGATGCCGCGGGCCTGGCGGAGTCCCCGGCGGCCGCCGAGGCCACCGAATTCTCCGAACTGCGGCCGGCCGACGGCACCCTCGGCGACTGGCTGGCCGGCCGGGCCGCCCCCGCGGCGCTGGACCTGCGCGAGGGCCGGCTGGCGATCGCCGCCCGCGGCGCCGCCGGCGCGGAGGACGCCGATGCGGTGGCCGTCGCGGTGCTCGACCTCGCCGATCTCGACCCGCGCGATGAGGCGGCGCTGGCGGCGTGGCTGGCGGACCCGGCGGCGCCGAAGGCCGCCCATGACGCGAAGACCATGATGCACGCCCTGTGGGCCGGCCCCGATCTGGAGCTGGCCGGGGTGGTGCACGACACCTTCCTCGCCGCCTACCTGCTGCGGCCCAGCCAGCGCAGCTACGAGCTCGACGATGTGCTGCAGCGGCATCTGCAGCGCGGCCTGGACGCGGGCGGCGAGGCCGGGCAGCTCACCCTGCTCGACGAGGAGCCGCCGGCCGGGGAGCGCGCCGCCGCGGTGCTGGACCTGGTCGCCGCCCTCTCCGCGGAGCTCGACGAGGCCGGGCTGTACCCGGTCTACGCCGATATCGAGGTGCCCCTGGCGCCGGTGCTGGCCCGGATGGAGCGGGTCGGCATCGCCGTGGACCTCGCGGCCCTGGAGGAGCTGCGCGCCGATTTCGCGGAGCAGACCGCCGGCGCCGAGGCCTCCGCCCGGGAGCTGGTGGACCGCCCCGAGCTCAACCTCGGCTCCCCGAAGCAGCTCCAGGAGGTGCTCTTCGACCAGCTGGGCATGCCGAAGACGAAGCGGACCAAGACCGGCTACTCCACCGCCGCCCGGGAGCTGGAGAACCTGGCGAAGAAGTCCCCGCACCCCTTCCTGGAGCAGGTGCTGCTCTTCCGCGAGTTCCAGAAGATGAAGTCCACCGTGGAGGGGCTCATCAAGGCCGTCGCCGAGGACGGCCGGATCCACACCACCTTCAACCAGGCGGTCGCCGCCACCGGCCGGCTGTCCTCCACGGAGCCGAACCTGCAGAACATCCCGGTGCGCACCGATTTCGGCCGCCGAATCCGGGCCGCCTTCACCGTCGGCGAGGGCTACGCCGCCCTGGTCACCGCCGACTACTCCCAGATCGAGATGCGGGTGATGGCGCACCTCTCCGGCGACGCCGGGCTCATCGAGGCCTACCGGGAGGGGGAGGACCTGCACAACTACGTCGGCTCGAAGGTGTTCGGGGTGCCCATCGACGGGGTCACCCCGGAGCTGCGCCGCCGGGTGAAGGCGATGAGCTACGGGCTGGCCTACGGGCTGTCCGCCTTCGGCCTGTCCCAGCAGCTGGACATCCCCGCCGGGGAGGCCAAGGAGCTGATGGAGGAGTACTTCGAGCGCTTCGGCGGGGTGCGCGCCTACCTCGACGCGGTGGTGGAGCGCGCCCGCGGCGACGGCTACACCGCCACCCTCTACGACCGGCGCCGCTACCTGCCGGACCTCAACTCCCCGAACCGGGTGGCCCGGGAGAACGCCGAGCGCGCCGCGCTGAACTCGCCCATCCAGGGCACCGCCGCGGACATCATCAAGGTGGCCATGCTGCGCGTGGACGACGCCCTGGCCCACGGCGGCCCCGACGGTGCCCCGATGGCCTCCCGGGTGCTGCTGCAGGTGCATGACGAGCTGGTGGTGGAGGTCGCCGAGGGCGAGGAGGAGGCCGTGGCCGATCTGCTGCGCCGGGAGATGGACGCCGCGATCGAGCTGCGGGTGCCCCTGGAGGTCTCCGTGGGCGTGGGCGGCAACTGGGACGCCGCCGCGCACTGAGCCGGATGCCGGTCCGGCCCCCGCCCGGGACGGGCGGGGACCGGGGCCCGATCGGAGGGGTGTTCGAGTCCGGGGGATTTTTCCCCGCCCCCGCGTCCGGTGGCTGTGCCATCCTTTTGACGACGAGGGGATGCGCCGGCCGCCCCCGGAGAGGACCGACGATGACCACCACCCTGGACGGCTACCCGGGGCTGCTCGAGGCGATCGACGACCTGCGCGGCGGGGACCCGCTGCACCCGGTGACCGTGCTCGCGCCCTCCCCGGCGGCGAGCCGGGACATCCGGCGGGCCCTGGCGCGCGCGGGCGGCAGCGCCGCGGTGGAGGTGGTGCCGATCACCGCCCACCTCGCCGAGCAGCGCCTGGCCGGACTGCACCCGCTGCGCCCGGCCGGCCGGGACGCCATCGACGCAGCGGTGCTCGCCGTGCTCGCCGAGGACCCGGGTGCGCTGGCCTACGCCGCCGACCAGGAGGGCACCGTGGACGCGGTCTCCCGGGCGCTGCGCGGGGTCCGGCACCTCGGCGATGCCGAACTGGAGGGGATCGCCGCCACCGAATCCGGTGCGCTGCACGCCGAGATCCTTGCCCTGGCGCTGCGCGCCCGCCGCAGACTGCGCGCCGAGGGCCTGGTCGAGGGCCCTGAGCTCGATGAGGCAGTGCTGCACCGGATGCGCGACGCCGGCGACGTGATTCTCCTCGGCGGCTTCCCGGACACCCGGGTCGCCGAGCTGCTCCACGACCGGCTCGCCGAACTGGCCAACGTCCGGGTGCTCCCGGTCGCCCCGGAGCCGGCGGAGCCGGCCCTGGCCCATGTCGGCCTGCTGCACGCCTCCGATGCGGAGGAGGAGGTCACCGCGGTGGTGCGCCGGGTGGTGGACCTGCTCGCCGAGGGCGTGCCCGGGCACGAGATCGCGGTCGCGCACCCCGGCGGGATCTACCCGAACCTGCTCTTCCCCGCCTTCGCCCGCGCCGGGGTCGCGGTCAACGGCACCGCCACCCACGGCGTGGCCGACTCCGTGGCGGCCCGCGGCCTGCTGCTCCTGCTCGACGAGGATCCGGCGGCGATCCGGCGGGAGGCGGTGCTCGACGGGCTCTCCTCCGGGGCGCTGGCCGCCGTGGAACGCGACGGGACCCGGGTGCCGGCGTTCCACGCCGAACGGCTCACCCGGGACATCTTCCCGGTCACCGACGGCGGCGGCTGGGGGGTGCTGGACGTCACCGCCGCCGATGCCGCCGCGGCCCGGGCCACCGTGATGGGCGTGCCGGAGGTCACCGACCGTGACGAGGTCACCGCCGCGCGCGCCCGGGCGCTGCTCGCCTGGGTCCGGGACCTCTCCGCCGCCCTGGCCGCGGTGCACGACGCGATGGGCTCCTGGGCGGATCTCGCCGAGGCCCTGGTCGTCCTCATCGAGGGGTTCCTGCCGAAATCCGCCGACCGCGGGGTGCTCGCGGCCTGCGCGGCCGCACTGGGCTCCGGGGTTCCCGGCGCCCCGCCGGCCGGCGCCACCCCGCGGACCCTGCTGGTCCGCCGGCTGCCGGTCACCGCACCGGTCGGCCAGGCCGGGGCGGGCGTGCGGGTGGAGCTCTACCGGGACGCGTGCGGCCGCCGGGTGCGCCACCTGTTCGCCCTCGGCTGCGCGGAGGGCATCCTGCCCCCGCTGCACCGGGAGGACCCGACCCTGCCGGATGTGGTGACCGGGGACTCCCCGGCGGGCCGGCAGCGCCGGCTGCGCCGGGTGTTCCACGCCGCGCTCGCCGCCGCGGAGCAGGTGACCTGCTCGCTGCCGCGCGGGGATCTGCGCTCCACGATGGTCTACCGGCCCAGCCGGTGGCTCGCCGCGCGGGTGGAGCGGATCCTGGACGATGCCGGGCTCGCCGGCCGGGACCCGATGGGGGTCTCCGGCATCCCGGGCCTCGACGCCGCCCGATCCTTCGCCACCGCCCTGCTCGAGGAGGCCCCGGCGACCCGGCAACAGCTCTGGTTGGGCGTGGCGGCCCAGGCGAGCCCGGGGATCATCGCGGAACCGCGGCGGCCCGAGGCCGCCGCCTACCGGGGGCGCCTGCCGGAGCGGATCGCGGACCGCCTGGCCACGGCGGCCACGATCCAGCGGGATCGGCTGCGGGGTGTGCCGAGCAGCGTCAACTGCGCGACCGACCGGGATCCCGGGGTGCTGGCGAAGGTGCTCTCGGCGAGCCGGCTGGAGGAGTACATCGCCCAGCCCTTCCTCTACTTCATCGGGAAGGTGCTCGGCGCCGAGGTGCTCGACCACCCGGCCGATGCCGAGGAGATCGACGCCCTCGGCAAGGGCAGCCTGGTGCACGCCATCCTGGAGGACTGGACCAACCGCCGGATCGCGGATCGGGTCGGCGCCCCCGACGCCGATGCCTGGGCCGATGCGCTGGAGGCGATCGCCGGGGAGCACCTCGATGCCCACGACAGCGCCGGCTACCTGCCCAACCTGTGGCGGCGGACCCGGGAGCAGATCATTTCCGCGGCCCGTGCCTTCGGCCGGCTCGACGCCCACGAATCCGCCTTCGGCTGGCGCCCCATCGCCGCGGAGCTCACCTTCGGCGGGGCGGCCGGCCCCGAAGTGCGGCTCGACGTCGGCGAGGACCCGCCCTTCCGCTTCCGCGGCAGCATAGACCGGGTCGACGTCAACGAGATCACCGGCCAATACCGGGTCACCGACTACAAGACCGGCAGGGGCTCCGGTTACGCGGGCGTCACCCCGGAGACGCCGACCGCCGACGGCACCCGGCTGCAGCTGGGCATCTACGGGCTCGCGATGCGCGCCATTTACGGTCCGGCGGAGACGCTCGGCCGGTACCTCTTCGTGGAGCTGCTCGACCCGGAGGCCAGGGCGCCGGGCACTCCGGGGGAGGAGCAGTCCCGAGAGGTTCCCGCCGATGCCGCGATCGCCCGCCTCACCCAGGACCTCGAGCGTCTGCACCCGCAGCTGCGCGCGGGCTGGTTCCCGCCGCCGACGGAGATCCCGCCGTACCTGGCCGATGACCCGGCGGTGATCCGGCTGGGCGGGGGTCTGCTTGCCGCGGAGGGCCGGCGCATCGCGGAGCATCTGCGGGCCAAGGACGACGAAGAGACCGGACGGGAATAGGAGCAGCAGATGAGCGAGCACGGGACCACCCCCGCCGGGGCACTCGCCGATGCCGGGGAACGCGAGCTGATCGCCGCCGGCACCGGCCACACCCTCTTCGTGGAGGCCGGCGCCGGCACCGGGAAGACGCACAGCATGGTGCAGCGGCTGCGGACCCTGATCATCGACGACGGGATCCCGGTGGAGTCTATTGCGGCGATCACCTTCACGGAGAAGGCCGCCGCGGAGATGCGCGCCCGGATCCGCGGGATGCTGGAGCAGGAGGCCGCCGACCTGGGCGGAGCCGACCCGGCGAAGGCAGAGCGGCTGGGCGCCGCCCTCGACGGCCTCGACGGCGCCGCCATCGAGACCCTGCACCGCTTCGCCCGCCGGATCATCTCCCTGTACCCGCTGGCGGCGAGGGTGCCGCCGCGGGTGGAGATCCTCGCCGACATCGGCCAGGACGTGGCCGCGGAGCGGGGGTGGGCGGATTTCCGGGCCCGGCTGTTTCCCGCGGAGACCCCCGAGGACGATGCTGATCGCACCCTCGCCGAGGCCGCCGCGATCCTCGTGGAGCACGGCATCGAGGTCGACGACATCCGGGCGGTCCGCGCCGGCATCGACGAGAATTACCACCTCGCCGACCCCGACCCGGAGTTGCCCGACCTGGACGCGACCCCGTGGGCGGAGCTACGCCGGGTGATCGCCGACGCCCGGGACCTCGGCGCCCGCGGCATCGCCGGGGCGCCGACCGGGGACCCGCTGCTGGCGCTGATCCGGGACTGCACCCGCTTCGCCGACGAGCTTGCCGAGGCCGTCGCTGACACCGGTCCCGGAGATCGCGCCTGGGCGTCGATCCGGCTGCCCAATGACGGCCGCTCGGTGCACCGGATCAGCAAGGCGGACGCCTGGAAGGGCGCCCGGATGGACGGGGCGCCGGTGAAGATCACCGATTTGCGCAAGGAACTCAGCGGCATCTTCGACGGCTACCGGGCGGTGGTCGGCGACCGGCTGAGCCGCTGCGCGGAGGCGATCGCCCTGGCCGCCGGCGCCGATGCGCTGGCGGCGGCTGCGGAGCGCCGCCGTACCGGGCGACTGACCTTCCACGATCTGCTGGTGATCGCCGAGGAGCTCACCCGGGATCCGGAGGTGCGCGACGCGCTGCATGGGCGGTTCCGGATGATCCTGCTCGACGAGTTCCAGGACACCGACCCGCTGCAGTGGCGGCTGGCCCGCAACATCGCCACCGGGGCGCATGACCGGGTCCAGGATGGGCACCTGTTCACCGTCGGCGACCCCAAGCAGTCCATCTACCGCTTCCGGCGGGCGGACATCTCCACCTACCTGGCGGCCCGGGATGACACCGCCGCCGCGGGAGAGGAGGTCGCGGTGAACCTGCGCACCAACTTCCGCTCCACCCCGGCGGTGATCGACTGGGTCAACGCCGTGTTCTCCGGCTACCTGCGGGAACGGAACCTCCCCGACGGCCGGCGGATCCAGGCTGGCTACGTCCCTCTGACCCCGCGACCGGATCTCCGGCGGATCGGCGACGCGGATCCGCGCCGCGGGCGGGCGCTGGTCTTCGGCCCGCCGCGACAGGAGCCCGGCGAGGCCCCCCGTGACGTCGACTTCGCCGCGGAGGCCGCCGACATTGCCGAGCTCATTCACGGCGCGGTCGCCGACCGTTGGCCGGTGACCACCCGTGAGGGCGGCCGGATCGGCAGCCGTCCGGTGACCTACGCGGACATCCTGGTGCTCACCCCCACCGCCCACGCCGCGGAGCGAATCATGGACGCGCTCGGCACCCGGGGCATCGAATACCGCTCCTCGACCTCCTCGGTGGTCTACCGCGCCCCGGAGGTGCTCTCCCTGATCAACGTGATGCGCGCGATCGCGGATCCGACCGACGCCGTGGCCTGCGTCGCGGCGCTGCGCTCCCCGCTGTTCGGCTGCTCCGACGCCGATCTGCTGGAGCACCGCCTTAGCGGGGGCGGCTGGCGGATCGACGTCCCGCCCGCGTCGCCGGACGGGGATTCGGCGGACCGGGGCATGGTCGGGGAGGGGCTGGCCTGGCTGCACGGGCTGCACTCCCGCCGTACCGGGCTGCGCCCGGCCGATGCGCTGGAGGCGGTGGTGGAGGAGCGGCTCGGCTACGCGGTGTGGTCCGCCGCCCGCAACCGGGAGGACCGCTGGCGCCGGATCCGCTTCGTCGTGGAGCAGGCCCGGCAGTGGTACGAGGCCACCGGCGGCACCCTCCGGGAGTACTGCGACTGGGTTGACGCCCAGTCCACGGATCGGGCCCGGATCAACGAGGCGATCGTCCCGGAGCTCGGCGTCGACGCGGTGCGGCTGATGACCATCCACGCGGCCAAGGGCCTGGAGGCGCCCTTCGTGATCGTCGCCGGGCTCGGCCGCGGCCTGCGCACCGACCCGGACCCGGTGCTCGTCGACGCCGGCGGCGGGCTGCACGCCCGGTTCCGCAAGGACTTGCAGACCGAGGGCTACGCCGCCCTCCAGGAGGAGGAGCGTGCCCAGCTCGAGGCGGAGCGGGCCCGGCTCTGGTACGTCGCGGCCACTCGCGCGGAATCGGTGCTCGCGGTGTCCGGGCACGTCTCCTGGAACAAGAGCGGTGCGGTGAGCGGCCGCTGCCGCGGCGCGGACTTCCTCGCCGCGATCCTCGACGCCGAGGCGGACGGGGCGCCGGGCTGCACCCCGCGGACGGTGCCCGAGATTCTTGCCGACCAGGCCACCCCGGAGCAGATCGCCGCCGCCGAGGAGCCGGCGCAGGCGAGCCCGGCGCGGCCCGACCCGATGTCCACGGAGGAGTTCGAGCGGCGGATGGCCGCCGCCCGCGCCAGCGCCGAGATCCCGGGGCTGGCCTCGGTGACCGGGCTGCTGGACGAGGGGCGGCTGCGCTTCGAGGGGGAATCCGCCGCGGCGGTCGCCGCCACCGCGGTCGGCGCCGCCGCCGGGGCGGCCCTGGGCGACGTCGTCGGCGCGGCCGGCACCCCTGCCCCGGTACCGGAGCCGGTGGCCCCGCCGGCGGTCGGGTACGCCGACCACGGCCCGGTCTTCGGTGACGCGATGCACGCCTTCCTGGAGCACTCCGATCTCGACGCGGATACCGCCGAGGACGGCGCCTGGGCGGCCGCGGCCCGGGCCCACGCGCGCGCCGCGGGCCTGGGCGATGCCGACGCCTTCGTCGCCCGGGCCCGCTCCGCGTTGGAATCGGCCCCGGTGCGCGCCGCCGCGGCCGCGCCCCGGCACTGGCGGGAGATGCACCTCACCGGGGTCACCGCCGGTGCGGACGGGGCGGCGCAGCCGGTGTTCGGCATCGCCGACCTGGTGTGGGAGGACGACTCCGGGCTGCTGCACATCATCGATTACAAGACCGACGTGACCATCGGGGAGGAGGAGCTGGCCCGGTACTTCGCGCAGTTGGGGACCTACGCCGGGCTGCTGGAGGACGCCACCGGCCGGCGAGTCGCCGATCTCTGCCTGGTGGTGCTGCGCGACGGGCCCGCGGAGGTGCGCATCAGGGCCCGCTGAGCACCCCCGGCACCGGCGCCCGCGCCCCTCCCGTCACAGCGGTCACAGCCCTGGTCGTGGCGGGGTTGCGGGGTGGCCGGGGGTATTTGCCGCACCGGCGCCGCGGGGGTAGGGTATCCGGCACGTGTGCGCGCACGTCCGGTTTCGCGATCCCGTCGGAGCATCCGCCGAAGCTGCCCGCCGTCCGCCGAGCCGAGCCTGGCGCGCATGCGCACCCTGTCCGTTTTCGATTCCAACCGCTTCGGAGCACATCGCATATGCCCACCTCCAACACCCCTCAGGTCGCCATCAACGACATTGGCACCGCTGAGGATTTCCTCGCCGCCGTCGACGCCACGATCAAGTACTTCAACGATGGGGACATCGTCGAGGGCACCGTCGTCAAGGTCGACCGCGACGAGGTCCTGCTCGACATCGGCTACAAGACCGAGGGCGTCATCCCCTCCCGCGAGCTGTCCATCAAGCACGATGTCGACCCCGACGAGGTGGTCGAGGTCGGTGACGAGATCGACGCCCTGGTCCTCACGAAGGAGGACAAGGAGGGTCGGCTGATCCTGTCCAAGAAGCGCGCCCAGTACGAGCGCGCCTGGGGCACCATCGAGGACCTCAAGGAGAAGGACGAGCCGGTCACCGGCACCGTCATCGAGGTCGTCAAGGGCGGCCTCATCCTGGACATCGGCCTGCGCGGCTTCCTGCCGGCCTCCCTGGTGGAGATGCGCCGGGTCCGCGATCTGCAGCCCTACATCGGCCAGGAGCTCGAGGCGAAGATCATCGAGCTGGACAAGAACCGCAACAACGTGGTGCTCTCCCGCCGGGCCTGGCTGGAGCAGACCCAGTCCGAGGTGCGCTCCGAGTTCCTGCACCAGCTGCAGAAGGGCCAGGTCCGCAAGGGCGTCGTGTCCTCCATCGTCAACTTCGGCGCCTTCGTGGATCTCGGCGGGGTCGACGGCCTGGTGCACGTCTCCGAGCTGTCCTGGAAGCACATCGACCACCCGTCCGAGGTCGTCGCGGTCGGCGACGAGGTCACCGTCGAGGTGCTCGAGGTCGACCTCAACCGCGAGCGCGTCTCCCTGTCGCTGAAGGCGACCCAGGAGGACCCGTGGCGCGTGTTCGCCCGCACCCACGCGATCGGCCAGATCGTGCCGGGCAAGGTCACCAAGCTGGTGCCCTTCGGCGCCTTCGTCCGGGTCGAGGAGGGCATCGAGGGCCTGGTGCACATCTCCGAGCTGGCCGAGCGGCACGTCGACGTGCCGGACCAGATCGTCAGCGTCGGCGAGGAGGTCATGGTCAAGGTCATCGACATCGACCTGGAGCGCCGCCGGATCTCGCTGTCCCTGAAGCAGGCCGACGAGGACTACACCGAGGAGTTCGACCCCACCAAGTACGGCATGGGCGACTCCTACGACGAGCAGGGCAACTACATCTTCCCGGAGGGCTTCGACCCGGAGACCAACGAGTGGATGGAGGGCTACGAGACCCAGCGCGCCGAGTGGGAGGCCCGCTACGCGGAGGCGGAGCGGCACCACCAGCTGCACACCGCCCAGATCGAGCGGCACCGCGCGCAGGCCGCCGAGGCGGCCTCCGCCCCGGCGAACTACAGCTCCGGCGCCGCCACCGCGGCCACCGAGGCCCCCGCCGAGTCCGGCGGCACCCTCGCCTCCGACGAGCAGCTCGCCGCGCTGCGCGAGAAGCTGGCCGGCAACTAGCCGCGCCGCCGCGCACCCGCGCACCGGGCCGCGCCCCCTCCCGCCTCGGCGGGGCGGGGCGCGGCCCCTTTTTTCCGCGTGCCCGCCCCGCGCGGCCGCCGCGCCCCGGTTAGGCTGGCCGGCATGCTGACAGTGGGATTGACCGGCGGGATGGGCAGCGGCAAGTCCTCGGTGAGCGCGCGGCTGCGCGAGCACGGGGCCCGGGTGGTGGACGCCGACGCGATCGCCCGGGAGGTGGTCGCCCCCGGCGAGCCCGCCCTGGCGGAGCTGGCCGAGGCCTTCGGCGCGGACGTGATCGCCGCCGACGGCACCCTGGACCGGGCGCTGCTGGCCCGCCGCGCCTTCGCCGATGACGCCTCCCGGCGCCGGCTCAACGCGATCACCCATCCGCGGATCGCGGCCCGCACCGCGGAGTTGTTCGCCCTGGCCCGGCCGGGGGAGGTGCTGGTGCACGATATGCCGCTGCTCATCGAGAACGGCCTGGCCGGGGATCATGATCTGGTCGTGGTGGTGCACGCCCCGGAGGAGATCCGGGTGCGCCGGCTGGTGGAGTCGCGCGGGGTGGACGCCGCCGATGCGCGGCGCCGGATCGCCGCGCAGATCGACGACGCCACCCGGCTGGCCGCCGCCGATGTGGTGCTGGACAACTCCGGCACCCGGGAGGAGCTGGTGGAGCAGGTGGATCGGCTGTGGCGGGGGCGGCTGGCCCCGGAGGCGGCGAAACGCGCCTGAGCGGGGGAGACCCCTCTAGTTGACAACGGTTGTCATTTTCGGTTTGCTGTCCGGCATGTCCGATACCCTTCTGCGGCCCACCCTGCTGGCCGTGCTCGCCACCCCCGCCCTGCTGCTCGGCGCCTGCGCCGACGACGACCCCGCCGCCGACGCAGCGGATGACCACGCCGGCGCCGGCCACGACCACGATCACGACGGCGCCGGCCACGACCACGGCCACGACGGCGCCGCGGCGAGCCTGCCCGAGGTGCGCTCCGCCCAGCCCCGGGTGGCGATCACCCACGAGGGCGGGGTGCTCGTCCTCGACGGCGGCGAGGAGCCGAAGGTCCTCGCGGATCTGCCCGCCGAGGGCTACCTGCGGCTCAACGCCGCCGGCGACGGCCGGCACGCCTTCGTCACCGACGCGGCCGGTTTCCGGGCCCTGGACCTGGGCTCCTACTCCCGGGCGCACGGGGACCACTTCCACCACCACGCCGGGGAACCCTCCTTCACCGGCTTCACCGTGCCCGCCGAGGAACCCGGCCACGTCGTCGGCGGGCCGACCCGGGCGGTGCTCTTCGACGACGCCGGCCAGGTCACCGAGGTGCGCCTGGCCGGGATGGCGGTCACCGAGCAGTTCCGGCTGCCCGCCCACCACGGCATCGCCGTGCGCGAGGATCGCGACCGCTACCTGACCACCCTCTCCGACGGGGCCGGGGAGCGGATCGGGGTGGCCCTGCGCGATGGCGCGGGCGAGGAGCTGGAGCGCCACGAGGACTGCCCCGGGGCGCACGGCGCCGCCGAGGCCGCCGGCGGCGCGGTCGTCGTCGGCTGCGCCGACGGGGCCCTGGTGCACCGCGACGGCACCGTCGCCAAGGCCGCCGCCCCCGGCGGCTACGGCCGGATCGGCACCGAGATCGGCGTCCCCGACTCGCCCCTGGTGCTCGCCGACTACCGGGACGACGAGGCCGCCGCCCGGGCCGATCGCCCGCAGCGGCCCACCCGGGTCGCCGTGGTGGACACCCGGGACGCCAGCCTGCGCCTGGTGGACCTCGGGACCTCCTACAGCTTCCGCTCCCTGGCGATGACCGAGGCGGGGATCGGCGTGGTGCTCGGCACCGACGGCGCCCTGCACCTGGTGGACCCCGCCGCCGGCGCGGTCACCGGGACCATCGAGGTGATCGGGGGGTGGACCGAGCCGGAGGAGTGGCAGCGGCCCCGGCCCGCCCTCGCCGTCGCCGGCGACCGGGCCTACGTCACCGACCCCGCCGCCCGCGCCCTGCACATCGTCGACCTGGCCGCCGGGGAGGTCACCGCCACCGTGGACCTCCCGGGGACCCCGGACGAGATCCTGGCCACCGCGGGCTAGCCGCGCGCGGCCCGCCGCGGCGGCCCCGCCGCGGCTGCGTACCCTGGGATCCATGGCGTTCGCAGCAGAGCACCCGGTCCTCGCCCAATCCGAGTTCCGCCCCGTCGGCGACATCGAGCGCACCGACGCCCGCTTCGAGGTGATCAGCGACTTCGAGCCCGCCGGCGACCAGCCGCAGGCCATCGAGGAGCTCGCCGAGCGGCTCGGCCGCGGGGAGCGGGAGGTGGTGCTCATGGGCGCCACCGGCACCGGCAAATCCGCCACCGCCGCCTGGCTCATCGAGCGGATGCAGCGGCCCACCCTGGTGATGGCGCCGAACAAGACCCTCGCCGCGCAGCTCGCCAACGAGCTGCGCTCGCTGCTGCCGAACAACGCCGTCGAGTACTTCGTCAGCTACTACGACTACTACCAACCCGAGGCGTACATCGCGCAGACCGACACCTACATCGAGAAGGACTCCTCCATCAACGAGGACGTGGAGCGGCTGCGCCATGCGGCCACCTCCAACCTGCTCTCCCGCCGCGACGTGGTGGTGGTGTCCTCGGTGTCCTGCATCTACGGCCTGGGCACCCCGCAGTCCTACCTGGACCGCTCGGTGGTGCTCAAGGAGGGCGAGGAGGTCGAGCGGGACGCCTTCCTGCGGCTGCTCGTGGACATCCAGTACGCCCGCAACGACATCGCCTTCACCCGCGGCACCTTCCGGGTCAAGGGCGATGTGGTGGACATCATCCCCGCCTACGAGGAGAAGGCGGTGCGGGTGGAGTTCTTCGGCGACGAGATCGACGCGCTCTACCACCTCAACCCGATCACCGGCGACATCATCGACCAGGTCCCGGAGCTGCGGATCTTCCCCGGCACCCACTACGTGGCGGGCCCGGAGCGGATGGAGCGGGCGATCGCGGACATCCGCGAGGAGCTCGCCGAACGGCTCGCCGACCTGGAGAACCGGGGCAAGCTGCTGGAGGCGCAGCGGCTGCGGATGCGCACCGAATACGACCTGGAGATGATCCAGCAGGTCGGCTTCTGCACCGGGATCGAGAACTACTCCCGGCACATCGACGGCCGGGAGGCCGGCTCCGCCCCGGCCACGCTCATCGACTACTTCCCGGAGGACTTCCTCACCATCATCGACGAGTCGCACGTCACCGTGCCGCAGATCGGCGGCATGTTCAACGGCGACGCCTCCCGGAAGCGCAACCTGGTGGACTTCGGCTTCCGGCTGCCCTCGGCGCTGGACAACCGGCCGCTGACCTTCGAGGAGTTCGACGCCCGGGTCGGCCAGGTGGTGTTCATGTCCGCCACCCCCGGCGACTACGAGCTGGCGAAGACCGGCGGGGAGATCGTGGAGCAGGTGATCCGGCCCACCGGGCTGGTGGACCCGAAGGTGGTGGTCAAGCCCACCGCCGGCCAGATCGACGACCTGATCCACGAGATCCGGCTGCGCACCGGCCGCAATGAGCGGGTGCTGGTGACCACCCTGACCAAGAAGATGGCCGAGGACCTCACCGACTACCTGCTGGAGAACGGGGTCCGGGTGCGCTACATGCACTCCGACGTGGACACCCTCAAGCGGGTGGAGCTGCTGCGCCAGCTGCGCCTCGGCGACTACGACGTGCTGGTCGGCATCAACCTGCTCCGGGAGGGCCTGGACCTGCCGGAGGTGTCCCTGGTGGCGATCCTGGACGCGGATAAGGAGGGCTTCCTGCGCTCCTCGAAATCGCTCATCCAGACCATCGGCCGCGCCGCCCGCAACGTCAGCGGCGAGGTGCACATGTACGCCGACACCATCACCGACTCGATGGCCGAGGCGATCGAGGAGACCGAGCGGCGCCGGGAGAAGCAGATCGCCTACAACGAGGCCCACGGGGTGGACCCGCAGCCGCTGCGCAAGAAGATCGCGGACATCCTGGACCAGGTCTACGACACCGCCGAGGACGACCCCGGCGAGGGCGAGGGCGCCGCCGCGGACGCCGCCCTGGCCGGGGCGGTGGACCCCTCCGGGCTGCCGAAGGCGCAGCTGGGCAAGCTGATCGACGATCTCACCGAGCAGATGGGCGCCGCCGCCCGGGAGCTGAAGTTCGAGCTCGCCGGCCGGCTGCGCGACGAGATCGCGGAGCTGCGCCGGGAGTACCGGGGCATGTCCGACGCCGGGGTGGACTGAGCCCGGGCGGCCGGCGGGGCGCCGCCGGTGGTTTTGCTACCCTAGGTGGCATCGCCCGGCGGGGCCGCCGGAGCAGCACGCCGCCCCCGCCCCGCGGCAGACCGATCACCTCATCCACCAGGGACGAAGCCCTCCCGGAAGGACAGCATCATGAGCGCTTACCAGACCATCGTCGTCGGCACCGACGGCTCCAAGTCCTCCCTCCTCGCCGTGCAGCGCGCCGCGGCGATCGCCGCCGCCTTCGAGGCGCGGCTGATCATCGGCTGCGCCTTCTACGATTCGGAGAAGTCCGCCTCGGAGACCCTCCGGCAGGATTCGGTGCAGGTGCTCGGCGACGAGACCGCGCAGGCCAACCTCGCCGCCGCGAAGGAGGCCGCCGAGGCCGCCGGCGCCGGCCGGGTGGAGGCCGAGGTGCGCTCCGGCTCCCCCGTGGACGCGCTGATGGCCCTGGTCAACGAGCATGGCGCGGATCTGCTGGTGGTCGGCAACCGGGGCATCAACTCGCTCACCGGCCGGCTGCTGGGCTCCGTGCCGGCGGAGGTGGCCCGCCAGTCCGACTGCGATGTCATGATCGTGCACACCGTCAACTAGCCCCGCCCGCCCCGCGCGCCGCCGCCCCGCCACCCGGGGCGGCGGCGCGCGGCTATTCGTCCAGCACCGTCGCCGGGCCCACCAGGGTCAGCGACTGGGTGGCCCGGGTCATCGCCACGTAGAGGTCCTGCAGCCCCTGCGGGGAGGCCGCGGCGATCCCGTCCGGGTCGGCGAGCACCACATGGTCGAACTCCAGGCCCTTGGCCCCGGCGACGTCCCCGGGGCCGAGCACCGCGGTGAGCCGCCCCGGTTCCGCGGCGCGCAACCGCGCCGCCTCCGCCTCCGCCGCCGCCGGCGCCCCCGCGGCATCGGCGGGGATCCGGCGCACCGGGCGCCCGGTGGCCCGGATCGAGGTCGGCGGGGTCGCCCCCGGATCGATGCGGGCGAGCACCCGGGCGGCGGCGGCCATCACCTCCGCGGGGGTGCGGTAGTTCACGCTCAGCTCGTGCAGCCGCCACCGGTCGCCGAGGATCGGGCCCAGCGCGGCCCCCCAGGACTCCGCGCCCGCCGGGGAGCCGGTCTGCGCGATATCGCCGACCAGGGTCATCCACCCGTTGGGGCTGCGCCGGTGCACCATCCGCCAGGCCATCGCGGAGAGCTCCTGGGCCTCGTCGACGATCACGTGCCCGTAGGCCCAGCGCCGGTCCGCCCGGGCCCGCTCGGCGGTGGTGCGGTGCTCCCGGTGCCGCTGCCGCTCGGCGAGCGCCTCGGCGTCGATGAGGTCGTAGGCCATGAGAATCTCCGGGGCGAAGCCGTCGTCCAGATCCTGGGCCGCGGAGCCGGTGAGCACGTCCAGGGCCTCCTGGGCCTCCTCGATCTGGGCCAGCCAGGCGGCCCGATCCTCCTCATCGGCGTCCGGGCGGTCATCGCCGAGCAGCTCCGCCAGCTCATCGAGCAGCGGCGGATCCGAGGGCCCGAAGGCGGCGCCGTCGGCCCGGTGCAGCGCCGCCCGGGTGGCCTCATCGTAGTCCGCGGCGGCGGAGTCGATCCGCGCCCGGTCGCCGAGCAGGTCGGCGAGCACCCGCTCCGGGGTGAGCCGCGGCCACAGCTCCTCGAGCACCGCGCCGACCCGATCGTCGGCGGCGAGCTCGGCGCGCAGATCCACCCGGTCCGCGGCGGTGAGCAGATTCGCCCCGCCCAGCGGATCCGCCCCGATCGCCGCGGCCGCGGCCTCGGCCAGGGCGCCGGCGAGATGCTCCCGGAACAGCGGCCGGGCCAGGTTATGCGGTTTCCGGGAGCGCCGCGCCCGGGTCCGCGCCGCCCGGGCCATCGCCGGGGTCACCGTCACGGTCATATCGTCCAGGCGGATGTCGATCGGCGCATCGGGCACCCGCTGCCGGTCGCGCACCGCGGCGCGCAGGATCGGCACCATCTCCGCGGAGCCCTTCACCTCCCGGGTGACCAGATCCTCCGCGCCCGCCCCGGCCACCCCGGGGTAGAGCTCGGCGATGGTGGTGAGCACCACCCCGGTTTCGCCGAGGCTGGGCAGCACCCGGGAGATGTAGTCCAGGAAGGCCCGGTTGGGGCCCAGGATGAGCACCCCGGTGCGCTCCAGGCGCTCCCGGTGGGTGTAGAGCAGCCAGGCCACCCGGTGCAGCGCCACCGCGGTCTTGCCGGTGCCCGGCCCGCCCTGCACCACCATGGTGCGCCGGGTGGCGTCCCGGATCACCAGGTCCTGCTCCCGCTGGATGGTCTCCACGATCCCCGACATCCGCCCGGTGCGGGCGGCGTCGAGGACCTCCCGCAGCACCGATTCGCCGCCCACCCCGGCATCGGCCCCGGCGGCGCCGGCCGCCGCCGGGTCGGCGCCGGCGGGCAGGGCCAGCCACTCATCGTCGATGGCGCGCAGCCGGCGGCCCCCGGTGCGCAGATGCCGGCGCAGCGTCACCCCCTCCGGGTGCGCGGTGGTGGCCAGGTAGAAGGGCCGCGCCTGCGGGGCCCGCCAGTCCATGAGCAGCCCCCGGTAGTCGTCCCCCGGATCGGACAGGCCCATCCGGCCGATGTAGCGCCGGTCCAGCTCCGGGTGGCCGGGCACCGGGTTGTCCGGTTCCGCGTCGGCGATGTCGATCCGGCCGAAGACCAGGCCGGTCTCCGCGGCCCGGAACCGCTCCAGCCGGCCCTGCAGCCGGTGGTACTCCACCTCCCGGCCCACCCGGGCGGCCGGCTCCGGGTCATCGTCGAGCATCACCCGGGCCAGCGCCGCCTCGTCATGGCGGCGCTCGGCGTCCAGGTGGGCGTAGATCCGGTCCAGGACGCGCTGTTCGGCGGGCAGCTCCGGATGCGGCACGGGTCCCCTTTCGGCGGCGGGCGGCGGGGCCGCGGCGCGGCCGCGGCCAAGGAGGGAGAGTATACGTGCGCCGGCCCCCGCCGCCCCGGTGGCGGGGGCGGCGGGGGCCGGCGGCGGGGTGCGCGGCGCGGTGGCCTAGGAGAGCTTGCGCAGCTCCCTGCGGGCCTTCTTCGCGGCCTTCTCGCCGCGCTTGCGGGCCTTCTTCGCGGCCTTGCCGGAGCTCTTCCGCAGATCCGCGACGGTGGACTCCACGTCGGCCTCCTCGGCCAGCTCGTGCAGCTTCTCCCGGGCCTCGCCGGCGACGCCGATGACGGTGTCCCGGGCGTCCCCGGCGAAGGAGGCGACCGCGTCGCGCCAGTCGTCCTTGTTCTCCTCCACGTAGGCGCCGGCGGCGGCGGTGGAGGCGGCGGCGCGGTCGGCGAGCACCGCGGCCTTCTCCCGGGCGGCCTCGCCGAACTCGGCGGCCCGGCCGGCGAGCTCCTCGCGGGTCTTCTCCGCCTCGGTCTTCGTCGGCAGCGCGGCGCGCACCTTCTTGTTCACCTGCTCGCCGGCCTTGTTCGCGCGCCAGGCCAGGCCGGGCTTGCCGGCGGTGTCCGCGCTGGCCAGGAACAGCCCGCCGAGCAGGGCGATGTCGGTGAGGAAGCCGGTGCGGCGGTTCTTCTTCTCCTCGGCGTCGGAGGTGGCCCAGAAGGAGTGCCGGGCCAGGGCGGTGGGCACCTGGATGACCGCCAGGGTGCCGGCGGCCAGGCGCGGGGCGCGGCCCAGGGCGTACAGCGAGGCGGCCCCGACCTTCGCCCCGGCGGCGGCCTGCACCAGCGCCTTGGGGGAGTCCGGGATGAGCCCGGCGTACTGCGGCGGGGTGACCTTGCGGACCTGCTGCAGGACCTCCCGGGCGCCGTCGACGTGGTCGCCGGGGTTCTTCAGGGTGTCGACGCCGTCGGCGACGAACACCGAGGCGAGCATCGGGCGGGCGAGCTTGCGGATCATTGCGGTTTGACTCCTGGGGATTGTCCGTGGGCGGCGCGCGGCGCCGCCGGGTGGTGTCGCCCCATCATACGGCAAACCCTGATCCGGGTTCACCGGATTTTCCCGCCCCGGGCCGCTCACCAGCCGCGACGGCGCCACTCCGGCAGCCGCGGGCGCTCCACGCCGACGGTGGTGTCCGCCCCGTGCCCGGGGTGCACCACCGCCGCATCCGGGTAGGCTTCGAAGACCCGCTCCGCGACATCGTCGATGAGCTGGGCGAAGGCGGCCTGGGACTCGGTTTTGCCGACCCCGCCGGGGAAGAGCGAATCGCCGACGAAGAGGTGCGGCTCCGCGCCGGGGACCTCCAGGGCCAGGCAGGCCCCGCCCCGGGTGTGCCCGCGCAGGATGAACACCACCGGATCCACCCCGCCGAACTCCAGCACATCGCCCTGGTCGAGCAGTTCGTCCACCGGCGCCGGCAGATCCGGGGCGTCCAGGGTGGCGGCGACGTGCCGGGCCCCGGTGGCGGCGAGCACCTCGGCGAGCGCCCCGACGTGGTCGGCGTGCGAATGGGTGGTCAGCACGGTCCGGATCGGGGCGCCGGCGGCCTCGGCGAGGGCGAGCAGGTGGCCCGGCTCCGCGGCCGCGTCGATGAGCAGGCCCTCCCCGCCGGCGGCGAGCAGGTAGCAGTTGTTCGACATCGGCCCCACCGCGGTCTTGTACACCGCGACCCCGCCGAGGCGCAGCAGCTGCACCTCCCGGTCGCCCGGGTCGCCGTCGTAGTGCTCGGTCACCGTGATACGTGGCTGGTCCATGCCGACCAGCCTACGGAGGCCCCGGGCGGCGGCGCGAACCGGCGGCGGCCGCCCCCTCGCGCCCCGGGATCGAACAGATGTAGCATGGTCGATCGCGCCCCGCGCGGCCCCGCATGCGGCGGGGGCCGCGCCCCACGACACCGAAGGAAGGCCGCCCGTTGGCTGAACGCCTCATCGTCCGCGGCGCCCGGGAGCACAACCTCGCCGGCGTCGACATCGATCTGCCCCGCGACAGGTTCATCGTCTTCACGGGCTTGTCCGGCTCCGGCAAGTCCTCCCTGGCCTTCGACACCATCTTCGCCGAGGGCCAGCGCCGCTACGTCGAATCGCTGTCCTCCTACGCCCGGATGTTCCTCGGCCAGATGCAGAAGCCCGAGGTGGAGCTCATCGAGGGGCTCTCCCCGGCGGTGTCCATCGACCAGAAGTCCACCAACCGCAACCCCCGGTCCACGGTGGGCACGATCACCGAGGTGCACGACTACCTGCGGCTGCTCTACGCCCGCACCGGCACCCCGCACTGCCCGGTGTGCGGGGAGGTGATCCGCTCGCAGACCCCGCAGCAGATCGTGGACCAGGTGCTCGCCCTGCCCGAGGGCACCCGCTTCCAGGTGCTCGCCCCGGTGGTGCGCACCCGCAAGGGCGAGTTCGTGGACCTCTTCGAGGAGCTCGCCGCCGCCGGCTACGCCCGGGTGGTGGTCGACGGGGCGGCGCACCGGCTGTCGAACCCGCCGAAGCTGGAGAAGCAGATCAAGCACGACATCGACGTGGTGGTGGACCGGCTGCAGGCCAAGCCCGCCCAGCGCCGCCGGCTCACCGACTCGGTGGAGACCGCGCTGCGCCTGGCCGACGGGGTGGTGGTGCTCGACTGCGTGGACCTCGACGACGCGGACCCGAACCGGCGGATGCGCTTCTCGGAGAAGATGGCCTGCGCCAACGGGCACCGGCTGGGCATCGACGAGCTGGAGCCGCGGTCGTTCTCCTTCAACTCCCCCTACGGGGCCTGCCCCGCCTGCGACGGGCTGGGCACCCGCCTGGAGGTGGACCCGGAGCTGGTGGTGCCGGATCCGACGCTGCCCGCGGTCGCCGCGATCGCGCCGTGGACCTCCACGCACAACTCCCGCTACTTCGCCCGGCTCATCGAGGCCCTCGGCGCGGAGACCGGCTTCGACCCGGCCACCCCCTTCGCGGAGCTGCCGAAGAAGCACCGGGAGGCCCTCATGCACGGGTCGAAGACCCGGGTGCACGTGAAGTACAAGAACCGCTTCGGCCGGCAGCGCTCCTACAACGCCCCCTTCGAGGGCGTGATGCCCTACCTGCACCGCAAACTGGACTGGGCGGAGAGCGACTCCCAGAAGGAGCGGGTGCGCGGCTACATGCGCGAGGTGCCCTGCCCGACCTGCCGCGGGGCGCGGCTGAAGCCCGAGGTGCTCGCGGTGACCCTGTCCGGCGGGGAGCGCGGGGAGCTGTCCATCGCGGAGCTGTCCGAGCTCTCCGTGGCGGAGGCCTCCGCCTTCCTCGACGATCTGCGGCTGGGCCGCCGGGAGGAGCTCATCGCCGGCCGGGTGCTGCGCGAGGTGCAGGCCCGGCTGCGCTTCCTGCTCGACGTGGGACTGGACTACCTCTCCCTGGCGCGCTCCGCGGGCACCCTCTCCGGCGGGGAGGCGCAGCGGATCCGGCTGGCCACCCAGATCGGCTCCGGGCTGGCCGGGGTGCTCTACGTCCTCGACGAGCCCTCCATCGGGCTGCACCAGCGGGACAACCACCGGCTCATCGAGACCCTGAAGAAGCTTCGCGATCTGGGCAACACCCTGATCGTGGTGGAGCATGACGAGGACACCATCCGGGCCGCGGACTGGCTGGTGGACATCGGACCCGGCGCCGGGGAGTACGGCGGCCGGATCGTCTACCAGGGCGAACCCGGCGGGGTGCTGGAGCAGGAGGATTCGCTCACCGGGGCCTACCTCTCCGGCCGGCGGGTGCTCGCGGTGCCGGAGCGGCGCCGCCCGGTGGACTTCGACCGGATGATCACCGTCGTCGGCGCCCGGGAGAACAACCTGCGCGAGGTCACCGCCTCCTTCCCGCTGGGCGTGCTCACCTGCGTCACCGGGGTCTCCGGATCCGGCAAATCCACCCTGGTCAACGAGATCCTGGCGAAGGTGATGGGCAATGAGCTCAACGGCGCCCGGCTGGTGCCCGGCCGGCACACCCGGGTGGAGGGCCTGGACCAGCTGGACAAGCTGGTGCAGGTGGACCAGTCGCCGATCGGGCGCACCCCCCGGTCCAACCCGGCGACCTACACCGGGGTATTCGACAAGATCCGGGCGCTGTTCGCGGAGACCCAGGAGGCGAAGGTGCGCGGCTACAAGGCCGGGCGGTTCAGCTTCAACGTCAAGGGCGGCCGCTGCGAGGCGTGCAAGGGCGACGGCACCATCAAGATCGAGATGAACTTCCTGCCCGACGTGTACGTGCCCTGCGAGGTCTGCGGCGGGGCCCGGTACAACCGGGAGACCCTGGAGGTGGCCTACAAGGGCCGGAACATCGCCCAGGTGCTGGACATGCCGATTTCGGAGGCGGCGGAGTTCTTCGCCCCGATCCAGTCCATCGCCCGCTACCTGGACACCCTGGTGGACGTGGGCCTGGGCTACGTGCGGCTGGGTCAGTCCGCGACCACGCTCTCCGGCGGGGAGGCGCAGCGGGTGAAGCTCGCCTCGGAGCTGCAGAAGCGCTCCCGGGGCCGCACCGCCTACATCCTCGACGAGCCGACCACCGGCCTGCACTTCGAGGACGTGCGCAAGCTGATGCTGGTGCTGCAGGGCCTGGTGGACAAGGGCAACACGGTAATCGTGATCGAGCACAACCTCGACGTGATCAAGGCCGCGGACTGGATCCTGGATCTCGGCCCGGAGGGCGGCGCCGGCGGCGGCCGGGTGGTGGTGGAGGGCACCCCGGAGGATGTCGCCGGCTGCGCGGGGAGCCACACCGGGGCCTATCTGAAGGGGATGCTGCCGGGGGCCGCCGGGGACTGAACGACGGGCCGGGGACGCCGGCGCCCCGGCACCGGATGGTGCCGGGGCGCTCCGTGGCGGGTCAGGGGGCCGTCGCGGCGGCGCCGTCCTTGACCACGGTGATGGTCCACTCCGCGTCGCCGACGACGCGGAAGTCCTTCACCCCGTGGCCCTCGCCGGCGGCCCAGCGGGGGATCGCCTCGGTGGCCTGGGTGCAGTCGAAGCCGATCACCAGCTCATCGCCGGCGTCGAGCGCGGCGATCGCCTCCTTGGCCTCGAGCAGGGGGAAGGGGCACACCGCGCCGGTGGTCTCGAGCACTCGGGTGGTCATGGGGGGTCCTTTCGTTCGGGGGTTCGCGGGGGAGGGGGATCAGGCGGTGACCGGCGCGGGCGCGGGCTCGGCGGCCCGGTCCCGGCGGGGGCGCAGCGCGGCCGGCAGCAGCGGTTTGCGCTGCAGGTAGATCCGGGTGGCCACGCCGCAGCCGAGCACCATCGCGGCCAGCGAGATCCAGCCCTGCCAGGCGAAGAGGCCGGTGGCGACCATGCCGTTGCCGACGGTGCAGCCGCCGGCCAGGGCGGCGCCGACGCCCATGGCGACGCCGCCGCGCACGGAGCGCCAGGCGATCTCCGCGGAGGGCACCCGGACCCGGAATTCGCCGGAGAGCTTCGCGGCGAGGTAGGACCCGGCGATGATGCCCAGGGCGAGCAGGGTGCCCCAGTTGAGGTACTCGGCCTCGCCGGTGCCCACCCAGCCGATGAAGTGCGCCGAGGGGGTGGTCACGCCGAGGCCGGCGTACCGGCCGGTGGCCTCCGACAGCGGCCAGGCGGCCACGCCGATGAGGCCCACGATGACCGCGGTGGGGTAGAGGCCCCAGGGCTTCTCGGCGAGCAGATGCGCCAGGCCGGTCCTGCGCGCCGGCAGGGTGGGGATGGCCAGGGCCGGCCGGCGCAGCTCCCGGGCGAGCAGCCAGCCGGTGACCGCGACCAGGGCGAGCAGCGGCACCGCCACCGGCAGGCCCAGATCGCCGTGGATGGTGCCGGAGCCGACGGTGGCCCCGCGCAGCCGCTCGGTGTAGTCCGCGGCCGGGCCGATTTTGATGAAGGCGGCGGAGAGGGCGTAGGTGGTCAGCGCCAGCCAGGAGCCGACCAGGCCCTCCCCGGCGCGGTAGTAGGTGCCGGTGGCGCAGCCGCCGGCGATGACGATCCCGTAGCCGAAGACGAAGCCGCCGAGGATGCTGGCCACCGGGGGGAAGCCGAGATCGCGCAGCTGCACCAGGCCGAGGGCGTGCAGCCCCCAGGCGCCGACCGCGTGCACCGCGATGACCAGCATCAGCGCGGTGAACCCGCGCATGCTGCGGGTGAGCCAGATGTCGCGGAGGAAGCCCGTGACGCAGAAGCGGCCGCGCTGGAGCACGTAGCCGAGTACGGCCCCCAGGGCCGCGCCGGTGAGGATCATGCGGATGCACCGTCCTTCGGTGGTCGTGTGGTGGGGATGGGCGCCGCCGCCGGCCCCGGAAAGAAAACGGACCGGTCTGTACGGCTTCCCGGCAGGCTAGCGCAAACAAACAGGTCTGTCTAGTCCCGGGCCGGGGGTTCCGCCCGCGGGGCCCGCCGCGCCGCGCCGACCGGCGGTTTCCCGCGCGGCCCGGGGCGTGCTATCCTCATCCCCACGACCGCCGATCGGCTGTGCCCGGACAAGGTTCCGGGTTCCGTCGAGCCGGTGTCGAAGAGGATGAGGATCCCACCCTGGGTGCGCCGAAGAACCATGGTTGCGCCGGGGTCACCCGGGTCACCGGGCCGGCCGGGTAACCGGCCCGCCCGCGCCCCGGGCCCAGCGGGCGCCGCACGCGCCCGGCCGCCGGGTGCGCCCGCGGCCGGCGGGTTCGGCCCGTTCCCCGCGGTGGCCTCAGCCTCCTCGCCCCGCGGCGGTCCGCACAGCAGTGAAAAGCTCGACTTAGGAGGCCACATCAGCGCTGAAGCTCGCATCAACGACCGCATCCGGGTACCCGAGGTCCGCCTCGTCGGCCCCGGTGGCGAGCAGGTCGGGATCGTCCGCACGGACGAGGCCCGCAAGATCGCCTACGAGGCCGATCTCGATCTCGTCGAGGTCGCGCCCAACGCCAAGCCGCCGGTCTGCAAGATCATGGACTTCGGAAAGTTCAAGTACGAGCAGGCCCAGAAGGCGCGCGAGTCCCGCAAGAACCAGCAGCAGACGGTGGTCAAGGAACAGAAGTTCCGTCCCAAGATCGACGATCACGACTACGAGACGAAGAAGAACAACGTCATCCGGTTCCTGGACAAGGGGTCCAAGGTCAAGGTCACGATCATGTTCCGCGGCCGCGAGCAGTCGCGCCCGGAGCTGGGCTTCCGGCTGCTGCAGCGGCTCGCCGACGACGTCGCCGAGCACGGCACGGTGGAGGCCCGGCCGAAGCAGGACGGCCGCAACATGACGGTGGTCCTGGCCCCGGTCCGCAAGGGCAAGAAGTAACGGCACCGGCCCGCACGCCGGGACGCGGGATGACCCGCCCCCGGCGCGCGCCCCGCTGCCCGCAGAACCCGGCGACCCGGATCCCCATCCGGGTGCCCCGGCCCCCGGCTGCACCCCGGGGTGGACCGGACACGACAATCGCGTAAGGACGTGGACGAATCATGAAGCAGAAGACCCACAAGGGCACCGCCAAGCGTTTCAAGGTCACCGGCTCCGGCAAGCTCCGCCGCGAGCAGGCCAACCGCCGGCACCTCCTGGAGGGCAAGCCCTCGACCCGCACCCGCCGCCTCAAGGGCGACACCGACGTGGCCAAGGCCGATGTCAAGCGCGTCAAGCGCCTCCTCGGCAAGGCCTGAGCGCCCGCCGACAGCCCCCGCGCCGCCCACCCCGGCGCACCCCGCGGACCGCATCAGCCTCCGCGGCCCCCAGGAAGAACACGAAAAACCAAGTAAGGAAGTATCACCGTGGCACGTGTGAAGCGCTCCGTCAACGCCAAGAAGAAGCGTCGCGAGGTCCTCGACTCCGCCAAGGGCTACCGGGGCCAGCGCTCCCGGCTGTACCGCAAGGCCAAGGAGCAGATGCTCCACTCGAAGACCTACGAGTTCCGGGATCGCCGGGCCCGCAAGGGCCAGTTCCGGCGCCTGTGGATCCAGCGCATCAACGCCGCGGCCCGCGCCAACGGCATGACCTACAACCGGTTCATGCAGGGCCTCGCCGCCGCCGGGATCGAGGTCGACCGGAAGAACCTCGCCGAGCTCGCGGTGACCGACCCGGCCGCGTTCACCGCCCTGGTCGAGGCCGCCCGCGCCGCCCTGCCGGCCGACGTCAACGCCCCCGCCGAGGCCAAGTAGCCCGCCGGGCGCACCCCGCCCGCCGACCCCGCCCCCGAGGCAATACGCCCCGGGGCGCGGGGTCGGCGGCGATCCGGGGCCGCGGCATCGGCTAGCGTCACGGGCATGGCCCTCCCGGAGCACGACGCCCCCGCCCTCACCCCGCGCACCCCGCGGATCGTCGCCGCCGCGAAACTGCACCGCGGCGCCGCCCGCCGCAAGGCCGGCCGCTTCCTCGCCGAGGGCCCCAACTCGGTGTCCGCCGCAATCGCCGCCGGCGCCGCGGTGGAGCTCTACGTCGCCGCGGCGGCCGCCGCCCGGCACCCGGGGATCCTCGCCGCCGCGGCGGCCGCCGGGGTGCGCGCGCACCCGATCGACGACGCCGCGGCGGCGAAGCTCGCCGACACCGTCACCAGCACCGGGCTGTTCGCGCTCTGCGCCGCCGACGCCGCCCTGGCCGAGCCCGGGGAGGTGCTCGCCGCCGCGGCCGCCGGCGGCACCGGCCCCGGCGGGATCGCGCTCATCGGCGTGGACACCGCCGACCCCGGCAACGCCGGGACGCTCATCCGGATGGCCGACGCCCTCGGCGCGGCCGGGGTGGTGCTCGCCGGGGACTGCGTGGACCCGCTCGGCGGGAAGGTGGTGCGCTCCACCGCCGGCTCGCTCTTCCACGTGCCGGTGGCCCGGCACCGCGACATCGGTGCGGTGCTCGACGCGGCCGCCGCCGCCGGGGTGGCCACCCTGGCCACCGCCGCGGACGCCGAGCTCGCCCTCGGCGCGGACCCGCTGCCGGCCGGCCCGGTGGCCTGGCTGCTCGGCAACGAGGCCCACGGGCTGGACCCGGCGACCCGCGCCCGCGCCGACGCCCGGGTGCGGATCCCGATCCGGGGGCGGGCGGAGTCGCTGAACCTGGCCACCGCCGCGGCGATGTGCCTGTGGGAGTCCGCCCGCTCCCGCGGCGCCGAGCCGACCCACTATGCTTGATCCGCCCGGTCCGCAACCGGGCCCGGCGCACCGCCCGGCCCCGATCGACGACGAGGAAGATGGTCCCCGCACCGTGAGCGACAACCCCAGCACCCCCGATCTCTCCGCCGAGGCGCTCGACTCGGCGGCCGACGCCGCCCTGGCGGCCTTCGCCGCCGCGGCCGATCTCGCCGGGCTCGCCGAGGCCCGGCGCGCCCACCTCGGCGATGAGGCCCCCATCCCGGCGGCCCGCCGGGCGCTGGGCTCGCTGCCCAAGGCCGAGCGCAAGGACGCCGGCCGCCGGGTGAACCAGGCCCGCGGGCGGGTGGAGGCCGCGCACGCCGCCCGGCGCGCGGAGCTGGAGGCCGAGGAGAACGCCCGCCGGCTGGAGGCCGAGCGGATCGACGTCACCGTGGACACCACCCGCGGCCAGCGCGGCGGGATGCACCCCATCACCATCCTCTCCGAGCGGATCGCGGACATCTTCACCGCCATGGGCTGGGAGGTCGCCGAGGGCCCCGAGGTGGAGGCCGAGTACTTCAACTTCGACGCGCTGAACTTCCTGCCGGACCATCCGGCGCGCACCCTGCAGGACACCTTCCACATCGCCCCCGAGGGCAGCCTGCAGGTGCTGCGCACGCACACCTCCCCGGTGCAGGTGCGCACCATGCTGGACCGGGAGCCGCCGATCTACGTGATCTGCCCGGGCCGGACCTTCCGCACCGATGAGCTCGACGCCACGCACACCCCGGTGTTCCACCAGGTGGAGGGCCTGGCGGTGGACCGCGGGCTGACCATGGGGCATCTGCGCGGCACCCTGGACCACATGGCCAAGGCGCTGTTCGGCCCGGACACCCGCACCCGGATGCGCACCAACTACTTCCCCTTCACCGAGCCCTCCGCGGAGGTCGACGTGTGGTTCCCCGGCAAGAAGGGCGGCGCCGGCTGGATCGAATGGGGCGGCTGCGGGATGGTCAACCCCAATGTGCTGCGCGCCGCCGGGGTCGACCCCGAGGTCTACTCCGGCTTCGCCTTCGGCATGGGCCTGGAGCGCACCCTGCAGTTCCGCAACGGGCTGCCCGACATGCGCGACATGGTCGAGGGCGACGTCCGCTTCACCCAGCCCTTCGGCATCACCGGCTGACCGCCGCCGCCCCGCACCCGAGCCCCACCGCAGCACAGGAGAAACGCACGCCATGATCATCCCCCAGTCCTGGGTCACCGAGGTCGCCGCGGCCGGCGCCGAGCCCGGATTCGCCCCCACCCCCGCCGAACTCGACGCCGGTTTCGTCCGGGTCGGCTTCGAGACCGAGGGCCACGCCCCGCTGGAGCCGGTGACCGGCCCGCTGGTGCTCGGCCGGGTCGAGGGGATCGAGGAGCTCACCGGCTTCCGCAAGCCGATCCGCTACTGCGCGGTGGACGTCGGCGGCGAGCAGCCGCAGCGGATCATCTGCGGGGCCCGCAACTTCGCCGTCGGCGACATCGTCGCCGTGGCGCTGCCCGGGGCGGAGCTGCCCGGGGGCTTCGCGATCTCCGCCCGGAAGACCTACGGGCACGTCTCCGAGGGGATGATGTGCTCCGAGGCGGAGCTGGGCCTGGCGGAGAGCTCGCCCGGGATCATCGTGCTCGACCAGGCGGACCTGGACCACGCCGCCGCGGCCGGGGCGGAGACCGGGATCGGCGCCGACGCCCGCGGGGTGCTCGGCCTGGACGAGGAGATCTTCGAGGTCAACGTCACCCCGGACCGCGGCTACGCGCTGTCCCTGCGCGGGCTGGGCCGGGAGATCGCCTCCGCCTTCGAGCTGCCCTTCACCGATCCGGCCGGGATCGAGCCGCTGGCGGCCTCGGGGGAGTGCCTGCCCGTGGAGCTGCGCCCGGAGACCGATGCGCTGCGCTTCGGCCTGCGCCGGGTGCGCGGGGTGGACCCGGCGGCCCGGGCCCCCTGGTGGCTGCGCCGTCGGCTGCAGCTGGCCGGGCAGCGCAGCGTGAACCTGCCCACCGACGTCACCAACTACGTGATGCTGCTGCTCGGCCAGCCGATGCACGCCTTCGACGGGGCGCGCATCGCCGGCGGCCTGGTGGTGCGCAACGCCGCGGCGGGGGAGCGGCTCACCACCCTCGATCACGTCGAGCGGGAGCTCGACCCCGGGGACGTGGTGATCTGCGACGACTCCGGGATCCAGTCCCTGGCCGGGGTGATGGGCGGGCTGACCTCCGAAATCGGCGAGGGCACCACCGATGTGCTGCTCGAGGCGGCGACCTGGTCGCCGCTGCGGGTGTTCCGCACCGGCCGCCGGCACAAGCTCTCCTCCGAGGCCTCCCGCCGCTTCGAGCGGGGGGTGGACCCGGCGCTGGTGGAGCCCGCCCTGGATCTGGCCTGCCGGCTGCTCGCCGAATACGGCGGCGGCGAGGTCGACCCCGGGCGCACCCTGGTCGGCGAGGCGCCCGCCCCGCGGGCCATCACCATGGCCGCCACCCGGCCCGGGGAGGTCGCCGGGGTGGACTACCCGCGGGAGACCGTCATCGCCCGGCTGCGCGAGGTCGGCTGCGCGGTGACCGGGGACGATCCGCTCACCGTCACCCCGCCGAGCTGGCGGCCGGATCTCACCATGCCCGCGGACCTGGTGGAGGAGGTGCTGCGCCTGGAGGGCCTGGAGGACATCCCGGTGACCCTGCCGGTGGCCCCGGCCGGCCGCGGGCTCACCCCGCGCCAGATCCGGCGGCGCGCGGTCGGCCATGCGCTGGCGCACGCCGGCTACCTGGAGATCATCCCCACCCCCTTCACCGCCGCGGACGTCTTCGACACCTGGGGCCTGGCGGCCGATGACCCGCGCCGCGCCGCGGTGCGGGTGGTCAACCCCCTGGAGGCGGACCGGCCGCTGCTGGGCACCACCCTGCTGCCGGCGATGCTGGAGTCGCTGCGCCGCAACGTCTCCCGCGGCCAGGTGGACCTCTCCCTCTACGGGCTGGCCCAGGTCAGCCTGGCCCGCGGCACGGGCCGCTCCCCGATGCCGGACACCTCCGGCCGGCCCCCGGCCGAGGAGATCGCCGCGGTGATCGACTCGCTGCCCGCGCAGCCGCTGCACGTGGCCACCGTGGCCTGCGGCCGGGTGGAGCTGGACACCCCCTGGGGACCGGGCCGGGACTACACCGCCGCCGACGCCATCGAATCGGCCCGGGTGGTCGCCCGGGCCGCCGGGGTGGAGCTGGAGCTCGCCGCCGCCGAGCACCTGCCCTGGCATCCGGGCCGCTGCGCGGAGCTGCGGGTGGCCGGGGCCGTGGTGGGCCACGCCGGGGAGCTGCACCCGGCGGTGTGCCGGGCGGCGAACCTGCCCGAGCGCACCTGCGCCATGGAGCTGGACCTGGACGCGCTGCCGCTGGCCGAGCGCCTGCCCGCCCCGCGGCTGAGCTCCTTCCCGGCGGTGCACCAGGATCTGGCGCTGGTCGTCGACGACGCGGTGCCGGCGGCGGCGGTGCAGGCCACCATCGCCGAGGGCGCGGGCGAGCTGCTGGAGCAGGTGCGCCTGTTCGACGTGTACCGCTCCGAGGCCCTCGGCGCCGACCGGCGCTCCCTGGCCTTCGCGCTGCGCTTCCGGGCGATGGACCGCACCCTGACCGAGGACGAGGCCTCCGCGGCCCGGTTGGCCGCCGCGGAGCTGGCGCGCACCCGGCACGGGGCGCAGCCGCGGATGTGAGCCGGGGCCGGGGACACGCACGATGAATAACTTGCGTTCAACTGAATAATGCCCTTGAATGGTCGCATGACTTACTCAGTGGCCATCGCCGGAGCCAGCGGCTACGCCGGTTCCGAGGTGCTCCGTCTCCTGCTCGACCACCCCGCGTACGCCTCCGGGGAGCTCGCCATCGGCGCGCTCACCGCCGCCTCGAACGCCGGGCGGTCGGTCGGCGAGATCCTGCCGCATCTGGCCCCCCTGGCCGACCGGGTGATCCAGGAGACCACCCCGGAGAACCTCGCCGGCCATGACGCGGTCTTCCTCGGCCTGCCGCACGGGCACTCCGCGGAGATCGCCGCCGCCCTCGGCGAGGGCCCGGACGCGCCGGCGATCCTGGACTGCGGGGCGGACTTCCGGCTCTCCGACCCGGCGGAATGGCGCCGCTACTACGGCACCGAGCACGCCGGCTCCTGGACCTACGGGATCCCGGAACTGCCCGGCGGCCGGGAGGCGATCGCCTCCTCCCGCCGCGTCGCGGTGCCCGGCTGCTTCCCCACCGGCGGCACCATCGCCTGCCTGCCCGCCACCGCCGCCGGCCTGGTGGAGCCGCAGTGGTCCATCGTCTCCGTCACCGGCACCTCCGGGGCCGGGAAGAAGGCCGCGGTGCCGATGCTCGGCTCCGAGGTGATGGGCAACCTGCGCGCCTACAACACCGCCGGCCGGCACCGGCACACCGCCGAGTTCCTGCAGAACCTCGGCGGGGCCGGGGAGCTCTCGGTGAGCTTCACCCCGGTGCTCGCGCCCACCTCCCGCGGCATCCTCACCGTGGCCACCGCACCGCTGGCGGACCCGGCGACCACCACCGCCGCCGCCCGCGCCGCCTACGCGGAGCACTACGCCGGGGAGCCCTTCGTGCAGCTGCTCGCCGAGGGCCTGCAGCCGCAGACCAAGTCCGTGGTCGGCTCCAACATGGTGCAGCTGCAGGTCGAGGTCGACGAGCGCGCCGGCCGGCTGCTCGTCACCTCCGCCATCGACAACCTGGTCAAGGGCACCGCCGGCGCCGCCGTGCAGTGCATGAACCTCATGCTCGGCCTGGACGAGACCGCCGGGCTGCCCCGCGCCGGCCTCGCCCCCTAGACCCGCCCACCGACCACCCGACCGCCACCCGAGGGACACCCCAGGACATGAACGAAACCACCCCCGCCGACGCCCGGCCCACCGGCGTCACCGCCCCGGCCGGCTTCCGCGCCGCCGGCACCACCGCCGGGATCAAGGCCTCCGGCAACCGGGACCTGGCCCTGGTCGTCAACGACGGCCCCGACCACGCCGCCGCCGCGGTGCTCACCCTCAACCGGGTGCAGGCCGCCCCCGTGGTGGTGCTGCGCGACCACGTCGCCGACGGCCGGCTGCGCGCGGTGGTGCTCAACTCCGGCAACGCCAACGCCTGCAACGGCGCCGCCGGGATCGCCGACGCCCTGGCCACCTGCGAGGCCGTCGCCGACCGGCTCGACCTCGCCGTCGACGAGGTGGGCGTGGCCTCCACCGGGCTCATCGGCGACCGGCTGCCCATGGACGTGCTCCTCGGCGGGATGGACGACCTGGTCGCCGGGCTCACCGGGGACCAGTCCGGCGCGGACGCCGCCGCCGACGCGATCCGCACCACCGACCTGGTGCCCAAGCAGGCCGTCGCCGCCGGCGCCGGCTACCTCGTCGGCGCCATGGGCAAGGGCGTGGGCATGATCAGCCCCGCCATGGCCACCATGCTCGCGGTGATCACCACCGACGCCCGGGTCACCCCGGCGATGGCCCACGAGGCCCTCGCCGGCGCCGCCGAGCTCACCTTCAACCGGCTCGACGTGGACGGCTCGACCTCCACCAACGACACCGCGGTGCTGCTGGCCTCCGGGGCCTCCGGGGTCACCCCCGACCAGGCCGAGTTCAACGCCGTGGTGCGCGCCGCCTGCGAGGACATCGCCCGGCAGATGCAGGCCGACGCCGAGGGCGTCACCAAGCGCGTCGCGATCACGGTGCGCGGCACCGGCGGCGAGGAGCAGGCGCTCACCGCCGCCCGGGTGATCGGCCGGGACAACCTGTTCAAATGCGCCATGTTCGGCTCCGACCCGAACTGGGGCCGGGTGCTCGCCGCCGTCGGCACCGCCCCGGTGGCGATGGACCCGGAGCGGATCTCGGTGCGCTTCAACGGCCACCTGGTGTGCGCGGACACCGCCGGCACCCCCGACGCCCGGGAGGTCGACCTCTCCGGGCCGGACATCACCGTGGAGGTGGACCTCGGCACCGGCGACGCGGCCTCGGCGACCATCCGCACCACGGACCTCTCCCACGACTACGTGCACATCAACTCCGCCTACTCCAGCTAGCCCGCCCCACCACAGGAGGACACCGGCCCATGACCGTGCAACCCCCCGAAATCGACCCCGAGGTCACCGGGGACCTCACCGCCCGGCAGCGCGCCCACGTGCTCGCCGAGGCGCTGCCCTGGCTGCAGCACTACCGCGACCGGATCGTGGTGGTGAAGTACGGCGGCAACGCCATGGTCGACGAGGACCTCAAGCGCGCCTTCGCCAAGGACATGGTCTTCCTGCGCACCGTCGGCGTGAAACCGGTGGTGGTGCACGGCGGCGGCCCCCAGATCTCGGCGATGCTGCGCCGGCTGGGCATGGAGGGCGAGTTCCGGGGCGGTTTCCGGGTCACCACCGCCGAGGTGATGGAGGTGGTCCGGATGGTGCTCTTCGGCCAGGTCGGCCGGGAGCTGGTGGGCCTCATCAACGAGCACGGGCCCTACGCGGTGGGCACCTCCGGGGAGGACGGCGGCCTCTTCCAGGCGGAGAAGCGCCTCGTCGACGTCGGCGGGGTGCCCACCGACATCGGCCTCGTCGGCGACATCACCGGGGTGCGCGCCGACGCCCTGCTCGACCTCATCGAATCCGGGCGGATCCCGGTGGTGTCCACCATCGCCCCCGGCGCCGACGGGGAGGTCTACAACATCAACGCGGACACCGCCGCCTCCGCCCTGGCCACCGCCATCGGCGCGGAGCGGCTGGTGGTGCTGACCAACGTGGAGGGCCTCTACACCGACTGGCCGAACCGGGAGTCCCTGGTCTCCCGGATCTCCATCGACGCCCTCCGCGAGGCGCTGCCCGGGCTGGACTCCGGGATGGTGCCGAAGATGGAGGCCTGCCTGCGCGCCGTGGAGGCCGGGGTCAACGCCGCGCACGTGATCGACGGCCGGGTGGCCCATGCGGTGCTGCTGGAGCTGATGACCTCCGGCGGCATCGGCACCATGGTGCTGCCCGACGAGGAGTCCCCGGCCCTCGCCCACGACATCGGCGGCACCGTGTTCCGCGTGCCCCGCTAGACCCGCCGCACCCGAGACCAACCCCGGCCCCCGGGCCGGAGCGAAGGAGCACCCCATGACCGCTTTCGCCGACCGCTACGCGGCGCTGATGATGGACAACTACGGCACCCCCCGGGTGGAGCTCACCGCCGGCCGCGGGGCCACCCTCGTCGACGCCGAGGGCCGCGAGTACCTCGACATGCTCGCCGGCATCGCCGTCAACGCCCTCGGCCACGGCCACCCCGCGGTGGTCGAGGCGGTGCGCGCCCAGATCGGCGAACTCGGCCACGTGTCCAACATCTTCGGCGCCGAACCGCCGCTGCGGCTGGCCGACCGCCTGGTGGGGCTCACCGGCTGGGACGCCGGGGAGACCCGGGTGCTGTTCTGCAACTCCGGCACCGAGGCCAACGAGGCCGCCTTCAAGCTGGCCCGGCTCACCGGACGGCGGCGGATCATCGCCGCCCACCACGGCTTCCACGGCCGCACCATGGGGGCCCTGGCGATGACCGGGCAGCCCGACAAGCGCGCCCCCTTCGACCCGATGCCCGCCGGGGTGGAGTTCGTGCCCTACGGGGACATCGACTTCCTCACCAAGACCATCGAATCCGATCCCCTGGGCACCGCCGCGGTGATCCTGGAGCCGATCCAGGGCGAGACCGGGGTGGTCGCGCCCCCGGAGGGCTACTTCGCCCGGGTGCGCGCGCTCACCGAGCGCTACGGGGTGCTGCTCATCGTCGACGAGGTGCAGACCGGGGTGGGCCGCACCGGCGCCTGGTTCGCGCACCAGCACGACGGCATCGTCCCGGACGTGATGACCCTGGCCAAGGGCCTCGGCGGGGGGCTGCCGCTGGGCGCGGTGGTCGCCCGCGGCGCGGCCGCGAAGCTGTTCACCCCCGGCTCGCACGGCACCACCTTCGGCGGCAACCCGGTGTGCTGCGCCGCCGGCCTCGCGGTGCTGGACACCCTCGAATCCGAGGGCCTGGTGGACCGGGTGGCCCGGATGGGCCGGGTGCTGGCCCGCAAGGTCGCCGCCCTCGACCACGTCGACCACGTCCGCGGCCGCGGGTTCATGCTCGGCGTGGTGCTCGACGGCCCCCTGGCCAAGGGTGCCGTGGACGCCGGCTACGACCGCGGCATCATCCTCAACGCGCCCCAGGCCAATGTGCTGCGCCTGGTGCCGCCGCTGACCCTTTCCGACGCGGAGGCCGATGAGGCGGTGGCCCGGATCGGGGCCTGCCTCGCCGACGCGGCCGCCGCCCACGACGACGGGAGCCCGACGTCATGACCCGACATTTCCTCGCCGACGACGACCTGAGCCCCGCCGAGCAGGCCGAGGTGCTGGCGCTGGCCGCGGAGCTCAAGCGGGCGCCGTACTCCCGGCGCACCTTCGCCGGGCCGCAGTCGGTGGCGGTGCTGTTCGACAAGACCTCCACCCGCACCCGGTTCTCCTTCGACGCCGCGATCGCCGCCCTCGGCGGCAACGCCATCGTGGTGGACACCTCCCGCTCCCAGATGGGCAAGGGGGAGACCTACGGCGACACCGGGGCGGTGCTGTCCCGGTTCACCTCCGCCATCGTGTGGCGCACCTACGCGCACTCGAACCTGGAGGAGATGGCCGCCACCGCCACGGTGCCGATCGTCAACGCGCTCTCCGATGATCTGCACCCCTGCCAGATCCTCGCCGATCTGCAGACCATCATCGAGCACCGCTGCCCCGAGGCCGGCGCGGCCGGCCTGGCCGGCCGCCGGGCGGTGTACCTCGGCGACGGGGCGAACAACATGGCCAACTCCTACCTGCTCGGCTTCGCCACCGCGGGCATGGACATCACCATCTGCGCCCCGGAGGGCTTCCAGCCGGACCCGCGCTTCGTCACCCGCGCCGAGGCCATCGCCGGGGCCACCGGCGCACGGGTGCGGGTCACCGACGATCCGGGCTGCGTCGCCGGGGCGGAGGCGGTGATCACCGACACCTGGGTGTCCATGGGCCAGGAGGACGACGGCCTGGACCGGCGCACCCCCTTCCTGCCCTACCGGGTCACCGCGGAGCTGATGGCCACCGCCCACCCGGAGGCGATCTTCCTGCACTGCCTGCCCGCCTACCGCGGCAACGAGGTCACCGCCGAGGTGATCGACGGGGCGCAGTCGGTGGTCTTCGACGAGGCGGAGAACCGGATGCACGCCCAGAAGGCGCTGCTGGCCTGGCTCATCGAGCACCAGGGGCAGGGGGCGCGGCGATGACCGCCGCGGCCGGCTCCCGGGCCGCCCGGCAGGCCCGGATCGCCGATCTGCTGGCCCGCGAGGAGGTCACCAGCCAGGTGCAGCTGATGGAGCTGCTCGCCGCCGAGGGCATCGAGATCGCCCAGGCGACGCTCAGCCGGGACCTCGACGAGCTCGGCGCCCGCAAGGTGCGCGACGCCTCCGGGGCGGGCCGCTACCGGCTCGAGGGGGAGGGCGCCGGCGGCGGCGGGGGCGCGGTCACCCGGATGCGCCGGGTGCTCGACGAGCTGCTCGTCGGCGCCGAGGCCTCCGGGCCGATCGCGGTGCTGCGCACCCCGCCGGGGGCCGCCCAGTACCTCGCCGGGGCCATCGACCGGGCCGGGCTGGCCGAGATCGCCGGCACCATCGCCGGCGACGACACCATCATGTGCCTGGCCCGGGAGCCGGTCACCGGCGCCGAACTGGCCCGGCGGCTGGCCCCCGGCGCCGGGACGTAGACTTGGGCGGCGCCGCCGCGCCGCCCGCGCACCGCGCGAAGCCCGCACAGACAACCAGAAACGACCACGAACCACCGCCGCCCACCGCGGCGGGCCCATGAAGGAGAACACCCCATGACCGATCGCGTCATTCTCGCCTACTCCGGCGGCCTGGACACCTCCGTCGCCATCGAGTGGATGAAGCAGGAGACCGGCGCCGAGGTCGTCGCCGTGTCCATCGACGTCGGGCAGGGCGGCGAGGACCTGGAGACCATCCGCCGGCGCGCCCTGGACTGCGGCGCCGTGGAGAGCGTGGTCGTCGACGCCCGCGACGAGTTCGCCGAGGAGTACTGCCTGCCCGCGATCAAGGCCAACGGGCTGTACATGAAGCAGTACCCGCTGGTCTCCGCGCTGTCCCGGCCGCTCATCGTCAAGCACATGGCCGCCGCCGCCAAGGAGCACGGCGGCACCCACGTCGCGCACGGCTGCACCGGCAAGGGCAATGACCAGGTCCGCTTCGAGGTGGGCTTCGCCAACACCGCCCCGGATCTGAAGATCATCGCCCCGGCCCGCGACTACGCCTGGACCCGGGACAAGGCGATCGCCTTCGCGGAGAAGAACGATCTGCCCATCGAGCAGTCGAAGTCCTCGCCCTTCTCCATCGACCAGAACCTCTTCGGCCGGGCCATCGAGACCGGCTACCTGGAGGATCTGTGGAACGCGCCGACGAAGGACGTCTACGCCTACACCGAGGACCCCACCCTGAACTTCTCCTCCCCGGACGAGGTCATCGTCACCTTCGAGGACGGGGTGCCGGTGGCCATCGACGGCCAGCGGATGAGCATGCTGCAGATCATCGAGGAGATGAACCGCCGCGCCGGCGCCCAGGGCGTGGGCCGGCTGGACATGGTCGAGGACCGGCTGGTGGGCATCAAGAGCCGCGAGATCTACGAGGCGCCCGGCGCCATCGCGCTCATCACCGCGCACCAGGGCCTGGAGGACGTCACCGTGGAGCGCGAGCTGGCCCGCTACAAGCGCTCCGTGGAGGGCCGCTGGGCGGAGCTGGTCTACGACGGGCTGTGGTTCTCCCCGCTCAAGCGGGCCCTGGACGTCTTCGTGGAGGAGACCCAGCGCAATGTCAGCGGCGATGTCCGGATGGTCATGCACGGCGGGGCCTGCTGGGTCAACGGCCGGCGCTCCACCTCCTCGCTCTACGACTTCAACCTGGCCACCTACGACGAGGGCGACACCTTCGACCAGACCCTGGCCCGCGGTTTCGTGGAGCTGCACGGGCTGAGCTCCAAGATCGCCGCCAAGCGCGACTTCGGGCTCTGAGCGGGCGGATCGGGACAGCGGGCGAGGAGGACCGAGGCAGATGAGCGTTGAGCGGCACGGCACCAACGAGGGCTCCCTGTGGGGCGGCCGGTTCGCCGGGGGACCGGCGGAGGCGATGGCGGCGTTGAGCAAGTCCACCCACTTCGACTGGGTGCTCGCCCCCTATGACGTGGCCGCCTCCAAGGCGCACGCGCGGGTGCTGCACGCCCGGGGGCTGCTCTCCGAGGAGGATTTCGCCACCATGCTCGCCGGGCTGGACGCCCTCGGCGCGGACGTCGCCTCCGGGGCCTTCGGCCCGGAGCCGGCCGACGAGGACGTGCACGGTGCCATGGAACGCGGGCTCATCGACCGGGTCGGCCCCGAGGTCGGCGGCCGGCTGCGCGCCGGCCGCTCCCGCAACGACCAGGTCGCCACCCTGTTCCGGATGTGGCTGCGCGACGCGGTGCGCGAGGTCGCCGACGGGGTGCTCGACCTGGTCGACGCCCTGGCCGGGCAGGCCGCGGCCCATCCGGCGGCGATCATGCCGGGCAAGACCCACTTCCAGGCGGCGCAGCCGGTGCTGCTCGCCCACCAGCTGCTCGCGCACGCCCAGCCGCTGCTGCGCGATATCGCCCGGATCCGGGATCTGGACCGCCGGCTGGCGGTGAGCCCCTACGGCTCCGGGGCGCTGGCCGGGTCCTCGCTGCACCTGGACCCGGAGGCGATCGCCGCGGAGCTGGGCTTCGATTCGGCCGCGGACAACTCCATCGACGCGACCAGCTCCCGGGACTTCGCCGCGGAGGCGGCGTACGTGCTCGCCCAGATCGCGGTGGACATGTCCCGGCTCGCCGAGGAGGTGATCGCCTGGTCCACCCCGGAGTTCGGCTACGTCACCCTCGCCGACGCCTGGTCCACCGGCTCCTCGATCATGCCGCAGAAGAAGAACCCGGACGTCGCGGAGCTGGCCCGCGGCAAAACCGGGCGCCTCATCGGCAACCTCGCCGGGCTGATGGCCACCCTCAAGGCGCAGCCGCTGGCCTACAACCGGGACCTGCAGGAGGACAAGGAGCCGATCGTCGACTCGGTGGCGCAGCTGCGGCTGCTGCTGCCCGCGATGACCGGGCTGGTGGCCACCCTGACCTTCCACGAGGAGCGGATGGCGGAGCTCGCCCCGGCCGGCTACACCCTGGCCACCGATCTCGCGGAATGGCTGGTGCGCCGCGGGGTGCCCTTCCGGGTCGCCCACGAGGCCTCCGGGCAGTGCGTGCGCATCGCCGAATCCCGCGGGGTGGGCCTGGACGGGCTCACCGACGCCGAGCTGGCCGGGGTGCACCCGGAGCTCACCGCGGAGGTGCGCGAGGTGCTCACCGTGGAGGGCGCGGTAGCCTCCCGGGACACCCGGGGCGGCACCGCCGGCGAGCGGGTCGCCGAGCAGCTCGCCCGGGTCCGGGAGGCCGCGGCCACCGGCCGGGCCTGGGCGGCCACCCCGGTGCGCGCCGATTAGGATGTGGGCATGAGCCTCGACCCCGACCTGCTGGAGATCCTCGCCTGCCCCCGCGACCGGGGCCCCCTGGAGTACCGCGAGGCCGACCAGGTGCTGGTCAACCCGCGGCTGGGCATCGCCTACCGGATCGACCGGGGCATCCCGGTGCTGCTGCCCGATGAGGCGGTCGACTGGCCGTGACCGGTCTTGGCGAGCGCCTCGCCGGGCATCCGGAGGCCGCCGCCCGGGCGCTGGCCGGGGCGGTGCTGGAGATCCCGGCGGAGGGGCTGCGCGCGGTGATCACCGAGGTGGAGGCCTACGGCGGCCCGCCGGAGTCGCCCTGGCCGGACCCGGGGGCGCACACCTGGCCCGGGCCCACCGACCGCAACCGGGTGATGTTCGGCCCCGCCGGCCGGCTCTACGTCTACCGCTCCTACGGGCTGCACCGCTGCGCCAACGTCACCTGCGGGCCGGAGGGCGTCGGCGGCGGGGTGCTGCTGCGCTCGGTGCGCCTGCTCGCCGGCCGGGAGGCGGCGCTGCGCCGCCGCGGCCTGGACGCGGACGCCCCGCCGGCGCGGCTGCGCCGGGCCACCCTCGGCCCCGGCAACGTCGCCGCCGCGCTGGGCATCGACCTCGCCGACTACGGCACGGATCTGCTGCACCCGGATTCGCGGATCCGGCTGCGCCCCGCCGGGGCGCCGGTCGAGCTCATCGCCGGGCCCCGGGTGGGGCTGCGCCGCGCCTCCGCCCGGCCCTGGCGGCTGCGGGTCGCCGGGGAGCGGGTCTCCGGCTACCGGGCGCATCCGCTGGCCGACGGGCTGGAGTAGCCCCGCGGGCGCTAGCATGGTGCGGGTGAGCACCCCGAACATCATCGACGAACTGCTGTGGCGCGGGCTGATCGCGCAATCCACGGACCTCGACGCGCTGCGCGAGGAGGTCGAGGCCGGGCCGATCACCGCCTACGTCGGCTTCGACCCGACCGCCGATTCGCTGCACGCCGGGCACCTGGTGCCCCTGGTGATGCTCAAGCGCCTCCAGGAGGCGGGCCACCGCCCGATCGCGGTGGCCGGCGGCGCCACCGGGATGATCGGCGATCCCCGCGACGTCGGGGAGCGCTCCATGCTCACCGATGAGCAGGCCGCGGCGAACGTCGCCAAGATCAAGGTCCAGCTGGCCCGGTTCATCGACTTCTCCGAGGGCCGGGGGCTGCTGGTCAACAACGCGGACTGGACCATGCGGATGAGCGTCATCGAGTTCCTCCGCGATCTCGGCAAGAACTTCCCGCTGAACATGATGCTGGACCGGGAGACCGTGAAGCGCCGCCTGGAGGGCGACGGCATCTCCTACACGGAGTTCTCCTACATGCTGCTGCAGGCCAACGACTTCGTGCAGCTCCGCCGCGAGCACGACTGCCGGCTGCAGATCGGCGGCTCCGACCAGTGGGGCAACATCGTCTCCGGGGTGGATCTGAACCGCCGCCTGGACGGGGAGCGGGTGCACGGGTTGACCGTGCCCCTGGTCACCGACGCCGAGGGCAAGAAGTTCGGCAAGTCCACCGGAGGCGGCAAGCTGTGGCTGGACCCGGAGCTGACCAGCCCCTACGCCTGGTACCAGTACTTCGTCAACGCGGGGGACGCGGTGGTCATCGACTACCTGAAGTGGTTCACCTTCCTGGACCGGGAGGAGATCGCCGGCTACGAGGAGGCCGTCGCCGAACGCCCCTTCAAGCGCGAGGCGCAGCGGCGGCTGGCCCGGGAGCTCACCGACCTGGTGCACGGGGTCGAGGCGCGCCAGGCGGTGGAGGCCGCCGCCGCGGCGCTGTTCGGCCGCGGGGAGTTGCGCGAGCTCGACGAGCCCACCCTGGCCGCCGCGGTGACCGAGACCACCGGGGGAACGGTCGCCGACATCGCCGCCGGGCAGCCGCGCACCATCGTGGACCTGCTCATCGCCTCCGGGCTGGCGAAGTCCAAGGGGGAGGCCCGGCGCACCATCAAGGAGGGCGGGGCCTACGCGAACAACGAGCGGATCACCGACGAGGCCTGGGAGCCCGGGGAGGGGGACCTGCTGCACGGCCGCTGGCTGGTGCTGCGCCGGGGCAAGAAGAACTTCGGCGGGGTGCGCTTCGCCGGCTGAGCCGGGGAGCCGGCCCGAGGCCGTCGCGGGGCGAAAAAGCCGCGGTGGCCTCGGGTTTTGTGTTGTCCACGGGTTGTGGCTAGAGTAATCGCAGTCAGCGCGGCCGAGCCGCCGGGTCCCCGAGCGGGACGCGGAGGAGGCCGACGCCGACGGGGGAGGATTCACCGCTGGTCCGGAGCCGGTTTGACTGGTTGCGGCGGGTGTGGTTAGAATCTTCTCTTGCTGCCTGGGGCGCCGGAGTGGTCCGGTTGTCCGGGTGTGCGCGTGTTGTGTGAGAACTCGATAGTGTGCCGATGTACTACTTATTTTTCCGGTGATGGTGCCGGGAGTCTTTTTCAGGGGCTCTTGAAACAATCACTGATGAGCGTGTGCCCGGTTTGTTCCCCGTCAAGGGCTTCGGGTGCGCGCGTTTTTTGGACAATACGCCAGACTGGGGTCTGTTTGGGTCCTGGTTTGTTGTTTGTTCTTTTTGCCAGTTTTCGGGCTTTTCACTTAAAAGCTTTTGTGGAGAGTTTGATCCTGGCTCAGGACGAACGCTGGCGGCGTGCTTAACACATGCAAGTCGAACGGTAAGGCCCCCGCTTGCGGGGGTACACGAGTGGCGAACGGGTGAGTAACACGTGGGTGACCTACCCTGCACTTCGGGATAAGCCTGGGAAACTGGGTCTAATACCGGATAGGACCAGCACGTAGGGTGCTGGTGGAAAGTTTTTCGGTGCAGGATGGGCCCGCGGCCTATCAGCTTGTTGGTGGGGTAATGGCCTACCAAGGCGTCGACGGGTAGCCGGCCTGAGAGGGTGGACGGCCACATTGGGACTGAGACACGGCCCAGACTCCTACGGGAGGCAGCAGTGGGGAATATTGCACAATGGGCGGAAGCCTGATGCAGCGACGCCGCGTGGGGGATGACGGCCTTCGGGTTGTAAACTCCTTTCACCATCGACGAAGGTTTTCTGACGGTAGATGGAGAAGAAGCACCGGCTAACTACGTGCCAGCAGCCGCGGTAATACGTAGGGTGCGAGCGTTGTCCGGAATTACTGGGCGTAAAGAGCTCGTAGGTGGTTTGTCGCGTCGTCTGTGAAATTCCGGGGCTTAACTCCGGGCGTGCAGGCGATACGGGCATAACTTGAGTACTGTAGGGGAGACTGGAATTCCTGGTGTAGCGGTGAAATGCGCAGATATCAGGAGGAACACCGATGGCGAAGGCAGGTCTCTGGGCAGTAACTGACGCTGAGGAGCGAAAGCATGGGTAGCGAACAGGATTAGATACCCTGGTAGTCCATGCCGTAAACGGTGGGCGCTAGGTGTGGGTCCCTTCCACGGGGTCCGTGCCGTAGCTAACGCATTAAGCGCCCCGCCTGGGGAGTACGGCCGCAAGGCTAAAACTCAAAGGAATTGACGGGGGCCCGCACAAGCGGCGGAGCATGTGGATTAATTCGATGCAACGCGAAGAACCTTACCTGGGCTTGACATATACGGGATCGCCGTGGAGACACGGTTTCCCTTGTGGCTCGTATACAGGTGGTGCATGGTTGTCGTCAGCTCGTGTCGTGAGATGTTGGGTTAAGTCCCGCAACGAGCGCAACCCTTGTCTCATGTTGCCAGCACGTTATGGTGGGGACTCGTGAGAGACTGCCGGGGTCAACTCGGAGGAAGGTGGGGATGACGTCAAATCATCATGCCCCTTATGTCCAGGGCTTCACACATGCTACAATGGTCGGTACAGTGGGTTGCGATGCCGTGAGGTTCAGCTAATCCCTTGAAAGCCGGTCTCAGTTCGGATCGGGGTCTGCAACTCGACCCCGTGAAGTCGGAGTCGCTAGTAATCGCAGATCAGCAACGCTGCGGTGAATACGTTCCCGGGCCTTGTACACACCGCCCGTCACGTCATGAAAGTCGGTAACACCCGAAGCCAGTGGCCCAACCCTTGTGGGGGGAGCTGTCGAAGGTGGGATCGGCGATTGGGACGAAGTCGTAACAAGGTAGCCGTACCGGAAGGTGCGGCTGGATCACCTCCTTTCTAAGGAGTATTTTTTGTAGTCGCGTCATTGGTGTGGTCCTGTGGGCCGGCTGGTGGTGCGCGTTTTTGTTTTCGGGTGGACGCCGTCCGCCGGGGAGATCGTGGTGCGCCGTGCTTGCCCGGGCCGTGTGGTCCGGGTCGCCCTGTAGTGGTGGGTGGCCCTGTTGTCGGGGTCGCCGGTGGGGTGCGCAGGTGGTGCGTCGGCATGCTGTCGGGTGTCTGGGACGACACGTCCCTTGTTGTGTTGCGCCCGTCGGGTGGCGGCGGAGGCTTGTGGTCTCCGGTTGCCGGCGTCGGGTGGTGTTGTGTGAGAACTGGATAGTGGACGCGAGCATCTTTATTTTTTGTTGTGTGTGTTCCTTGATTTTTTGTGTTGTGTGTGTGTTCAAGGGCGCACGGTGGATGCCTTGGCATGGAAGGCCGATGAAGGACGTGAGAGGCTGCGTTAAGCCTCGGGGAGCTGCCAACTGAGCGTTGATCCGAGGGTGTCCGAATGGGGAAACCTGGCCGTCGTTATGGGCGGTCGCCCGCATCTGAATTCATAGGGTGCGTGGTGGTGACGCGGGGAAGTGAAACATCTCAGTACCCGCAGGAAGAGAAAACAATTGTGATTCCGTTAGTAGTGGCGAACGAACGCGGATGATGGCTAAACCGCGCGCGTGTGATACCGGTCAGGGGTTGCGCGTGTGGTGTTGTGGGGCCGCCCGTGGTGGGAGCTGACTGTCCTGCCCGGGGTGTGGATGTGTTAGCGGAAAGTGCGTGGAATCGCCTGCCGTAGACGGTGAGAGCCCGGTACGTGAAAGCATGTTCATATCCTGTGTGGCGTGATCCCCGAGTAGCAGCGGGCTCGTGGAATCCGCTGTGAATCCGCCGGGACCACCCGGTAAGCCTGAATACCTTCCGTGACCGATAGCGGATAGTACCGTGAGGGAATGGTGAAAAGTACCCCGGGAGGGGAGTGAAATAGTACCTGAAACCGTGTGCCTACAATCCGTCAGAGCCTCCGTGTGGGGTGATGGCGTGCCTTTTGAAGAATGAGCCTGCGAGTCAGCGGCATGTCGCGAGGTTAACCCTTTTGGTGGGGTAGCCGTAGCGAAAGCGAATCCTAACGAGGGTGTTGTGTAGTGGCATGTCCTGGACCCGAAGCGGGGTGATCTACCCATGGCCAGTGTGAAGCGATGGTAAGACGTCGTGGAGGCGCGAACCCACTTAGGTTGAAAACTGAGGGGATGAGCTGTGGGTAGGGGTGAAAGGCCAATCAAACTCCGTGATAGCTGGTTCTCCCCGAAATGCATTTAGGTGCAGCGTCGTGCGTTTCCTCCTGGAGGTAGAGCTACTGGTTGGTTTAGCGGGACTATCATCTTAGCGACATCAGCCAAACTCCGAATGCCGGTGAGGTCAGAGCACGGCAGTGAGACTGCGGGGGATAAGCTTCGTAGTCGAGAGGGAAACAGCCCAGATCGCCGGCTAAGGCCCCTAAGGGTATGCTAAGTGGAAAAGGATGTGGGATCGCGAAGACAACCAGGAGGTTGGCTTAGAAGCAGCCACCCTTGAAAGAGTGCGTAATAGCTCACTGGTCGAGTGGTCCCGCGCCGACAATGTAGTGGGGCTCAAGCATACCGCCGAAGCCGCGGCAGTGCGCCCTTGTGGCGTGCTGGGTAGGGGAGCGTCGTGTACGTGCTGTGAAGCCGCAGGGGTGACCCGTGGTGGAGCGTGCACGAGTGAGAATGCAGGCATGAGTAGCGAATGAGGAGTGGAAACCTCCTCCGCCGAATGACCAAGGGTTCCTGGGTCAAGCTAATCTTCCCAGGGTGAGTCGGGACCTAAGGCGAGGCCGACAGGCGTAGTCGATGGACAACGGGTTGATATTCCCGTACCCGTGATATCGCGCCCCTGGTGAATCAGTGATACTAACCCTCCTGAAGCGCATCCGCCGCCGGCCCTTCGGGGCCGGCATCCGCGGGTGTGTGGATGCAGGGGACCTGAGCTGGTAGTAGCCAAGCGATGGGGTGACGCAGGACGGTAGCCGTGCCACCGGATGGAAGTGGTGGTGCAAGCGTGTAGCCCGCGGGCCAGGTAAATCCGGCCCGCGCTTGAAGGGTGAGACGTGACGCGTACCCGTAGTGGGGACGTCGGTGATCCGATGCTGCCGAGAAAAGCCTCTAGCGATGTGATGTCATGGCCCGTACCCCAAACCGACACAGGTGGTCAGGTAGAGAATACCGAGGCGATCGGGATAACTGTGGTTAAGGAACTCGGCAAAATGCCCCCGTAACTTCGGGAGAAGGGGGGCCGCGGCCGGTGACCCGCCTAGCGTGGCAAGCCGGCTTCGGCCGCAGAGAATAGAGGGAAGCGACTGTTTACTAAAAACACAGGTCCGTGCGAAGACGGGTAAGTCGAGGTATACGGACTGACGCCTGCCCGGTGCTGGAAGGTTAAGAGGACCTGTTAGATCACGTAAGTGGTCGAAGCGGAGAATTTAAGCCCCAGTAAACGGCGGTGGTAACTATAACCATCCTAAGGTAGCGAAATTCCTTGTCGGGTAAGTTCCGACCTGCACGAATGGCGTAACGACTTCCCTGCTGTCTCAACCACAGGCCCGGCGAAATTGCAGTACGAGTAAAGATGCTCGTTACGCGCGGCAGGACGAAAAGACCCCGGGACCTTCACTATAGCTTGGCATTGGTGTTCGGTTCGGTTTGTGTAGGATAGGTGGGAGACTGTGAGGCGGCCACGCCAGTGGTCGTGGAGTCGTTGTTGAAATACCACTCTGATCGGATTGGATGTCTAACCTTGGCCCGTTATCCGGGTCGGGGACAGTGCCTGGTGGGTAGTTTAACTGGGGCGGTTGCCTCCTAAAGAGTAACGGAGGCGCCCAAAGGTTCCCTCAGCCTGGTTGGCAATCAGGTGTTGAGTGTAAGTGCACAAGGGAGCTTGACTGTGAGACTGACAGGTCGAGCAGGTACGAAAGTAGGGACTAGTGATCCGGCACTGGCTTGTGGAAGCGGTGTCGCTCAACGGATAAAAGGTACCCCGGGGATAACAGGCTGATCTTCCCCAAGAGTCCATATCGACGGGATGGTTTGGCACCTCGATGTCGGCTCGTCGCATCCTGGGGCTGGAGTAGGTCCCAAGGGTTGGGCTGTTCGCCCATTAAAGCGGCACGCGAGCTGGGTTTAGAACGTCGTGAGACAGTTCGGTCTCTATCCGCCGCGCGCGTGGAAACTTGAGGAAGGCTGTCCCTAGTACGAGAGGACCGGGACGGACGTACCTCTGGTGTGCCAGTTGTCCCGCCAGGGGCATGGCTGGTTGGCTACGTACGGAAGGGATAACCGCTGAAAGCATCTAAGCGGGAAGCCTGTTCCAAGATCAGGTTTCTTTTGAGGTCCCCAGCAGACTACTGGGTTGATAGGCCGGATCTGGAAGCACCGCAAGGTGTGGAGGTGACCGGTACTAATAGACCGACCACACCACAACCCCCCACCCCCAGCGGTGGGAGCAACGGGTCGAGGTGTGCGCACGACAACACGAAGAATAGAGCTTTTGCTCGCGTCCACCATCCAGTATCTGGGACAACACCGCCCACCATAGGCATGTAGTGCTTTTTTGGTGGGTTTCCCGTAACACGTGTCGGTGGCGAAAGCGGCGGGGCCACGCCCGGTCCCATTCCGAACCCGGAAGCTAAGCCCGCCAGCGCCGATGGTACTGCACCCGGGAGGGTGTGGGAGAGTAGGACACCGCCGGCCACAAACCAATCACGACCCGACGCCCCCGAGGCGCCCGGCCCCCACAAGGGGCCCGGCACCCCGGGGGCGTTCGGCGTACCCGGGGCGGGCCCGCAACGGCCCCTCGCCCGGCGCCCGGGGCGCCCACGACCCTATGAGATACTGCCCGCCATGACCATCATCGCCGCCGCAGACGGTTCCGCCCTCGGCAACCCCGGCCCCGCAGGCTGGTGCTGGTACATCGACGAGGACTCCTGGGCGGCCGGCGGCTGGCCCAGCGGCACCAACAACCGCGGTGAGCTCACCGCCGTCGCCGAGCTCCTCGACGCCACCGCGCACCGCACCGACGAACCCCTCGAGATCCTCTGCGACTCCCAGTACGTCATCAACTCGGTCACCAAGTGGATGGCCGGGTGGAAGCGCAAGGGCTGGAAGAAACGGGACGGCAAACCCGTGCTCAACGTGGACCTCATGCAGCGGCTCGACGCCGCCATGGTGGGCCGGAAGGTCACCTTCACCTGGGTCAAGGGCCACTCCGGGCATGAGCTCAACGAGGCCGCCGACCAGCGCGCCCGGGCGGCGGCCACCGCCCACCAGAAGGGCCTGCCCGTCGAACCCGGCCCCGGTTTCGCCGGCGACCCCCGGGACACCCGCCGCGGCCAGGCGAGCCCGGGGCTGGCCCCGGACACCCGGGAGCCGGACCTCTTCGACGACGCCGCCGGGGAGCCGGCCGCCGCCGACCGGGACCGCGGCGAGGAGGCCCGCCGGGCGCACCGCACCCTGGCCCGGGCCATCGGCCGGCTGATCGCCGGGGACGGCCGCCGGGCCCGGTTCCTCACCCGCGGCGCGGTGCTGGTGCCCGCCATCGACGCGGTGGACCCCGCCTTCGTCGACGCGGAGGTGGAGATCGGCGTCGTCGCCGGCGATGTCGCGGTCACCGTCGCCCGGGCCGCGGACCTGGTCGCCACCTGCACCTGGGAGGTCGCCGGGGAGCCCCGGCTGGTCGCCCTGCACGCGGGGCGCCCCTGAGGGCGGCGCGCACCCCGCCTGGTAGCGTGACCATGATCGACGCGGCGCCCACAGGTGGGCGCCGCCCAGCGTCCACGCAGGTGGAAGGAGTGCGCAGGCAATGGCGGACAATGAACGGCCCCGCCGGAGGGCGGATCGGGACGACCGCGGACGGGCCGGCCGGCCGGGCCGGGATCGCGGCGAGCGCGGGGACCGGGGCGACCGGCGCCGCGCCAACCGGGGCGGGCGCGGCCAGGCCGAGGCCCGGGGCCCGCGGACCGGCCCGCAGCGCCCCGGCTTCCGCGAGGAGCGAATGGGCCTGCGCGCCAATGAGCCGGCGCTGCCCGATGACGTCCGCGCCGACGAACTCGACCCCTCGGTGCGCCAGGATCTGCGCAGCCTCGCCAAGGACAACGCCGACGCGGTGGCGCGGCACATGGTGATGGCCGCGAGCCTGCTCGCCGAGGACCCCGGGAAGGCGCTGCGGCACGCCCGCGCCGCCAAGGACCGGGCCGGCCGGGTCGGGGTGGTCCGGGAGACCCTCGGGGTGGCCGCCTACCACGCCGGGGAATGGCGGGAGGCGCTCGCCGAACTGCGCGCCGCCCGCCGGATCAGCGGCGGGCCGGGGATGCTCGCGGTGATGGCGGACTGCGAACGCGGCCTGGGCCGGCCGGAGAAGGCCATCGAACTGGGCCGCTCCGCGGAGGCCGAGCAGCTCGACGAGGACGACCGCACCGAGCTGGCGATCGTGCTCGCCGGGGCGCGCCGCGACCTCGGCGACGTCGCCGGGGCGCTGCTCGAGCTGGAGACCCGGAACCCGGACCCCCGCGCCGAGGATCTCGCCTCGGCCCGGCTGTTCTACGCCTACGGCGACGCCCTGGCCGCCGCCGGCCGACTGGAGGAGGCCCGCACCTGGCTGCGGCGGGTCGCGAAACTGGACCCCGATGACGCGCTGCAGGCCCGGGCCCGGCTCGACGAGCTCGGGAAGGGGCGGTAGCGGTGGCCGGGGGCACCCTCGTCGCGGCCCATGACGCCGCCCTGCTCGACCTCGACGGCACCGTCTACGAGGGCGGCCGGGCGATTCCCGGCGCCCGCGAGGCGCTCGCCGAGGCAGAGCTGCCGATGCTGTTCATCACCAACAACGCCTCCCGGGCGCCCGGGGCGGTCGCCGCGCAGCTGCGTGACCTCGGCTACGCCGCCGAGGCCGCCGACGTGATGACCTCCGCGCAGGCGGCCATCGAGATGGCCCGGGAGCTGATCGACCCCGGTGCGGCGGTGCTGGTGCTCGGCGCCGAGTCCTTCCGGGAGCTCGCCGCCGAGGCCGGCTACCGGGTGGTCTCCTCCGCCGACGACTCCCCGGCCGCGGTGCTGCACGGGCACAGCCCGGACACCGGCTGGGCGGAGCTCTCCGAGGCGGCGCTGGCGATCCGCGCCGGCGCGGCCTACCTCGCCTCCAACCTGGACACCACGCTGCCGGTGGAGCGCGGCCTGCTGGTCGGCAACGGCTCCATGGTCGCCGCGGTGACCTCGGCGACCGGGGTGGCCCCGCGCAGCGCCGGCAAACCCGAGCCGGCCATGTTCCACCGCGGCGCCGCCCGGCTCGGCGCCACCCGCCCGCTGGCCATCGGGGACCGGCTGAACACGGACATCGCCGGCGGCAACAACGCCGGCCACGCCACCCTGATGGTGGTCACCGGGGTCTCCGGGCACCGGGAGACCCTGCTGGCCGCCCCCGGGGAGCGGCCCCGCTACATCGGGGCCACCATGGCGGCGCTCAACGAGCCGGCCGAGCACGCCGCCCCCGGCCCCCAGGCCGGGTTCACCGTCACCCGGGACGAATCCGACCCGGCGACGCTGGTGCTCGCCGGCGGCGACCCGGCGGACCCGCGGCTGGCGGACCCGGCCCGCGCGGCGGTGGCCGCGCTGCTCACCGCCGCCGGGCTCGCCTGGGCGCCGGGCGCGGCCCCGGTGACCGGGATCCGCGCCGCCGAACCCGGGGGCCCGGCCGCGGCGGCCCTGGCGGCGTGGCGATGAGCGCGCCCCGGAGCGCCCCCAGCCCCGCGGATCTGGCCGGCCGCGGGCCCGCGGGCGCGGACCCCGCGGCGGACGGGACCGCCGAGGCCGCCCGCCTGGAGAAGCTCGGCGAGGCCCTCGCCGAGCTCACCGCCCGCTCCGCCGACGCCGGGGACCCGGTGGCCCGGGCGGAGCTGCTGGAGGCCGAGCACCGCCTGCTGCAGGAGGCCCTCGGCGACCAGGCGGGTCGGGAGCGCCGCGATGGCTAAGCCCCGCGGCACCCGCCGGCGGTTGGACGCGGAGCTGGTCCGCCGCAAAATCGCCCGCTCCCGGGAGCACGCCGCCGGGCTGATCCGCGCCGGCCGGGTGGAGGTCGGCGGGATCCGGGCGACGAAACCGGCCACCGGAGTCGGCCCGGAGGCCTCGATCCGGGTCAGCGACGCCGGGGCGGAGGAGGACTGGGCCTCCCGCGGCGCGCATAAGCTGCTCGGGGCCCTGGCCGCCTTCGAACCGGCCGGGCTCAGCCTCAGGGACCGGCGGGTGCTCGACTGCGGGGCGTCCACCGGCGGCTTCACCGACGTGTGCCTGCGCCGCGGCGCCGCGGAGGTGATCGCCGCCGACGTCGGCTACGGCCAGCTCATCTGGCGGCTGCGCGATGACCCCCGGGTGCGGGTGCTCGACCGCACCAACGTGCGCACCCTCACCCCGGAGGCCATCGGCGGACCCGCGGACGCGATGGTGGGGGACCTGTCCTTCATCTCGCTGCGCCTGGTGCTGCCCGCGATCGCCGGCTGCCTGGTCGACGGCGCCGACCTGCTGCCCATGGTCAAGCCCCAGTTCGAGGTGGGCCGGGAGCGGCTCGGCCGCGGCGGGGTGGTGCGCTCGGCGCAACTGCGCGCCGAGGCCGCGATCGGGGTGGCCGGGCACGCCCGCGAACTGGGCCTGTCCTTCCGGGATGCGGTGGCCTCCCCCCTGCCCGGGCCCTCCGGGAACGTGGAGTACTTCCTGTGGCTGGTCAAGGACGGCGGCGCCGCCGATCCGGGTCCCGATGCGGTGGCCGCGCGGATCCGGGACGCGGTGGCCGCCGGGCCCGAGTAGGGTCGGACGGCGGGGGAGTCGCGGCTCCCGCCCGCCCATGGACCCTGACCACCACCCGATCTCAAGGAGCGGCGATGACGAGGCGCGTGCTGCTCGTGCCCCACACCGGCAGGAGCTCGAACCTGGAGGCGGCCGCGGAGGCCGCCCGCCTGCTGGAGGATGCCGGCATCGACGTGCGGATGCTCTCCGGGGACTCCCCGGAGGCGCTCATCCGGCACCCCGTGCTCGGCGGCTACCCCCGCTACGGGCACTCCCCGGAGGCCGCCGCGGACTGCGAGCTGGTGCTCGTGCTCGGCGGCGACGGCACCTTCCTGCGCGCCGCGGATCTCGCGTACTCCAATGATCTGCCGGTGCTGGGCATCAACATGGGCCATGTCGGCTTCCTCGCGGAATGGGAGCAGGAGTCGATGACCGAGGCGATCCGGCACGTCATCGACCGCACCTGGCGGGTGGAGGACCGGATGACCATCGCGGTGACGGTGCGCGACGGCAACGGCTACGTCACCGGCAGCGGCTGGGCGCTCAACGAGCTGGCCCTGGAGAACATGAACCGCCGCGGGGTGCTCGACGTGGTGCTGGAGGTGGACCGGCGCCCGGTGTCCTCCTACGGCTGCGACGGGGTGCTGGTGTCCACCCCCACCGGCTCCACCGCCTACGCCTTCTCCGCGGGCGGGCCGGTGCTGTGGCCGGAGCTGGACGCGATGCTGGTGGTGCCGAACAACGCGCACGCCCTCTTCGACCGGCCGCTGGTGGTCTCCCCGGCGTCCACGGTGGCGGTGGAGACCTCCGCCACGGGCGGGCCGGCGCAGGCGATGCTGGACGGGTTCCGCTCCCTGATGTGCCCGCCGGGCTCCCGGATCGAGATCACCCGGGCGGAGCAGCCGGTGCGCTGGGTGCGCCTGGACGCCGCCCCCTTCGCCGACCGGCTGGTGCACAAGTTCCGGCTGCCGGTGACCGGCTGGCGCGGTCCCCGGGGGTGAGCCGCCGGTGCTGACCGACCTGGCGATCCGGGATCTGGGGGCGATCGGCTCCTCCGCGGTGGAATTCAGCCCCGGCCTGACCGTGCTCACCGGGGAAACCGGCGCGGGCAAGACCATGCTGGTCACCGGGCTGCGGCTGCTCGCCGGGGGGCGGGCCGACGCCGGCCGGGTCCGCGAGGGCGCGGCGAAGGCCGTGGTGGAGGGCCATATCGCGCTGGCCGGCCTGGACGCGCCGGTGGCGGAGTCGGTGCGCGCGGCGGTGGCCGACTGCGGTGGGGAGCTCGACGAGAACGGGGAGGCGCTGCTGGTGCGCCAGGTCTCCGCCAAGGGCCGCTCCCGGGCCTGGGTGGGCGGCCGGGCCGCCCCGGCGGCGGCGCTGGCCGGGATCGCCGGGGAGGTGATCGCCATCCACGGGCAGAACGATCAGCTGCGGCTGCTCGGCGCCGGGGAGCAGCGCGCCGCCCTCGACCGGATGGGCGCCGCGGCGCACCGCCGGCTCGTCGCCGCCGTCGCCGAGCGCCACGGGCGCTGGCGGGCGCTGGCGAAGGATCTCGCCGAGCGCACCGAGCGCCGCCGGGAGCTGGCGATGCGCGCCGACCAGCTGCGCTTCGCGATCGGGGAGATCGACGCGGTCGACCCGGAGCCGGGGGAGGACGCCGAACTGGCCCGCACCATCCGGCGGCTGCAGGACGTCGACGGCCTCCGCGAGGCGGCCCTGGGCGCGCTGGGCGCCATCGACGGCGACCCGGCGGCCGATGCGGCGGGGGCGGCGGATCTGCTGGGCCGGGCCGGCTCGCTGCTCGGCGCGGTGGAGGACCCCGAGCTCGCGGAGCTGGCGGAGCGGTTGGGCACCCTGACCTCGGTGCTCGCCGACGTCTCCGCGGACCTGGGCCGTTTCGCCGAGGCGCTGCCCGCGGAGGCGGGGGATCTCGACGGGCTGCTCTCCCGGCAGGCGGAGCTGCGCACCCTGACCCGGAAATACGCCCCGGACCTGGCCGGGGTGCTGGCCTGGCGGGACAAGGCGGCGCGCACCCTGGACGGCCTGGACGTCTCCGAGGACGCCCTGGAGCGCCTCGCCGGCGAGGTCGCCGCCGCGGAGGCGGACTACGACGCGGCCGCGGCGAAGCTCACCGCGTCCCGGCGGCGGCTGGCCGGGCGGCTGGCGGAGGCGGTCACCGCGGAGCTGGCCGGCCTGGCGATGCCGGAGGCCCGGTTCGCCGTGGACCTCGCCGACTCCGGCGGCCGTGCCGAGCATGGCCGCGATGAGGTGGTCTTCGGCCTGGCCGGGCACGCCGGGGGCGGGGCCCGGCCGCTGGCCACCTCCGCCTCCGGCGGGGAGCTGTCCCGGGTGATGCTCGCCCTGGAGGTGGTCCTCGCCGCCGGGGACACCGGGCGCACCCTCATCTTCGACGAGGTCGACGCCGGGGTGGGCGGCCGCGCCGCGGTGGAGATCGGCCGCCGGCTGGCCCGGCTGGCCGCCGGCAACCAGGTGATCGTGGTCACCCACCTGCCGCAGGTCGCCGCGTACGCGGACACCCACCTGCACGTGGCCAAGGGCTCCGGGGAGGGGGCGGCGAGCTCCGCGGTGGCGGAGCTGGACCGGGGGGCCCGGATCGCCGAGCTGGCCCGGATGCTCGCCGGCCTCGACGACACCGCCTCCGGCCGGGCGCATGCCGCGGACCTGCTGGAGCGCGCCGAGGCCGACCGTCGGGCGGATGCGGCCGGCTGATCGGCGCGGCGCGCCTCCGCGCCCCGGGCGGCCGGGGCGGGCACACTGGCCGGTATGAGTCTCTTCACCCGGAACTCCGCCGACCTGCCCGGCGTGCACGGCGACGTCCGCGACGGGTCCCGGCTGGACCGCGCGCTGCGCAGAGCCCGCGAGGGCGACATCCTCGCCATCGACGCCCCCGACCTCAGCCACGATCTGGCGAAGCGGATCGTCGAGGCCAAACCGGCGGCGGTGATCAACGCCTCCCGGTTCACCACCGGGGCGGTGCCGAACTTCGGCCCCCAGCTGCTGGTGGACTCCGGCGTGGAGCTGGTCGAGGACGCCGGGCCGGAGCTGTTCGACAAGCTGCGCGACGGCCGCCGGGCCCGCCTCGACGAGGGCAAGCTGTACTACGGCGACCGCCGGGTGGCCGCCGGCACCCCGGTGACCATGGCCGAGCTGACCGCCTCCTTCGAGGAGGCGCGCACCGGCCTGGTGGACCGGATGGAGGCGCTGTCCGGCAACCTGGTGGAGTTCGCCGCCGCGGAATCGCCGCTCTACGTCGACGGCCTGGGCATCCCGGACCTGGACATCGGGCTGCGCGGCCGCAAGGCGGTGCTGGTCGGCCCCGGGGAGGGCCACCGGCGCACCCTGGAGCGGCTCAAGCACTTCATCCGGGAGTACGAGCCGGTGCTCATCGGCGTCGACGCCGGGGCGGACACCCTGGTGGACCTGGACCACACCCCGGATCTGATCATCGGCGACCCGCAGGGCATCGCCGCGGAGACGCTGCGCTGCGGCGCCCGGGTGGTGCTGCCCGCGGACCCGGACGGGCACGCCACCGGCCTGGAGCGGATCCAGGACCTCAACATCGGCTGCGTCACCTTCCCGGCGCTGTCGGATTCCGCCATGGACCTGGCCCTGGTCTTCGCCGCGCACCACGGCGCGGAGATGATCGTCGCCGTCGGCGCGCCCCTGGACGTGGAGACCGTCTTCGCCGCCGCGGACGCCCCGGGCACCCCCTCGGCGCTGCTGTCCCGGCTCAAGGCCGGGCCCCGGCTGGTCGACGGGGAGGTCGTCGCCGACCTGTACCGGGTGGACGGCACCGGCTTCGGGGTGGCCTGGGCGGTGCTGGCGGTGCTCATCGCGGTGGCGGTGATCCTGGCGATCGCCGGCACCAACGGCGACGGCTCGGTGACCGAGAACCTCATCGACACCTGGAACTCCATCGCGCTGTGGTTCCAGGGGCTGTTCCGGCGCTGATCCCGCGCCGGTGTCACGACGATTACTGGAGGGAACCTGATGGGCAAGCGAGCGGGCGGCGGCCGGGGCGCCGCGGCGGTGACCGGGGCGGCGCTGGGCGTGGCCGCCGGGGCGGCGCTGGGCGCCTACGTGCTGGCCCCGGACGGGGGCATCACCATCGGCGGGGCCACCGCCGAGGAGCGGGCGGAGGCCCGGCTGGCCGCGGAGCACGCCGAGGGCCGCGCCGCGGTCGCCGACGAGGTGCTCACCACGGTGCAGGACGACATCATCGGCGGCCGGCTGCGCGATGCGCCCACGGTGCTGCTGGTCGCCCCGGACGCCGATCCCGCGGACGTCGCCGCGGTGGCGGAGGCGCTGCGCACCGCCGGCGCCCCGGACGGGGGCCGGCTGGAGCTGACCGCCGCGGCGCTGTCCGCGGATCGCGCCGATGCGCTCGGCGACGTGATCGCCGGGGCGCTGCCGGCGGGGGCGAGCCTGGACGAGGCGCGCACCACCCCGGGCCGGCATACCGGGCAGGCCCTGGCCTCGGCGCTGCTGCTCGACGACCGGGGCGGGGAGCGGGCCACCGCGGAGGATCGGGAGCTGCTGCTGGGCTCGCTGCGCGAGGCCGGGTTCGTGGACTACGAGGACGGCACCCTGCGGCCCTCCGCGGCGATCGTGGTGGTCGCCGGCCGGGGCACCGCCGACGGGGAGCCGGGCGCGGCCGGGGAGTTCGGCGCGGGCGTGCTCGCCGAGACCGCGGCGGCGCTGCGCGCCGAGGGCGGGGCGGTGGTGCTCGCCGGGCGACCGGCCGCCGCCGACGAGGGCGGGGCGGCGGCCGCCCTGGCCGAGGTGCCCGACGGCGACCGGGTCGACGCGGTCGCCGCGATCGGCGACGCCGCCGGCCGGATCCTGGTGATCAACGATCTGCGCAACCAGCTCGACGCGGCCCCCGCGGCCCGGCCCGCCCCGGCCGGGGAACCGGCGGGGCAGCCCGACGGGGAGCCGGCGGAGGAGCCCGCGAACTAGGGTGCGGGCCGCCCGGGGCGGGGGCGTGTAACCGCCGTGTTACGCCCCGTCACCTCCGGATCACCGGATGTGACCGGGGCGTAAATTCTCCCTCCGCCCCAGGTCAGCGGCATTCGCCGGCCCGGTGCGGCGTTGTGGTCCCGCCTCGGCGCGCAATATGCTGGAGTCCCGTGGTCGTCAACGTAGCGGCCTCCGCCGCCGCGGGGCCCCGCCCCGCCGAGGCGTGAAGCGAACCGACCAGGGAGCCGCCGTGAAGCGCAGCAGAACCGCAGGGCACGTCACCAAGTACATCATCGTCACCGGGGGCGTGGCCTCCTCGCTCGGCAAGGGGCTCACCGCCTCCTCGCTGGGCCGGCTGCTGTCCTCGCGGGGGCTGCGGGTGACCATGCAGAAGCTCGACCCCTACCTCAACGTCGACCCGGGCACGATGAACCCCTTCCAGCACGGGGAGGTCTTCGTCACCGAGGACGGCGCGGAAACCGACCTGGATCTCGGCCACTACGAGCGCTTCCTGGACCGGGACCTCGACGCCGGGGCGAACGTGACCACCGGCATGGTGTACTCCTCGGTCATCGCCCAGGAGCGGCGCGGCGATTTCCTCGGGGAGACCGTCCAGGTCATCCCGCACATCACCGACGAGATCAAGTCCCGGATCACCGGCATGGACGTGCCCGGCGCGGACGGGGCGCGGCCGGATGTGGTGATCACCGAAATCGGCGGCACCGTCGGCGACATCGAGTCCCAGCCCTTCCTGGAGGCGGCCCGGCAGCTGCGCCATGAGGTGGGCCGGGAGAACATCTTCTACATCCACGTCTCCCTGGTGCCCTACCTGGCGCCCTCCGGGGAGCTGAAGACCAAGCCCACCCAGCATTCGGTCACCGAGCTGCGCTCCATCGGCCTGGTCCCGGACGCGGTGGTGCTGCGCTGCGACCGGGAGGTGCCGGAGGCGCTGAAGCGCAAGATCGCCCTGATGTGCGATGTGGAGCTGGAGGGCGTGGTGTCCTGCCCGGATGCGCCGAGCATCTACGACATCCCCAAGGTGCTGCACTCCGAGCACCTCGACGCCTTCGTGATCCGGCGGCTGGACCTGCCCTTCCGGGATGTGGAATGGGCCGGCTGGGGGGAGCTGCTGGAGAAGGTGCACGCCCCGACCCGGACGGTGCGGGTCGCCCTGGTCGGCAAGTACATCGACCTGCCGGACGCCTACCTGTCGGTGACCGAGGCGATCCGCGCCGGCGCCTTCCACCACGGGGCGCGCGCGGAGATCGCCTGGATCGCCTCCGACGGGTGCGAGAGCCCCGCCGGCGCCGCCGAGCGGCTCGCCGGCGTCGACGCGGTGGTGGTGCCCGGCGGCTTCGGGATCCGCGGGATCGAGGGCAAGATCGGGGCGGTGCGGCACTGCCGGGAGCACGGGGTGCCGTTGCTGGGGCTCTGCCTGGGCATGCAGTGCGTGGTCCTCGACGCCGCCCGCGCCGCCGGGGTGGCCGGGGCCTCCTCCACCGAATTCGACCCGGACACCGCCGATCCGGTGATCGCCACCATGGCCGAGCAGCTCGCCGCCGTCGGCGGCGAGGCCGACCTCGGCGGCACCATGCGGCTCGGCGCCTACCCGGCGCACCTGGCCGAGGGCTCCGTCGTCGCCGGCCTGTACGGGGCGACCGAGGTCTCCGAACGGCACCGGCACCGCTACGAGGTCAACAACGCCTACCGGGACCGGCTCGCCGAGGCAGGCCTGGTGATCTCCGGGACCTCCCCGGACGGGGAGCTGGTGGAGTTCGTGGAGTACCCCGCCGAGCGGCATCCCTTCCTGGTGGCCACCCAGGCGCATCCGGAGTACAAGTCCCGGCCCACCCGGGCCCATCCGCTCTTCGCCGGGCTCATCGGGGCGGCCCTGGATCGGTAGCCCGTCAGGCGGTCCGCCGCGGTGCCGCGGTGAGCGCCGCGGCCAGGCCGGCGGCGGTGATCGCGGCGACCACCACGGCGAAGGCGATCGCGCTGCCCAGGAAATCCAGGTAGGTGATCGCGAAGCCCAGACCCACGATGGGCACACCGGCACCGAAGTAGGCGATGGTGAAGAACATGTTCATGTTCCCCATCCGGTCCGCCTCGTCGGCCACTTGGGCGGCGATCCCCACCGAACGGGCCATGGTCAGGCCCTGGCCGATACCGCAGACCACCGCCCCGGCGACGTAGAGCCATACCGCGCCGGTCGGGATCGCCAGGCAGATGAGGGCCAGGGAGGCCACCAGCAGCAACGAGCCGTGCCGCAGGCCTGCCCGGGCCGGCACGCGGGCGAGCCCCAGCTGGGTGACCCCGGAGACGATGAAGGCCAGCCCCACGGCGAAGCCGGTGAGCATCGGCGAACGCACCCCGGCGATGGTGTCCAGGAAGGCCTGGGTGAGCCCGGCGAGTAGCCCGAAGGCGGCGAGCCCGGCCAGGGCCAGGCCCGCGGCGCCGAGGAAGGCGGCCACCCCGCGCCGGGGCAGGGTGGGCGGCGCGAACCCGGTCGCGCCGCCGCGGCGGTGCGTCTCCGGCATGGTCGCCAATGCGAGGGCGGACAGCGCGACCAGCGTCAGGTGCACGAGGAAGACGGTGCGCTCGGGGGAGGGGGCGTATTCCACGATGAGCCCGGCCACCGCGGGCCCCAGGCCCAGGCCGAGCACATTCGCGGCGGTGGCGTAGGTGGAGGCCCGCGTCTTCCGGTGCTCGGGGGCGACCTCGATGGCGGCGACGGTGGCGGTGCCGACGTAGATGCCGGAGGACAACCCGGTGACCACCCGGGCGGCGTAGAGCCCGATTTCGCTGGGCCAGGTGAGGAACATGAGGTCCGAGACGACGAACACCGCCAATCCCGTCCACAGCGCCCCGCGCCGGCCGACCCAGTCGGAGAGCCCGTTGAGCAGGATCAGGGCGAGCACGATGCCGCCGGCGAAGATGGCGTAGATGCCGGTAACCGACCAGTCGGGAAGGTCGTAGGTCTCCTTGTACCCAGCGTAGAGCGGGGTGGGCATCGTGGTGCCGAAGATGACGGTGGCCAGGGCGAGCAGGACCGCGAATAGTCCGAGTGAGCTGCGGGTGTTCGGCATCGCTTCTCCCATTTCTCGTGCGCTTCAATGGACTCCGATGAATACGATTTGGTTCATGTATCCCGTGGCTGCCGTACCGTACCTGGGTAGCGGGGGGGGGGGCGTCCAGCCGCTGACCTGAATAACACCCATTCGGGGTTATGAATATTGAGCCTTACCTGGGCGGCTGGCAATCCCGACTAACGATGGGGTGGCTCTTATTCAGTCTTATTGCGTACCCAGCTAGGCGGCGGATCGGCGCGGCCGGCGGGTAGAACTGGGGGCATGGTTAACCCGCAGCAGACCGACCCTGGCACCGCCGCCGAGTCCCCTGGCCCCGGCGGCCACGATTTCGCGGTGGTGGGCTCCGAGGTGCTGGTGGAGGCCCCGATCCTGGCGTTGCGCCGGGACATGGTGCGCATGCCCGGCGGCCGGATCGCCGCCCGCGAGGTGGTGGAGCATTTCGGGGCGGTGGCGGTGGTCGCCCTCGACGGGCGGGGGCGGGTCGCGCTGCTGCGGCAGTGGCGGCAGGCCGCCGGGGACCGGCTGCTGGAGCTGCCCGCCGGGCTGCTCGACCTGGCGGGGGAGGACCCGCTGGCCGCCGCCCGCCGGGAGCTGGCCGAGGAGGCCGGCCTCGCCGCGGGCCGCTGGTCGCTGCTCACCGACTTCCTCACCTCGCCCGGGTTCGCCGAGGAGGCGGTGCGGGTGCTGCTCGCCGAGGGGATCACCGAGGTGGCCCGCCCCGGGGGAGCCGATGACGAGGAGGCGGATCTGCAGCTGATGCGGGTGCCGCTGGCCGAGGCCGCGGCGATGTGCCTGGACGGGCGGATCCGCAACGGCATCGCCGTGGCCGGGATCCTCGCCGCCGCCCGGGTGGTGGAGCACGACCTGCCCCGCCGCCCCGCGGACGCCCCCTTCGGCATCCGGCCGACCACCCTGGCCCGGCGCCGGGCCCGGCTGCTCGGCGGCGGGGACCTCAAGCGGGTGCCGGGCGCCGGGGCGGGGGAGTAGCCGGTGGGCGGTGCGGCGGGGCTGCGCGAGCTGGCCGGGGCCTTCCTGGACCAGTTGACCGTGGAGCGCGGCGCCAGCCGGCACACCCTCGCCGGCTACCGCCGGGACCTGGGCCGGTACCTGGGTTTCCTGGACCGGCTGGGGCGGACCGACATCGGTGCGGTGACCACCGCGGACGTGGAGGCCTTCCTGGAGGACCTGCGCCGCGGGGACCCGGAGGCCGGACGGGCCCCGCTGGCGCCGAGCTCGGTGGTGCGGGTGCTCTCCGCGGTGCGCGGGCTGCACCGCTTCGCCGCCGCCGAGGGCGCCGCCGCCGATGATCCGGCCGCCCGGGTGCGCCCGCCGAAGACCCCGGGCCGGCTGCCGAAGGCGCTGAGCCTGGCGGAGGTGGAGCGGCTGCTCGCCGCGATCCCGGGCGGGGAGGCCGCCGGCGTGGCCGATCTGCGCGACCGGGCCCTGGTGGAGCTGCTGTACTCCACCGGGGCGCGGGTGAGCGAGCTCTGCGATCTGGACGTCGACGATCTGGACCGGGCCGACGGCCTGGTGCTGCTGCGCGGCAAGGGCGGCCGGGAGCGGCTGGTGCCGGTGGGCCGGCCCGCCCTCGCCGCGGCGGAGGCCTGGCTGGTGCGCGGCCGGCCCGCCCTGGCCCGGGCCGGCTCCCCGCCGGCGCTGCTGCTCAACCGGCTGGGCCGGCGGCTGTCCCGGCAGTCCGCGGGCAACGCGCTGGCCGCGATCGGGGAGCGCGCCGGGCTGCCCGGGCGGGTGAGCCCGCATGCGCTGCGGCACAGCTTCGCCACGCACCTGCTGGAGGGCGGGGCGGACATCCGCACCGTGCAGGAGCTGCTCGGGCACGCCTCGGTGACCACCACGCAGATCTACACCCGGGTCACCGCGGAGAACCTGCGGCGGGTGTGGGCCGGGGCCCATCCCCGCGCCGGCGGCTGAGGCGCCCCCGCGCGCCGGGTTCGGGGCGGCCGCGGCGATGGGTACAGTGGTGGGGGATGCAGGTGCGGGCCTTGACCGGTGCGCGCCACCGCCGAAACCGTCAAGGAGGAGAGGTTGACCGTGAGTGATGCGGCCTTGTTCGACGCCGACTCCGGCCGGCTCGGCCTCACCGGGCGACCCGAGCGGGAGCTGCCCGAGCCGAAGCCCCTGGACTCCCATGGGCCGGCCACGGTGCTGGCGATGTGCAACCAGAAGGGCGGCGTCGGCAAGACCACCTCGACGATCAACCTCGGCGCGGCGCTGGCCGAATTCGGCCGGCGGGTGCTGCTGGTCGACCTCGACCCGCAGGGGGCGCTGTCCGCGGGCCTGGGCGTGCCCCATGAGGAGCTCGACCTCACCGTCTACTCCCTCATCATGGACCCCTCCCTCGACGTGCGGGACGCGGTGCACCGCACCAACGTCGCCGGCCTCGACCTGGTGCCCGCCAACATCGACCTCTCCGCGGCGGAGATCCAGCTGGTCAACGAGGTCGGCCGGGAGCAGGCCCTGGGCCGAGCGCTGCGCCCGGTGATGGCCGACTACGACTACGTGATCATCGACTGCCAGCCCTCGCTGGGGCTGCTCACCGTCAACGCGCTGACCATCGCGCACGGGGTGATGATCCCCATGGAATGCGCCTACTTCTCGCTGCGCGGGCTGGCCCTGCTCACCGACACCGTGGAGAAGGTCCGGGACCGGCTGAACTTCAACCTCGAGGTGCTCGGCATCCTGGTCACCATGTTCGACCGGCGCACCCTGCACGCCCGCGAGGTGATGACCCGGCTGGTGGAGGTGTTCGGGGACAAGGTCTTCGACACCGTGATCACCCGCACCGTGCGCTTCCCGGAGACCTCCGTGGCCGGGGAGCCGATCACCACCTGGGCGCCGTCCACGGAGGCCGCCGAGCAGTACCGGGACCTCGCCCGCGAGGTCATCGAGCGCACCGGGGGCTAGGCGGTGGCCGGGCCGGCGGAGCCGGTGCAGGAGGAGCTGCCCGGGTTCCGGGTGGCGCTGGCGAACTTCACCGGCCCCTTCGACCTGCTGCTGCAGCTCATCGGGGACCGCAAGATGGACGTCACCGAGGTGGCGCTGGCCGCGGTCACCGACGAGTTCATCGCCTACACCCGGGGGTTGGACGCGGTGAAGGACCTCGACGAGATCACCGGCTTCCTGGTGGTCGCCGCGACCCTGCTGGATCTGAAGACCGCCCGGCTGCTGCCGCGCGGCGAGGTCGACGACGAGGCGGACCTGGAGCTGTTGGAGGCCCGGGACCTGCTCTTCGCCCGGCTGCTGCAGTACCGCGCCTACGGCCGGGTCGCGGACCTCTTCGCCCAGTGGCAGCGCGACGCGCCCCGCCGGCACCCCCGGGCCACCGGCCTGGAGGAGCGCTACGCCCATCTGCTGCCCCCGGTGGAGCTGGGCATGGACGCCGCCGGATTCGCCCGCTTCGCCGCCGCCACGCTGCGCCCGAAGCCCCCCGAGGAGGTCGGGGTGGAGCATCTGCACCGGGTGGAGGTCTCCGTGCCCGAGCAGGCCGGACGGCTGCTGGACGCGCTGCGCCTGGCCGGCCCCGGCGCGGCGGTGCCCTTCAGCGCGCTCACCGCCGGCTGCCGGGCCTCCATCGAGGTGGTCGGCCGCTTCCTGGCGCTGCTGGAGCTCTACCGGGCCAAGGCGGTGGAGGCCGAGCAGGCCGAGCCGCTGGCCGAGATCGACGTCACCTGGACCGGCCTGGACGTCGACCCCGCGGTCGTCGCCGCGGCGAACTGGTCCTGACCGGGCCTCAGAGCAGCAGCATGATGAGCCCCTGGGCGGCGAGGATCTTGCCCACCATGGCCACCGGGTAGACGGTGGTGTAGCCCCGGGCGGAGAGATCCGTGCCGGAGGCGGAGTTGAGGTAGGCGATCACCGCCGGGTTGGTGGACAGCCCCGCGGCCACCCCGATCGCCTCGTCGAAGCTGAGGCCGCGCCAGGCCATCACCGCCGCGACCACCGCCACCGCGGCGACGACGGTGAGCACCAGGCCGAGGCCGATGTAGCGCAGGCTCGCCGGGTCGGTGAGCGCCTCCCGGAAGCCCGCCCCGGCGGAGGTGCCCACCCCGGCCATGAACAGGGCCATGCCCGCGGCCTCCAGGGTGCGGGTGGCGTGATAGGGCAGCTGCCACCGCACCGGGCCGGTGCGGCCCAGCGCCCCGAGCACCAGCCCGGCGAGGATCGGCCCGCCGCCGAAGCCCAGGGCCAGGCTGGACCCGCCGGGCAGCGGGATCGGGATCGCGCCGAGGCCCAGGCCGATCGCCAGGCCCAGCGCCAGCGGCAGCAGATCCGGGCTGGCCAGCGACTTCTCCGAATCGCCCAGGTAGTCCCGGATCGCGTCGATGCGCTGCCGGGGCGCGACCACGCGCACCCGGTCGGCCAGCTGCAGCCGGTCCGCGCCGGTGGGCACCACATCGGCGTCGCCGCGGCGCAGCCGGGCGATGGTGAACCCGTGCTCCTCCAGGGTGCGCAGCTCCGCGATGGTGCGCCCGGCGACCTCCGGGTTGGACACGGCCATCCGCACGAAGCGCAGGTCCGCGGCGTCGAGGGCCATCTCGGAGCGCTCGCCGAGGGCGGCGGTGGCGGCCTCGATCGCCGCGGCGGTGCCGTTGACCAAGATCACCCGGCCGGGCCGCAGCCGATCCTCCGGCTCCGCCAGCCGCTGGTCGGCGTCCGCGCCCTCGCCGAGCGCCAGTCGGGTGGTGATGACCCGGGCCCCGGTGTAATCGGGCACCTCGGCGACGGTGAGGTCCCGGCCCGGCCCGATCCGGATGCAGGCGTAGTGCAGCGGCTCCGGCAGCACCCCGGCGGCGCGGGCGTCGGCCTGGTGGTCCACCTTCAGCAGCCGGTAGCCCACGGCGGCGACCAGGATGATGCCGAGCACCCCGCCCGGGTAGGCCAGGGAGTAGCCGACCACCGCATCCGTTGCGCGGGCCGGGTCGGCGCCGGGGGGCAGCAGCTCCGGCACCGCGTCCAGGATCGCGGCCATGCCCGGGGTGGAGGACACCGCCCCGGCGAACATGCCCGCCCCGGTGACGGGATCCGCCCCGCTGACCCGGATGAGCACCGCGGCCAGGCCGGTGAGCGCGGCGAGCGCCCCGACGATGACGAGGTTCAGCGCCAGGCCGCGGCTGCGCAGGGTGCGGAAGAAGGCCGGGCCGGCGGCCAGCCCGATGCAGTAGACGAACAGCGCCAGCCCCAGCTGGTAGAGCAGCGGCGGCATCCGGATCCCCGGCTCCGCGGTGGACACCGCGATCGCGACGAAGAGGATCGCCGCGGAGCCGAGGCTCAGCCCGCCGAGCCGGATCCGGCCCACGGCGAAGCCGAGGGTGAGGATGAGGGCGAGCGCGAGCAGTGGGGCGGAGGCGAGGTAACCGAGCACGGCCCCACCCTAGAGGGTTCCCGCAACACCGTTCGCCGACGGGGCCCCGGAGCACCGGGATCCCACCAGGCGGGATGATTCGCGTATGCGATGTGGTGAAGGTAACGCGGCCGGCGCCCCCGTAAATCAGCGCATATGGCTTTTCCCCTCCCCGCCCATCGCCTACAGTGGCATCGTTTTCCCGCCCCGCGGGAAACCCCGCGTCCGGCGCCCGCCGGGGGCGGCCACGTGAGGGCCCGCATCGCCGGGCCCCGGACGAAGGAGGCCCCGATGAGCGCACCCGCCGCACCCGCGGACGTCTCGCCGCCGGAGGGCGTCGAGTTCCTGCGCCCCGATCCCGAGCTGCCCCCGGTCGGCGTCGTCGACCGGCGCCCGATGCCGATGGCCAAGCGCCTGCTCTTCGCCGCGGTGGCGCTCGTCGCCGCGGTCGGCTGGGCGATGATCGCCGTGGTCCGCGGGGAGGAGATCTCCGCGACCTGGCTGGTGCTCGCCGCGGTGGGCACCTACATCATCGGCTACCGCTTCTACGGCCGGCTCATCGAGTACAAGGTGATCCGGCCCCGCGACGACCGGGCCACCCCCGCGGAGCGCCATGACGACGGCCGGGACTTCATGCCCACCGACCGCCGGGTGCTCTTCGGCCACCACTTCGCCGCGATCGCCGGCGCCGGGCCCCTGGTCGGCCCGATCCTGGCCGCCCAGATGGGCTACCTGCCGGGCACCATCTGGATCGTCTTCGGCGCCGTGTTCGCCGGGGCGGTGCAGGACTACATGGTGCTGGCCATCTCCACCCGGCGCAAGGGCCGCTCCCTGGGCCAGATGATCCGCGATGAGCTCGGCTCCTTCGGCGGGGTCCTCGCCATCGTCGGCATCCTGGTCATCATGATGATCCTCATCGCCGTGCTCGGCGTGGTCATCATCGGCGCCCTGGCGCAGTCGCCCTGGGCGGTGTTCTCCCTGGCGCTGACCGTCCCGATCGCGGTGTTCATGGGCTGCTACCTGCGCTACCTGCGGCCCGGCCGGGTCACCGAGACCACCGTGATCGGCATCGTGCTGCTGCTGCTGGCGATCATCGCCGGCGGCTGGGTGGCCGCCGACCCGACCTGGTCGCAGTGGTTCACCTGGGACAAGCCCACCCTGGCCTGGGCGCTCACCGGCTACGGCTTCGCCGCCAGCGTGCTGCCGGTGTGGCTGCTGCTGGCCCCCCGCGACTACCTGTCCACCTTCATGAAGGTCGGCGTGATCGCGCTGCTGGCGGTGGGCACCGTGATCGCGATGCCGGTGATCCGGATGCCCGCGATCACCGACTTCGCCCGGGAGGGCACCGGCCCGGTGTTCCACGGGGAGCTCTTCCCCTTCCTGTTCATCACCATCGCCTGCGGGGCCCTGTCCGGCTTCCACGCCCTGGTGTCCTCCGGGACCACCCCGAAGCTGGTGGAGAAGGAGTCCCAGGTGCGCATGATCGGCTACGGCTCCATGCTCATCGAGTCCTTCGTCGCGGTGATGGCGATGTGCGCCGCGGTGATCCTGGACCAGCACCTGTACTTCGCGATGAACGCCCCGGCGGCGCTCACCGGGGGCACCCCGGAGACCGCCGCGGCCTACGTCAACGGCCTGGGCCTGCCCGGGGCGGGCATCGACCCGGCGGCGCTCACCGCCGCCGCGGAGGCGGTCGGCGAGGAGACCATCGTCTCCCGCACCGGCGGCGCGCCCACCCTGGCCTTCGGCATGTCCGAGATCCTCTCCGACGTGTTCGGCGGGGACGCGCTGAAGGCCTTCTGGTACCACTTCGCGATCATGTTCGAGGCGCTGTTCATCCTCACCACCGTCGACGCCGGCACCCGGGTGGCCCGGTTCATGCTCGCCGACGCGCTCGGCAACGTGCCGGGGCTGACCCGGTTCAAGGACCAGTCCTGGGTGCCCGGCAACGTGGTCGCCTCCTTCCTGGTCTGCGCCGGCTGGGGCTCCATCCTGATCATGGGCGTCACCGACCCGCTGGGCGGCATCAACATGCTCTTCCCGCTGTTCGGCATCGCCAACCAGCTGCTCGCCGCGATGGCGCTGACCCTGGTCACCGTGGTGGTGATCAAGAAGGTCGGGCTGCGCTGGGCCTGGATCCCGGGGCTGCCGCTCATCTGGGACCTGGTGATCACGATGACCGCGTCCTGGCAGAAGATCTTCCACGAGTCGCCGACCATCGGCTACTGGTCGCTGCACGCGGCCTACCGGGCCGGCGATCCCGAGGTCACCGCCGGGCGCACCCCGGAGGAGATCGACGCGGTGATCCGCAACACCGCGGTGCAGGGCTCGCTGTCCATCGTCTTCGCCGGGGTGACCCTGCTGGTGGTCCTCGCCGGGGTGGTGGTCTCCGCCCGGGCGGTGGCCGCCCGGCGCCGCGACCCCGATGCGGTGGTGCCGACCTCGGAGGAGCCGTACGCGCCCTCCCGGCTGTTCGCCCCGCGGGGCCTGGCGCCCACCGCCGAGGAGCGGGCCATCCAGGCCGAGTGGGACCGGCTGGATCCGGTGGCGCTGGCCCGGCTGCGCCGGGAGCGCGCCGGGGCGGCGGAACCCGCCGCGGAGCCGGCCCGGTGAGCGCGGTCTCCCGCCTGGCGGCGGCGGCCAGGTCGGTGGCCTGGTACGTCAAGGAGCTGATGGGCGACCACGACTACGCCCGGCATGTGGCGCATCTGCGCGCCCACCATCCGGAGGCGCCGGTGCCCACCGAGCGGGAGTACTGGCGGGCGCGCTGGGCCGAGGAGACCGCCCGGCCCGGGGCGCGCTGCTGCTGAGCGCGGCGGCCGGCGGCGGCTACCCTGGGCCCATGACCGAGACCCCGGAGACCGCCCCGGCCGGCCCGGCCGCCGGGCCCGTCGACCCGCTGCGCGCCGCGGTGGAGGCGATCCTGCTCGTCGTGGACGCCCCCGTGGCCCCGATGGACCTGGCCCGCGCCCTGGACGAGGACCCGGACCGGATTCGCGGGGCGCTCGCGGAGATCCGCGCCGAGTTCGACGCCCGCGGCAGCGGGTTCGATCTGCGGGAGTCCGCGGAGGGCTGGCGGCTCTACACCCGCCCGGAGCACGCCGACGCGGTGGAGCGCTTCCTGCTCGACGGCACCCAGACCCGACTGTCCCGGGCGGCCCTGGAGACCCTGGCGGTGGTCGCCTACCGGCAGCCGGTGACCCGGGGCCAGGTCTCCGCGGTGCGCGGGGTGAACGTGGACGGGGTGATGCGCACCCTGCTCGCCCGCGGGCTGGTCGCCGAGGCGGGGGAGGAGCCGGCCACCGGGGCGCACCTCTACGTCACCACCAACCTGCTGCTGGAGCAGCTGGGCATCGGCAGCCTCGAGGAGCTGCCGGATCTGGCGCCGCTGCTGCCGGACGTGGATCTCATCGACGAGCCGCTCGGCGAGCCCTGATCGTCGTTCAACTACGCTGGGGGCCATGACCGGACCAGCCCCCGCGGCCGATCTCGCCGCCTTCGACGCCGCGCACATCTGGCACCCCTACGGGCCGCTGCCCGCCGCACCGCCCGCGCTGCCCGTGGTCGCCGCCGAGGGCACCCGGCTGCAGCTGGCCGACGGCCGGGAGCTCATCGACGCGATGAGCTCCTGGTGGGCGGTGGCGCACGGCCACCGCAACCCCCGGCTCACCGCCGCCGCGCACGCCCAGCTGGGCCGGATGAGCCACGTCATGTTCGGCGGGCTCACCCACCCGCCGGCGGTGCAGCTGGTCCGCGGGCTGCTCGACCTGGTCGAACCCCACCTGGACCGGGTCTTCCTCGCCGACTCCGGATCCGTGGCCGTGGAGGTCGCGGTGAAGATGGCCCTGCAGTACCAGCGCGCCACCGGGCACCCGGAGCGCACCCGGCTGATGACCTGGCGCGGCGGCTACCACGGCGACACCCGCGCCCCGATGGGCGTCTGCGACCCCGACGGCGGCATGCACGCCCTGTGGCGCGGCGCCATCGCCGCCGAGGTCTTCGCGCCCCGGCCCCCGGACCGCGGCGCCGGGCCGGGGGAGATCGACGCCTACCTCGCCGCCGTCGACGCCGCGGTCACCCCGGAGGTCGCCGCGGTGATCGTGGAGCCGGTGGTGCAGGGCGCCGGCGGGATGCGCTTCCACGACCACGCCACCGTCGCCGGGCTGCGCCGGATCTGCGATGAGCGGGGCCTGCTGCTCATCGCCGACGAGATCGCCACCGGCTTCGGCCGGGCCGGTGACCTGTTCACCAGCGCCGCCGCCGGCGCCGCCCCGGACATCCTCTGCCTGGGCAAGGCGCTCACCGGCGGGATGCTCACCCTGGCGGCCACCCTGACCACCGGGGAGGTCGCCGCCGCAATCTCCCGGGCGCACGGCGGGCTGATGCACGGGCCCACCTTCATGGGCAACCCCCTGGCCTGCGCGGTCGCCGCGGAGGCCACCGCGATCATCGCCGAGGGCGACTGGCGCGGGCAGGTGCCCCGGATCGCCGCCGGCCTGCGCGCCGGCCTCGCCGGCCTCGCCGGGGACCCCCGGGTCGCCGAGGTGCGCGCGCTCGGCGCCATCGGGGTGGTGGAGCTCCACGACCCGGTGGACATGGCCGCGGCCACCGCCGCGGCCGTGGCCGAGGGGGTGTGGCTGCGCCCCTTCGGCCGGCTCATCTACACGATGCCGATGTACATCAGCGACGACGCCGAGATCGCCCGGATCTGCCGGGCGATGGCCGCCGCGGTCGCCGCCCAGCCGGAGCCGGCCCGGTGAGCGCGGTCATCCTCACCGGGGTGGGCACCGACGTCGGCAAAACCGTCGCGACCGCCGCCCTGGCCGCCGCCCTCGCCGCCGCCGGCCGGCGCCCCCGGGTGGTCAAGCCCATCCAGACCGGGCTGCGCCCCGGCGAGGCCGGGGACCTCGCCGAGGTGACCCGCCTGGCCGGGGTCGGCGACGTCCACGAATTCGCCCGCTACCCCGACCCGCTGGCCCCGGCCACCGCCGCCCGCCGGTGCGGCGCGACCCCGCCGGAGCTCGGGGAGGTCGCCGCCCGGGTGCGCGGCCTCGCCGCCGGCCGGCCCACCCTGGTGGAGGGCGCCGGCGGGGTGCTGGTGCGGATGGGCGGCTGGACCATCGCGGACCTCGCCGCGGAGCTGGCCGCCCCGGCGGTGGTGGTCACCGGCTGCGCCCTGGGCGCCCTCAACGCCGCGGAGCTGACCTGCGAGGCGCTGCGCGCCCGCGGGGTCCGGATCGCCGGGCTCATCATCGGCGCCGTGCCCGCCCGGCCCGATCTCGCCACCCGGCTGAACCTCGGGGAGCTGCCCGAGGTCACCGGGGCGCCGATCCTCGCCCGGATCCCGGACGGGGCCGGGGCATGGCGGGGGCGGGCCTTCCGCGCCGCCGCCGCCGGCTGGTTCACCGCCCGCCCGCGCGAGGTGGGGTTCCCCGGCCCCAGCGCCTAGACTGGCCCCGATGCGGGCCCGCCGGGGACGGCGCGGCCCGCGCAGGACCATCTCCCCCGCCGCGGAGCCCCGCGGCGGGGACCCCGAAGTCTCTAAGGACGTGCAGAAGTGACACCCGCTCGCCGAGACGGCACACCGGAACGACACGACGGCTCCCGCGGCGCCCACGCCGCGGACACCTTCATCCCCGGCGCGAAACCCGCCCGCCACCAGCATCCCCGCGGCGCCGCCGCCCGCGGCTCCGGCGAACCCGGCGGCGCCGCCGGGGAGGGGGTGCGCCTGCAGAAGGTCCTCGCCGCCGCCGGGGTGGCCTCCCGCCGGATGGCGGAGAAGCTCATCGCCGACGGCCGGGTCGAGGTCGACGGCAAGACGATCACCCGCCAGGGGGTGCGGGTGGACCCGGGCACCGCGGTGATCCGGGTCGACGGCAACCGGGTCATCGTCGACGAGGAGATGACCTACCTGGCGCTGAACAAGCCCCGCGGGGTGCACTCCACGATGAGCGACGACCAGGGCCGGCCCTGCGTCGGCGACATCGTCGGCGAGCACCTCGCCGCCGGCCGCCGGCTCTTCCACGTCGGCCGCCTGGACGCGCAGACCGAGGGCCTGCTGCTGCTCACCAACGACGGGGAGCTCGCCAACCGGCTGATGCACCCCCGCTACGAGATCGCCAAGACCTACCTGGCCACCGTGCTCGGCGAGGCCGGCCGGGACCTGGAGCGCACCCTCACCGCCGGCATCGAGCTCGACGACGGCCCCGCCAAGGCGGACCTGGTGCAGGTCGTCGACGCCTGGCAGGGCCGCTCCATCGTGCGCATCGAACTGCACGAGGGCCGCAAGCACATCGTGCGCCGGATGCTCAAGGCCGCCGGGTACCCGGTGCAGCGCCTGGTGCGCACCAAGATCCACACCGTGCAGCTCGGCGAGCAGACCCCCGGGGCGCTGCGCGCCCTGAACCGGGCCGAACTCGCCTCCCTGTACAAGGCGGTGGGGCTGTGAACGAGCTGACCCGGACCGAGTCCGCCGAGCCGGTGCTGGTGGCCGTGGACGGCCCCTCCGGCACCGGGAAATCCACCGTCTCCCGGGCGGTCGCCGAGCGCATCGGCGCCGCCTACCTGGACACCGGGGCGATGTACCGGGTGGCCACCCTGTGGGTGCTGCGCCGGGGCATCGACCCCGCCGACGCCGCCGCGGTCGCCGCGGCCACCGCGGAGCTGCCGATGACGGTGTCCGAGGATCCCCGCTCCACCGCGGTACTGCTCGACGGCGAGGACGTCTCCGCCGAGATCCGCGGCCCCGAGGTCACCGGCGCGGTGTCCGCGGTCTCCGCGATCCCGGCGGTGCGCGACAACCTCGTCGCCCTGCAGCGCGAGCTCGCCGCCCGCGCCGGGCGCTGCGTGGTGGAGGGCCGCGACATCGGCACCGTGGTGCTGCCGGACTGCCCGGCGAAGGTGTACATGACCGCCTCCGCGGAGGTCCGGGCCCGCCGGCGCACCGACCAGGACCTCGCCGCCGGCCGGGACGCCGACTACGACACCGTGCTCACCGAGGTGATCCGCCGCGATGAGCTGGACTCCACCCGGGAGACCTCCCCGCTGCGGCCCGCCGCCGACGCCCGGATCCTGGACACCTCCGACCTCGACGTGGCGCAGGTGATCGAGGAGATCCTGGGCATCGTCGACGCCGCCTACCCGGGCCTGTTCCCCGAGGAGGGGGAGGAGGGCGACGGCGCCGCGGCCCCGGCGGCGCCGGAGCCGGATCCGGAGGAGGCCCTGGACCGGGCGCTGGCCCGCCATGAGGAGGTCATCGCCGAGGCGGTGGCGCGCGCCGAGGCCGGCGAGCTCGGCCCGGACACCGACTGGGCCGCCCTGGAGGAGGCCTTCTCCGCCCTCGGCATGGAGGACGCCGAGGACGAGGCGCTGCCCACGGTGGCCATCGTGGGCCGGCCCAACGTCGGCAAGTCCACGATGGTCAACCGCTTCATCGGCCGCCGCGAGGCCGTGGTGGAGGACTTCCCCGGGGTCACCCGGGACCGGATCAGCTACCTCGGCGACTGGGCCGGGCGGCGGTTCTGGGTGCAGGACACCGGCGGCTGGGACCCCGACGCCAAGGGCATGCACGCCGCCATCGCCCGGCAGGCGGAGACCGCGATGGCCGACGCGGACGTGATCCTCATGGTGGTGGACACCACCGTGGGCGTCACCGCCGCCGACGAGCTGATGGCCCGCCGGCTGCAGCGCGCCGAGCAGCCGGTGATCCTGGTGGCCAACAAGTTCGAGTCCGACGCCCAGCTCGGCGACGTCGCCGAGTTCTGGGGCCTCGGCCTGGACTACCCGCACCCGGTGTCCGCGCTGCACGGCCGCGGCAACGCCGACGTCCTCGACGAGGTCGTCGCCAAGCTGCCGGAGACCCCGCGCGCGGCCGGGCAGCCCTCCGGCCCGCGCCGGGTGGCGCTGGTCGGCAAACCCAACGTCGGCAAATCCTCGCTGCTGAACAAGATCACCGGCGAGGACCGGGCGGTGGTCTCCGAGGTCGCCGGCACCACGGTCGACCCGGTCGACGCGGTCGTCGTCCTGGACGAGCGGCCCTGGCGGATCGTGGACACCGCCGGGCTGCGCAAGAAGGTGCGGCAGGCGCAGGGCCACGAGTTCTACGCCTCCCTGCGCACCCGCGCGGCGATCGACGCCGCCGAGGTGTGCGTCTTCCTCGTCGACGCCTCGGAACCGGTCACCGAGCAGGACCAGCGGGTGCTGCGGATGGTGCTCGACGCCGGCCGGGCGCTGGTGCTGGCCTTCAACAAATGGGATCTCGTCGACGAGGATCGCCGCCCGCTGCTGGAGCGCGAGGTCGACCTGCAGCTGGCGCACGTGCCCTGGGCGCGCCGGGTGAACATCTCCGCGAAGACCGGCCGGGCCCTGCACAAGCTGGAGCCGGCGATGCTGGAGGCCCTGGACAGCTGGGATCAGCGGATCCCGACCTCCCGGCTGAACACCTGGCTGCGCGAGGTGCTCCAGCAGACCCCGCCGCCGATGCGCGGCGGCCGGCTGCCGCGGGTGCTCTTCGCCACCCAGGCCTCCACCCGGCCCCCGGTGATCGTGCTGTTCACCACCGGATTCCTGGAGCACGGCTACCGGCGCTTCCTGGAGCGCCGGCTGCGCGAGGAGTTTGGCTTCGCCGGGTCCCCGGTGCGCATCGCGGTGCGCGTCCGGGAGCGCCGCCGCCGCAGGTAGGCTGGACCCCCGACCGCGGGCGTTGCGCCCGCGGCCGCCGGGGTGCACAGTAGTGGATTCCGGCGTCGCGGCCCCGGCGCCGCGCATCCACGACAGAGAGGCACGCAGGACCATGGCCGACCAGCGCACCCCCCGCGATCCCTTCGATCCGGAGTCGCCCACCGAGTACATCGGCGGCGGCCCCGGCTCGCGCGGCGGCGATGACGGCGCCCCCACCGAGTACCTCGGGGCGGAGCGCCCGGGGGAGACCCGGGCCGCCTGGGGCAACACCGCCGCCGGGGCCGGGGCGAGCCGGGCCGGCTCCGGCGGGTCCGGGCAGTACTGGGCGCCGCTGACCCCGGAGGAGGCCGGCTACGCCGACGAGGACTTCGCCGGCGGCGGGGCGCAGCCGCAGCCCGGCTACGCCGAGCCCGCCGGGCACGCCGCGCCGGTGCAGTCCCGCGGCGGCGGCCGGCCCGGGGTGGTCGCGATCGTCGGGATCGTCGCCATCGTCGCGGTGGTGGCGCTCATCATCTGGTTCTTCGCCGGCCGCGAGGACGCCGCCCCCGCCCCGGAGCCGACGACCACCTCCGCGCCGCCGCCGAGCACCACGGACACCACGGATCCGGCCACCGAGATCACCAACCAGATCCAGGACCAGATCGACGGGCTGCGCGATGAGATGGAGTCGCTGCGGGAGAACCCGCCGGCGATCCCGGGCGTGCCCGGCGGGGAGGTCACCGAGCAGACCATCCCGGAGGCGGAGGGCAAGTCCCCGGCCCAGGTGGAGCTGAACCTGCGCCGGCTGGGCTTCAGCGACATCACCGTCGTCGACGCCGACGGCACCGAGGTCAACTCGCTGGTCGCGGCGACCTCCACGGTGGACTCGATCGACCCGCCGACCGGCACCTCGGTGCCCACCGACCAGCCGATCACCATCTACCTGCGCTGATCCGCGCCCGGCCGCGCATCCCGGGGGTGACGGGGGTGCCTCCGGCGGAAAACCCTGGACGCAGTCGAACGCCCATGCGATAATCGTGGGCGAAGCGAACCCCCGGGGGACCGGGGGATCGGGCGAGACATCGGGGGAGTGACGCGCCATGGGGGACGACCGCACGCCGACCGGCACGACCGGCGCCGGCGACCACGCCGACCGGGTGGCTCCCCCGGCGGCCACCGCCCCCGGGGCCGGGGCCGGCGGGGATCTCGCCGCGCTGGACCTGGCCCTCGACGAGATGGAGTACGCGGCGGAGGTCCTCGCCGAGCGCCTGCCCCGGGTCCCCGAGGACGAGCGCCGGCGGGTCTACCGGGCCCTGGAGCGCTGCCGGGCCAAACTCGCCGCCGTCGACGTGGCCTACCTCACCGCCGGGCGGACGGAGGAGCTGCGCTTCCCGCCCCGGGTGGTCCGGGATCTCGCCGACGAGGTGCACGTCTCCCACGGGGAGGCCCGCCGCCGCTACCGCACCGCCCGGCTGCTGCAGGGCACCATCGAGGAGGGGCCCGACGGGCACACCCTGCCCGCCATCGCCCGGATGGTCGCCTCGGGCGAGATCGGGGCCGACGCGGTGGAGAACCTGCACCGCAGCATCGCCCGGCTGCCGCAGGCCGCGCGCTACCGGGTGCGGGAGGTCGAGAAGCCGATCGCCTGGGTGTGCCGGAACGCCCGCGTGGACGAGCTGGCCGACATGACCGGGATGCTGCGCTTCCTGCTCGGGGTGGAGGACACCGCCGGCGACGGGGCGCGCCGCGCCCGCCGTTCGCTGAGCATCTCCCGGCCGGACCGGCACAACATGTGCGCCCTGCGCGGCACCATCACCCCGCAGTTCGCGGCGGTGCTCCGGGGCCTGGCCGCCGATCACGCCCGCCCCGGCGGGCTGCTGCCCGGGGAGCTGGTCGAGGCCGATCGGCGCACCCCCGCGCAGCGGCTGCATGACGCGGTGCTCGCCGCCGTGGAGGGCGGCTACCGGCGCGGCGGGCCGATGCGGCCCGGCCGCGGCACCACCACCGTGGTCGCGGTGATGACCGTCGCCGAGCTCGCCGCCCGGGCCGGGGTGGCGCTGACCGACGTGGGCACCACGATGAGCGTCACCGAGGCGATGGAGCGCGCCGACTTCCGGGATCTGCATATCGGGGTGCTCGATCTGGAGGGCCGCCCGCTGGCCCTGTACCGGGGGCGGCGCTGCGCCTCGCTGGCCCAGTACCTGATGCTCTGCGCCGAGGAGGGCGGCACCGTCGCCGCCCGGGCCAGCGCCCCGCCCCGCTACTGCGAAATCCACCACATCGTGCCCTGGGCGATGGGCGGGCCGACCAACCTGGGGAACCTGACCCTGCTGGATCGGCGCACCCACTCCCTGGTCGATGATTCGCGCACCGATCCGGGCCGGTACTGGACGGTGCCGGGGGATGGGCCGGAGAAGGCGTGGGTCTTCCCGCCGGACTACGTCGACCCGCTGCGTCGGCCGCGGGCCAACGAATCCCCCGGGGCCTACCGCGCCCCCGGCCGCCGGATCCGGCGCTGCCGGATCGGCCTGGCCGAGATCATCGGGGACTGGGAGCGGGCCCGTCGGCGGGCGCGGGAGCGCGAGGCGGCCGGGGAGCCGCCGGGGCCGCCGCCGGAGGCGCCGCCGCCGCGCAACCGGGTCGCCGATCCCCCGGCCCCGGACCCCGGGCCGCCCGCCCATCCGCCGGCGTTCCCGCGGGAGCAGCTCGACGCGCTCCTCGGATTCGGCCCCCGCCGGGGCCCGGCTCCGCCCGGGGCGGACGAGGGGCCCGCGGAACCCGGGGGACTCGAGGGGCCCCTGTCGATCGGCGAGGACGCCGTGCCCGATGCGCCCGGCGGCGCCGGCTAGACCGCCGGCGCCCGGATCGACGACGGCGCCGCGCCGGGGAGATGCTCCCCGGCGCGGCGCCGGATGGTCGGACTGACAGGATTTGAACCTGCGACCCCCTCACCCCCAGTGAGGTGCGCTACCAAGCTGCGCCACAGTCCGCCGGTCCGCCGTGCGGACCCCGACCACCATACCCAGGCGGTCCCCGCCGCGCCAAATCCCCCGAACACCGGGGATATCAGGCCCTTTCCGGGAGCCGGCCGGCGAGCAGCCGGGCCAGCGCCGGCTCCCCGCCGGCGCCCGCGGGGAAGGCGGAGAGATCCACCCGGAAGCCGCCGACCCGGCCCCGATCGGTGTACTGCCACAGGTCCGGGCGCACCCCGTGCACCGGCCGCCAGGCGGGGTGATCGTCGCCCGGGTAGGCCGGCGGCTCCGGATCCCCCGGCCACTCGGCCAGCCACAGCCCGCCGATCCGGGGCATCCGGCGCAGCCGCCAGTAGCCGCGGGTGGCGTACATCCCGGCGCAGGCCACCCCGCGCTCGGCGAGCAGCCCCGCGGCCAGCCGCACCTGCCCGGCGGTGAGGCGCGGCCGGGTCTCGCAGTCCAGCCACACCCCGGGCCGCGGCCCCGCGCCCAGCCGGGCCAGCTGCGCGGCCACCGCATCGGCCTGCTCCGCCAGGGCGCTGCCCTCGTCGGGGTGCCGCAGGTACCAGTAGGCGCCCAGGTGCAGCCCGGCGGCGGCGGATTCGCCGGCCTGCCGGAGGAAGGCGGGGTCGGCGTAGTCGCCGTCGCAGGCGCGCACGATGGCGAAGCGGTGCCCGGCGGCGGCGATCGCCGCCGGGTCCAGCCCGTCCTGCCATTGGCTCAGGTCGACGCCGGTGATGGTCCCGGCGGCGCGGGCGGAGCGGGTGATGGTCATGGGGGCACCTCCAGTGCACCCCCGATGGTAGGTGAACTCAGCGCACCACGATGCCGTCGGAGTCCGCCCAGACATGCTCACCGGGGACGAACTCCACCCCACCGAAGCGCACCGGCACATCGCGCTCCCCGGCGCCGGTCTTGGTGGACTTGCGCGGGTTGGTGCCCAGCGCCTTGCAGCCGAAGTCCATCTCCCCGATGAGCTTGGAGTCGCGCACCGCGCCGTGCACGATCACCCCGGCCCAGCCGTGGTCGCGGCCCAGACCGGCGATCACGTCGCCGACCAGGGCGGTGTGCAGGGAGCCGCCGCCGTCGATGACCAGCACCCCGCCCGGGTTGTCCTCGGAGAGCACGGACTTCAGCAGGGCGTTGTCCTGGTGGCAGCGCACGGTGGAGATGACGCCGTGGAATTCCCGGCGGCCGCCGATATCGCGCAGCTGCAGATCGCAGGAGCGCACCTCGGCTCCGATCTCGTCGACGAGATCCGCGGTGGGGGTGAATCCGGTGTCGGTCATGGGCGTCCTTTCCTCGGGGGGGTCGGCGGGGCCGCGGGGCAGCGGCCCCGACTCCCAGGGTGCCAGATGGGCCGGGGCGCCCCGCCGGGTGCATTAGGGTGGATCGCCGGAAAGGGCCCGCCCCCGCCCGGCCGGGGGAGCGTGGGCCGGACGCGGCCGAGGTGGAGGAAACGCCCATGGCGGGGATGAACTGGTTCTGGAGGGCCCTCGGCGGCAGGCAGGGCCGGGATCAGAAACGCAGCCTGGGCCTGGTCGCCGCCGCGGCGGCGCTGGAGCCGGAGCTGGCCGAACTGGGCGACGCCGAGCTCGCCGAACGCGCCCGCGCCGGCCGGGACGACGCCCCGGCGCTGCTCGCCGCGCTGCGCGAGATCTCGCGGCGCACCATCGGGTTGCGCCCCTTCGACGTGCAGTTGCAGGGTGCCCTGCGGCTGCTGGAGGGCGATGTGGTGCAGATGGCCACCGGCGAGGGCAAGACGCTCTCCGGGGCGCTGGCCGCCGCCGGGTTCGCGCTGCGCGGCAGCCGGGTGCACGCGATCACGGTGAACTCCTACCTCGCCGGCCGGGACGCCGCCTGGATGGGCCCGCTGTTCGAGTTCCTGGGCCTCACCGCGGCCGCGATCGGGGAGGCCGACGGCCCGGCGGCCCGGCGCGCCGCCTACGCCGCGGACGTGGTCTTCGTCGCGGTCAACGAGCTGGGCTTCGACGTGCTGCGGGACCGCGGGGCGCTGGCGACGGGGGAGCGGGTGCTCTCCCCGGCGCCGGTGGCGATCATCGACGAGGCGGACTCCGCCCTGGTGGATGAGGCGCTGGTGCCGCTGGTGCTCGCCGGCTCGGAACCGGGGGCCTCCCCGGCGGGCCGGGTCACCGACGTGGTGCGCCGGCTCACCCGCGGGGAGGACTACACCGTCGACGAGGGCCGCCGCAACGTCTTCCTCACCGACTCCGGGGCCCGCCGGGTGGAGCGGCTGCTGGGCATCGGCTCCCTCTACGACGCCGCCCACGTGGGCGGCACGCTCACCCAGGTCAACGTGGCCCTGCACGCCCGGGAGCTGCTGCGCCGGGACGTGGACTACATCGTCCGGGACGGCCGGGTGGCCCTGGTCGACGGCTCCCGGGGCCGGGTGGCGGATCTGCAGCGCTGGCCCGACGGGCTGCAGGCGGCGGTGGAGGCCAAGGAGGGCCTCGACGTCACCGAGGGCGGCCGGGTGCTGGACAGCCTGACCATCCAGCAGCTCATCGGCCGCTACCCGGTGACCTGCGGGATGACCGGCACCGCGGTGGCCGCCGGGGACCAGTTCCGGGAGTTCTACGGGCTCACCGTGTCGGTGGTGGAGCCCAACGTGCCCTGCATCCGGGTCGATGAGCCGGATCGGATCTACGCCACCGGGGCGGACGCCTTCGCCGCGGTGGTCGCCGAGGTGCTGGCGGTGCACGCCACCGGGCGGCCGGTGCTGGTGGGCACCCGCGACGTGGCCGAATCGGAGGCCCTGGCCGCCGCCCTGGCCGAGGCCGGGGTGGCCCCGGCGGTGCTCAACGCCAAGAACGACGAGGCGGAGGCGGCGGTGATCGCCGAGGCCGGCGCCCCGGGCCGGGTCACCGTGTCCACCCAGATGGCGGGCCGGGGCACCGACATCCGGCTCGGCGGGGCCGATGGGGCCCGCCGCGGGGAGGTCGTCGAACTCGGCGGGCTGTGCGTGATCGGCACCGGCCGGCACCGCACCGCCCGGCTCGACGATCAGCTGCGCGGCCGCGCCGGGCGGCAGGGCGACCCGGGCTCCTCGGTGTTCTTCGTCGCCCTGGACGACGACATCGTCCGGGAGGGCGGCGCCGGGGAGGAGCTGGTGGTGCAGCCGGAGGACGACGGCCGGATCCGGGATCCGCGGGCGGCGGCGCATGTGGACCGCGCCCAGCGGGTCACCGAGGCGACGATGCTGTCCATCCACGCCACCACCTGGAAGTACAACAAGCTGATCGGCGACCAGCGGGACATCCTCGACGAGCGCCGGGACCGGCTGCTGGCCACCGACGCCGCTTGGGAGGAGCTCGCCGCGGCGGAACCGGCGCGGGCCGCGGAGGTGGAGGCCATCGCCGGGCCGGCCGCAGCCCGGGAGGCCGCCCGCGGGATCATGCTGCACCACCTCGACGAGGGCTGGTCGCGGCATCTGGCCGATCTCGACGATCTGCGCGAGTCGGTGCATCTGCGGGCCCTGGCCAAGGAGAGCCCCATCGACGAGTTCCACCGCGCCGCGATCGCCGCCTTCAAGGGCCTGGCGGAGCGGGCGGTGGCCGGGGCCCGGGAGACCTTCCGAAGCGTCCGGGTCACCGCCGAGGGGGTGGACTTCGCCGCGGAGGGGCTGGGCCGGCCCACCGCCACCTGGACCTACATGGTGAACGACAACCCCCTGTCCGGCGGTTCCGCGGTGGGCGCGATCGCGGCGCTGTTCCGCTGAGCCCGGCCCCGGATGCCGCGGGGGGCTTCCCGTCGGCGCCCGGGGCGCTATGATTCAACCTGAAGTCGAAATCGCCACGAATTCTGGAGGAACAGACTGATGAGCGACAACACCGGCACACCCGAGCCTTCCGTGGAGACCACCTCGGTCTTCCGGGCGGATCTCCTCAAGGAGATGGAGACCGGCCCGGGCAAGGAGCCCGCGGTCTCCGGGGTCGAGGGGCTGCCGGAGGGCTCGGCCCTCCTCGTGGTGAAGCGGGGGCCGAATGCCGGCTCGCGTTTCCTCCTGGACCAGGCGGTGACCACCGCCGGCCGGCATCCGGACAGCGATATCTTCCTCGACGATGTCACCGTCTCCCGCCGGCATGCGGAGTTCCGCCTGCAGGACGGCTCCTTCGAGGTCGTCGACGTCGGCTCGCTCAACGGCACCTACGTCAACCGGGAGCCGAAGAACTCCGCCGCCCTGGGCAACGGCGACGAGGTGCAGATCGGCAAGTTCCGCCTGGTCTTCCTCACCGCCTCCGCCGAGGACTAGCCCGCGCCCCATTCCGGAAGGACCGACCCGACAGTGACCGCAGCAGAGTCGACCGCCGGCGGCCCCGCGCGCCCCGGCGCCACGCGGACGATGACCATCGGCGCGGTGCTCAAGGAGCTCCAGCGGGAGTTCCCGGAGATCACCGTGTCCAAGATCCGCTTCCTGGAGGCCGAGGAGCTGGTGTTCCCGGCGCGCAGCAAGTCCGGGTACCGGAAGTACTCCGCCGCGGACGTGGATCGGCTGCGCTACATCCTCACCCTGCAGCGGGACAACTACATGCCGCTGAAGGTGATCCGGGAGCAGCTCGCCGCCATCGACGCCGGCCCCTCCGATCCGGGGTCGGCGCTGGCCACGGTGACCCCGCTGGTCAACGCCGACCAGTTCCGGGAGGCCGGGATCGTGCGGCTCACCGTCGCCGAGCTGGCCGCCGAGGCCGCCGTCGACGAGGGCTTCGTCGGCGAGCTGGAGCGGGCCGGGTTGCTCGTCGCCGACGCCTTCGGCGAATACGACGCGGATGCGGTGGTGATCGCCCGGGCCGCGGGCCGGCTGCGCGACCGGGGCATCGACGCCCGGCATCTGCGGGCGGTGCGCAACGCCGCGGACCGGGAGGCCGACCTGATCGGCCGGGCGGCGGCGCCGACCGCGCGCTCCCGGCGGGAGAACGCCCGCCAGGAGGCCGAGGAGCTGGCCCGGGAGATGACCGCGGACATGGTCTCCCTGCACGGGGCGCTGGTCAAGCGCCAGGTCAACGGGAGCCTGCGCTGACGGTGGAGGGCTTCGTCGAGGTCGGCGTCCGCGCGGTGGCGGTGCATCCGCCGGAGGGGGATCCGGTGCTGCTGCTGGAATGGGCCGAGGGCGGCAGGGTGCTGCCGATCTGGATCGACCCGGGCGACTACCGGCATCTGGTGATCGACGGGGCGATGCCCGCCCCGCACCGGCCCGGCGGGGTGGACGCGCTGGCGGATCTGCTCGCCGAGCTCGGCGGGGCGGTGGCCCGGGCGGAGATCACCGGCTGCCATGAGGGGGTGTTCATCGCCGCGCTGGTGGTCTCCGGGGTGGGCGCCGGCGAGATCGCGCTGGATCTGCGGGTCTCCGAGGCGGTGGCCGCCTGCGTCGCCGCGGAGGCCCCGATCCTGGTGGATCGGCAGGTGCTGGATGCGGTGGGGGTGGCCGCGGCGCTGCTGGACGGGGGCCGCGATGACGTCGCCGCCGGCCGGGAGCAGCAGGAGTCCGTCGACGAGTTCCGGCGCTTCCTGGAGGAGGTCGACGCCGGGGACTTCCTCGCCGCGGAACTCGGCGATGACGGCACGCCCGGGGCTGATGGTGAGGATGGGGACGATGTGACTGGAGGGCACCGGGATCCTGGGGAACCCCCCGTCGAATAACCCCGGTGGGATTCCGGCCCGGCTCGCTGAGCTGGGCCTTTTCCATGAGCGGGGGATGAACCTCAAGGGCAGGTTGAAACTTCCGGCGTGTCGGGGCCTATTCTGGTGCACGTGACCTAATCTGGGCGTCGACGACGATGACCCGGTGTCATCCGACCGGGCGCGGCCGCGCCCGGTCCGACGCGACGAGCGCATGGGAGCGATCATGGCCGACGAGCACAAGCCCGAGGGCGTCCAGGAGTCCCTGTTCGACATGGGCCCCGATGAGGAGGTCGGCTACCGCGTGCCGATCGCGCTCCAGGTCGCCGGGATCACCTACCGGCAGCTCGACTACTGGGCGCGCACCGGCCTGGTGGAGCCCTCCATCCGCACCGCCCGCGGCTCCGGCTCGCAGCGGCTGTACTCCTTCCGGGACATCCTGGTGCTCAAGATCGTGCGCGGCCTGCTCGACACCGGCATCTCCCTGCAGAACATCCGCCTGGCCGTGGACAAGCTCCGCGACCTCGGCGTCGACGACCTGGCCACCATCACCCTGGTCTCCGATGGCCGCACCGTCTACCAGTGCCGCTCCAGCGAGGAGGTCATCGACCTGCTCAACGGCGGCCAGGGCGTGTTCGGCATCGCGGTGCCCGGCATCATGAAGGAGCTCGCCGGCTCCATCGCCAGCTTCCCCTCGGAGCGCGTCGACGGCACCCGCGAGCAGCCGGTCGACGAGCTCGCCGCCCGCCGCGCCCGCCGGATCGGCTAGAGCCCCAGCGCGGCGCGCAGCGCCGCCGGCAGATCCCCGGTGCCGTCGTGCACGGCGCCGCCGGTGGCCTCCGCCAGCTCCGCGAGCAGCCCGCCGGTGCGGTCCTCGCCGAGCAGCACCACATCGACCCGCACCTCCGGGCCGGCCGCATGCGCCGCCCGGATCGCGGCCACCGCCGCCGCCCCGTCATCGCCCGCGGCATCCGCCCCGGAGGTCAGCAGCACCAGCCGGTTCGCCCGGCCCTCCTGGTGCGCCTCCTGCGCATGGGCGTAGGCCGGCTGCACCGAACGCCACAGCCAGGGCTCGCCGACCTCGCCGATCTCGCCCAGCACGGCCCGCGAGTACTCCGGCAGCGCATCGGCCAGGTACACGTTCGCCCGCACCGGGGTGACCACCCCCGGCGACTGCGGGGAGGAGAAGTTCCACAGCGCCACCCGGCGCTCCGGCGGCGCCCCGGCCTCGTCCAGCAGCGGGTCCAGGGCGGGGCGCACCCGGTCCAGGCCCACCCCGGCGGAGGCGTCCAGCAGCACCAGCGCCGAGCCCGCGGGCGGCCCCGCCGGGGCGGCCGGCTCCGGTTCCGCGGCGAAGGGGGAGGTGCGCAGCTCCGCCAGCGCCGGGGCCACCGCGGCGGCCCGGTCCGCGGCCGGCCCGGCCGGGGAGGGCTCGTCGGCGACGGTGCGGCCGTGCTCGGCGGCGAAGGCCGTGAAATCCGCCGCGGCCCGGGCCACCGCCTCGTCCACCGGTCCGCCGGCGCCGAGGGGCACCACCGGGGCGGCGATCACCGAGGAGCCCTCGGGGGAGACGAAGCCCAGCGCCTCGCCCACCGGGGCGATCATCGACTGGGTCGCCGCGACCGCGGCGAAGGGGGCCTCGCCGGCGGCGAGCCGGCCGAGCAGGGTGCCGGCGGTGTCCTCCCCGGTGGCCCGGGCCCGCCCCACCGCCTCGGCGCGCAGCGCCGCCTCATCCGGGGCGGCGCTCAGGTGCGCGTCCACCAGGGCGGAGACCTCCGCATCGGCCCCGCCGGGGGCGGCGACCTCCAGGAAGCGCAGCTCCTCCCAGCTCCGCCCGCGCAGCGCGTCCCGCTGCCCGGCCGGCACCGCCAGGCCCACCGGCTCCGGGCTGAGCCGGGCCCGCGGGGAGGCGAAGGCCACCACGTCGAGCTCCTCGGCGGCGGCGACCGCGGCATCGGAGGCCGGGATCCACACCGCGGGCACCGCCGCGGCGGCCTCCGGATCCCCCTCGCCCGCCGCCCGGATGGCGTCGACCACCCCGGCCGCGCCGGATTCGTCGAGCACCGGGCGCACGCAATAATCCCGCACCACCGGGTCGGTGTCGCCGTAGGCCTGCACCAGCTCCCGGGCCCGGTCCGCCACCGCGGGATCGGCGACCACCCGGATCGACAGATCCCCCCGCGAGCAGCCGCCGCCGGCGGCCCGGTCCTCCGCGGTGCCCCGGGCGTAGATCGCCCAGGCCGCCACCGCGGCGACCAGCAGCACCGCCAGCAGGACCATCGCCAGCGGCCCCTTGGCCACCCGGTAGTTCGGACGTCCGTCGGAATGCCTCGCCATGCCGGTCACGCTCCTGATCCTGCCGCGTCATTGACCGCGGGAACCCCGGCGGGGCCCGCCGTATCGAGCATATCGGTTCGCCCCGGCCCCTCGGCGCCGGCGGCGAGGGCGGTCTCCGCCGCCGCGATGAGCCGGGCCCGGATCGGCTCCGCGCGCTCGGCGAAGCCGCGCTGCGCGGCGACGTAGGCGGCCTTGCCGGCATCGGTCTCCACCGGCACCGGGTCCAGCCCCCAGGCCCGCAGATCGTAGGGCGAGGCGGCCATGTCCAGGTAGCGGATGTCCCGGGCCAGCTCGAAGGCGTCGAGCAGCAGGCCCGACTCCACCAGGGGGCCGAGCTTGAGCGCCCATTTGAGCAGATCCATGTTCGCGTGCAGGCAGCCCGGCTGCTCGAAGCCGGCCCGGTCCGCCGCCGTTGGCCGCAGCGTATTGCGCTCCCGGGCGGCCGGGGTGAAGAAGCGGAAGGCGTCGTAGTGGCCGCAGCGGATCCGGTGGGACTCCACCACCGCGTCCGTGCCGGCCGCGCCCAGCCGCAGCGGGTCCGGGTGCCGGGGCTCCGGCTCCCGGTAGACCATCGCCCACTCGTGCAGGCCGAAGCAGCCGAAGCGCCCCGCCCGGCCGGCGGTGGCGCGCAGCAGGGCCAGGGCGGCGCGCACCTGGGCGCCGCGGGCGGCGCGGAAACCGGCGACGTCGACCCGCACCCGGTCGCCGTCGACCCGCAGCCACCGCCGGTTGGCCAGCGCCGGATCCGGGGCGCCGGCGGGGTCGGCGGCCCCGGCCAGCGCCACCCCGGGCCCGGGGCACCAGCGACGCAGCTGCGCCGGGCGCACCGGGTAGTAGCTGTACAGGAAATCCTCCACGGGGTGCCGCAGCCCCCGGGCGCGGCGCTCCAGGTGCGCCCCGGTGAGCGTCTCGGCGCGGCGGCGCTGCGCCGCGGCGAGCGCCCGCCAGGTCCCCTCCGGCAGCGGCTCGGCGGCCATCAGGCGACCGGGCCCCGCTCGCCCGGGTTCGTCGAGCGCGCCGCCCGGCGCATCGCGGTGGTGCGCTGCTGCGCGGCCCGCGCCGCGGCCTCGGAGACCTGCGGCGGGGCCGGGGCCCGGCCCACCGTCTCATGGGTCCAGTCCCGCACCACGCCGATGTGCTCCTCGATGAGATCCTCCATGGTGACGATCCCGGCGGGCCGGCCGGCGGCGGTGGCCAGCGCCATGTGCTTGGACTTGCGCCGCATCACCCGCAGGATCCGGTCGATGGCCCCGTCGGCGTCGACCGCGATGAGCTCCCGGATCTCCCCGTCCGGGATCGGGGTCTCCGGCCCGGAGGCCGGATCGGCGACCCGATCCAGCACGTCCTTGACGTGGATGTAGCCGCGGAAGCCGCCGGCGCCGTCGGCCACCGGGAAACGGGAGAACCCGGTGGCGCTGACCGCCTCCTCCAGGTCCCCGACGGTGGGGTGGCGGGGCACGGTGCGCACCTGGTCCATGGGGATGAGCACCTCCCGGATCGCCCGGGACTCCGAGGACAGGGCCCGGTTGAGCCGGGAATGCTCCTCCGCGTCGAGAAGGCCCTCCTGCCGGGACTCGGCGATCATGGAGGCCAGCTCCGAGGAGTCCACCGCGGATTCCAGCTCGTCCTTCTGCTCGATGCCGAACAGGGCCAGGGTGTGCCGGGCTACCCAGTTGAAGAAGAGCAGCAGCGGCTTGGTGAGCCGGAAGAACAGCAGATGCACCGGGGTCAGCCACATGGCCATGGTCTCCGGGCCGGCCAGGGCGATGTTCTTCGGCACCATCTCGCCGAGCAGGATGTGCAGGATCGAGATCAGGCCCAGCGCGATCGCGAAGCTCACCGGGTGCAGCAGGTTCTGCGGCAGGCCCAGGTCGGTGAAGGGCCGCTCCAGCAGATGCGCGATCGCCGGTTCGGAGACCTTGCCCAGCAGCAGCGAGGCGATGGTGATGCCCAGCTGCGCGGCGGCGAGCATCAGGGAGAGGTGCTCGGTGGCGGCGAGCACCGTGCGGGCCCGTTTGCGGCCCTGGGCGATCATCGCCTCCAGGCGGTCCCGGCGGGCGGCGATGAGCGCGAACTCGGCGCCGACGAAGAAGGCGTTGATGAGCAGCAGCAGGAAGGTCAGGACGAGGCCGAAATAGTCGCTCATCAGCCGAACAGCTCCTTCGCGCGGGCATCGGACATGGGGATGAGCAGCGCCCGGTCCACCCGGCGGCCGTCCATCGCGGTGATCCGGGCGCACCAGCGCCCGGAGATGCCGGACTCGAACTCGTCGAGCTGATCCCGGTCGGTCTGCGGCAGCAGCGCCACATCGCCCTCCTCCGGGATCCGGCCGAGCGCGGCCATGAGCAGCCCGCCCAGGGTCTCGTAGTCGCCCTCCGGGGCGAAGTAGCCCACCTCGGCGGGCAGGTCGTCGACCCGGACCAGCCCGGAGCAGTCCCAGCCCTCGACGATCCGGCGCACCTCCTGCTCCGCCTCGGCGTCGTCGTACTCGTCGTAGACCTCGCCGAGGATCTCCTCGACCACGTCCTCGATGGTGACGATGCCGGCGGTGCCGCCGTACTCGTCGGCGATGAGCACGATCTGGCTCCCGGCGGAACGCACCGCCTCCAGGACCGAATCGCCGTCCAGGGACTGCGGCAGCACCGGCACCGGCCGGGCGAGGGAGCCCACGGTGACCTCCCCGCGGCGGGCCGCGGGCACCGTGAACGCCTCCTTGACGTGCACCACCCCGATGGTGTTGTCGAGATCGCCGTCGGCGACCGGGAAGCGGGAGCGCCCGGTGTCGTGGGAGATCTCCAGCAGATCCGCCACGGTGGCGTCCACCGGCAGCCAGTCGATGGTGGAGCGCGGGGTCATCAGATCCTCCGCGGAGGTCTCCCCGAAGCGCAGGGAGCGGTCCAGCATCTGCGCCTTCGCCTGATCCAGGGAGCCGTGCTGGGCGGAGTTGCGCACCAGCGCGCCGAGCTCCTGGGGGCTGCGCGCCGAGGCCAGCTCATCGGCGGGCTCGATGCCCAGCCGGCGCACCAGCCAGTTCGCCGTCGCGTTCATCACCTGGATGATCGCGTAGAACAGCCAGTTGAAGGCCATCACCGGCCGGGCCACCACCCGGGCCACGCCCAGCGGCACCGTGATCGCGATGTTCTTCGGCACCAGCTCCCCGTAGATCATGGACAGCCCGGTGGCGATCACCATCGCCAGGGCCAGCGCGATCGGGGTCACCGCCGCGTTCGGCAGCCCCGCCCACTCCAGCAGCGGGGTGAAGTAGCCGGCGAGCACCGGTTCCGCGAGGAAGCCGGTGGCCAGGGTGGTCAGGGTGATGCCCAGCTGCGCCCCGGAGAGGTGGAAGGACAGCCGGTTGTGCGCGGACTCCAGGGCCTTGGCGGGGCCGTCGCCGCGTTTGCGGACGTCGCCGTCGATGGCGGAGCGCTCCAGTCCGGTGAGGGCGAATTCGAAGGCGACGAACAGCCCGGTGCCGGCGGTCAGCGCGATGAAGCCGAGGATCGCGGCGAGGTTGAGCAATATGTCCATGATTGGAATGGGATCCTAGCGTGCCGGGGGCCGTGGTCGCCGCATCACCCGCGCCGCCCGTCCCGCCGGCGCCCCCCGCGGGGGTTGCCCCGGGGGGTGCCGCGCGGCGCCGCCCCGGGCCGCCGCCGCGGGCCGGGCGGGCGGCGGGCGCCGAGCGCCTCGGCCAGGGCGGGCGAGCCGGGGGGCGCGGCGAGGGTCTCCGGGGCCACCCCCGCGGCGGCGAGCACCCGCCGTGCGGCGTCGAGCTGGCGGGCCCGGGCGATGGTGGCCACGGTGCCGGCGTCCCCGGAGCGGGCGGTGCGCCCGGAGCGGTGCACGTAGGTCGCCGGGTCCGCGGCCGGGTCGACGTGCACCACCAGGTCCAGGCCGCCGATGTCCAGGCCGCGGGCGGCGACGTCGGTGGCCACCAGGACCGGGCAGGCGCCGCCGGCGAAATCGGCGAGCGCGGCGCGGCGGGCGGCCTGGCCGCGGTCGCCGTGGATGGTGCGGCAGGCCACCCCGGCGGCGGCGAGCGTCGCGGCGACCTCGCCGACCCGGTGCCGGCCGGAGACGAAGAGCACGGTGCGCCCGGCCCGGGCCGCGATCCAGGGCAGCAGCCGGTCCGCGGCGGCGTCATCGGCCACCGGCAGCAGCAGATGCCGCATCCGGGTGACCGCCCCGGCCGCGTTCGCGCCGCCGGCGCCGGCGCCGCCCACCTCATGGCGGGCCGGCTCCCGCAGCCGGGCCAGCAGCGGGGCCACCCGATCCCCCAGGGTGGCGGAGAAGGCCATCAGCTGGGCCTCCCGCGGCAGCCGGTCCAGGATCCGGTCCAGCTCCGGCAGGAAGCCCCGGTCGGCGAGCTCATCGGCCTCGTCGACCACCGCCACGGCGACATCGGAGAGGTGCATCCGGCCCTCCCGGAGATGCTGCAGCGCCCGCCCCGGGGTGGCCACCACGATATCCGCGGGGGCGGCGAGCAGCCGGCGTTGCCGGGCGGGCTTCTCCCCGCCGATGAGCACCAGGGTGCGCAGGCCGCGGGCGGCGCCGAGATCGGCGAGCACGTCGCCGACCTGGTCGGCCAGTTCCCGGGTGGGGGTGATGACCAGCCCCCGGGGCCGGCCGGCCAGGGCGTGCCCGGTGGTCAGCCGGGCGACCATCGGGATCGCGAAGGCGAGGGTTTTGCCGGTGCCGGTGGGCGCTCGGCCGAGGACGTCCCGGCCGGCGAGGGCGTCCGGCAGCACCGCCGCCTGCACCGGGGTGGGCCGGGTGAGCCCCAGCCGGCGCAGCACCGCGGTCACCGGCTCCGGGACGCCGAGGTCGGCGAAGCCGGCCGCGCCGGCCCCGCCGGGGGCGCTCAGGCCTCCACCTCGGAGCGGTCGTCGCCCCACAGGGTGTGGAAGGAGCCCTCCCGGTCCACCCGGCGGTAGGTATGCGCCCCGAAGTAGTCGCGCTGGCCCTGGATGAGCGCCGCCGGCAGCCGCTCGGCGCGCAGCCCGTCGTAGTAGGCCAGGGTGCTGGCGAACACCGGGGTGGGGATGCCCAGCCGGGTGGCGGTGACCACCACCTCCCGCCAGGCGTCGAGGCAGTCGGCGACCTGGGCCCGGAAGTAGTCGTCGAGCAGCAGCGCGGGCAGCGCCGGGTCCCGGTCGTAGGCGTCCTTGATCCGGTCCAGGAACCGGGCCCGGATGATGCAGCCGCCGCGCCAGATGGTGGCCAGCGCGCCCCGGTCGATGTCCCAGCCGTATTCCGCGGCGCCGGCGTTGATCTCGTCGAAGCCCTGCGAGTAGGCGACGATCTTGGAGGCGTAGAGCGCCCGGCGGACCTGCTCGACGAAGGCGTCGCGGTCCGCGGGGGCCTCCCCGAGGCGGCCGGCGGGCAGCTCCCGGGCGGCGGCGCGCTGGTCCAGGGCGGAGGACAGGGCGCGGGCGAAGACCGCCTCGCCGATCCCGGTGACCGGGATGCCGAGATCCAGGGCGGCCTTGGCGGTCCACCGGCCGGTGCCCTTCTGCCCGGCGGCGTCGAGGATCACGTCCACCAGCGGCCGGCCGGTGGCGGCGTCGGTCTGCGCGAGCACCTCGGCGGTGATCTCCACCAGGTAGGAGTCCAGGTCCCCGGTGTTCCACTCCCGGAAGATCCCGGCGATTTCGGCCGGCTCCAGCCCCGCGGCGTCCCGGAGCAGCTGGTAGGCCTCGCCGATGACCTGCATGTCGGCGTACTCGATGCCGTTGTGCACCATCTTCACGAAATGCCCGGCCCCGTCGGCGCCGATATGCGCGCAGCAGGGGGTGCCGTCGACGTGCGCGGACACCGACTCCAGCAGCGGGCCCAGGGAGGCGTAGGCCTCGGCGGTGCCGCCGGGCATGATCGCCGGGCCGTTGAGAGCGCCCTCCTCCCCGCCGGAGATCCCCGCGCCGACGAAGTGCAGCCCCCGGGCGCGGATCTCGCGCTCCCGGCGGATGGTGTCGGTGTAGAGCGAGTTGCCGCCGTCGATGATGATGTCGCCGGGCTCCATCGCATCGGCGAGCTGGCCGATCACCGCGTCGGTGGCGGGCCCGGCCTGCACCATGATCAGCGCCCGGCGAGGTCGCTCCAGGGAGGCGACGAACTCCTCGATCGTCTCGGCGGGGCGGAACTCGCCCTCGTCGCCGTGCTCGGCCAGCAACGCCCGGGTCTTCTCCGGGGAGCGGTTGTAGACGGCGACGACGTGGCCGTGCCGGGCGAAGTTGCGGGCGATGTTCGATCCCATCACCGCCAGGCCGACCACGCCGATATGGGCGCGGGAGGTGTCGTTTGTCATGTCCCGGATCCTAGACCCCGCGGGGGCGGTTTCGCCCATGCCGGCCGATCCGGGGCGCTATCGTGGCTGGTGCATTCACCGAGGAACGGAAAGGGGTGGCCGATGTCCACCACGGAGCAGGATCAGGCGCGCACCATGGAGCTGATGGCCGCGGCCACGCAGCGGGAGCTGGAGCAGGCGGAGCTGGTCGAGTTCAACACCTGGGCCGCCGGCGACGTCGCCGCCTCCGGGCTGGACGCGGTGCTGGGGCTGGAGTACACCCGGGTCGGCCCGCGCGGCTGCGCCACCCGGGTGGTCGTCGACCAGCGGCATCTGCAGCCCTGGGGGGTCACCAACGGCGGGGTGTACTCCTCCATCGGGGAATCTGCCGGCTCGGTGTCGGCCTTCCTCGCCGCCGGCGGGCTCACCCAGGTCGTCGGGATGAACAACTCCACCGACTTCTACCGGCCCTCCCGGGCCGGGGAGGTGATCGTCTCCACCGCGGAGCCGGTGCACCTGGGCCGGACCACCCAGGCCTGGGAGATCCGGCACCACCGGGAATCCGACGGCAAGCTGCTGGCGCGCACCAGCCTGCGCATGGCGGTGCTCGGCGCCGGCTGAGCCCGCCGCGAAGGGGGGGGGGGGAGGATTGCCCGGGGCGTCACCGGGCCCTCGCCCGGGCGTCGCCGATCGTTCACCGGGGCCGGTCATCCTGCCGGGGTCAGTCGATCCCGAGCGTGAGGAGCATCCGAGGCGATGAGCACCATGACCATGCAGGCCCCCGGGGACGCCGCGAGGGGGGTGGGCGCCGGCGGCGACCGGTGGTGGCACACCGGCTTCGGCGCGGTGCTCGCCGCCACCCTGATCCTGTTCATCCTGTGGGCCCGCGGCTACGTCGGCCCCGATGCGGGGCTGCCGCTGCTGCTGACCGCGATCCTCTTCGCCATGTTCATGGCCTTCAACATCGGCGGCAATGACGTGGCCAACTCCTTCGGCACCTCCGTCGGCGCCGGCACCCTGACCATGAAGCAGGCGCTGCTGGTCGCCGCGGTCTTCGAGGTCGGCGGGGCGGTGCTCGCCGGCGGGGAGGTCACCGACACGGTGCGCTCCGGGATCGTCGATCTCGGCGCCATCGACCTGGCCCCGGCCGATTTCGGCTTCATCATGATGTCCTCCCTGCTCGGGGCGGCGCTGTGGCTGCTCGCCGCCACCCGGATGGGCTGGCCGGTGTCCACCACGCACTCCATCATCGGCGGCATCGTCGGCGCCGCGCTGACCATCGGCGCCGTCGACGGCACCGGCGGGGTGGAGATGGTGCAGTGGTCGAAGATCGGCACCATCGCCGCGTCCTGGGTGCTCTCCCCGGTGCTCGGCGGGCTCGGCGCCTACCTGATCTTCGGCCTCATCAAACGGCACATCCTGGTCTACAACGAGCACGCCGATGAGCGGGTGCGCGCGATCCGGCTGCGCCGGGCGGAGCTACGCACCCGGCACAAGGCCGCCTTCGAGCGCCTCGACGAGCTGCAGCAGATCTCCTACACCAACGCGATGGCCCAGGACGCGGTGACCGTCACCGAGGAGGGGCACACCCGGGAGGATCTGGAGAGCGACTACTACCGGGAGCTGCACGACATCAACGCGGACATCGACGCGGTGGATCCGCACCGCGCCCTGGAGACCTGGGTGCCGGTGCTCGCGGCCGTCGGCGCCATCGTGATCGGCGCGATGATGCTGTTCAAGGGGCTGAAGAACCTGCACCTGGACATCTCCGGGGTGGGCAACCTGATCATCCTGGCCATGATCGGGGCCACCGTGTGGATGGCGGTGTTCATCTTCGCGAAGACCCTCAAGCGGCAGTCCCTGGAGCGGTCCACCTTCCTGCTCTTCTCCTGGATGCAGGTGTTCACCGCCTCGGCCTTCGCCTTCAGCCACGGCTCCAACGACATCGCCAACGCGATCGGCCCCTTCGCCGCGATCGTGGACGTGCTGCGCACCGGGGCGATCGACGAGGAGGCGCCGGTGCCCCCGGAGGTGATGCTGGCCATGGGCCTGGCCCTGGTCTGCGGGCTGTGGTTCATCGGCCGCTTCGTGATCGCCACCGTCGGCTCCGGGCTCACCGCCATGCACCCGGCCTCCGGGTTCGCCGCGGAGCTCGCCGCCGCGGCGGTGGTGATGACCGCCTCGCTGATCGGCCTGCCGGTGTCGTCCACGCATATCCTGATCGGGGCGGTGCTCGGGGTGGGCATCGTCAACCGGGCCGCGAACTGGGGGCTGATGAAGCCCATCGCCCTGGCCTGGGTGGTGACCCTGCCCGCGGCGGCGGGGGTGTCCGCGGCGGCGGTGCTGGCGTTGCGCGCCGTCTTCGGCTGAGCCCGGCTCAGCCGAGCAGCTGGTCCCGGGCCAGCTCCCGGTACAGGGCGTTGCCCGCGAGCAGCCCGGCATGGTCGCCGACCCCGGCGACCCGGCCCTGGTCGAGCACGATGATCCGGTCCGCGTCGGCGACCGTGGCCAGCCGGTGCGCCACGATGAGCACGCTGCGCCGCCGCGCGGAGGCGGCGATCGCCTCGCGCAGGGCGCGCTCGTTGCGGGAGTCCAGGGCGGCGGTGGGCTCGTCGAGCAGCAGCAGCGGCCGGTCCGCGAGTAGGCAGCGGGCCAGCGCCAGGCGCTGACGCTCCCCGCCGGAGAGGGCCACCCCGCCCTCGCCGATCTCCGCGGCGAGCCCGTCCGGGTGCGCCTCGACGCGCCCCAGCAGGTTCACCTCCGCCAGCGCGGCGCGCTGCCGCCCCTCGTCGACCCCGTCCAGGCCCAGGGTGAGGTTGCCGGCGACGGTGCCGGACACCGCGGTGGCGGCCTGGTCCACGTAGCCGATCGCGGCGCGCAGCCGCGCCCGGTCCAGATCCCGCAGATCCGCCCCGCCGACCCGGATCACCCCGGAATCGGGTTCGGCGAAGCGCTCGATGAGCTCCAGCAGGGTGGATTTGCCCGCCCCGGAGGGGCCGACGATGGCGGTGACCGCCCCGGCCTCGGCGGTGAAGCTGACCCGGTCCAGGGCCGGCGCGGCGGCGCCGTCGTGGGTGAAGGTCACCTCCTCGAAGGACACCGCCGGGGCGGCCCCGGAGAAGTCCGGGGCGGCGCCGGGGCGGGGCCGATCCGCGGCGTCCTCGGCGGGGGCGTCGAGCACCTCGCCGATCCGGGTGAGCGCGCCGAGCGCGGCGGCGATGGTGGAGATTGCGCCGAAGACCGCGCCCACCGGCATCATCAGCATGAACAGGAACATCAGGAAGGCCACCAGATCCGCCACGGTGAGCGCCCCGGCGGCGACCCGGGCCCCGCCCAGGCCCAGCACGGAGAGGAAGGCCAGCTGCACCGCGATCCCGCTGGCCGGCCAGAGCAGCGCCTGCAGCCGCACCGAGCGCAACGAGGCCGCCCAGGCCCGGTCCGCGGCGCCGCGCACCGCCGCGATCTCCGCGTCGGCGGCCCCGGCGGCGCGGATCAGCGGCATCCCGCCCAGCGCCCGGGTCACCCCGGCGGCCATCTCCCCGGTGGATTCCTGCACCCGGCGGGCCAGCTCCCGGATCCGGGCGCCGGCGGCGAGGACCACCGCCACCGCCAGGGCGAGCACCCCCACCGCCACGGCGAGCAGCAGCCGGTCCAGCAGGAACATCGCGATCCCGGCGCCGAGGATCACCAGCGCCCCGCCGACGGCGTCGACGACGCCGCCGGTGAGCGCGGCGCGCACCGCGGCGGTGTCCGCGCCCACCCGGGAGACCAGGTCGCCGACCCGGTGCCGGCGGTAGGCGGCCATCGGCAGGGTGAGCAGATGGCCGATCAGGGTGTGCCGCAGGGAGCGCACCATGGTCTCCGCGGTGCGGCCCAGCAGGTACTGCTGGCCGGCGCCGGCGATCGCGGCGAGGACGATGGTGCCGGCGAGCAGCGCGACGATGCCGCGGATCGCGGCGCCGGCGCCGACGGCGTCGATGAGCCGGTGCACCAGCAGCGGCTGGGCCAGGCCGGCTGCGGCGTCGACGGCGGACAGGGCCAGCACGGCGGCCAGCGCCGGGCCGGCGCCGGCGAGGTGCGCCCGCAGCATGGCGGCGCCCCGGCGCACGCCGATTGGGCGCGCCGGGGCGTCGGGGGAGCGGCCCGCCATCTACTTCCGGCGGGTGTCCGAGACCTCGATCGGCTTGACCTCGCCGACCAGGTCATCGAGCTGGTCGATGGCGTTGCGGGCGTACATCTGCTGGCGGGTGGACACCAGCTGCCAGCGGTCCCGGGTGAGCACGTTGAGCCCCCAGCTGATGCAGGACACCAGCCGGTTGCGGAAGCCCACCAGGAACATCAGGTGCACGCCCAGCCAGAGCAGCCAGCCGAGGAAGCCGGAGACCTCCACCTTGCCGAGCTTCACCACCGCGGAGAAGCGGGACACGGTGGCCATGGAGCCCTTGTCGAAGTACTCGAAGGGCTCCCGCTCGGCGATGTCGCGGCCCTCCGCCTCGGCGGCGATGTAGCCGGCGGCGCATTCGCCGCCCTGGATCGCCACCTGGGCCACCCCGGGCAGCCCGTCCAGGCTCATCATGTCGCCGAGCACGAACACGTCGCGGCGCTCGCCGACGGTGAGGTCCGGGTTCACCGGCACCCGGCCGGCGCGGTCGACCTCCACCCCGGCCTGCTCGGCGACCATCCGGCCCAGCGGGGAGGCGGACACCCCGGCCGACCAGATCTTGCAGTAGGAGGGGATGGACTCCTCCTGGCCGTCCTTGTTGCGGTAGGTCACGCCACGCTCGTCGACGTCGGTGACGATGGAGTTGAGCTTGACCACCACGCCGAGGGACTCCAGGTTCTGCTGCGCCTTGCGGCCCAGACGCTTGCCGAAGGGCGGCAGCACCTGCGGGGCCCCGTCGAGCAGGATCACCCGGGCGGAGTGCGGGTTGAAGGAGCGGTAGCTGGAGGTCAGGGTGCGGTTGGCGAGCTCGGCGAGCTGGCCGGCGAGCTCCACGCCAGTGGGCCCGGCGCCGACCACCACGAAGGTGAGCAGGCGCTCCCGCTCGGCCGGGTCGTCGGTGAGCTCGGCGCGCTCGAAGGCGGAGATGATCCGGGCCCGGATCTCCAGGGCGTCGTCGATGGTCTTCATGCCGGGCGCGTAGTGGGCGAAGCCGTCGTTTCCGAAGTAGGACTGGCCGGCGCCGGCGGCCAGCAGCAGGTAGTCGAAGCCCCAGACGTTGGTCTGCTCGCCGAGCTGGGAGGTGACCGTGTTGGCCTCGAGGTCGATGTCGGTGACGTCGCCCTTGACCACCCGGACATTGGATTCGCCGTCGAAGATCTGCCGGGTCGGCGGGGCGATCTCGCCGGAGGAGAGGATGCCGGTGGCGACCTGGTAGAGCAGCGGCTGGAAGAGGTGGTGGTTGGTTCGGTCGATGATGGTGACGTCGACGTTGGCGTCCTTGAGCTTGCGGGCCGCGAACAGCCCGGCGAAACCGGAACCGACGATGACCACGTGCGGGCGCCCGGTCTGCGGGCGGAACGGGGTCTGGCTCATGGTGTCTCCTAGGAAGTGGGTTTGCCGCGGCCGCCGCCGCGGGTGGCGGCGGGTGGCCGGTGTTCCCGGTCATCCTATCCCCACGGTGCGCCGCCGCCGATTCGGGGCGCCGCGGCGGTAGCCTGCCAGGCGGGCGGCGGACGGCGCCCGGCCGGCGGCGAGGGAGGTCAGCACGATGCGCGGCGCGATCATCGACGAGCGGCGCTGGCCCGGGGTGGCCCGGGTGCCCGGCGGCCGGCTGGCCGGGGTGCGCGCGGATCTGGCCCGGCGCGGGTTCACCCGGGCGCTGGCCCGGGCCGGGGTGGTCGACCTCGCCGCCGACGACGCCGCCGGCGGCCGCCGGATCCGGATCCGCGACGCGGCGCTGTACGCCCGGATCGCCGAGTCCGGCTGGCTGGGCCTGGGCGAGTCCTACCTGGCGGGGGAGTGGGACTCCGACACGCTGCCGGAGACCCTGGCGGCGCTGCTGGCCGCGGGCCTGGACGCCGGGCCACCCGGCCGGCTCGGCCGGGGGCTGCGCACCGTGGCCGGGCCCCGGCCGGACGTGGCCGAGGCCGACCCGGGCGGGGATCTCCCGGCTTCCCTGGTGGCGCTCTACGCGGGGCCGGGGCTGGCCGCGGGCAGCGCCCTGTTCGCCTCCGGGCCGGCGACCACGGTGGTGGAGCAGGTGCCGCTGCCGGGCCCCGGCGCGGGCCGCCGCGGGGCCCCGGAGCGGGTGCCGGTGGAGGTCACCCGGGTGGCCGACCCGGTGGCCCCGGACCGGGCGGATCTGCCGGCGGCGCAGGCCCGGCGGGTGGCGGCGATGCTGCGCCTGGCGGGGGTGCGCGCCGGGGACCGGGTGCTGGAGTGGCCGGCCGCCGGCGGGGCCGCGGCGATCGCCGCGGCCCAGGCGGGGGCGGCCGCCGATGTGCTGGCGGTCTCCGATGACGCCGCCGAGGCGGTGCTCGCCGCCGCCGGGGCGGCGGGGCTGGCCCCGGCGGTGCGGGTGCTGCGCGCCGAGGACGCGCTGCCCGGACCGCGGGCCTTCCCCAGCGACTACGACGCGATCCTGTGCGTGGAGCGGCTGGAGACCCTGGGCGCGGCGGGGCTGCGCACCTGGTTGCGCGATGCGGAGCGGCTGCTCGCCGACCGGGGCCGGATCGTGGTGCAGGCGGCGGTGGCCACCGGGGATTTCGACGAGACCGCGGCGGAGGCGCTGCAGCTGACCCGCTCCTATGTGTGGCCGGCGCTGCACCACCCGAGCCTCGCCGCGCTGCAGCGCACCGTGGCACGCGACACCGGGCTGCGGATCGTCTCCCGCACCCATTTCCCCGGGCACTGGGCGGCGAGCCTGCGGCTGTGGCGGGCCCGGTTCGAGGCGAACTCCCGGCAGGCCGCGGGCCTGGGCTACGACCGGGTGTACCGACGGCTGTGGGACTACCACCTGGCGCTGCAGGAGGCGTTGGTGGCCTCCGGCCGGCTGGACATGGTGCTGCTGGAGCTGGCCGCCGCGCCCCGGCCCCGGCGCTGAGCGCCGCGGCGGGAGCGTCCCCCGGGAAACTGGTGCGGTTCCGGAAAGGAAACGCTAGGGTCCGGGGCATGAGCACGCAGCACGCCAATCCCACGCCCGCGGGCGAATTCGACGTGGTGGTGGTCGGCGCCGGCCTCGCCGGGCTGGTCGCCGCCTACGAGGCCCAGGCCGCCGGGGCCCGGGTGGTGGTCGTGGACCAGGAGTCCGCGGCGAACCGGGGCGGCCAGGCGCACTGGTCGCTGGGCGGGCTGTTCCTGGTGGATTCCCCGGAGCAGCGGCGGCTGGGGGTGCGCGACAGCCTGGAGCTGGCCCGGCACGACTGGCTGGCCTCCGCCGGCTTCGACCGGGCCGAGGACCATTGGCCGCGCCGGTGGGCGGAGGCCTACCTGGAGTTCGCGGCGGGGGAGAAGCGGGACTACCTCACCGGGCTGGGCCTGCGCCTGGTGCCGGTGGTCGGCTGGGCCGAACGCGGCGCCGGCCGCGCCGACGGGCACGGCAACTCGGTGCCCCGGTTCCACCTCACCTGGGGCACCGGCCCGGAGGTGGTGCGGATCTTCGCCGAGCCGCTGGCCGAGGCGGAGGCCGCCGGGCGGGTGCGCTTCGCGCACCGGCACCGGGTGGATCGGCTGATCGTGGAGGACGGGGTGGTGCGCGGGGTGGCGGGCGCCGTGCTGGAGGCCTGCGACCACCTGGAGCGCGGGGTGGCCTCCCCGGACGGGGAGCTGCGCGACTTCGAGCTGCGCGGCCGGGCCACCCTGGTGGCCACCGGCGGGGTGGGCGGCAACCTGGCGAAGGTGCGCGAGCACTGGCCGGAGCAGTCCCTGGGCCCGATGCCGGAGGACATGGTGGTGGGCGTGCCCGCGCACGTCGACGGCCGCGGCATCGACATCGCCGAGGCCGCCGGGGCGCGCACCATCAACCGGGACCGGATGTGGCATTACACCGAGGGCATGGCCAACTGGGACCCGATCTGGCCCGGGCACGGGATCCGGATCATCCCCGGGCCCTCGGCGATGTGGTTCGACGCCACCGGGGAGCGCCTGCCGGCGCCGAACATCCCGGGCGCGGACACGGTGGGCACCATGCGCGCGATCCTGGGCACCGGCTACGGCTGGTCCTGGTTCGTGCTCAACGGCACCATCGTGGCCAAGGAGTTCCTCTTCTCCGGCTCCGAGCAGAACCCGGACCTCACCGAGAAGAAGCTCGCCAAGCTGGTGGACAAGGTCCGCTCCGGGATCCCGGCCCCGGTGCGCGCCTTCATGGACCATGGCGAGGACTGGGTGGTCGCGGAGAACCTGGAGAAGCTCGTCGCGGGGATGAACGAGCTGGTCGGGGAGGCGGGCCCGGAGCTGCGCGCGGAGCGGCTGCGTGAGCAGATCGAGGCCCGGGATCTGCAGGTGGCCAACCCCTTCTCCAAGGACCACCAGGTCAACTACCTGCGGGTGGCGCGCCGCTTCATCGGGGATCGGCTGATCCGGGCGGCCGCCCCGCACCGGATCCTGGACCGGGCGCATGGGCCGCTCATCGCGGTGCGGCTGCGCCCGCTGACCCGGAAGACCCTCGGCGGAATCGAGACCGACCTGGACGCCCGGGCGCTCGGCGCCGACGGCGCCCCGGTGCCGGGGTTGTGGGCCGCCGGGGAGGCCACCGGCTTCGGCGGCGGCGGGATGCACGGGGGCAACGCCCTGGAGGGCACCTTCCTCGGCGGCTGCATCTTCTCCGGAATGCGGGCGGGCCGGTCGATGGCGGCGGCCGTGCGCGGGACCCGACCGTGAGCACCATTCCCCTTTGGCTCCGAATGCGGTAGAACGGGGGCATGACTACCACCGCATTCCATGGAACCCCCGTCCACCTCTCCGGCGAGCTGCCCGCCGTCGGCGACCGCCTGCCGGGCTTCACGCTCACCGGCACCGACCTCGCCGAGGTCACCGCCGAGCGCTTCGCCGGCCGGGCCCTCGTGCTGTCCATCTTCCCGTCCATCGACACCGGGGTGTGCGCCGCCGCGGCCCGCCGCTTCAACGAGATCGCCGACGGCCGCGGCGACGTCACCGTCCTCAACGTCTCCCGCGACCTGCCCTTCGCCCTGGACCGCTTCTGCGCCGCGGAGGGCCTCGACGCCGTCGTCTCCGCCTCCGACTTCCGCCGCGGCTTCGGCGAGGCCTTCGGGGTGGTGCAGGCCGACGGGCCGCTGGCCGGGTTGCTCGCCCGGGCCGTGGTCGTCGCCGATGCGGAGGGCGTGATCCGCCACGTGGAGCTGGTCGGCGAGATCACCGAGGAGCCCGACTACGACGCGGCGCTGGCCGCCCTCGACGGCTGAGGCCCGATGGCGTCATGAGCGCGAACCAGGTTGGCCTCTCGCTGCTGCTGCTGGGCCTCGTCCTCCTCGTCGGCAAGGCCATCAGGATGCGGGTCCGGTGGGTGCAGTCGCTGTTCCTGCCCTCGGCGATCATCGCCGGCTTCCTCGCCCTGCTCGCCGGCCCGGAGGTCCTCGGCGCCGCCGCGGCCGCCCTCGGCCACGACGGGTTCGCCGAGGGCGGGCTCTTCGGCGCGGACACGCTGGCGGTGTGGAAGACGCTGCCCGGGATGCTCATCTCGGTGGTCTTCGCCACCCTCTTCCTGGGCCAGAAGCTGCCCGGGCCGAGGACGGTGGTGGATCTCGCCGGGCCCCAGCTCAGCGTCGGCGTGGCCTTCGCCGCCGGCCAGTACGTCGTCGGCCTGCTGCTCGCGGTCGCGGTGCTCGGGCCCCTGCTGGACCTGCCGCCAATGGCCGGGGCGCTGATCGAGATCGGCTTCGAGGGCGGCCACGGCACCGCCGCCGGCATGATCCCGGTGTTCGAGGAGGTCGGCTGGTCCGAGGGCGCGGACCTGGCCATCGCCGTGGCCACGGTCGGCCTGGTCGGCGGGATCGTGATCGGCGTGGCGGTGATCAACTGGGCGATCCGCACCGGGCGCACCGAGGTGGTGCGCGACGTCTACGAGCAGTCCATCGAGGAGCAGCGCGGCCTGTTCGGCAAGGACGAGCAGTACACCGCCGGCACCCTGACCTCCCGGCCGGCGTCCATCGAGCCGCTGTCGCTGCACATGTCCTTCGTGGCGCTGGCGATCATCATCGGCCAGCTGATGCTCTCCGGGCTGCAGTGGCTGGAGCAGGCGCTGTGGGCGGACACCGTGGAGCTGCTCGCCTACGTGCCGCTGTTCCCCCTGGCCATGCTCGGCGGGATCGTGCTGCAGCTGGGCCTCAACGCCGCCGGCTGGGGTCATCTCATCGATCCGGGGCTGATGCTGCGGATCCAGGGCTTCGCCCTGGACGTGCTCATCGTCGCCGCGCTGGCCACGATCTCCCTGGAGGCGATCGCCTCCAACATGTGGGCCTTCCTGCTGCTGTGCGCCGGCGGGATCGTGCTCAACGTGGTGCTGCTGCTGTGGCTGGTGCCGCGGACCATCCCCTCCTTCTGGCTGGAGCGCGGGATCGGCGACTTCGGCCAGTCCATGGGCGTCACCGCCACCGGGCTGGTGCTCATGCGGATCGTGGACCCGGAGGCGAAATCGCCCTGCTTCGAGGCCTTCGGCTACAAGCAGCTGGTCTTCGAGCCCTTCTTCGGCGGCGGGTTGATCACCGCGATCGCGGTGCCGCTGGTGTTCCAGTTCGGGCCCTGGCCGCTGCTCGGCGTGATGGGGGTGCTCTTCCTGGGCTCGCTGGCGGTGAGCCTGCTCTACTGGGGGCGCAAGACCACCGATGAGGCGGCGATCGAGGTCGCCGAGGTCACCCCGGATCATGTCGGCCCCGGGGACGGGGCCGGCTGAGCGGACCCGGGACGGGGTGTTGCGTGTTTACGCAAGTCAATCAGTGCAGACCAATGCAACTAATCATGTCCGCATAAATGTTTGGCGAGGTTATCTTTCCTTGGTATAAGTGGGTGTGATGCTGAAAACCAGCGTCATCATCCGAGACACCTCCGGAGGTAATCAATGACCACCGCCCGCACCGCCCGCCTGGCCGCGGCGAGCCTGGCCGCCGCCGCCCTCGTCCTCGCCGGCTGCTCCACCGACGACGGCGCCGACGAGACCGCCACCACCGCCACCGAGACCACCACCTCGGCGACCACCGAGACCGCCACCGAGACCGAGACCTCCGCCGCGGCGGAGGAGGGGGTCAAGGACTCCGACCAGAAGGCGAGCCTCGCCGACTGGGACGGCACCTGGAAGAGCCTCGGCGCCTACGTCGACGATCCGGAGATGCAGGATCCGATGCAGGAGGCCGCCGAGGAGCACGGCGAGTCCACCGACGAGATCCGCGCCGAGATCGACGAGTCCCGCGGGGCCGACTTCGAGGGCATGGTCATCGAGGGCGACAAGATCGCGTTCATCGCCGACGCCGCCGACCTGGACACCGCCGACGCCTCCGAGGGCGTGGAGTACACCTTCGTCGGGGCGAAGGACGTCACCACCGACGAGCATGAGTTCACCTGGTTCATCTTCGAGGGCGGCGAGGGCGCCCCGCACAAGTACGTGCTGCTGATGCCGCTGCACGGCGAGGAGGCCCTGGCGCACTTCCACATGCGCTACGGCGACACCATCGAGGAGGCCCTGGACGCCCCCGAGGGCTGGTTCCCGACCTTCGTGGACCCGAAGGAGGCCACCGACGAGCAGATCGCGGAGACCCTCTTCCACCACGATCACTGATCCACCGTCCACCCAGCCGGCGCCCGGGGGCCTCCCCGGGCGCCGCGGAATGAGGCAGGCATGCACACTCGGCGCAGCTTCCTGAAGTCCCTGGCCCTCCTCGGCGCCGCAGGCGCCCTGGCCGGCTGCCGCGGCCAATCGCCCACGGCGGCGGACCCGGCCGCGGTCGGCGCCTCCGGGAAGCCGGTGGTGTACGCCTCCTTCTATCCCATCCACAGCCTGGTCTCGGCGATCGCCGGCGATGCGCTGGAGGTGCGCGCCTTCCTGCCCCCGGGGCAGGACCCGCACCTGTGGGAGCCCTCCCCGCGCGCGATGCAGGGCCTGGCCCGGGCGGATCTGCTGGTGGTCAACGGCGCCAACATGGAGCCGTGGCTGCCGCAGGTCCGGGCCAACCTGCCGGATCTGGAGATCCTGGTGCTCAGCGACTACGTGGAGCTCATCACCTACAAGGGCGCCGCCGCGATCGGCGAGTTCCAGTACCTCGCCGCCGCCCCGTTGACCCCCGGGGCGGACTACCGGCTGGCCTTCGGGCACACCCATGAGCGCACGATGCGCGCCGCCTTCTTCACCGCCCCGGCCGGGGCCTCCGAGAGGGACCTCGTCGCCCGGGGCAAGGAGGTGATGGAGGACCAGGGCACCGAGGTGCGGCAGAAGGAGTCCGTGGAGCTGGTCGACGGTGAGGTGCTGAAGATCGACATGGGCCACGAATCCGGCAACATCGACTTCCGGGTGCCCGCCGGCGAGGCCGACTGGTACTTCGTCGCGGACCGGGTCAGCCAGGACATCCTCAGCTACGACATCATCGACGACTCCGGGGCGAAGGTGCCCACCGACCCGGTGATCGACGGCTCCTCCTCCGGCACCGACGAGATCACCTTCGACCCGCACTCCTGGATGTCGGTGATCAACGCCAAGCGCTACTGCAACGCCATCCACGGCACCCTCGGCGAACTGTGGCCCGAGCAGGAGGGCGCCTTCGGCAAGGGCAAATTCGCCCTGGTCCGGGAGCTCACCCGGCTGCAGGGGGAGTACAAGGAGATCTTCGGCGCCGCGGATCGCCAGGAGTTCATCGTCAGCCACAACGGCTTCGCCTACCTGGCCCGGGACTTCGGGCTGCAGCAGCGCAGCCTGCAGGGGCTCACCACCAATGAGGCGCCCAGCCTGTACTCCCTGGTCGCGGCGATCCGCTACGTGCGCGCCGAGGGCATCCGGATCGTCTACCACGAGCTCGGCGTGGAGGACCCGGGCATCGAGACCATCGTCGGCGAGGTGGGCGGGGAGACCCTGCCGCTGGCCTCGATGGAGCATGTCTCCGTCGAGGACGGCCCCTTCGGCGAGGGCTACCTGGGCTATCTGCGGATGAACCTGGAGAACCTCGCCGCCTCCATCCACTGAACCGGCCACCCGACACGGAAGGGCGCATCACGGCCACCGCCATGACCACAGACACCACCACACCAGCGATCCGGGCCCGCGGCCTGCGCTTCTCCTTCGGCAGCTTCCCGGTGCTCAAGGGCGTCGACCTCGACGTCGCCCCCGGGGAGACCGTGCTGCTCACCGGGGAGAACGGCTGCGGCAAATCCACCCTGCTGAAGGTCCTCATCGGGCAACTGCCCCGTGACGCCGGGGAGCTCACCGTGCTCGGCCAGGAGGTCGGCGGGCGCACCGGGCTGCGCCACGTCGGCTATGTGCCGCAGGCCAACGTGATGGCCAAGATCTCCTTCCCGATCACCTCCCGGGAACTGGCCGTGCAGGGGCTCACCCGGGATTTCGGCCCGGTGAAGATCCCCCGCCGGGTGCACCGGGAGCGCACCGACGCCGAATTCCGCCGGATGGGCCTGGCCGACTACCTCGACGTGCCCTTCGGGGAGCTTTCCGGGGGACTGCAGCAGCGGGTGATGATCACCCGGGCGCTGCTCGCCGAACCCCGGCTGCTGGTGCTCGACGAGCCCACCGCCGGGGTGGACAAGGACAGCCGGGCCGGTTTCCTCGATCTGCTGCGCGAACTGGGGGAGGACCTCGGCATGAGCATCGTGGTGGTCACCCACGACCTCGCCACCGTGCAGCGCCATCTCGCGGTGACCACCACCTACCGCATGGAAGAAGGGACCCTGATCCGATGCTGAGCCTGCTCGCCGAATTCGAGTTCGTGCGCCGCACCTTCATCGTCGGCCTGATGCTCTCCGCCGCGATCCCGCTGATCGGGGTGGTGATGGTCAACCGGCGCACCTCGATGATGTCGGACGCGCTCTCGCACACCTCCCTGGCCGGGGTGGCGCTGGGCCTCATCGCCGGCTTCAACCCGGTCACCGGGGCGATCCTCACCGCCGTGGCCGGCGCCTTCCTGATCGAGGCGATCCGGCGGAAATGGCCCCAGTACGGGGACATGGCCACCGCGGTGACGCTCTCCGCGGGCCTCGGCCTGGCGGTGCTGCTCAGCGATCTGGCGCCCTCGGGGCGGACCTTCGACTCCTACCTCTTCGGCTCCATCACCGCGGTCACCGATGCCGACATGTGGGCCACCGCCGTGGTCTTCCTGCTGGTGGTGGGCACCTCGGTGATGTTCTACGGCAGTCACCTGGACATCGCCGTGGACCCCACCCTGGCGCGGCTGTCGGGGACCAACGTGGCGCTGGCCAACGCCAGCTTCACCGCCCTGGCCGCGGTGACCGTGGCCCTGGCCGCGAAGGTGGTGGGCGCGCTGCTGGTGGTCTCCCTGATGGTGCTGCCGGTGGCCACCGCGCTGGTGCTCTGCCGCAGCTACCGGCAGGCGATGGCGGTGTCGGTGGCGCTGGGCGTCGTGCACATGACCATCGGGCTGAGCGTGTCCTACACCATCGACGTGCGCCCCGGCGGGGCGATCGTGATGAGCGCGGTGGCGGGCATCCTGCTGGCGCTCATCGCCCGCCGGCTGCGGCCGGCGGGGCGCCGGCGCGGGGCGGGGCCGGAGGTGGCCGCCCAGGTGCTCGCCGACGCCTGAGCCGGGTTCACCCGATGGGGGAGCGGGGGAGCGGCCTCAGGCGCCCTCGCCGAGCCGGCCGGAGAGCCGCTGCAGGCGCTCCAGGGAGGCCCCGTCCAGGCCGATGATGGAGACCTCCTTGCCGCGCTCACGGTATTTGCGGGTGATCGAGTCCAGGGTGGCCACCGTGGAGGCGTCCCAGATGTCCGCGCCGGTCATGTCGATGATGATGTGCCGGGCGTCGTCGGTGTAGTCGAAGCTGTACACCAGGTCATTGGAGGAGGCGAAGAAGAGCTGCCCGTTGACCCGGTAGCGGCGGGTGTCCACCCGGCCGTCGTGGTCGGTGTCCAGCTCGGCGACCTGCTCCACCTCGACCAGATGCGCGATACGGCGGGCGAACATGACCATGGCGGTGAGCACCCCGAGCACCACGCCCACCGCGAGGTTGTGGGTGATCAGGGTGGCGGCGACGGTGGTGGCCATCACCGCGGTCTCGCTGCGCGGCATCAGCCGCAGGGTGGTCGGGTGCAGGGAATGCCAGTCCATGGTGGACACCGAGACCATGATCATGATCGCGACCAGCGCGGCCATCGGGATCCGGCCGACCAGGTCGCCGAGGCTGACCACCAGGATGAGCAGGAAGATCCCGGCGAGCAGGGTGGACAGGCGGGTCCGGGCCCGGGAGGCGCGCACGTTGATCATGGTCTGGCCGATCATGGCGCAGCCGCCCATGCCCCCGAAGAAGGCGGTGACCACGTTCGCCGCGCCCTGGCCGAGGGCCTCCCGGGACTTGTCCGAGTGGGAGTCGGTGATGTCGTCGACGAGCTTGGCGGTCATCAGCGACTCCAGCAGGCCGACGATCGCCATCGCCGCGGCGTAGGGGGCGATAATCCGCAGGGTCTCCCAGGTCGCCGGCACCTGGGGGAGGAGCAGGGCGGGCAGGGTGCGCGGCAGCTCGCCCTGGTCGGCGACATCGGGCACGGACCAGCCGAAGGCGGCCGTCGCGGCGGTGAGCACGATGATGGCCACCAGGGGCGCGGGCACCGCGGTGGTGAGCCGGGGCAGCAGGTAGACGATGAGCAGGCCGATGACCACCATGGGGTAGACCAGGCCGGGCACACCCAGCAGATGCGGGATCTGGGCGGCGAAGATCAGGATGGCCAGGGCGTTGACGAAGCCGATCATCACCGATCGGGGGATGAAGCGCATCAGCCGGGCCACGCCGAGGGCGGACAGGGCCATCTGGATGAGCCCGCCGAGCAGCACCGTGGCGATGAGGTAATCCAGGCCGTGCGCGGCGGCGACGGGGGCGATGACCAGGGCGATCGCGCCGGTGGCGGCGGAGATCATGGCCGGCCGGCCGCCGGTGAACGCTATTGTCACGGCCATGGTGAAGGAGGCGAAGAGGCCGACCCGGGGATCGACCCCGGCGAGGATGGAGAAGCTGATCGCCTCCGGGATGAGCGCCAGGGCGACGACGAGGCCGGCGAGGACCTCGGTGCGCAGCCGGGCGCCGCTGGAGAAGGCGTAGCGCAGGCTGCCCAGCACGGAGGTCGGGGCGCCGGCGCCGTCCGGGCGGTGGTCGACGGGGGCGTCTTCGGGTGCCGCGGTGGCGGTCTGGCTCATGGGATCCTTCGGGGGCGGCGCCGCCGGGGGCGGGCGGATGGTCATGGAATCATCTGCGAATACCCGGCAACGCTAAACCGGCGGCGGCGCCGGCGCCAACTCGGGGCGGCGCCCCCGGAGCCGTAATGTCATAATGTATATTATCGGACAATGGGCGGGAGGGGCCCGGTCCGGTGGCGCTCAGCGGTCCCGGGACGGGCCGGGGTCGTCGATCACCTCATGGCCGGCATGCGGATCGGCGGCGGCCGCGTCGGCGGCGCGCACCGCGATCTCCTCGCGGATCCGGCGCATCTGCCACAGGGTCAGCGCGATGAGCCCGAGGCCCACCACGCTCAGCAGGTACATCCGCTCCCAGCTCATCGCCAGGGTGAACACCACGAGCAGCCCGATGCGCACCCGGCGCGCCATGAGCATCGAGTCCAGGGTGGTCGTCGGCATCGCGTCCTCGTCTCCTCGTCGTCGATCGGGGCCCGGATTCGGGCGCTCCCCCCGACCCGGACATGCCCCCTATTTACGTCACAGTGACGAAAAGGGGCGGGGTGCGGGGGTCGTTTCCCCCGGTCAGTTCGCCGCCCCGCCGGCCGGTTCCAGCACCAGGCGGATGTTCAGCTCCCCGTCCTCGTCGATGAGCGCCGCCGCGAAGTCCGGGGTGCGCACGTTGTACTCCAGGCGGTTGATCGGCAGATCCGAGGTGATCAGGATGTGGTCCCCGGTGCGGATCACCTCCATCGGCGCCACCACGTCCCGGGTCACCCCGCGGATGGTGAGCCGGCCCGGCACGTCCACGGTCGTCGGCGTCGCGTCCTCGGGCACCCCGGAGACGTCCACCGGCTCGGCGACCTCGAAGCGGGCCTGCGGGTACTCGTCCGTGGAGAAGATGGTCATCCGCACGTTGATGTCGCGGCGCTCGATGTCCGAGCGCATCTCGGTCATGTCCACGACGACCTCGCCCTCGACGAGTTCGCCGTCGCGCACTCGCACCGACCCGGTGACCGCCTGGCTGGCCCCGGAGGTGGTCCGGGCGTCCGAGGGCAGCAGCTCGCCGAAGGTGTAGCCCACCGCGGTGGTGTTGCGGCCCTTGCCGGCGACGATGTCCCAGTCCCCGTCGACGCCGGCGCTCGCCGGCGGCAGCCCGGACACCGTGAAATCCTCGGTGTGCGTGCCATCGGACGTGGCCAGGCGGTACAGCGCCGGGCCGACGATGACGATGGCCGCGGTCACCATCGCGACGGCGATCAGGGTCAACAGGGTCTTCTTCATGGGCACCATGGTAACCCCCGTCGATCCCCGGGCGGGTATCGCCCGGCCCGGTCCCCGGTCAGCGCAGTTTGTCCAGCTCGCGGGCCAGGTCCAGGGCGTCGGCGGCCAGGGCCGCGATCTGCTCGTGCCCGGCGCCCTCCTCGGCGGCGGTGGCGATGTCCTCCACCGCGCAGCGCAGCTCGTAGAGCCCGTCGTGCAGCCGGGCCACGGTGGCCCGGGACAGCGCCACCGCATCCACCGGCCCGGCCCCGCGGCCGCCGCGGCGGGCCTCGTAGGCGCGCTGCCGGCAGGACTGGCCGCAGTACCGCCGGGGCCGGCCCCGGCCCGGCGACTCGATTTCCCGGCCGCACCACAGGCAGTGCGCCGGAGTCCGCTCGCTCATGCCGGGCAGCCTATCCCCCTGGCGGTTCCCGCGCGAACCGGGATATAATGGCGGGTCGACGCCGCGGGCGCCCCGCCCGGGCGACTGCGGGAGCAACGGGAGGAAGCAGCATATGGCGGATCGAGTTCTGCGCGGCAGCCGCATGGGCGCCGTGTCCTATGAGACGGATCGCGATCACGACCTCGCGCCCCGTCGGATGGTGAAGTACCAGACCGACGACGGCGACGTCTACGAGGTCCCCTTCGCGGAGGACGCGGAGATCCCCGGCGAGTGGCTGTGCAAGAACGGCCAGGTCGGCAAGCTGATCGAGGGCGAGGGCACCGAGGCCAAGCCGGTGAAGCCCCCGCGCACGCACTGGGACATGCTCCGCGAGCGGCGCAGCATCGAGGAGCTCGACGTGCTCCTCGACGAGCGGATCGACCTGCTGCGCAAGCGCCGCCGCAACGCCGCCCGGCTGCTCAAGCAGCAGCAGGAGGCCGAGGCCGCGGAGCAGGCGAAGAAGTAGCCGCTCCCCCGCGCATCCCCCTCATTTTCCGGTACGGGCCCCGGCCCCGGCGCGTCCACCGCGCCGGGGCCGGGGCCCGTGCCGTGCCGCTCAGCGGCCGAGCCGGCGGCGCAGCCGCCCGGCCAGCTCCCGCAGCTGGCCCGCGCGGTGCCGGATCCCCCATTTGGTGACCTCCGCCAGAGAGGCCGCCACGAAGCTGGAGTCCATCTTCGACTCGCCGAGCTCGCGCTCGGTGAAGGTGATCGGCACCTCCACCACGGTGAAGCCCGCCTCCTTGACCCGGAAGCCCACCTCGGTCTGGAACAGGTACGCCGCCCCGCCGATCGCGTCCAGGTCGAGCGCCTCCAGCACCTCCCGGCGGAAGGCCCGGTAGCCGGCGGTGATGTCCCGGATCCCGGCGCCGAGGGCCAGCGAGATGTACAGGTTGCCGCCCCGCGAGAGCAGCTGCCGGCTGGCCGGCCAGTTCACCGTGGACCCGCCCGGCACGTAGCGCGAGCCGATCGCCAGATCGGCGCCGGCGTCCACGGCGTCGAGCAGCCGGTGCAGCTGCTCCGGGGCGTGCGAGCCATCGGCGTCCATCTCGCAGAGCACCGCGTAATCGCGCTCCAGGCCCCAGCGGAAGCCGGTGCGGTAGGCGCCCCACAGGCCGTCCTTCACACTGCGGTGAATTACATGCACATTATTGTCCGCGGCGGCGAGCTCCTCGGCGAGCTCCCCGGTGCCGTCCGGGGAGCTGTCGTCGACGACGAGCACCTCCGCCTCCGGCCGGGCCCGCCGCAGCCGGCCGATGACCAGGGGCAGGTTCTCCCGCTCATTGAACGTCGGGATGATGACGAGCGTCCGGCTGCTGGGCTGCGACACCCTGACTCCTTCGTGCTGGGGATACGGCGGCCGCCGCGGCCAGGAGGGCCAGGGCGGCGATGCACGCCTCGATGGCGGCCCCGTGCCGGGAGGCCATGGTCGGATCATCGCGCAAGGGCAGCGTCGAGGTCAAAACCGCCCGCTCGAAGATCCCGGTCTCGGCGAGCACCGCCCCGTCCGGGTCGATGATCGCGCTCACCCCGGAGGTGGCGGCGACCACTACCGCCCGGCGGTGCTCGATGGCGCGCAGCCGGCTCATCGCCAGCTGCTGGTAGGTCATCCCGGTGAAGCCGAAGGTGGCGTTGTTCGTGGGCGTGGCCAGCAGCCGCGCCCCGGCGGCCGCGGACTCCCGGAAGGCCTGGTCGAAGACCACCTCGTAGCAGGTCGCCACGCCCAGGGCGATGCCCCGGGCGTGCACCACCCCGTCCCCGGAGCCGGGGGCGAGATCCCCGGCCAGGTCCACCAGGTCGGTGACGTGGCGCAGCAGCCCCCGGTAGGGCATCCACTCGCCGAAGGGCTGCAGCCGCTTCTTCTCGTGCCGCTCCCCCGCCCCGTCGTCGTCCCAGACGATCATGGCGTTGCGCGGCGCCCCGTCGTAGCTGAAGGTGCCCACCAGGATCGGCGCCCCGATCGCGGCCTGCGCCGAGGCCACCAGCCGGGCCGCCGCCGGATCGGTCAGCGGGCTGACGTCGGCGGAGTTCTCCGGCCAGATCACCAGATCCGGGCGCGGCTCCCGGCCGGCGGCCACCGCCTCGGCGAGCTCCCGGGTGGCGGCGACGTGGTTCTCCAGCACCGCCCGGCGCTGCGCGTTGAACTCCAGGCCCAGCCGGGGCACGTTGCCCTGCACCGCCGCCACCCGCACCGGCTCCCCCGGCCCGCCGGCGTCATGGGGCGCGGCGAGCCCCGCGGCCAACGCGGCCGCGGCCAGCCCCGCCCCGGCCATCCGGTGCCGCGCGGCCGCCCCCGGCCGGGCGGCCTCGGCCACCCCGGCGCCGATGAGCGCGGCGGCCAGGCCCACCAGCGGGGCCCCGCCGATCGCGGCGAGCTGCGCCAGCGGGCCGTCGACCTGGCCGAAGGCCAGCCGCAGCCAGGGGAAGCCGCCGAAGGGCCACCGGCCCAGCAGCGCCTCCACCGCGATCACCCAGGCCGCGGCGCCGGCGGCGGAGACCGCCCCGGGCAGCCGGCCGCCCCGGATCACCCGGATCCCGGCGGCGGTGGCCATCTGGATGAGCCCCAGCAGCGCGCACAGCGCCAGCCACGGCCCGGCGCCGACGAAGGAGCCGATCCAGCCCAGGGCGACCAGCGCCGCCGCCGCGCCATGGGCGAAGCCGACGGTCAGGGTCAGCGGCCAGGAGGGTCGGCCGGTGAGCGCCGCGATGAGCAGGGCCACCGCCGCCGGCCCGCCCGGGGTGAACCCGATCGGGGCGAAGGAGGCGGCCAGCGCCGCCCCGGAGGCCGCGCCCGCGGCCAGCCGCAGCGCCGCGGCCGCCCGCGGCCCGGGGCGGCTCACCCGCGGTCCGGGCCCGGGGGATCCCGGAAATCATCCGGGTCCGGGATCTCCACCCCGTCGGGCATGTCGATGGTCTCCGCGCCCGGCCGGCGCACCCCGTAGTGCTCCACGATGGTCAGCGACTGCCCGGCGGTGCGCTGCACCCAGGCCAGCGCCGCCGCGCCCAGGCCCCGGCGGATCAGCGCCCGGGTCGGCGGGGCGATCGCGATCAGCCCGGCGAGGGTGCTGACGAACCCGGGCAGGGCCACCAGCAGGCAGCCCAGGATCACCAGGGCGGTGTCCGCCATGATGGTGCCCGGGCCCTCCCCGGCCCGGCCGCCGGCCAGGGCGCGGGCGGTGATCGCGCGCAGCTGCGCGGCGGCGAAGAGCACGCCGAGGGCGAACAGCCCCGCCAGGGCGAGCAGCGCCCAGCCGAAGCCGAGCCACCTGCCCACCGCCCAGAAGGCGATCGCCTCGACGAGGACGTAGCCGAATGCCGCAACCCGTGTCATGGCCGCCATGCTACCGGTCCTCCAGGTCCCCCTCGGTCTCCAGGAGGGTCTCCCGGAGCAGCTCCAGGCGGGCCGCGTCCGGGGACTCCCACAGCCCCCGGTCGGCGGCCTCCAGCAGCCGCTCGGAGATGTCGTGCAGCGCCCACGGGTTCGAGGCGTCGAAGAACTCCCGGTTCACCTCATCGCCGACGTAGGTGTCCGTGAGCGTCTCGTACATCCAGTCGTCGAGCACCCCGGTGGTGGCGTCGTAGCCGAAGAGGTAGTCCACGGTCGCGGCCATCTCGAAGGCGCCCTTGTAGCCGTGGTTGCGCATCGCCGCCACCCACCGGGGGTTGGCCACCCGGGCCCGGAACACCCGGCGGGTCTCCTCGTGCAGGGTGCGGGTGCGCACCGCGTCCGGCCGGGTGGAGTCGCCGATGTAGGCCTCCGGGGCGGCGCCGGTGAGCGCCCGCACGGTGGCGACCATGCCGCCGTGGAACTGGAAGTAGTCGTCCGAGTCGGCGATGTCGTGCTCCCGGGTGTCGGTGTTCTTCGCCGCCACCTGGATCCGGCGGTAGGCCGCCCGCATGTCCTCGGCGGCCTCCACCCCGTCCACGCCGCGGCCGTAGGCGTAGCCGCCCCAGGTGGTGTACACCGCCGCCAGGTCCGCGTCATCGCGCCAGGATCCGGAGTCGATGAGCTCCAGCAGCCCCGCCCCGTAGGTGCCCGGCTTGGAGCCGAAGATCCGGCGGGAGTGCCCGTCGGCGGCGACGTGGGCGCGCACCAGGTTCTCCTCCGGGGCCTCGTCCAGGCCCGCGACCAGCTGCACCGCGTCATCGAGCATGTGGATGACATGCGGGAAGGCGTCCCGGAAGAACCCGGAGATGCGCACCGTGACGTCGATCCGGGGCCGGCCCAGCTCCGCGGCGTCGATCACCTCCAGGCCGGTGACCCGGCGGGAGGCCTCGTCCCACACCGGGCGCACCCCCAGCAGGGCGAGCACCTGGGCGATGTCGTCGCCGGAGGTGCGCATCGCGGAGGTGCCCCACACCGACAGCCCCACCGAGGCCGGGTAGGCCCCGTCGTGATCGGCGCGGTAGCGCTCCACCAGCCCGTCGGCCAGCGCCTGCCCGGTCTCCCAGGCCAGCCGGGAGGGCACCGCCTTGGGGTCCACGGCGTAGAAGTTCCGCCCGGTGGGCAGCACCCCCACCAGCCCGCGCAGCGGGGAGCCCGCCGGCCCGGCGGGGATGAACCCGCCGTCCAGGGCGTGCAGGATCCGGGGGATCTCCTCGGCGGTGCCGGCCAGCCGGGGCAGGATCTCGTCCCGGGTGAAGCCCAGCAGCGCCGCCACCGCCGCCCGGTCCGCGCCCCCCGGCAGATCCCCGGCGATCCCCTCCGGGTCCTCCCCCGCGATCAGGCGGCGCACCAGGGAGGTGGCCAGCTCGTCGACGTCGTCGACCCGGGTGCGGCTCTCCGAGCCGTCCTCGGCCAGGCCCAGGGCCTCCCGCAGCCCCGGCAGGGTGACCTCCCCGCCCCACAGCTGCCGGGCGCGCAGCATGGTGCCCACGGTCTGCGCCAGCTGCTCCCCGGTGGGTGCGTCGCCGAGGATGTGCAGCCCGCCGCGGATCGCGACGTCCTTGATCTCGCACAGCCAGCCGTCGACGTGCATCAGCATGTCGTCGAAGACCTCCTCGTCCGGGCGGGACTCCCAGCCCAGATCCCGGTCCATCTGCGCGGCGGTGATGAGCGTCCAGATCTCCTGCCGGATCGCGGGCAGCTTCGCCGGGTCCATCGCGGAGATGTTCTGGTGCTCGTCGAGCAGCTGCTCCAGGCGGGTGATGTCCCCGTAGGACTCCGCCCGCGCCATCGGCGGGATCAGGTGATCCACGAGGGTGGCGTGCGCCCGGCGCTTGGCCTGGGTGCCCTCTCCGGGGTCGTTGACCAGGAAGGGGTACACCAGGGGCAGCTCCCCGATCGCCTGGTCCGGGCCGCAGGCCGCGGACAGGCCGACGGTCTTGCCGGGCAGCCACTCCATGTTGCCGTGCTTGCCCATGTGCACCACCGCGTCCGCGCCGAAGCCGCCGCGGTCCCGGTCCAGGGCCAGCCAGTGGTAGCAGGCCAGGTAGTGGTGGGTGGGCGGCAGGTCCGGGTCATGGTAGATGCCCACCGGGTTGTCCCCGAACCCGCGCGGCGGCTGCACCATCACCACCACGTTGCCGAAGGCCAGGCCCGCGATGTAGATGTCCCCGGTGTCCGGGTGCACGTAGAGCTGCCCCGGCGCCGCCCCGTGGTGGGCGGTCATCGCCTCGCGCAGCTCCGCGGGCAGGGTGTCGAAGAAGCGCCGGTAGGCCGCGGCGGGCAGCCGCAGCGGGTTGGCGGCCATCACCTCCTCGGTGAGCCACTGCGGGTCCTGGCCGCCGGCGTCGATCACCGCGTGCATGAAGGCGTCCCCGTCGAGCTCGGCGTCGTCCTCCGCCCAGCCGGGGATGGCGGAGACATCGCCGAGGTCGTAGCCGGCGGCGTGCAGCGCGCGCAGCACCTTCAGGGTGGACACCGGGGTGTCCAGGCCCACCGCGTTGCCGATCCGGGCGTGCTTGGTGGGGTAGGCCGAGAGCATCACCACGATCCGCTTCTCCGCGTTGGCCAGGTGCCGCAGCCGGGCGTGCCGCACCGCGATCCCGGCCAGCCGGGCGCAGCGCTCCGGATCCGGCACGTAGGTGATGAGCTGGTCGTCGTCGATCTCCTTGAAGGAGAAGGGCACCGCGATGATCCGGCCGTCGAACTCGGGCACCGCCACCTGGGTGGCCACGTCCAGGGGGCTGAGCCCCTCATCGGAGTCCGCCCAGGCCCGCCGGGGCCCGGTCAGCGCCAGGCCCTGCAGGATCGGCCGGTCCAGGGCGGCGAGCTCGCGCACGTCCCAGGCGTCCTCGTCCCCGCCGGCCTGGGCCACCGCCGGCCGGGTGCCGCCGGCGGCGAGCACGGTGGTGATGATCGCGTCGCAGCGGCCCAGCTCGGCGAGCAGATCCGCCCCGGCGGTGCGCAGCGAGGCGGCGAAGATCGGCACCGCCCGGGCGCCCCGGGCCTCCACGGCGCGGGCCAGCTCCGCGATGTAGCCGACGTTGCCGGCCAGGTGCTGCGCGCGGTAGTAGACGATGCCCACCCGGGGCGCGTCCGCGGCGGGCTCGGCGGCGGCCCATTCGGCGCGGTCCAGTTCCCCCCAGGCGGGCAGCCGGCGCGGCGGGGCGAAGCCGTGCCCGGTGAGCAGCAGCGTGTCGGAGAGGAAGTCGTGCAGCGCGGCGAGGTTGTCCGGGCCGCCCTCGGCGAGGTAGGTGTGCGCCTCGGTGGCCACCCCCGCCGGCACCGTGGACAGCTCCGTCAGCTCCGCGTCCGGGGCCTGCTCCCCGGAGACGAATACCGCCGGCACCGGCGAGTCGAGCAGTTCGGCGACCCCCTCCTCCCAGGCGCGGCGCCCGCCGAGCAGGCGCACCACGGCGATGTCCGCGCCCTCGAGCAGGTCCGCCAGCGCCCCGGCGGGCAGCCGGGCCGGGTTCGCCCAGCGGTAGGCCACGTGGGCCTCCGCCTCGGCGGCGGCGCGGGCGGAGAGCAGATCGGTGTCGGAGGTCGACAGCAGCAGAATCACGTCGGGTGGGCCTTTCCCGGGGTGCATGCGCCCCGCGGCGTCGGCGAGCCCGGCGCGCGGGGGTCTGGCTCTCACAGTGGCGCGACCGCGCGGAATCTCACCGTCTTCCCCGCGCACCGGCGTCGGTGCGGATGTTCGGTTGGTTACCCGAGCCTACCCGGCGGGACGGCGACGTAGCATGGCGGCATGACCCAGCCCACCCAGCACCGCGACCGCGGCGACCGCTGCCCCGGCGCCCGGCGGGTGCACCAGGCCGCCGATGGCGCGATCGGGCGGATCCGGCTGCCCGGCGGCCGGGCGCACGCCCGGGTGCTCGGCGATCTCGCCGACCTCGCCGGACGCTTCGGCGACGGCGACGTGCACCTGACCTCCCGCGGGAACCTGCAGATCCGGGGTATCGCCGACCCGGCCGGCTTCGCCGCGGCGGTCGCCGCCGCCGGCCTGCTGCCGCACCCCGCCCATGACCGGATGCGCAACATCCTGTCCTCCCCGCTCACCGGCCGGCTCGGCGGCGCCGCCGACGTCGGCGGACTGGTCGAGGAGGTCGATGCGGCGCTGTGCGCCGACCCGGTGCTCGCCGAGCTGCCCGGGCGCACCCTCATCGCCATCGACGACGGCCGCGGCGACGTGCTCGCCGAGGCCCCCGACCTGGGGCTGCTCGCCCTCGGCGGGGAGGAGTTCGAGCTGATCCTGGCCGGTGCGCCCACCGGGCACCGCGCCGGGCGGGTATCCGCCGCGGCGCTGCTGCATGACGCCGCCCGGGCCTGGGCGGCGCTGCGCGGCGACGCCTGGCAGATCGCCGAATCCGGCCGGGCCGCGGAGGTCGCCGCCGCGGTGACCGCGCACCGGGAGCGCCGCGCCCCCACCCCGGCCCCGGCGCCGCCGCCGGCGCCGGTGGGCTGGCTCACCCAGGACGACGGCCGGGTGGCGCTGGCCGCGGGCCTGCGCTTCGGGGTGCTGCCCGGCCGGATCGCCCGGGCGCTGGCCCACCTGGACTGCCCGGTGCGGGTCACCGCCGGCTACTCGCTGGTGCTGCTCGACCTGGACGAGGACATCGCCGAGGCGGCGGTGCGGGCCCTGGCCCCGGCCGGGCTGGTCTTCGACGCCGCCTCCGACTGGCTGCGGGTCAGCGCCTGCACCGGGGCGCCGGCCTGCGCCAAGGCGGTGGCGGACACCCGCGGCGACGCCGCGGCGGGCATCGCCGGCAACCTGCTGCCCGCCGGCCGGGTGCACTTCTCCGGCTGCGAACGCCGCTGCGGGGCGCCGAAGACCGGGTTCGTGGACTACCTCGCCGTCGCCGAGGGCGAGTACGAGGTCACCGACCGCGCCGGGCGCCGGCCGCCGGCGGTAGATTCCCAGGCATGAGCAGGTACCGCTACGAGACCGACGGGGCCGCCATCTACCGGCGCTCCTTCGCCATCATCCGGGCCGAGGCGGATCTCGCCGCCTTCACCGCCGAGCAGGAGCCGGTGGCGGTGCGCATGATCCACGCCGCCGGGGACGTGGACCTGGCCGGGGACATCGTCTTCTCCCCCGGCGTGGTCGCCGCCGCCCGGGCCGCGCTGGAGGCCGGCGCCCCGGTGCTCGCCGACGCCGCCATGGTCGCCGCCGGGGTGACCCGGCGGCGGCTGCCCGCCGGCAACGAGGTCCGCTGCGCCCTGGCCGACCCCCGGGTGCCCGGGCTCGCGGAGTCGCTGGGCACCACCCGCACCGCCGCCGCGATCGAGCTGTGGGGCGACGCCCTGGCCGGGGCGGTGGTGGCCATCGGCAACGCGCCCACCGCCCTGTTCCACCTGCTCGAGGGGATCGCCGCCGGCCGGCTGCCCCGGCCGGCGGCGCTGCTGGCGCTGCCGGTGGGCTTCGTCGGCGCCGCCGAATCCAAGGAGGCGGTGCTCGCCGACGCCCCCGGGCTGGGCGTGGAGCACCTCACCGTGCGCGGCCGGCGCGGCGGTTCGGCGATCACCGTCGCCGCGGTGAACGCCCTGGCCTGCGCGGCGGAGATCCGGTGAGCGGGGCGCGGCCGGGCCGGCTCTACGGCATCGGGCTGGGCCCCGGCGACCCGCGGCTGCTCACCCTGCGCGCCGTGGAGCTGCTGCGCACCGCCGACGTGGTGGCCTACCACGCCGGCCCGCGCGGCTCCACCGCCCGCCGGATCGCCGCGGACGCCCTGGCCGGCCGGGAGGCCCCCGCGATCGAGGAGGAGCTCACCTACCCGGTGACCGCCGGGGGCGGACCGGACTACGCCGAGCGGATGGCCGCCTTCTACGCCGAGGCCTCCGCCCGGCTGGGCGCGCACCTGGCCGCCGGGCGCTCGGTGGCCGTGGCCAGCCTCGGCGACCCCATGCTGTACAGCTCCTACCAGCACCTGCACCGGGCGCTGGCCGAGTACGCGGAGGAGATCGTGCCCGGGGTGGCCTCGCCCTCGGCCGCGGCCGCCGCGCTCGGCGAACCCCTGGCCGAGGCCGGGGAGATCCTCACCGTGCTGCCCGCCACCGCCGGGGAGCCCCGGCTGGCCGCCGCCGCCGCGGCCGCGGACGCCCTGGTGGTGATGAAGCTCGGCGGGCACGTCGGGCGGGTGCGCCGGGTGCTCGCCGCCGCCGGGATGCTCGACCGGGCCCGGGTGGTGGCCCGGGCCACCATGGGCGACGGCTGGACCGCCCCGCTGGCCGAGGTGGACGACGCCGCGGTGCCCTATTTCGCCGTGGCCGTGGTGCCCTCGGCGGTCGCCGGCCGGCGCGCCGCCGCCGCGGCCGGCGCCCCCGGCGACGGGGAGGTGGTCGTGGTGGGCCTGGGTCCGGGGCCGGCGCGCTGGCTCACCCCGGAGGCCGCCGCGGAGCTCGCCGCGGCCACCGACGTCGTCGGCTACGGCACCTACGTGGACCGGGTGCCGGAGCGCCCCGGGCAGCGCCGGCACCCCTCGGACAACCGGGTGGAGGCCGAGCGCGCCGCGATGGCCCTGGATCTCGCCGCCGGCGGGGCCCGGGTGGCGGTGGTCAGCTCCGGCGACCCCGGGGTGTTCGCGATGGGCGCGGCGGTGCTCGAGGTCGCCCGGGACCCGCGCTGGGCGGGCGTGCCGGTGCGGATCGTGCCCGGGATGACCGCCGCCCAGGCCGTGGCCTCCCGGGTCGGCGCCCCCCTGGGCCACGACTTCGCCATGATCTCCCTCTCCGACCGGCTCAAGCCCTGGCCGGTGGTGGCCCGCCGGGTCGCCGCGGTCGCCGCCGCGGACATGGCGATGGCGGTGTACAACCCGGCCTCGCGCAGCCGCCGCCGGCAGGTGGTGGAGCTGCTCGGCATCGTCGGCGCGCACCGCGGCCCGGACACCCCCGTGGTGGTCGCCCGGGCGGTCGGCGCCGCCGAGGAGGAGGTCACCGTCACCACCCTCGCCGGGGTGGACCCCGAGGTGGTGGACATGCGCACCATGCTCATCATCGGCGCCTCGACCACCGTGGCCTACCCGGACGGCGCCGGGGGCACCCGGGTGTACACCGCCCGCCGCTACGGGGGTGCCCCCGGGGAGGCGGGCAGGTGATTTAGGTCCGCCCGGCTGCCATCATGGATTGGTCCGTTTCCGCGATGAAGAAAAACGAGGCCCCCATGTCGAAGGTCAGGTTCCACGGCGAAAAGCAGTACCCGCTGGAGATGCACAAGGTCCGGATCATCCAGAAGCTCACCCTGCTGCCCGTGGAGGACCGCGCCGAGGCGATCGCCGGGGCCGGCTACAACACCTTCCTGCTGCAGAACCGGGACGTGTTCCTGGACATGCTCACCGACTCCGGGGTCAACGCGATGAGCCAGGAGCAGCAGGCGGCGATGCTCGACGCCGACGACGCCTACGCCGGCTCCGCGACCTACACCCGGCTGGAGGACAAGCTCCGCGAGCTGTTCGGCATGGACTGGTTCCTGCCCGCGCACCAGGGCCGCGCGGCGGAGAACATCATCTCCCGGGTGCTGGTGCGCCCCGGCACCGTGGTGCCGATGAACTACCACTTCACCACCTCCAAGCAGCACATCGTCGAGCACGGCGGCGAGATCGCGGAGCTGATCCGGCCCGAGGGCCTGGAGGTCACCAGCGAGCACCCCTTCAAGGGCAACCTGGACGTCGACGCGCTGCGCCGGCTCATCGCCGAGCGCGGCGCCGAGGGGGTCAGCTACCTGCGCATGGAGGCCGGCACCAACCTGATCGGCGGCCAGCCCTTCAGCCTGTCCAACCTGCGCGAGGCCGCCGGGGTGTGCCGCGCCCACGGCATCCCGCTGGTGCTCGACGCCTCCCTGCTCGCGGACAACCTGCACTTCAACAAGGTGCGCGAACCCGCCTGCCGGGATATGTCGATCCGGGAGATCACCCGCGAGATCGCCGATCTCTGCGACGTGATCTACTTCTCCGCCCGCAAGCTCGGCTTCGGCCGCGGCGGCGGCATCCTGCTGCGCGAGGAGGCGATGTACAAGCGGATGCGCGGCCTGGTGCCCCTGTTCGAGGGCTTCCTCACCTACGGCGGCATGTCGGTGCGCGAGATGGAGGCGATCACCGTCGGCCTGGAGGAGACCATGGACGAGGACATGATCAACCAGGGCCCCCAGTTCATCGAGTACATGGTCGGCGAGCTCGCCGACCGGGGCATCCCGGTGATCACCCCGGCCGGCGGGCTCGGCGCGCATATCGACGCGATGGCCTTCCTGGACCACGTCCCGCAGACCGAGTACCCGGCCGCCGCCCTGGCCGCGGCGATCTTCCTCGCCTCCGGGGTGCGCGGCATGGAGCGCGGCACGATGAGCGAGGCCCGCGACGCCGAGGGCGTGGAGCCCCTGGCGGATATGGAGCTGGTCCGGCTCGCCCTGCCCCGGCGGGTGTTCACCCTCTCCCAGATCAACTACGCGGTGGACCGGATCGAGTGGCTCTACCGCAACCGGGGGCTCATCGGCGGCATGGAGTGGGAGGAGGAGCCGGAGATCCTGCGCTTCTTCTACGGCCGGCTCACCCCGCGGACCCCGTGGCCGGCGGCGCTGGTGGCGAAGTTCCGGGAGGACTTCGGCGACTCGCTCTAGGCCCGGCGCCGGGCCATCGCCCCGCGGCCCCGGCACCCCCGGGTGCGGGTGCCGGGCGGCCGCCCGCGGTCGGGGCGGGGAACCGGCGATGACGATCCGGTGAACATCGGCGGACATCGCCGCGGCGGACCGGCCCGGCCGGCGCCGGGGTGCTGGAATGGCGGGGTCACCCCTCCCCCGCGGCCGCGCCCGGCCGCCGACCCCGGAAAGGCCCCCGTGATCCACGGCTACCTCGTCAACCCCGATCTCACCAGCCGCCGCATCGGATTCGAGCTCGACCACGCCGGCCAGTTCCTCGGCGGCGTCGACGAGGATCGGGTGTCGGTGGCCTTCCAGGAGGACGGCACCACCTACGCCGGCCTGTACTCGGCGCGGGCGCAGGCCGAGGGCGCCGAACCCAACCCGGTGGCCTCCCTGGGCCGCAACACCGCCGCCACCGGCGACCCGGCCTTCTTCACCGACCCGACCACCGCCATCTCCGGGCCGGTGATCTTCGTCGGCGCCGCCGGGCAGGACATCACCGAGGAGGAGATCGAGCGGATCGACGACGGGATCCGGGCGGTGCGCGCCTACCGGGAGGATCAGCCCCGGGAGTACGGCTACTGGCGGGCGGCGGTGCTCAACCTCGCCGCCGGCCGCCGCTGAGCGCCCCGGGACCCGCCGGGGCGATCCTCACGCCCACCGCGCCAGGTATTCCGTCGCCTGGGGGGCGTTGCGGGCCAGTGCGCTCCGCCAGGGGATCCGCCCCTCATGCTGCAGTCTGCCGATCACGACGATCGGATGAACCCCGTTTTTCGCGGCCTGTTCATCGACCCAGGGGCGGCGGATCCGCGCCGGGGGCGTCGCCAGGCCCTCGGGGAGCAGCCAGGTCGCCGCCAGATCATCGGCCTCCCGCTCGATCCCGTCGACATGCTCCCCTTCGCTGACGACCGGGGCGTTCGGCGAGACGTGCCCGCAGGCCAGGTGGGCCAGCTCGTGGAGAATGGTGAACAGGACCTTGTCGAAGCGTTTGCCCCGGCCGGAGATTCCCACTATCGGCTGCCGGCCGGCCTCGTCCAGGTACATCGTGCACCCGTCGATCCTGCTTCCGGGCAGCGCGCCGATATGGCACAGGCGAACGCCGACCTCGGCGAAACGGCGGGGTAGTTCGGCCAGCGACTCCGGTTCCCGGGTCAGCTGCGCGGTCTTTCGGGCCATCTCCCGGAAGGCGTCCTCGGAAAACGGCGCCACCTCCGGCATGTCCTCCGCCCGTCGACGGACCAGGGCGACCCACGTGCGCTGGAGCGGGGTCATGTCCGCGACCCGATTCGACCGGCGTGCGGCCATCCGATAGTCCGCCGGTTCATCGTGGATGGAGTCCATCCCGAATAGACGGCAGACTTCGGCCTCGACGGCGGTGAGCGGTTCCGCCGGCAGGAGCCCACGCTGCTGGAGGGCCGAGATCGGCGCCAGCTCATTCAGGCGGGCCCGGCGCTGCACGTCCGAGAGCTGTTCATCCGATGCGGACTGCCCCTCCACGTGCAGCTCGTAGAGGTTCTGGAGATTGAGCCAGTACTCGGCCGAGGTGCCGAACGCGGCACCGAGGCGCCGGGCGGTCCGGATCGAGATGCGGCGGCGGCCCCCGATGACATCGGAGACGATCTGGCGATCGACGCCCATGATCTCGGCGAGCGTCTCCTGGGTCCAGCCGCGCTCCTCCAGCTCCTCCTCGATGAACCCGCCGGGCGGAAAGGCCTCCGCCACGTTGATGTCCATGGTCTCCTCCGTCCCTCAGTGATAGTCCAGGCCATCGATGATGATGGCCACCCGTCCGTCGTCCCGGGTGTCGAATCTCAGGATGAGTCGGTATTTCCGGTTGATGCGGATCGAGCATTGCCCGGCCCGGTCTCCCTTGAGCTTTTCGAGGTTGAGTGCGCGGATCGCCCGGAGGTCCCGCTCATCGCGTGCCGCCCCGATCTGCTGGATGCGGCGGCGGTACCGGCGGGTGACCTCATCGGGCCATCGCCTCGTGCGCGTCCCAGGTTGGGTGGCGAGGCGGCGACGCTCCTCATCCTCGAACACGATTCTCATCCGTGGGGTCCTCGACGTCGACGGGGCAGCCATGGACAAGAGTATGCGCTGCTGTCTCGTATGGCAACTGACACGCTATATGTGACAGCGTGGGGATGCTTACCGGGACCGGTGCTACCGGGTCCAGCCGGCGCGGCGGGCGGCCCGCACCGCGGAGTCGACGTCCTCGACCACCACGGCGATATCCGCCCCGGGCAGCCGCGGCCGGCGCACCATCACCACCGGTTTGCGCAGATCCCGGGCGGCCTCCAGTTTGGCGTGGGTGGCCGCGCCCCCGGAGTTCTTCGTCACCAGGCAGTCCACCGCGTAATCGCGCATCAGCTTGCGCTCGGCGGCGACCTCGTAGGGCCCCCGGGAGAGCACCACCGTCCGGTTCGGCGGCAGTGGCGGCTCCGGCTCGTCCACGCAGCGGATCAGGTAGCGGCCCTCGGCGTCCTCGGCGAAATGCGCCAGCTGCTGGCGGCCGATGGTGAGGAAGGGCGCCCGGAAGCGCCGCCGCACCAGGGCGGCGGCCTCCGCCATGGAGTCCACCTCCAGCCACTCCTCGCCGCGGCCGGGGGTCCACGCCGGCCGGTGCAGCGCCACCAGGGCCACCCCGGTGGCCCGGGCGGCCTCCGCCGCGGAGATCGAGATCCGCTCCGCGAAGGGGTGCGTGGCGTCCACCAGCACGGTGACGTCCTCCTCGACGAGATGCCGGGCCAGGCCCGCGGGGCCGCCGAAGCCGCCGATGCGCACCCGGCCCACCGGCAGCCGGGGCGCGGCGACCCGGCCGGCCAGGGAGGAGGTCACCGCCCAGCCCTCGGCGGTGAGCCGGGCGGCGAGTTCGCGGCCCTCCGCGGTGCCGCCCAGGATCAGCGCACGCATGGCAGGGTCCGTCCGTGCGCGTCCCGGGGCCGGTCCGCGGAGTACAGGTAGGAGTCCGGGAAGCCCTCGGCGGCGAGCACCGGCCCGACCAGGATCACCGCGGTGCGGCTCACCCCGGCCCCCTTCGTGGCCGCGGCGATGTCGGCCAGGGTGCCGCGCAGGATCACCTGCTCCGGGCGGGAGGCGAAGGCCACCACCGCCGCCGGGCAGTCCGGGCCGTAGCCGGGGGTGAGCTCCGCGACCACCCGGTCGATGTCGTGGGCGGCCAGGTGCACCGCCAGGGTCGCCCCGGTGGCCGAAAAATTGGCCAGGGTCTCCCCCGCCGGCATCCGCGAGGCCCGCCCGGAGACCCGGGTGAGCACCACCGACTGCCCCACCTCGGGCACGGTGAGCTCATGGCCCAGCGCCGCGGCGGCGGCGGCGAAGGCCGGCACCCCGGGCACGATCTCGTAGTCGATGCCGGCGGCGGCGAGCCGCCGGGCCTGCTCCGCCAGGGCGCTCCACACGCTGGGATCGCCGGACTGCAGCCGGGCGACGTCGGCGCCGCGGGCGTCGGCGGCGGCGATGATGGCCATGATCTCGTCCAGCGGCATCCGCGCGGTGTTCACCACCTCGGCGCCGGCGGGGCAGTTCGCCAGCACCTCCTCCGGCACGATCGATCCGGCGTAGAGGCACACCGGGCAGGAGCGGATCAGCCGATCCGCGCGCAGCGTGAGCAGGTCCGCGGCGCCGGGGCCGGCGCCGATGAAGTAGACGGTCATGGTGCTCCTCCCCCGCCGCCCGGCGGCGGCGGATCCGCGATCCACTGCGTCACCGGCAGGGCCGGGCGCAGCACCGTGAAAGCACCGACTTTACCGGGGTGATCCACCTGCACCCGGCGGATCTCCCCGCCGTGGCGCTCCCGGGCCGCCCACAGCACCCGCTCCGATTCCACGGTCACCGCATTGGCGACCAGCCGCCCGCCCGGGGCCAGCGCCGCCGCGCAGGCGTCCACCAGCCCGGGCGCGGTGAGCCCCCCGCCGATGAAGATCGCCTCCGGGGCGCCGCACCCGGCGAGCAGGCCCAGATCCCCCGGGGCGGTGCCCTCCACCACGGTGACCGGGGCCAGCCGGGCGGCGTTGCCCCGGATCCGGCGCACCCGGTCCGGGTCGCGCTCCAGGCAGGCGGCCCGGCCGCCGTGCCGGGCCCATTCGATGGCGATGGAGCCGGTGCCGCCGCCGATGTCCCAGAGCAGCCGGCCCGGGCCGGGGCCGAGCGCGGCGAGGGTGAGCTCCCGGATCGGCGATTTGGTGAGCTGGCCGTCGGTGTCGAAGTCGGCGTCGGCCAACCAGGCCCGGGCCGGGGCGGTGGGCGTCACGGCGAGGATGCGCAGGGCGCCGGCCGGTTCCGGGGGCGCGGCCGCGGTGCCGTGCGCGATGCGCTCCCCGGCCGCGCCCAGGTCGGCGAGCAGGGTGAGCCCGGCGCCGGGATCGCGTGCGGCGAGGACGGCGGCGACCGCGGCGATGGAGCCGGCGTCGCGGGCGAGCACCAGGAACCGCCGGCCCCGGTCGGCGACCGCGGCGACCTCGGCGACCTCCCCGGTGACCAGGGAGACCACCGGGGTGTCGTGCAGCGCCCAGCCCAGCCGGGCGCAGGCCAGCGCCGCCGAGCTCGGCGCGGGCAGCACCCGCAGCCGCCCCGGGCCGAGCAGCCGGGCCAGGGTCACCCCGATCCCGTGGAACATGGGGTCCCCGCTGGCCAGCACGGCCACCCCGCCCAACCCGGGGTCGGCGGCGAGCTCGGCGAGCAGGCCCGGCAGGCCCTCGCGCAGCGGGGTGGGCAGCCGCACCCGCCGGGCGGCGAGGGATTCGGGCAAGAGCCCAAGCTGCCGGGGCGCGCCGACCACCACCGTGGCGCGGGCCAGCGCCTCGGCGGCGGCCGGGGCGAGGCCGGCGTGGCCCTCGGCGCCGATGCCGACGACCGTCAGCCGGCCGGGGCCGTTCATCGCGGCATCCGGCGCCAGATCGGCCGCGGCACCCAGCGGGTCAGCCAGGCCAGCGCCCCCACCCGGGCCGGGATCCACACGTGGTCCCGCCCCGCGTCGAGGGCGGCGACCGCGGCCTCGGCGACCTGGTCCGGGGTGGAGGACATCGGGGCGGGGTCCATCCCGGCGGTCATCCGCCCGATCACGAACCCGGGCCGAGCGATGGTGAGCCGCACCCCGGTGCCGTGCAGCCGGTCCTGCAGGCCCTGCAGGAACCCGTCGAGGCCGGCCTTGGCGGAGCCGTAGACGTAGTTGGGCCGGCGCACCCGGGCCCCGGCGATGGAGGAGAAGGCCAGGATCCGGCCCCCCGCCGGCGCCATCCGGGCCACCAGCTCGGTGGCCACCGCGGCGTGCGCGGTGAAGTCGGTGTGGATCACCGCCGCCACCCGGGTCCCGGAACGCTCGTCGCGGTCCTGCTCGCCGAGCACCCCGAAGGCGATCACCGCGGTGTCCACGGGCCCGTGCGCCCAGGCCGCGTCGAGCACCCCCGGCTGGGCGTCGATCTCGTCGGCGTCGAAGCGCAGCCGGTGCACCACGGTCGCCCCCGCGGCGGTGAGCCGGGCGGCGGGGCCGTCCAGGGCGTCGACCCGGCGGGCGGCGAGGGTGACCGCGTTGCCGGGGGCGAGCCGCTCGGCGACCTCCAGGCCGATTTCCGAGGTGCCGCCGAGGATCAGCACATGGCCCATCTCAGTGCTCCCCCGCGCCGGCGGCGACCAGGGCCCGGTCGCCGTTGTTGAGGGTGCGCGCCCCGTCCGCGGTGACCGCCACGATGTCCTCCAGGCGCATCCCGAAGCGGTCGGCGAGGTAGATGCCCGGTTCCACGGAGAAGCACATGCCCTCCTCCAGCACCAGGTCGTTGCCGGCCATGATGAAGGGCTCCTCGTGCAGGCTGAGCCCGATGCCGTGCCCGGTGCGGTGGATGAAGGCCTCCCCGTAGCCGGCCCCGGCGATGGCCCCGCGGGCCACCGCGTCGATCTCGGCGGCGGTGACCCCGGGGCGCACCGCGGCGACCGCGGCCTCCTGGGCGCGGCGCAGCACCGCGTACACCGCCTCCGCCTCGGCGTTGGCGCCGAGCACGTAGGTGCGGGTGCAGTCGGAGTGGTAGCCCGCGCCCCAGGTGCCGCCGATGTCCACCACCACCACATCGCCGGCGGCGAGCACCCGGTCGGAGACGTCGTGGTGCGGGTTCGCCCCGTTCGGCCCGGAGCCGACGATGACGAAGTCCACCGCGGAATGGCCCTCCTCGACGATGGCGGCGGCGATCTCCTCGCCCACCTCCGCCTCGGTGCGCCCCGGGCGCAGCATCGCGGGCACCCGGGCGTGCACCCGGTCGATGGCCGCGCCGGCGGCGGTGAGCTGGGCGAGCTCCGCGTCGTCCTTGCGCATGAACAGCTCCCGGAGCACCTCCCCGGCGAGCACCGGGGCCGCCCCGGTGGCCTCCAGGATCGGCAGCAGATGATCCGCGGTGAGGCCCGCGCCCACGCCCAGCCGGCTCCCGGCGGCGATGTCCAGCAGATCCGCGACGATGAGGTGCGGGTCCTCCCCGTCCTCCCACAGCCGCACCGCGCAGTCGACCTCGCCGACCGCGCAGTCGGCGAGGCTGCCGCGCTCCACCGCGGGCAGCACCAGGGTGGCCCGCCCCCGGTCATCGAAGACCAGGGCGGTGAGCCGCTCATGGGAGCTCACCGCGGAGCCGATCAGGTACTGCAGGTCGGGGCCGGTGCCGAAGACGAGGCCGGCGAGGTCCCGCTCGGCGGCGAGATCCGCGGCCCTGGTGAGGCGGGTGGCGTGCACCCGCGGGTCGAAGCGCGTGACGGTACTGCTCTCGGTCATGGCCCCCACGCTACCCCCGGCGCCGGGGCGCGCCCGCCGGCCCCGCGGTAGGTTCGGCCCATGAACCATCGACGCCACCCGCTGGACCGGATCCTCGCCGCGGGCACCCGCGCGGTGACCGCCCTGCCGGAGCCGCTGCTGGCCGCGGTGGCCCGCCCGCCGGTCAATTCCGCCGGGGAGCGCCTGGACGCCGATGTGGCGGTCTCGCTGCGGCTGCTCCGGCTCATCGGCGGCGGCCGCGGGATGACCCACGGGGGCCTCGCCCGGGGCCGCCGGGAGCTGGAGCGGCAGGCCCGGCTCGCCGCGGGCCGGCGCACCCCGGCCCGGGTCCGGGAGACCCGGATCGCCGGGGTGCCGGTGCGCGAGTACCTCCCCCGGCACGCCGCACCGCGCGGCACCGTGGTGCTCCTGCACGGCGGGGGCTGGGCGATGGGCTCCCCGGACTCCCATGACGCCCCGGCCCGGCGGCTCGCCGACGGCGCCGGGGCGCGGGTGGCCTCCGTGGACTACCGGCTCGCCCCGGAGCACCCGCATCCCGCCGCCCTGGACGACGCCTGGGCGGTGTACGCGGAGCTGGCCGCCGACCCGGCGGCCGGCCCGGTGGCGGTGGCCGGGGACTCCGCCGGGGCGACCCTGGCCGCGGCGGTGTGCCTGCGGGCGCGGGCCCGGGGGCTGCCCCAGCCGGCGCTGCAGGCCCTGGTGGTGCCGGTGGCCGATCTGGTCGGCCGCAGCGCCAGCCGCGCCGAGTTCGCCCGCGGCTTCTTCCTGCACGACGCGGATCTGGAGTGGTTCTACCGGGTGCGCCTGGGCGCCGGCGCGGGGGCGGCCGACCCGGCCGACCCGGAGGTCTCCCCGCTGCGGGCCGGGGATCTCCGCGGCCTGGCCCCGGCCTACGTGGCGGTCGCCGGGTTCGACCCGCTGCGCGATGAGGGCCTGGCCTACGCCGGCCGGCTGGCCGCCGCCGGGGTGCCGGTGGCCCTGGTGCGGCACCGCGGCCTGGTGCACCCCTTCCTCAACTCCACCGGGATCTGGCGCGGCGCGCGCCGGGCGGTGGACCAGCTCGCCGGGGCGCTGCGCCTGGCCCTGGCCGGGGCCTAGGCGGCGATCGCCACCACCCCGCGCCGGATCGCCGCGATCGCCGCGGACGCGTTGTCCCGGATCCGCTCGGTGTAGCCGGTGGCCCGGACCTGCTGCAGGAGATCCACCACCTGCCGGCACCAGCGCACGAAATCGCCGGGGGTGAGTTCGGCGCCGTTGGCGGCCGCGGCCTCCAGGCAGTACGCCAGCGGGGCGCCGGCGGTCCACTGGTGCATCGCCCCGGCGAAGGCCGCGTCCGGTTCCGGGGAGGCCGGCAGCCGGTGCCGCTCCTCGTCCACGGCCAGTTCCCCGTGGATCCGGCGGATCCCGGCGATCGCGTCGGCCAGCGCCTCGGTGGGCACCGCGTCGATGCCCGCCCCGGTGTCCCGCCGGTTCTCGAAGACCAGGGCGCTGACCGCCCCGGCCAGCTCCGCCGGGTCCAGGTCGTCCCAGATCCCGCGGCGCAGGCAGGTCGCGGCCAGCAGATCCGCGCCATTGTGGATCCGGGCCAGCCGCTCGCCCTCCGCGGTGACCCGCCAGGCGTCGGCGTCGTCGCGCTCCACGTAGTCCATCTCCGCGAGCAGCTCCAGGATCCGGTCGAAGGTGCGGGCCAGGGTGTCCGAGGCGGCGGCGACCCGGCCCTCCAGCCGGCGCACCTCGGCGCGGGCCTCGCGCAGCCGGTCCCCGGCGGCCATCGCCTGGTCGGCGACCGGATCGGCGTGCAGCGGATGGGCCCGCAGCCGCGCCCGCAGCTCCTTCAGCCGCGGGTTGGGCCGGGCCTTGGGCCGGCGCAGCCGGCGCGGCCCGGTGATCCCGCGGCGGTCGATTTCGGAGGCGATGATGCCCACCGCCCGGCCGGGTCTGCGGGCGGCGTCCGCGGGTACCCGGATGGTGCCCAGCACCTGCGGGGCGGCGGGGAACAGCCCCGGATCGACCCGGCCGGTGAACCCGCGCACCCCCACCACGGTGGGCCGCGGCTCCGTGCCCCCGTGCTGTTCGCGCACCACCGCGGCCAGCTCCACCCGCTTGCCCCGGGGCAGCGCGATCACGTCGCCGCGGCGCAGCTGGCGCAGCGCGGTGACCGTCTCCCGGTGCCGCTCGGTGAGCGCCCGGCATTTCGCGGCCCGCTCCTCGGCGGTGATCTCCGCGCGCAGGTCCAGGTACTCCAGCAGCGCCTCGACCTGCCCCGGATCGCCGTGGTGGGCGAGGGACTCGGTCATCGCGGCCACCCGGGCGCGGGCCCGCTCCAGTTCGGCGAGATCCGCGGCGACGTCGCCGTCGGCCTGGAACTGGGCGAAGGAGCGCTCCAGGGTGGCGGTGGCGTCGGCGTAGCCGACGGTGCGCAGCAGGTTCACCGCCATGTTGTAGCCGGGGGCGAAGGTGGAGTTCAGCGGGTAGGTGCGGGTCGAGGCCAGGCCCGCCACCCAGCGCGGGTCCATCGCCGGGCCCCACTGCACCACGGCATGGCCCACGGGGTCGATGCCGCGGCGCCCCGCCCGGCCGGTCATCTGGGTGTACTGGCCCGGGGTGAGGTCCACATGCGCCCGGCCGTCGTACTTCACCAGCCGCTCCAGCACCACGGTGCGCGCCGGCATGTTGATGCCCAGCGCCAGGGTCTCGGTGGCGAAGACCACCTTCACCAGCCCGGCGTTGAAGAGCCTCTCCACGATATGCCGGAACGCGGGCAGCATCCCGGCGTGGTGCGCGGCGAAACCGCGGCGGGCGGCGGCGCGGAAGCGGCGGAAGTCCAGCACCTCCAGGTCGGCCGGGTCCACCCCGGCGACCCCGGCGTCCACGATGGCGTCGATCCGGCGGGCCTCGGCCTCGTCGGTGAGCCGCATCCGGGTGGCGGCGAGCTGGGCGAGCGCCCCGTCGCAGCCGGCCCGGGAGAAGATGAACACGATCGCCGGCAGCATGCCCTCCCGCTGCAGCCGGGCCACCACGTCGGGGCGGCGGGCCGGGCGGAAGCGGTGCTGCTCGGCGCGGGCGGTCGCGGCGAGCACCTCCCGGTTCACCCCCCGCCCCCCGGCGTCGAACAGGGGCAGCAGCCGGGTGCCGACCAGCATGTGCTGGTGCAGCGGCACCGGGCGGTGGTCGGTGACGATCACCTCGGTGTCCCCGCGCACCGCGGCCAGCCAGCGGCCGAACTCCTCCGAGTTCGACACGGTGGCGGATAGGCCCACCACCTTGACCTCCTCGGCGAGGCCGAGGATCACCTCCTCCCACACCGCGCCGCGCTCCCGGTCCGCCAGGTAGTGGATCTCGTCCATCACCACATGGGAGAGCCGGTCCAGCGCCGGGGAGCCGGCGTAGATCATGTTGCGCAGCACCTCGGTGGTCATCACCACGATGTCGGCGTCGCCGTTGCGGCTGACGTCGCCGGTGAGCAGGCCCACCCGGTCCTCGCCGTAGACGGTGACGAGATCCCGGTGCTTCTGGTTGCTCAGCGCCTTGATCGGGGTGGTGTAGAAGCATTTGGTGCCGCGGGCGTGCGCCAGGTGGATCGCGAATTCGCCGACCACGGTCTTGCCGGAGCCGGTGGGGGCGCAGACCAGCGCCCCCCGGCCGGCCTCGATCGCGCGGCAGGCGTCGAGCTGGAACCCGTCCGGGGTGAAGCCGAGGGACTCGGCGAAGGAGTCGAGGACCGTCATGGCCCCAACTGTGTCACAGCACGTCGTCGAAGTCCCCGGCCGGGCGGGCGTCCAGGGCCGCCCCGGGCGCGGCCGGCGGGGCGGTGGCGTCGGGCCGGGCGGAGGCGCGTACCGGGCCGGAGGCGGTCACCGGCCCGGAGCCCTGCTCATCGTCGAGGTCCAGCCAGTCCGGCCGGGCCTTGGCCCGGCGTTTGTCGTTGAGCCGGCAGATCTGCAGGGCGATCTCCACCATCAGGCACAGCGACAGCGCCATGGCCACCATCGAGGCCGGGTCCTGGCCGGGGGTCATGAAGGCGGCGAAGATGAACAGCAGCAGGATGATGGCCCGCCGCTTGTCCTTGATCGCGTCGTACTTGAGCACGCCGACGGCGTTGAGCATCACGATGAACAGGGGCAGCTCGAAGCTCACCCCGAACACCACGATGAGGCCCACCACGAAGCCGAAGTACTCCCGGCCGGTGAGGGCGGTGGTCTGCACCTCCTCGCCGATCATCATGAGGAAGCTCAGCCCGTAGGTGAGCACGAAGTAGGCGAGCACCGCGCCGAGCACGAACAGGGTCACCGCCGCGGAGACCACGGCGAGGGTGACCCGGCGCTCCCGGCGCACCAGGCCGGGGGTGATGAAGGCCCACAGCTGGCCCAGCCACACCGGGGAGGACAGCACCACCCCGGCCAGCGCGCCGACCTTCAGGCGCAGCAGGAACATCTCGAAGGGGCTGGTGGCCAGTAGGCGGCACTCCCCCGGCGGGCCCAGCCGGGAGGATTCGGGCAGCGCGCAGTAGGGCCGCAGCAGGATCTCGCCGAGCGCGGGGATGCGCAGCCGGCCCAGGGTCAGCCCATTCTGGTACCAGATGTAGCCGACGATGGTGCCGAGGAGCAGGCCCAGCAGGGCCTTGATGATCCGGGAGCGCAGCTCCTGGATGTGCTCGACGATGGTCATCACGCCCTCGGGGTTGCGGGATCTCCCGAACCGCCGGGGCCTTGCGCCGCGTGCCACCGGGGCCTAGGCCCCCGGGGTGTCGCCGGCGTCGCGCCGCGGCTGCGGCTGGCCGGGCTGGTCGACGGGCTGGGGCTGCACCGGCTGCTGCGCCGGCGGCAGCTGGCCCCCGGCCTGCGGCTGCTGGGCCGGGGCGTCGTCGTTCTGCATCTCCTTGACCTCGGACTTGAAGATGCGCATGGAGCGGCCCAGGGAGCGGGCCGCGTCGGGCAGTCGCTTCGCCCCGAAGAGCAGCACGACCACGAGCAGGATGATCAGCAGTTCCCAAGTGCCCAGGTTCGGCATAACGTGCACCTTCTCCTTATCGGGTTTGGCGGGGTGGGGCGGGCCCTAGCGCGGGGGATCGGGCTCCCCCGCGGCGGGTATCGGCATCTGAGCATACGCGGCCAGGGCGGCCTCCGCCCGACCGGCCACCTCCCCGGCGAGCACCGCGTCCACGGCGCGCACCCCCGGCGCCCGGCGCAGCAGGAAGGCCACCGCGCGGCGCGGGTCCCGGGCCGGGATCCAGCCCCGGTAGCCGGCCGCCGGGTCCGCCCCGGCCGGCTCCAGGTCGAACACCGGGTCGTAGTCGGCGACCCAGGTCCACTCCGGGTCGATGCGCACCTCCACCCACTCCGGGTCGGCGTGGAAGCCGTGCGGGTCCGCCGGGTCGGGTTCCGGGGCGGCCACCGGCACGGCCGGCTCCGCCAGCACCCGGGCGGATTCGATCCGATCCATCCGGAAGGACTTCACCCGGGCGTCCGGGGCGGCGCCGCCGTAGGCGGCGGCCTCCGGGTCGTGGTCCACGGCGCGCAGGTAGGCCCGGCCGTCGACGGCGATGAGCCGGACCGGGTCCACCCGCCGGGTGCGCCGCTCGTCGAGGGCGCTGCGGTAGGTCATCTCCAGCACCCGGCCCCCGGCGACCGCGGCGCGCACCGCGGCGGCCACCCCGGGCGGCTGCGCGGCGGGGGCGGCCTCGGCGATGAACGCCGGGTCCGCCTCGTCGCCGGCGAGCACCGCGCGCAGCTTCGCCGCGGCGGCGCGCACCGTCGCCGGGTCCGCGATCCCCGGCACCGCCTCCAGGGACTCCAGGCTCATCAGCACCGCCGCGCCCTCGGCGGGGGTGAGCCGCAGCGGTTCGGCGACCAGCGGCACCCGGGCGGTGACCAGCTCCGCCTCATTGGGCCCGTGCCGGACCACCTCGAAGGGCGGGATCCCGATCTGGCCGGGCAGTTCCGCGGTCTCCAGCAGCTCCAGGGCGCGGCGCACCCGGGCCCAGTCCAGGCCCAGTTCCGCGGCCGCCTCGGTGAGGGTGCGCCGCCGGCCGGTGAAGAACCAGGACACGGCGAGCAGCTCCGGCAGGGTCGGCTCCCGGCTCATCGCCCCTCCTCCCCGGCATCGGCGCCGTGCCCGCCCGGGGGCGCCCCGGCGATGGCGCGCAGCCGGCCGATCACCTCGGCGCGCAGCCCGGCCGGGGCCTCCACCAGCAGATCCCCGGCATGGGCCAGGGCCAGCTCCACCGCCTCGCCCCGGGGCATCTCCGGCAGCCGCCACCGGCCCCCGCCGAGGGGCTCGGCCCCAGCGGTGACGTCCCCGCAGGTGCCCTCGGCGATCCGGGCCACCGGGCGCACCGGGGCGCCGCCGCGGTGCAGCGAGCCCCGGGCCACCTCGATGATCCCCGCCGTGCCCGGCCGGGGGGTCAGCGCCGGCTCGCCCACCGCGACCTCCCGGACCCGGGCCAGCCGGAAGGCCCGCGGGCCGCCGCGCTGCACGTCGTAGCCGACGAGGTAGCGGCGGCCGCCGATGCTCACGATCGCCCAGGGCTCCAGGTGCCGCTCCTCATCATCGGCGCCGAAGCGGGGGGTGTACCAGAAGCGCACCCGGCGGCCCTCGGCGCGGGCGCGCAGCAGTTCGGCGACGTCCCCGCCGGCGGTGTCCGCCCCGTCGGCGAGCAGCACCCGGGTGCCGGCCTCGCGCAGATCCGGCCGGCCCGCCTCCGCGGCGAGCTTGCCCCAGGCCCGGGCGCCGAGCCGGTCCAGGGCGGCGTCCGGGCTCACCGCGGAGGCCGCCAGCGCCACCACGGTGGCCTCCTCCGGGGTGAAGCCGGGATCGCGCAGCCGCCAGCCGGCGTCGTCGACCCGGATCCGCTCCCCCGCCGCGTCCACCGGCACCCCGATCTCGCGCAGCGCCGCGAGATCGCGCTCCAGGCGCTTGCGGGCGGCCTCCGCGGCGCCGTCGGCCCCGGCGTAGTCCGGGATCACCCGGCCCAGCTCGGCGCGGGTGAGCCCCAGCCGGCTGTCCGCCAGGGCGAGCAGCAGCTCCAGCTGCCGGGGGGCCGCGGCGCTCACGCCGGCGCCCCCGGGGCGGGCTCGGGCAGGGTGGCCAGCAGCGCGTCGACCCGCTCGTCGACGGCGGCCAGCGGATCGTCGAGCACCACGGTGACGGGGTCGTCGCCGGGGATCTTCAGATGCGTCCAGTCCACCACGGTGGGCACCCCGGCGGCGCGGGTGGCGGCGAGGAAGCGGCCCCGCAGATGCGCCCGGGTGGTCTCCGGGGCGCGGGTCATCGCCCGGGTCACCGCGGCGTCGTCGACCATCCGGCTCACCGCCCCCCGGGCCTCCAGCAGCCGGAACACGCCCCGGCCCGGCCGGGTGTCGTGGTAGGCGAGGTCCACCTGCGCCAGCCGCGGGTCGGTGAGCTCCAGGCCGCGCTCCCGGTACCGGTCGAGGAGGCTGAGCTTGATCGCCCAGTCGATGTCGCCGGCGATCGCCGAATGATCCCCGGACTCCACCGCGTCGAGCACCCGGCCCCACAGCTCCAGCAGCGGGGCCAGCTCCGCATTGGGCGTGCCCGCGCCCTCCTCCGGGCGCTCCGCCAGCCAGGAGCGGGCGGCGTCGAGGTAGATCCGCTGGATCTCCAGCGCGGGCATCTCCCCGCCGGCGCGCAGCGCCACCGGGGCCCGGCCGCCGAGATCCCGGCTGACCTCCCGGATCGCCTTGATCTCGTTGGCGACCTCGAGATCCGGGAGGTCCCGGCCGGCCTCGATCATCTCCAGCACCAGTTGGGTGCTGGCCACCTTCAGCGCGGTGGTGGTCTCGCTCATGTTGGAGTCGCCGACGATGACGTGCAGCCGCCGGTAGCGGGTGGAGTCCGCATGCGGCTCGTCCCGGGTGTTGATGATCGGCCGGGATCGGGTGGTGGCGCTGGACACGCCCTCCCACACGTGGTCGGCGCGCTGGGAGAAGCAGTACTGCTCCGCCTCCTGCTCATGCGGGCTGCCCGGGTAGGGCCGGGCGATGAGCCCGGCGCCGCAGATCAGCTGCCGGGTGACCAGGAAGGGCAGCAGCAGCCGGGACAGCGCCTTCAGGCTCATCGACCGGCCCACCAGGTAGTTCTCGTGGCAGCCGTAGGAGTTGCCGGCGGAGTCGACGTTGTTGCGGAAGAGGAACACCCGGCCGCCGATGCCCTCCTCGGCGAGCTGGGCCTCGGCCCGCGCGGCGAGCTCGTCGAGGAGCCGCTCCCCGGCCCGGTCCTGGGCGATGAGCTGGCCCAGGCCATCGCATTCCGCGGTGGCGAACTCGGGGTGCGAGCCGACGTCGAGGTAGAGCCGGCCGGCGTTGGCGGTGAAGATGTTCGTCGCGCCGTAGTCGGAGATCACCGGGCGGAACATGTACCGCGCTGTCTCCTCCGGGCCCAGCCGGGTGGCCCCGTCGAGGGTGCAGGCGATGCCGTACTCGGTCTCGATCCCGGTGACCCGGCGGGTCAGCGCGACCCCGGCCACCGGCTACTCGCCGCCCTTCTGCACGTAGGAGCGGACGAACTCCTCCGCATTGGCCTCCAGCAGCCCGTCGATCTCGTCGAGCAGATCATCGGCGGCCTGGGCGTGCACCTGGGCCTGCCCGGCCGCCCCGGAGCCGATCTCCCCGGGCTCCTCCTCCGGCCCGCCCGAGCCGCCGCCGTGCACCTGCGCACCGGTGATGTCCGCCATGAAAGCTCCGTTCCTCGCATGCTCCGCCGGCGGGGGCCTCCCCGCCGACTCCGTCACACCCGACCTTAGCGCGGCCTTAGCCCGGCCAGGCCGCGGGCGGCCAACCCGGACACCAGGGCCGCCATGTCCGGGGCGCCCTCCAGCAGATCCGCCACCGCGGCGGCGCCCAGCCCGGTGACGTCGTGCAGCCGGAGCTTCACCAGCTCCCCCTCCGGGTCGCCGTCCACGGTGACGATGGCGGAGTCCCAGCTGGCCGCGACCACGTCGTCGGGGAAGCGGCGCAACAGCCCGCCGCGCAGGTAGGCGCGGGTGTCCCGGGGCGCGGTGGTCACCGCCTCGGCGACCTGGGCGTCGGTGCTCAGCCGGCGCATCCGGCCCCGGGCGAGGAGCGCGTGGTAGAGCCCCCGGTCCGGGTCGATGTCGGCGTACTGCAGGTCGATGAGCGCCAGCTTGGGGTGATCCCAGCCCAGCCCGCCGCGCTCGCGCAGGCCCCGCAGCAGCGCCAGCTTCGCGGTCCAGTCCAGGATCCCGGCGGTCTCCATCGGATCCCGCTCCAGCAGGTCGAGCACCTCCGCCCAGCGGGCGGTGACCTCGCCGGCGGCGTCGAAGCCGCGCACCCGGTCGAGGTACTCGCGCTGGATCTGGATCGCGGTGCGCCGGGTGACGTGGTCGGCGTGCTGCAGCGCCGCGGTGCAGGAGAGGTCCCGGGAGACCTCGCGCACCGCGGCGACCGGGTCGCGCAGCGCCAGGTCGGTGAAGTCCACCCCCGCCTCGATCGCGTCGAGCACCAGGGCGGTGGCGCCGAGCTTGAGGTAGGTGGCGGTCTCGCTCATGTTCGCGTCGCCGATGATGACGTGCAGCCGGCGCCACAGCTCCGGGTCGGAGTGCGGCTCATCCCGGGTGTTGATGATCCCGCGGTTGAGCGTGGTCTCCAGGCTGACCTCGGTCTCGATGTAGTCGGCGCGCTGGGCGATCTGGAAGCCGGGGCGCTCCCCGCGCACCCCGATGCCGACCCGGCCGGCGCCGCAGAACACCTGCCGGGTGACGAAGAAGGGGGTCAGCCCCGCCGCCACCGCATCGAAGTCCGTCTCCCGGGAGAAGCGGTAGTTCTCGTGCGCCCCGTAGGAGGCGCCCTTGCCGTCGACGTTGTTGCGGTAGATCCGCAGATCCGGGCAGTCCTCCTCCGCGGAGGCCAGCCGGGCCGCCTCGTGCATGATCGCGTCCCCGGCCCGGTCGGCGACGACCGCGGCCAGCGGGTCCAGGGTCTCCGGGGCGGAGTACTCCGGGTGGGCGTGGTCGACGTAGAAGCGGGCCCCGTTGTCCAGGATGATGTTCGCCGCGCCCACCGCGTCCGGGTCCACCACCGGCACCTGCCGGTAGCGGCGCAGGTCGAAGCCGCGGGAGTCGCGCAGCGGCGACTCCGGCTCATGGTCCCAGCGGGCCCGCCGTCCGGAGCCGGGGGCGTGCGCCCGGGCGTAGGCGAGCACCGCCCGGGTGGAGGTGAGGATGGGGCTCACCTCGGGGTCGTCGGGGGCGGCGATCCCGTACTCGATCTCGGTGCCCAGCACCCGGCCCATCACGCCTGCCCCCGGTCGTCGTGGGCGATCACCGCGACGTCCACCACCCGGCCGGTGGGCCGGCCGGTGATCCGGGCCCATTCATCGGGGTTGGCGGTGTTGGGCAGATCCTCGTTCTGCGCGTACTCCTCCACCACCGCGGCGATGAGGTGCTCCCGGCGGATTCCGCCGGCCCCGGGGGCGCCGGCGATGACGTCCTTGATCGCCAGCTTCTTGGCCCGGCCGACGATGTTGGCGATCATCGCCCCGGAGGCGAAGTCGCGGTAGTGCAGGGTGTCCACGTGCCCGTCGGCGTAGGACACCCGCACGTACTCGTTCTCCGGGCCGGTGGCGTACATCCGGGCCACGGTGGCGTCGATGAGCGCCGCCGCGGTCGCCGCGGCATCGCCGTGCTCGGCGAGATCCTCGGCGGCGTAGGGCAGCGCCGGGGTGAGGTACTTGCCGAAGATGTCCCGGGCGGCGTCGGCGTCGGGCCGTTCGATCCGGATCTTCACGTCCAGCCGGCCGGGCCGCAGGATCGCCGGGTCGATCATCTCCTCCCGGTTGGAGGCGCCGATCACGATCACGTTGTCCAGGCCCTCCACCCCGTCGAGCTCCGCGAGCAGCTGGGGCACCACGGTGTTCTCCATGTCGGAGCTCACCCCGGAGCCGCGGGTGCGGAAGATGGAGTCCATCTCGTCGAAGAAGACGATCACCGGCCGGCCCTCCTCGGCGATGTCCCGGGCCCGGTCGAAGATCAGCCGGATCTGGCGTTCGGTCTCGCCGACGAACTTGTTCAGCAGCTCCGGGCCCTTGACGTTGAGGAAGTAGGAGGTGGCCCGGCGGGCCTCGGCCTCCCCCGCGCCCCGGGAGAGCGCGATCTTGCGGGCCAGGGAGTTGGCCACCGCCTTGGCGATGAGGGTTTTGCCGTTGCCGGGCGGGCCGTAGAGCAGCACCCCCTTCGGCGGGCGCAGGTCGTAGGCCTCGAAGAGCTCCGGGTGCAGGAAGGGCATCTCCACCGCGTCGTGGATCTGCTCGATCTGCCGGTGCAGCCCGCCGATGTCGGAGTACTCCACGTCGGGCACCTCCTCCAGCACGAGGTTCTCCACCTCGGCCTTGGGGATCACCTCGAAGGCGTGGCCGGATTTGCGGTCCACCAGCACCGTGTCGCCCACCTTCGGCTCCAGGTCCCCGGCCAGGGCGACCAGGAACTCCTCCCCGTGGGTGTCGGTGACCAGCACCCGGCGCCGGTCCGGCAGGGTCTCCCGGACCAGGGCGAGCTCCCCGTTGTCCGGGTAGCCGCAGTCCTCCACCACCAGGGCGCCCTCGGAGATGCGCACCAGGGACCCGTGCCGCAGCGCGGCGGGGTCGAGGGAGCGCAGCACGTTGAGCCGCATCCGCCGGTTGCCGGTGAACACCTCGGCGGCGTGGTCGCCGGCCGGGCGCAGGAACACCCCGTAGGTCGAGGGCGGTTCGGTCATCGCCTCCACGTCGGCGCGCAGCCGGGAGAGCTGGTCGCGGGATTCGCGCAGCGCCTCGACGAGCTTCTCGTTGCGGGCGCCGAGCACCCGGTTCTTCTGCTCGAGGCTGCGGATCTGGCGGAGCTGGTCGGCGACGTCGGTCATGTGGTGAAGGTTACCCTGCGCGCCACGCCGGCCGGCGGGGGCCTCAGCGGCGGTTGCGCCGCTGCGGCCGCGGGGCCACCGTGCCGTCGGCCAGCCGGCGGGCGGTGATCAGGAAGGCGGTGTGCGCCTGCATCCGGTGCACCGGGCGCACCGCCAGGTCCACCACGTGCCAGTCGCGCACCATGGTCTCCCAGGCCCGCGGCTCGGTGAAGCAGCCGAGCGCGCGCAGGCCCTCCATCACCTTCATCAGCTGGGTGACCGTGGCCACGTAGCCGATGAGCACCCCGCCCGGGGCGAGCAGGTCCTTCACCGCCCCCAGGGTCGCCCAGGGCTCCAGCATGTCCAGCAGCACCCGGTCCACGGGCCCGCCGAGATCGGCGGCGGTGGCCTCGGCGACGTCGCCCAGGCGCAGCTCCCAGTTGTCCGGATGCCGGCCCAGGAAGCCGGTGACGTTGCGCTCGGCGTGGGCCAGGTGGTCCTCGCGGATCTCGTAGGAGAACAGCCGGCCGGCCTCGCCGATGGCGCGCAGCAGGTACAGGCTCATCGCCCCGGAGCCGGCGCCGGCCTCCAGCACCCGGGCCCCGGGGAAGACGTCGCCCTCCACCAGGATCTGGGCGGCGTCCTTGGGGTAGATCACCGCCGCCCCCCGCGGCATGGAGAGCACGTAGTCGACCAGGGTGTGCCGCTGCGCCAGGTAGACGGTGCCCATCTCGGAGGTCACCGTGGTGCCCTCCTCCGCCCCGATCAGGTCATCGTGCGCGATCGCGCCGCGGTGCGTGAAGAACCGCTCCCCCGGTTCCAGGGTGATCGTGAAGCGGCGGTTCTTGCCGTCGCTGAGCTGCACCCGATCCCCGGGCTGGAACGGTCCGCTGTGCGCCATGCGCGCTTCCCCTCTGCTCGTCGGATGCCCCCGCCCCGGGCGACGGGGCCGTGCGGGCGGTGGCTAGCCTGGGTGATTATGCCCGAAACCCAGCCCCCGCCCCGCACCGCCCCCGCCCCGGGCACCGGGGTGCGCCGGCAGCCGGCGCTGTCGCCCTCCCGCGCCAACGACTACCGGCAGTGCCCGTTGAAGTACCGGCTGCGCGCCATCGACCGGATCCCGGAGCCGAAGACCCTCGCCCAGGTCAAGGGCACCCTGGTGCATGCGGTGCTGGAGCAGCTGCACACCCTGGAGCGGGCGGGGCGCACCTACCCGGCCGCGGTGGCCCGGCTCAAACCCACCTGGGCGGGGATGGTCGAGGAGGATCCGGAGCTGGCCGCCCTGGTGCCCGAGGAGTCGCTGCTGGATTTCCTGGTGGAGTGCCGGGGGCTGCTCAAGGGCTACTTCATGCTGGAGAACCCGCGCGGCTTCGACGCCGCGGAGGTGGAGCGCTTCGTCAACATGCGCCTGGGCGACGTGCCCGCCCGGGGGTTCATCGACCGGGTGGACGTCGCCCCCACCGGGGAGGTGCGGATCGTCGACTACAAGACGGGGCGCAAACCCGCGCCCCGGTTCCGCGGGGAGGCGCTGTTCCAGATGCGCTTCTACGCCCTGGCCTGGTGGCGGCTCACCGGGCGGGTGCCCGATCAGCTGCGCCTGATGTACCTCAGGGTCGCCGATGATCTGGTGCACGTGCCCCGGGCCCGGGAGCTGGAGGCCTTCCAGGCGGAGCTGTCCCGGCTGTGGGGGCGGATCCGCGCCGACGGGGAGCACGGCGACTTCGCCCCGCGCACCTCCCGGCTATGCGACTGGTGCTCCTTCCACGCGCTGTGCCCCGCCCAGGGCGGCACGCCCCCGGAGTACCCGGGCTGGCCGGGCGACGCCGGGGGCGGCGCCTAGAGGATCAGCCCGCCGAGGACGAAGCCGGCGGCCACCGCCAGGGCGATCGCCACGGTGCCCGGGATGATGAAGGGGTGGTCCACCACGTAGTGGCCGAGCCGGGTGGAGCCGGTGTCGTCCATCTCCACCGCGGCGAGCAGGGTGGGGTAGGTCGGCAGCACGAACAGCGCCGAGGTGGCGGCGAAGGAGGCCACCGCGGTGGCCGGGGACACCCCGATCGCCAGGGCGGCGGGCAGCATCGCCTTGGCGGTGGCGGCCTGGGAGTACAGCAGCGCCGCGGCGAGGAAGAGCACCACCGCGAGCAGCCAGGGCCGGGCGCGCAGCAGGTCCCCGGCGCCGGCGGTGATCGCCTCCAGATGCGCGTTGACCAGGGTGGTGCCCAGCCAGGCGACGCCCATCACGCAGACGCAGGCGCTCATCCCGGAGCGGAAGACCTGGGTGCCGGGGATCTCGCCGGCCGGGATCCGGGCGATGAGCGTGATGGCCAGCGCGGCGGCCAGCATGATCGCCATGATCGCCTCATTGCGGGGCAGCGCCGGGTCGGCGATGAGCCCCACCTGCTCGCTGATCGCGGTGGCGTAGACCATCACCACCGCGATCGCGGCGAGGAAGATCCCCACCGAGGCCCGCGCCCCCGGGGCGGGGACGTAGTCCTCCGCCGCCCGCGGGGCGGCGACCAGGCCGGCGGCGCGCCGGCGCCGGTACTCGGGGTCGTCCTCCAGTTCCGGGCCCAGGTGCTCGGCGAGGAAGCTGGTGGCGATCACCGCGGCCAGGGTGGCGGGGATCACCACCGCGAGCAGCTGCAGGTAGCCCACCCCGTGCGGTTCCAGCAGGGCGGCGACGAACACCACCGCCGCGGAGATCGGGGAGGCGGTGATCGCCATCTGGGAGGCGACCACGGCCACGCTCAGCGGCCGGGAGGGGCGCACCCCGCCCTCCTTGGCGACCTCCACGATGACCGGCAGGGTGGCGAAGGCGGTGTGCCCGGTGCCGGCGAAGAGGGTCATGAAGTAGGTGACCAGCGGGGCGAGCCGGGTCACCCGGCGGGGGTTGCGGCGCAGCAGCCGCTCCGCCAGGTGCACCAGGTGGTCCATGCCCCCGGCGCGCTGCATCGCGGAGATGGCCGCGATCACCGCCATGATGATGCCGATGACGTCGAAGGGGATGTCGGCGGCGGCCACCGGCACCCCCAGGGCCGCCAGGGCGACCACGCCGGCGCCGCCGGCGAACCCGATTCCGACGGAGCCCAGCCGGGCCCCGATGACCAGCGCCGCCACCACGACGGCGATTTGCGCGGCGATGAGCATGGCCGCGATGCCTCCTTCACTGCGGCCGGCCGTGGGTGGGCCGGCGGGGTGGCGCGGCGGCCCGGCGGGTGGGGGCCGCGCGCCGGGGATGGCGGGGCCGGGCGCCCCGCGGGGGTCAGTCGGTGAAGCGGTTCTCGCCCTCGACGTAGCGCCGGCCCCGGTACTCGGGGTGCATGAGGTTGTCCACGCTGAGGATCCGATCCAGCTCCTCGGCGCTGAGCAGGCCCTTCTCCAGGACCAGTTCGCGCACCCCCCGGCCGGTGGCCGCCGCCTCGGCGCCGATCAGGTCGCCCTGGTGGTGGCCGATCACCGGGTTGAGGTAGGTGACGATGCCGATCGAGTCGTCGACGTAGCCGCGGCAGCGCTCCGGGTTGGCGGTGATGTCCACGATGCACAGCTCGCGCAGGGTGCGCGCGCCATGGCGCATCAGGGACATCGACTCGAAGAGGCACTGCGCGATCACCGGCTCCATCACGTTGAGCTGCAGCTGCCCGGCCTCGGCGGCCCAGGACAGGGTGACGTCGTTGCCGAAGATCTTGAAGCAGGCCTGGTTGACCACCTCCGGGATCACCGGGTTGACCTTGGCGGGCATGATCGACGAGCCCGCCGCCCGCTGCGGCAGGTTCACCTCGTTGAGCCCGGCCCGCGGCCCGGAGGAGAGCAGCCGCAGGTCATTGCACATCTTGGACAGTTTCATCGCGGTGCGCTTGATCGCCGAATGCACGTTGACGTAGCCGCCGGTGTCGCTGGTGGCCTCGATGAGGTCCTTGGCGGAGACGATCTGCAGGCCGGTGACCTCGCGCAGCGCCTGCACCACCGCCTCCCGGTAGCCGGCCGGGGCGTTCACCCCGGTGCCGATCGCGGTGGCGCCCATGTTGACCTCCAGCAGGCCCTCCCCGGCCTGGCGCAGCACCTCCTGCTCCTCGGCGAGGTTCGCGGCGAAGGCGTGGAAGGTCTGCCCCAGGGTCATCGGCACCGCGTCCTGCAGCTGGGTGCGGCCCATGGTGATCACGTCGTTGAACTCGTCGCCCTTGGCGTGCAGCGCGGTGGCCAGCTCGGAGAGCTCCGCCAGCAGCGGCTGCATGGCCATGTGCACCGCCAGCCGGAAGCCCGTGGGGTAGGCGTCGTTGGTGGACTGGCACTGGTTGACGTCGTCATTGGGGTTGACCGCGTCATAGTCGCCCTTGTCCCGGCCCAGCTGCTCCAGGGCCAGGTTGGCGATCACCTCGTTGGTGTTCATGTTGAGGCTGGTGCCGGCCCCGCCCTGGAAGACGTCGATCGGGAACTGGTCCAGGCAGCGGCCCTTCTCGAGCACCTCGTCGCAGGCGGCGATGATCGCGTCGGCGACGTCATGGGGCAGGGTGTGCACCCGCCGGTTGGCGATCGCGGCGGCCTTCTTCACCATCACCATGCCCCGGATGAACTCGGGGATGTCGTTGACGGTGGTGCCGGAGATCCGGTAGTTCTCCGTGGCGCGCAGGGTGTGGATGCCGTACCAGGCCTCGGCGGGGACCTCCCGGGAGCCGAGCAGGTCGGTCTCCACGCGGTGGGCGGCGCCGTCGGCGGCCGGGTCGGGGGCGGGATCGGGGGTGTCGGCGATGGTGCTCATAACCCAAGGATATCGAAGGGCTAACGGCGTTGCCGCCCCGGGGTCCGCCCAGGCAGGGGGCTAGATCCGGGCGATCCGGATATCGGAGGCGAGGATCGCCTGGGCTCCGGCGGCGGCCAGCCGGTCCATCACCGGGTTCGCCTCCGCCCGGGGCACCATGGCGCGCACCGCCACCCAGTCGTCGTGCTGCAGCGGCGACACCGTGGGCCCGGACAGGCCCGGGGTGATCTCCGAGGCCGCCGCCAGCTTCGACCGCTCGATGTTGTAGTCGAGCATCAGGTAGTTCTTCGCGTGCAGGATGCCGGTGATCCGGGAGAGGAACACCGCCTGGTCCGGGTGCGGCTCCGCCCCGCGGCGGCCCACCACCACCGCCTCCGAGGCGACCAGCGGCTCGCCGAAGGGGGCCAGGCCCTGGGTGCGCAGGGTGCGCCCGGTGGACACCACGTCGGCGATGACGTCGGCGACGCCGAGCTTGATGGAGATCTCCACCGCCCCGTCGAGGCGGATCACCTCCGCCTCGATGCCCCGGTCGGCGATGTCCCGGCGCACCAGGTTCGGGTAGCTGGTCGCGATCCGGGTGCCGGCGAGGCGCTCGACGCTCCACTCCTGCCCCGCCGGGGCGGCGTAGCGGAAGGTGGAGGCGCCGAAGCCCAGGGACAGCACCTCGTCCACCGGGGCCAGCGAATCGGCGGCCAGGTCCCGGCCGGTGATGCCCAGGTGCAGCTGCCCGTCGCCGACGTAGATCGGGATGTCCTTGGGCCGCAGGAAGAAGAACTCGATCCCGTTGGCCCGGTCGGCGACGGTGAGCCGCTTGCTGTCGCCCCGGCCGGCGTAGCCGGCCTCGTGCAGGATGTCGAGGGCGGCTTCCGACAGGGAGCCCTTGTTGGGGACGGCGACGCGCAGCATGCGGTGGTTTCTCCTGGTTCGGCGGGGGTCGGGGTACGGCGGGGCGGGCGGCGGCTAGAGGTGCCGGTAGACGTCCTCGGGGGTGAGCCCGCGGCCGACCATGATCACCTGCAGCCAGTAGATGAGCTGGGAGATCTCCTCGGCGAGGGCCTCGTCGGACTCGTGCTCGGCGGCGAGCCACACCTCGCCGGCCTCCTCCATGATCTTCTTGCCCTGGGCGTGCACGCCGGCGTCGAGCATGGCCACCGTGGCCGAGCCCTCCGGGCGCTCCTCGGCGCGGGCGCGCAGCTGCTGGTACAGGGTGTCAAAGTCCTTCACGCGGGTCATTGTTCCACACCGCCGAGCCTGCGGTGCAGCTCCCCCAGCGCCGCCAGGTCGACCCCCGCCAGATCCCGGCGCCCGGTGAGCGCCGCCAGCTCCCCGGCCCCCGCCGGGGCCGGCCCCACCCCGGGGCCGGGCACGTACAGGGTGCGGCAGCCGGCGGCCACCGCCGCGGTCGCCCCGCCCGGGGAATCCTCCACCGCCAGGCACTCCCCCGGCGCCGCGCCGGCGATCCGGGCGCCGGCCAGGTAGGGGTCCGGGGCGGGTTTGCCGGCCGGGACCTCGTCGCCGCAGACCGTGCCGGCGAACCAGCCCGGCCCGATCGCGGCGATGCCCACCCCGGCGACCCGGCGCACCGTGTTGGTGACCAGCACCTGCGGGATGCCCGCGGCGCGGGCCTCGGCGAGCAGCCCGGCGACCCCGGGGCGCAGCTCCGCGCCACCGCGGGCGGCCTCCAGGAACAGCTCGAAGAGCCGCTCCCCCGCCCGGGCCCGGGCCGCGGCGTCCAGATCCAGGCCGAGGTGCTCGGCGATGATGCCCACGGTGCGCGGGGCGGAGCCGCCGATGGTGCGGGCCCGCACCTCCTCCGGCAGCGGCCCGCCGAGCTCCCGGGCGAGCGCATGCGTGGCCCGCCCCCACAGCGGCTCGGAGTCGAGCAGGGTGCCGTCCATGTCCCAGAGAATCGCCTTCATCACGCCCGGCGATCCTACCCGGCGCGGGCCCCGGCGGCGGCCCCGCCGGAGGGCTATCCTATTGGTCATGAAAGAGGATCTCGAGCACGGCTACTACGAGCCCCTCGGCGCCGTCGGCGGCGCGGAGCGCTTCCGGCCCACCGAACGCACCCACGGCGCCTGGGGGGATTTCCAGCACGGCGCTCCCCCGGCGGCGCTGCTCACCCGCGCCCTGGAGCGCGGCGCCGGCACCGCCGACGACGGTATGCGGATCACCCGGATCGCGGTGGACCTGCTCTCCGCGGTGCCCTACACCGAGCTGCGCTCCCGGGCCCGGGTGACCCGGCCCGGCCGGCAGATCCAGAAGGTGGAGGCGGAGCTGCTCGCCGAGGTGCGCGGCCGGTGGCGGGCGGTGGCCACCGCCGCGGCCTGGCGGATGGCGGTGACCCCCACCGATGTGGTGGAACGCGCCCTGGAACGGCCCATCCCGGGCCCCGACGCCTGCGCCGGGGACCCGGACACCCCGCTGCTGCGCTGGTCCGGCGGCTACATCGACTCCATCCGGGCCCGCTCCATCGCCGACCCGGACGACCCCGCGCGGCCCCGGATCCACTGGGTGCGCACCGACCACCCGATCGTCTCCGGGGAGCCGCCCAGCCCGATCGGCCGGCTGATGAGCGTGGTGGACACCGCCAACGGGATCGGCGCCACCCTGGACCCGGCGGCGTGGACCTTCATGAACACCGACCTGGTGGTGCACCTGCACCGCGCCCCGGAGCCCGGCTGGACCGGGATCTCCGCCCGCGGCTCCATCGGCCCGGACGGGATCGGGATGACCGCCGCGGAGATCTACGACGAGCGCGGCCCGGTGGGCCGCTCCACGCAGACCCTGCTGGTGCGGCCCCGCGGATAGCGGATCAGACGTTGAAGTACTTCGCCTCCGGGTGGTACAGCACGAAGGCGTCGGTGGACTGCTCCGGGTGCAGCTGCAGCTCCTCGGAGAGCCGCACCCCGATCCGCTCCGGGCGCAGCAGCTCCACCATGGTGCGCCGGGACTCCAGATCCGGGCAGGAGCCGTAGCCGAAGGAGTAGCGGGCGCCCCGGTAGTCCAGGTCGAAGAAGCCCCGGGTGTCCGCGGAGTCCTCCGCCGCGGCGGTGGACCCGTCGGCGAAGGTCAGCTCCGCGCGGATCCGGGCGTGCCAGTACTCGGCGAGCGCCTCGGTGAGCTGCACCCCGATCCCGTGGATCTCCAGGTAGTCGCGGTAGTCGTCGGCGGCGAAGAGCCGGTCCGCGTAGTCGGCGATCGGCTGGCCCATGGTGACCAGCTGGAAGGGCAGCACGTCGACCTGCCCGGCCTCGATGGCGCGGCCCCGGTCCCGGATGAAGTCCGCGATGCACAGGAACCGGCCCCGCCGCTGCCGGGGGAAGGCGAAGCGGGCCACCGGCTCGGCGGCCGGGTCCGGGGCCGCCCCCTCCGCCGGGGTGGGCAGCACCAGCACCTCCTCGCCCTCGGCGACCGCCGGGAAGTAGCCGTAGACCACCGCGGCGTGCTGCAGGACGTTGTCCGTGGCCAGCCGGTCCAGCCAGGCGCGCAGCCGGGGCCGGCCCTCGGTCTCCACCAGCTCCTCGTAGCTGGGCCCGTCCCCGCCGCGGGTGCCGCGCAGCCCCCACTGGCCCATGAACAGGGCACGCTCGTCGAGGCAGCTGAGGTAGTCCGCCAGCGCCACCCCCTTGATGATCCGGGTGCCCCAGAACGGCGGGGTGGCCACCGGCGCGTCCGCGGCGACGTCCGAGCGCGCCGGCAGCGCCACCGGCTCCTGCTCGGCGGCGCGCCGGGCGGCGATCCGCTTCGAGCGCTCCCGGCGGGCCCGCCGCTTGGCCCGCTTCTCCGCCGCGGCCCGGGCCTCCGGGGAATCCGGGTCCGGGCCCTCGCCGCGTTTCGCGGCCATCAGATCGTCCATGATCCGCAGACCCTCGAAGGCGTCCCGGCCGTAGTACACCTCGCCCTGGTAGACCTCGGTGAGATCGTCCTCGACGAAGGTGCGGGTCAGCGCCGCCCCGCCGAGCAGCACCGGGAAGTCCGCGGCCACCCCGGCGGCGTTGAGCTCCTCCAGGTTCTCCTTCATCACCACGGTGGACTTCACCAGCAGCCCGGACATGCCGATTGCGTCGGCCCGGTGCTCCCGGGCGGCGGAGAGGATGTTCGCCACCGGCTGCTTGATGCCGATGTTGTGCACCTCGTAGCCGTTGTTGGACAGGATGATGTCCACCAGGTTCTTGCCGATGTCGTGCACGTCGCCCTTGACCGTGGCCAGCACGATCCGGCCCTTGGCCCCGGTGTCGTCGGCGGCGTCCATGAAGCCCTCCAGGTAGGCCACCGCGGTCTTCATGCATTCCGCGGACTGCAGCACGAAGGGCAGCTGCATCTGCCCGGAGCCGAAGAGCTCGCCGACGGTCTTCATCCCGCCGAGCAGATCCTCGTTGATGATCGCCAGCGGCTTCTTGGTGGCCATCGCCTCGTCGAGGTCGGCCTCCAGGCCATTGCGGTCGCCGTCGATGATCCGCTGGCCGAGCCGCTCGAACAGGGGCAGCGCGGCGAGCTTCTCCGCCCGGGCGTCCCGGGCGTCGGCGGCGGAGACGCCCTCGAAGAGCTCCATGAAGGTCTGCAGCGGGTCGTAGGCGCCCTCGGGGTGGTCCTCGCCGCGGCGCCGGTCGTAGACCATGTCCAGGGCGACCTGCCGCTGCTCCGGGTCGATCCGGTTCATCGGCAGGATCTTGGAGCTGTGCGCGATGGCGGAGTCCAGGCCGGCGGCGACGCATTCGTGCAGGAACACCGAGTTGAGCACCTGCCGGGCGGCCGGGTTGAGCCCGAAGGAGATGTTGGACAGGCCCAGGGTGGTGTGCACCCGGGGGTGCCGGCGGGTGAGCTCCCGGATCGCCTCGATGGTCTCGATCCCGTCGCGGCGGGTCTCCTCCTGCCCGGTGGAGATCGGGAAGGTCAGGCAGTCCACGATGATGTCGGATTCGTCGAGGCCCCAGGTGCCGGTGATGTCGGCGATGAGCCGCTCGGCGATGGCGACCTTGCGTTCGGCGGTGCGGGCCTGGCCCTCCTCGTCGATGGCCAGGGCCACCACCGCCGCCCCGTGGTCGCGCACCAGCCGCATGATCCTCCGGTAGCGGGATCCGGGGCCGTCGCCGTCCTCGAAGTTCACCGAGTTGACCGCGCAGCGGCCGCCGAAGCACTCCAGGCCGGCCTCGATCACGGCCGGCTCGGTGGAGTCGATCATCACCGGCAGGGTGGTGCCGGTGGCGATCTGGGCGGCCAGGGTGCGCATGTCCCCGGTGCCGTCGCGGCCGACGTAGTCGACGCAGAGGTCGATCAGCTGCGCCCCGTCGGAGGTCTGCGCCCGGGCGATCTCCAGGCACGTCTCCCAGTCCCCGGCGAGCATCGCCTCCCGGAAGGCCCGGGAGCCGTTGGCGTTGGTGCGCTCCCCGATCATGGTGATCCCGGTGTCCTGGGTCAGCGGCACCGCCGAGTACAGGGAGGACACCTCGTCAATGGGCGCCACCTGCCGCTCCGCGCGCACCGCCGGCGCCGTCGAGGGGCCGCCGACGATGGCCTCGTGCACCGCGGCGATGTGCTCGGGGGTGGTGCCGCAGCAGCCGCCGACCATGGACAGCCCGAAGTCCTCCACGAACCCGCGCAGCGCCGCGGCGAGCTGGTCGGGGGTCAGCGGGTACTCGGCGCCGTCCGGGCCCAGCACCGGCAGCCCGGCGTTGGGCATCACCGACACCGGGATCGAGGCGTGCCGGGAGAGGTAGCGCAGGTGCTCGCTCATCTCCTCCGGCCCGGTGGCGCAGTTCAGCCCGATCATGTCGATGCCCAGCGGCTGCAGCGCCGCCAGGGCCGCCCCGATCTCCGAGCCCATGAGCATGGTGCCGGTGGTCTCCACGGTGACGTGCACGATGATCGGCAGCTCGGCGCCGAGCTCCGCCATCGCGGCGCGCACCCCGAGCACCGCCGCCTTGACCTGCAGCAGGTCCTGGCAGGTCTCGATGAGGAACCCGTCCACCCCGCCCTCGATGAGCCCGGCCCCGGCCTCGGCGTAGGCGTCGCGCAGCTCCGCGTAGCCGGCGTGGCCCAGGGAGGGCAGTTTGGTGCCCGGACCCAGCGAGCCCAGCACGAAGCGGTCCATCCCGGCCCGGCCCGGCCCGAGCTCATCGGCGACCCGGCGGGCGATCGCCGCCCCCTTGGCGGCGAGCTCCCGGATCCGGTCCGCGATGCCGTAGTCGGCGAGGTTGGGCAGGTTGCAGCCGAAGGTGTTGGTCTCCACCAGGTCCGCGCCGGCGGCGAAGAAGGCCCGGTGGATCTCCTCCAGCACATCCGGCCGGGTGTGGTTGAGGATCTCGTTGCAGCCCTCCAGGCCGAGGAAGTCCGCCTCGACGTCGAGGTCGAAGCCCTGCAGCTGGGTGCCCATCGCCCCGTCGCCGATGAGCACGCGCTCGGACAGGGCGGCCAGCAGGGGGGAATCCACGGGATGCGACATGGGCAGACAGCTTAGTCCGCACCCCCGCGGGTCCGGTACCCGGGGTCGCGGCGGTGGCCGGTTCAGGGCAGTCGGGCGGCGGCCTCGCGCAGCCGCTCCGCGTCGGCCCCGGGCACGTCGGCCCGCTCCACCAGCTCCACCATGGTGGCCACGTGCCCGCGCAGCCGGGCGGCCAGCCGCTCGTCCTCGACCCGCCGCAGCACCCGGCCGGCCATGCCCACCAGGGCCTCCAGCACCAGCGGCTGGCCCAGCGCATAGGGCACGATGTGGGTGAAGGGCAGGTCGATCACCTCGGCGGCGCCGACCCGGGGGATCGCCGCCCGGGTCACCCCGGCGTCATCGGCGAGCAGCCGGGGCGGGGCCTGCCGGGTCACCGCCAGCAGGATCCCCGGCACCAGCTCGTCGATCGCCCCGATCGCGGTGTACGGGTCATTGGAGCCCGGGGACAGCGCCCGCACCGCCAGCTCCACCACCTGCTGCTCGGCGTAGCCGACGTCGCGGTGCGGGTCCCGGGAGGCGGCGACGTCGGTGGCCTGGCGCAGCGCCCGGTCCAGGGCGGCGAGATCATCCTCGGACAGGCCCGCCCCGGTCTCCGACCACACCCGGGCCACCCGCTCCCCGCGGGCCACCGGGTCGCCGACCCCGACGTCGAGGGCGAGCACCGCATCCCGGGCGGCGGCGGCGTCGCGCAGCAGGGAGCCGTCCACGTTGGTGACGTAGCCCTCGGCGCGGGCGCGCAGCACGTGCACCCCCTCCGCCGGGGCCTGTACCGGCTCCGCGGCCGGCTCGGCGGGGCGCTCGGGGTCGCGTTCCCGGAACACCCGGGTCACCGCATCGACGAAGCGGTCCCGGGTGGAGCGGGACAGCGTCTCCACCCGGATCGAGGTGGCGATGTGGTTGATGAAGTACACCAGCAGGAACACGTCCGCCACGGCCAGCAGGATCGCCACGTACACCGCGATATGCGGCACGAAGTCCCCGCCCGCCTCCTGGCCGCCGGCCTTCACCGTGCGCAGCACCAGCAGCGAATAGACGAAGGTGGCGGAGAGCACGCCCAGCACCACCTGGTTGCCCCGGTCCGCCATGAAGTTGCGCACCAGCCGCGGCCCGTAGCTGGTGGAGGCGGTGGCCACCACCGAGATGGTGATGGAGAAGGCGGTGCCGGCCACCCCGAACACGGTGCCGCCGATCCCGGAAAGCATCGCCCGGGACCCGGAGACGCCCAGCTCCAGCAGCCCGGGCAGCCAGCCGCCGAGGCTGAACCGGCGGTCCACCTCCACCAGGGCCGCGGCCGCCGCGATCGCGGCGAGGATGCAGGCCGAGGGGATGAACCAGAAGGAGTCCAGCCAGCCCCGGGCGCGGCGGGCCGCCTTGCGCAGGCCCGCCCGGCCGATCATCGCGGCCCGCCGGCCGGGGCGCCCAGGTCCACGCCGAGCAGCGCGTCCACCGCGGCCGCCAGCGCCCGGCCCTCCGCGGGATCCGCCGCGCCGGGCTCCCCGGCGGCCGCCCAGGCGTCGACGGCGGCCAGCGCCGCCGGGGTGTCCAGATCCTCGGCCAGCGCCGCGCGCAGCGCCGCCACCGCGGGCGCCGCCGGCGAGCCCGGCGCCGCGGCCGCCGCCCGCCAGGCGGCCAGCCGCTCCCGGGCGGCGGCGAGCAGCCCCGCCGACCAGGAGCGGTCCTGGCGGTAGTGCCCGGCGAACAGGGCCAGCCGGATCGCCGCCGGATCCTCCCCGGCGGCGGTGAGCCGGGAGACGAAGACCAGGTTGCCCAGGGATTTGCTCATCTTCTCCCCGTCCAGGCCGATCATCGCGGCGTGCACGTAGTGCCCGGCCATCCGGGGCGCCCCGGTGGCGGCCTCGGCATGCGCGGCGGAGAACTCGTGGTGCGGGAAGGCCAGGTCGCTGCCGCCGCCCTGGATGTCGAAGCCCGCGCCCAGGCGGTTCACCGCGATGGCGGAGCATTCCACGTGCCAGCCGGGCCGGCCCGCGCCGAAGGGCGCCGCCCAGGCGGGCTCGCCCTCCCGGTGCGCCCGCCACAGCAGGGCGTCCAGCGGATCCCGTTTACCGGGCCGGTCCGGGTCCCCGCCGCGTTCGGCGAAGAGCCGGGCCATGGTCGCCTCGTCGAGGTTCGACTCGTAGCCGAAGGCGGCGGTGGCGTCGCGGCGGAAGTACACGTCCGGGTGCTCGTCGTCGAGCTGGTAGGCGGCGCCGGCCTCCAGCAGCCGGCCGACCATCTCCACCACCTCCGGCACCGACTCCACCGCCCCGACGTAGTCCCGGGGCGGGATCACCCGCAGCGCGGTCATGTCGGAGCGGAACAGCTCCACCTGCTCGGCGCCGAGCTCGCGCCAGTCCACCCCGTCGCGCTCGGCCCGCTCGAACAGCGGGTCGTCGACGTCGGTGATGTTCTGCACGTAGTGCACCCGGTGGCCGTTGTCCAGCAGCACCCGGTGGATCAGGTCGAAGGCCAGGTAGGTCGCGGCATGGCCGAGGTGGGTGGCGTCGTAGGGGGTGATCCCGCAGACGTAGAGCCCGGCCACCGGGCCCGGGGCGACCGGCCGGATCCGGCCGTCGGCGGTGTCGTGCAGCCGCAGCGGGACCGGGTCGCCGGGCACGGTGGGGACGTCGGGGGCGGGCCAGGAACGCATGCCGATGACACTACCCGGCGCCGATCAGGGCGCCAGCACCCCGGCGGCGAGTAGCCCGGCCACCGCCAGGCCCACCGGGATCCGGTAGGCGGCGAACCAGGCGAAGGAGTGCCCGGAGACGAAGCGCAGCAGCCAGGCGATGGTGGCGTAGCCCACCCCGAAGGCGACCAGGGTGCCCACCGTCAGCTGCAGCCCGGAGGCGGCCTGCCCGGCCTGCGGGGCGAAGGCGTCGGGCAGCGAGAACAGCCCGGAGGCGAGCACCGCCGGAATCGCCAGCAGGAAGGAGAACCGGGTGGCCACCTCCCGGTCCAGGTGCAGGAACAGGCCCGCGGAGATGGTGCCCCCGGAGCGGGACACCCCCGGGATGAGCGCCAGGCACTGCGCCAGGCCCATCAGCACCGCATCGCGCATGGTCAGCTCCGCGAAACCCCGGGTGCGACGGCCGAGCCGCTCGGCGAGGATGAACACCAGGGAGAAGCCGACCAGCACCCCGGCGGTGATCCACAGGTTGCGCAGGTTCTCCCGGATCACGTCCTTGCCGAGGAAGCCGATCACCCCGACCGGGATGGTGCCCACGATGACCATCCAGCCCATCCGGTAGTCGAAGCCGCGCAGCCGCGGGTTGACCAGGCCCCGGAACCAGGAGGTGAGGATCCGCCAGATGTCCCCGGCGAAGTACACCAGCACCGCCGCCTCGGTGCCCAGCTGGATCACCGCGGTGAAGGAGGCCCCGGCGTCCTCGCCGAAGAACAGCTCGCTGACGATCCGCAGATGCCCGGAGGAGCTCACCGGCAGGAACTCGGTGAGGCCCTGCACGACGGAGAGCACGATGGTCTGGGTCCAGCTCATGGGGGTCGCGTCAATCACGACGGACAGGCTACCCGGTGCGGCGCGTAAAGTCGGGCCCGTGCGGGAAAGGATTCTGGGCGCCAGCGGGCTGCGGGTCTCCGCCCTCGGGCTGGGCACCGCGACCTGGGGCGCGGGCACCGACGCCGATGAGGCCGCGGGCATCCTCGGCGATTTCGTGGACGCCGGGGGCACCCTCGTCGACGCCACCCCGGTGCAGGGCGGGGCGGCCGCCGCCGAGCTGCTCGGCCGGCTGCTGCGCCGCCGCGGGATCCGCGGGGAGCTGGTGCTCTCCGCCGCCTCCGGGGTGGACCCCACCCGGCCGGTGGGCCGCCGGGTGGACTGCTCCCGGCGGGCCCTGCTCGCCGATCTCGACGATCTGCTGGCCCTGCTGCGGGTGGATCACCTCGACCTGTGGAGCGCCGGCTACTGGGATCCGGCCACTCCCCCGGAGGAGGTCGCCGACACCCTCGCCGAGGCGGTGCGCTCCGGGCGGGTGCGCTACGCGGGCCTGCGTGGGCACACCGGCTGGCAGCTGGCGGTCACCCACGCCGCCGCCGGGCGGATCCGCCCGGTGGCCGCGCAGGCGGAGTACTCGCTGCTGCGCCGCGGCCCGGAGGCGGAGCTGCTGCCCGCCGCGGAGCATCTCGGGGTGGGCTTCATCGCCGGGGCGCCGCTGGCCCAGGGGGTGCTCACCGGCAAGTACCGCGACTTCATCCCGGAGGACTCCCGGGGCGCCAGCGAGTACGCGGACGCGGAGGTGCAGGACTACCTCGACGCCCGGGGGGTGACCGTGGTGGGGGCGCTGGCCACCGCCGCGGAGGGCCTGGGGGTCTCCGTCCCGGCGGCGGCGCTGGCGTGGACCCTGACCCGGCCCGGGGTGACCGCCGCCCTGGTCGGGGCGCGCACCCGGGGGCAGCTCGCCGAGGCCCTGGCCGCCGGCCGGGTGCGGCTGCCGAACGCGATCTGCGACGCCCTCGACGACGTCTCCCTCTGAGACCCGCCGCGGCGGACGGCGCCGGCCGGGGTGGTAGCGTCGGGATTCGTGAGCAGCCTCATCCGTGACCGAAAGCCCGCCGCGGCGATCCTGCTCGCCGCGGCCCTGGCCCTGTCCGCCTGCGGCGGCGATGACGCCGAGGGGGATGCGGCGCCCGGCATGGGCGACGCCGCCCCCGCCGCCCCCGCCGACCGGGACACCGCACCGGCCGGGGCGGTCGCCGCCCTGGACCGGGAGGTCACCGGCGCGGTGCGGGTGGGCGGGCGGATCCTGCTGCGCGCCGGCGACGCGGTGCTCTCCGGCACCGCCGCCGACCCCGCCGCCCGGGTCGTCGACGTGGACCCGGCCTGCGGGCGGCTCGCCCCCGCCGGGGACATGGCGGTGCTGCCCTGCCCGGACGGCATCCACGTGCTCGCCCCGGACGGCTCGGCCGCCGCCCTGGTCGGCAAGGGCACCGCCTACACCGCCGCGGTGGGCCTCGGCGACGGCCGGATCATCGGCCACCGCGCCGAGGGCCGCCGGATCGACGTCTACGGCCCCCGCGGGGAGCTCGACGACGACTTCGACGTCTCCCGGCACGGCTCCCAGCTGCTCGCGGTGCCGGGCGCGCAGGACCTGGTGCTGGAGATCAACGTGCCGGAGACCTCCATCCACGAGGTGGAGCTGGCCGACTCCCGCTCCGGCTCCGGTCTGCGCGCCGGACTCGGCATCGCCGGCGCCGCCGCCGGCGCGGACGGCACCATCGCCGCCGTGGACGCCACCGGCGGACAGCTGCTGATCTACACCGCCACCGACGTGATCCGCCTGCACCAGGCCTTCCCGGTGCCCGGCGGGCCCTGGTCGGTGCACGTCGACGACGCCCGGGGCCTGGTCTGGGTGGGCTCCACCGGACAGTCCCTGCTCACCGCCTGGGACATCTCCGGCGGCACCGGCGTGGAGGTCGCCCGGCTGGACGCGGTGCGCGATCCGCGGGCCATCGCCGGTGACGGCGACGGCGGGCTGATGGTCTACTCCGGCTCCGGCGCCGGCGCCCAGCACCTGGACCGGGCCACCGTGGACCGAGCCCTGGCCGCGGGTGCCGCCGAGGCCGAGGCCGAACGCGCCACCCTCTCCCCCGATACCCGCTGACCCCACAGGAGGCCCCGCCCATGGCCCACCCCGTCCGCTCCGCCGCCTACCGCGCCCTGCTCGCCGGCATGTTCCGCCTCGATCCGGAGGGGGTGCACGGGGCGGTGTCCCGCGGCGTCGCCGCGGTGCACTCCTCCCGGCCGCTGCGCGCCGCGCTCGGCCAGCTGCTGCCGGTCAACGACCCGGTGCTGCGGCAGACCGTGTTCGGGGTGGACTTCCCCCGGCCGCTGGGCCTGGCCGCCGGCTTCGACAAATCCGCCGCCGCCGCCGACGCCTGGGTCCCGCTGGGCTTCGGCTACGCCGAGCTGGGCACCGTCACCGCCCGGGCGCAGCCCGGCAACCCGCGGCCCCGGCTGTTCCGGCTGCCCGCGGACCGGGCGATCCTCAACCGGATGGGCTTCAACAACCCCGGTGCGGAGGCGGTGGCCGCCACGCTGCGCGCCCGGCGCACCGATGCGGTGGTGGGCGTGAACATCGGCAAGACGAAGACCACCGCCCTGGCCGACGCGGAGGAGGATTACCGGGCCTCCACCGGGCTGCTCGCCCCGCTGGCGGACTACCTGGTGGTCAACGTGTCCTCCCCGAACACCCCGGGGCTGCGGGATCTGCAGGCGGTGAGCGCGCTGCGCCCGATCCTCGCCGCGGTGCGGGGGGCGGCCGGGGACACCCCGGTGCTGGTGAAAATCGCCCCGGATCTCGATGACGCCGATGTGGACGCGGTCGCCGATCTGGCCCTGGAGCTGGGCCTGGCCGGGATCGTGGCCACCAACACCACCATCTCCCGGGAGGGGCTCGCCACCGGCGCGGCGGAGGTCGCCGCGCTCGGCGCCGGCGGGATCTCCGGGCCCCCGGTGGCCGCGCGCGCCGAGGAGGTGCTGCGCCGGCTGCACGACCGCGCCGGGGATCGGCTCACCCTGGTGGGGGTCGGCGGAATCGAGACGCCCCGGCAGGCCTGGGCCCGGATCGGGGCCGGGGCGAGCCTGCTGCAGGGCTACACCGGGCTCATCTACGGCGGCCCGGACTGGATCCGGGACATCCACCTGGGCCTGGCGGCGCAGGTGCGCGCCCACGGGCTCGGCTCCATCACCGAGGCCGTGGGCCGCGGGCTGCCCTGGATCGACGCCTGAGCCGGCGCTAGGCCTCCTCGGTGTTCTCCCACCACGGGGCCAGGATCGCCCGGCCGATGGAGTGGAAGTACAGGTTGAAGCCCAGAACGGTGGGCGTGGCGTCCTCCGGCACGTCCAGGGACTCCACGTCCACGGCGTGCACGGCGTAGAGGTAGCGGTGCGGGGCGTGCCCGGCCGGCGGGTTGGCCCCGTAGTGGCCGCGCTGGCCGGAGTCGCCGACCAGCTGGACGGCGCCGGCGGGCAGGCCCGCGCCCTCGGCGTCGCCGGCGCCGCGGATGAGCCCGGTGGCGGCGGCCGGGATGTTGAACACCGCCCAGTGCCAGAAGCCGGCGGCGGTCGGCGCATCCGGGTCGAAGCAGGTCACCGCGATGGACTTGGTGCCCTCGGGCAGCCCGGACCAGTTCAGCTCCGGGGAGACGCTCGCCGGGGCGCGGTGCGCCTCCGGCAGCGGCTCCCCGTCGGCGATGTCCGGGGAGCTCAGCTCGAAGGAGGGCAGGTCCTTCAGGGGGGCGTAGGGGTCGGGGCCGGGGAAATTCTTCGGGGTGCTCATGGGGCCAGTGTGCCCGGCGCCCGCCCGCCCCGCCAGGTTCGGCCGCCCGAGCTGCGGATTTGTCCGCCCCCCGGCCGCGGGGTAAGGTATCCGACGTTGCCGCGGACCACGGTCCGCACCAACCGCTCGTCCGGGTGGCGGAATGGCAGACGCGCTAGCTTGAGGTGCTAGTGTCCTATTAACGGACGTGGGGGTTCAAGTCCCCCTCCGGACACCACAATCGGATTCCCGCGAGGGGCCGGGTCGCAATGACCCGGCCCCTCCGCCGATCCCGGGGGGCTACTGCAGCGCCGAGGTGAGCCGGAAGACGTTGTCCAGGTAGCGCTGCCGCCAGGGCCGGGACTCCCATTCGGCCATGTCCAGCTCCGTGGACACCGCCGCGTAGCCCTCGGCGATCTCGGCCAGCTCGCGCACCAGGTTGCCCCGCACCGCCAGCAGGGTCACCTCGTAGTTCAGCCCGAAGGAGCGCATGTCCAGGTTCGAGGAGCCCACCGCGGCCACCTCATCGTCGATGACCAGGAACTTCGAGTGCAGCACGCCCGGCGCCGGGAAGCGCAGGATGCGCACCCCGGCCTCCAGCAGGGCGTGGTAGTAGGACTGCTGGGCGTGGCCGACCATGAACTGGTCCGCCTTCTCGTTGACGTGCAGCACCACCTCCAGGCCCGCGTAGGCCGCCGAGGTCAGGCCCATCAGCAGCGATTCGTCCGGCACGAAATAGGGGCTGACCACCACGATCTTCCGCCGGGCCCCGTAGATGAGGTCGTTGAACACGCGCAGGTTCGGCTCCGTGGTGAACCCGGGGCCGCTGGGCAGCACCTGCACCAGGTTGACGTCGTCGCCGTCGGCGAGCCGGTGCGGGATCGGGGTGATGTCCCGCGGTTCCGGGCGCTCGTAGCCCTCGCTGGTCCAGTCCACCGCGAACACCGCGTCCAGGTGCGGCACCACGTCCCCGGTGAGCTCCACCATCACATCCGACCAGCGCCGGCCGTCGCGGTGGTTGACCCGGGACTCGTACTCCGGCTCGATCATGTTCTGCGAGCCCATGAAGGCCCGCCGGCCGTCGATGGTGAGGATCTTGCGGTGGTTGCGCAGATCCGGCCGGCGCCACTGCAGCCGGGCGACGTCGATGGGCAGCATCGGGTGCCAGGGGATCCCGGTGTCGTCGAGGAGCTCGCGCAGCCGGGCGTAGCCGGCGTACTTGCGGGAGCCGATCGGGTCCACCAGCACCTTCACCGACACCCCCCGGCGGTGCGCCTCGACCAGGGCGTCCACGAAACCGCGGGTCGCCTCGTCCAGGGCGAAGATGTACATCTGCACGTGCACGCTCTCCTCCGCGGCCGCCACCGCCGCGGTCATCGCGGCGATGGATTCGGCGGTGTCGGCGTAGACGCCGTGGCAGACGCATTTCACCGCGGGCAGCCCGGTGAGCCGGCGGCTGAGCTTGATGGAGTAGACCATCTCCTCGGCGACGTCCCCGCCGCCGTCCTCGGGTCCGGCGACGTCCTCCGGGATATCCGGCAGATGCCGGGTGCGGCGCACGATCTCCCGGTTCGCCAGGGCCTGGATCCGGTGCCGGCGGCCGGTGATGGTCTGCGAGCCGAGCAGCAGGAACAGCGGCAGGCCGAGGAAGGGCACCAGCAGGATGATGAGCAGCCACGCCGTCGAGGAGGAGGGGTGCCGGTTCTCCGGCACCACGCCCACGGCGATGAACTTGATCAGGTAGTCCGCGATGAGCAGCGCGATCTGCCACCACTGCGGGTCGCCGCTCGGCAGCAGCGTCTGGAGCACCGATTCCATGTCCGCCACCCTAGCCCCGCCAGGGCCATCGCCGACCGTCGCCCTGGGATCGGATTCCCCGGGCCGCCGGGCGCGCCGCGGGACCGGATCCCGGGCGGCTGCGCCGGGCGCTGGAGGTCCCGGCCGCCACCGGGGCCTGCGCACCGTGGCCACCCGCTTCCCCACGGACGCGGTGCGCGGCTTCACCGCCCGGCCCGACTCCGCCGGCCGGCTGCACCGGCTCACCGGCTACGGCGCGGATTTGCGCGACCCGGACCAGGCGGCGTTGAACATGCGCACCCGCCCCGCGGCGGCGGGGCTGCGCGAGCACGGGATCCCGATGACCGCGGTGGACACCGGCTGGATCACCGACGGGCGGCCGCACCCGACCCGGGTGCGGCCGGCCTGCGGGGTGCTCCCCGAGGAACACGCGCCGGCGCCCCGGTGAACCGGCCCCTCCCCCGCCGGCTCAGCCGCCGGCGGGGCCCTCCGGGCCGGGCGGCCGGTCGAAGGCCTCCAGGATCCGCTCCGCGGCGAGGGTGGCGGTGATCCGGCCCTCGCGGACCTGATCCTCCACCAGGCCGCGGATCTCGGCGACCCGCGGATCGGCGTCGAGCCGGCGCAGCAGCGTCTCCTGCACCATCGACCACATCCAGCCCACCTGCTGCCGGGAGCGGTGCACGTCGAAGCGGCCGGCGGCGAGCATCGCGGCATGGTGCTCCTCGACCGCCGCCCACAGCTTCTGCACCCCGCCGTCCTCCACCGCGGACATGGTGAGCACCGGCGGGGTCCACTCCGCGTCCGGCGGGCGCACCAGCTTCATCGCGGTGGCCAGGTCCCGGGCGGCCCGCTTCGCCGGGCGCAGGTTCGCCCCGTCGGCCTTGTTGATCGCGATCACGTCGGCCATCTCCAGCACCCCGCGCTTGATGCCCTGCAGCTGGTCCCCCGCCCCGGCGAGGGCGAGGAAGGCGAAGCAGTCGGTCATCTGGCTCACCGCGGTCTCCGACTGGCCCACCCCGACGGTCTCCACGATCACCACGTCGAACCCGGCGGCCTCCAGCACCACCATCGACTCCCGGGTGGCCCGGGCCACCCCGCCGAGGGTGCCCGCCGAGGGCGAGGGCCGGATGTAGGCCTCGTCCCGGGCGGACAGCCGCGACATCCGGGTCTTGTCGCCCAGGATGGAGCCGCCGGTGCGGGTCGAGGAGGGGTCGATGGCCAGCACCGCCACCTTGTGGCCCTCCTCGATGAGGTGCATGCCGAGGGACTCGATGGTGGTGGACTTGCCCACCCCGGGCACCCCGGTCAGGCCCAGCCGCAGCGCCTTGCCGGAGAAGGGCAGCAGCCGGTCCAGCAGCTCCTGGGCCAGCGCCCGGTGCGCCGGGGCGGTGGACTCCAGCAGCGTGATCGCCCGGGCGATCACCCCGCGGCGGCCGGCGCGCACCCCCTCGAAGAGCTCGTCGACGTCGATCCGGCGCCGGGCCCGGCGCACCGCCGCCGGGGCGGCGGCGGTGCGCCCGGGCACCACGGTGCCGGCGGTGGTGCCCAGGGTGCCCAGGTCGTGCTCCAGGAACCTGCCCATCCCGGCCCCCGTCAGCCCGCCGCCCCGGCCGGCGCGGCCGCGTCCGGGGCGGGCACGTCCAGGCCCAGGGAGTCCGCGAGCTTGCCGATGAGATCCACCGCGCAATCGGCGATCACGGTGCCCGGCGGGTAGATCGCCGCCGCCCCGGACTCGTAGAGCTCCGCGAAGTCGCCGGGCGGGATCACCCCGCCGACGACGATCATGATGTCCTCCCGGCCGAGCTCGGCGAGCTCCGCGCGCAGCTCCGGGACCAGGGTGAGGTGCCCGGCGGCCAGCGAGGACACGCCCACCACGTGCACGTCGGCGTCCACCGCGGAGCGCGCCGCCTCCGCCGGGGTCTGGAACAGCGGCCCGACGTCGACGTCCATGCCCAGGTCCGCGTAGGCCGAGGCGATCACCTTCTGGCCCCGGTCATGGCCGTCCTGGCCCATCTTCGCCAGGTAGATCCGGGGCCGGCGGCCCTCCTGCTCGGCGAAGCGCTCCGCCATCGCCATCGCCGCCGCGACATTGGACTGCACGCCGCCCACGCCGACCTCCTCCTTGTACACGCCCGACAGGGTGCGGATCTCGGCCTGGTGCCGGCCGAACACCTCCTCCATGGCATCGGAGATCTCCCCGATGGAGGCCATGGCGCGGGCGCAGTCCACGGCCAGCTTGAGCAGGTTCTGGCCCAGGTCCCCGGGCTCGCCCGGGGTGCGGCAGGCCTCGGTGAGCCGGGCCAGCGCCGCCCGGCAGGCCCCCTCGTCGCGTTCGGCGCGCAGCCGGGCGAGCTTCTCGTGCTGCTCGGCGCGCACCCGCGAGTTCTCCACCTTGAGCACCTCGATCTCCTCGTCGGCGTCGGTGCGGTACTTGTTGACGCCGATGAGGGCCTGCCGGCCGGAGTCGATCCGGGCCTGGGTGCGCGCGGCGGCCTCCTCGATGCGCAGCTTGGGGATGCCCTCCCCGGTGGCCTGGGCCATGCCGCCGGCCTCCTCCACCTCCCGGATGTGCTCCCGGGCGCGTTCGGCGAGCTCGTGGGTGAGCGCCTCCACGTAGTAGGAGCCGCCCCAGGGGTCCACCGGGCGGATGGTGCCGGACTCCTGCTGCAGCAGCAGCTGGGTGTTGCGCGCGATCCGGGCGGAGAAGTCGGTGGGCAGCGCCAGCGCCTCGTCGAGGGCGTTGGTGTGCAGCGACTGGGTGTGGCCCTGGGTGGCGGCCATCGCCTCGATGCAGGTGCGCGCCACGTTGTTGTAGACGTCCTGGGCGGTCAGCGACCAGCCGGAGGTCTGCGAGTGGGTGCGCAGCGAGCGTGATTTCGGGGAGGCCGGGTCGAAGCCGGCGACCAGCTCCGCCCAGAGCAGCCGGCCGGCGCGCAGTTTCGCGATCTCGGTGAAGGTGTTCATCGAGATGCCCCAGAAGAAGGACAGCCGGGGGGCGAACTCGTCGATCTTCAGGCCCGCGGCCAGGCCCGCCCGGATGTACTCCAGGCCGTCGGCGAGGGTGTAGGCCAGCTCCAGGTCGGCGGTCGCCCCGGCCTCCTGGATGTGGTAGCCGGAGATCGAGATGGAGTTGAACTTCGGCATCATCCGCGAGGTGTACTCGAAGATGGAGGAGATGATCCGCATCGACGGCTGCGGCGGGTAGATGTAGGTGTTGCGGACCATGAACTCCTTGAGGATGTCGTTCTGGACCGTGCCGCGCAGCTGCTCCGGGGGCACCCCCTGCTCCTCCGCGGCGACGATGTACATCGCCATCACCGGCAGGATCGCCCCGTTCATGGTCATCGACACGCTCACCGCGCCCAGGTCGATGCCCTCGAAGAGCTGGCGCATGTCGTAGATGGAGTCCACCGCCACCCCGGCCATGCCCACATCGCCCTGCACCCGGGGGTTGTCCGAGTCGTAGCCGCGGTGGGTGGCCAGGTCGAAGGCGACGGAGAGGCCCTTCTGCCCGGCGGCGAGGTTGCGCCGGTAGAAGGCGTTGGACTCCGCGGCGGTGGAGAAGCCCGCGTACTGGCGGATCGTCCACGGCTGGTTGGTGTACATCGTCGGGTAGGGCCCGCGCATGAACGGGGGCATGCCGGGGAAGGAGTCCACCGGGTGCCCGGCCGCGGCGGCGGCCTCCCGGTCGGCCCGGCGGTACACCCGGCGCACGTCGATGCCCTCCGGGATGGTCCAGGTCGCCCCCGCGCCGGCGTCGGCTGCGGCAGCGTCCTCGGCCGCGGTCTCCGGGGAGAGCCGCGGCACCTCTGCGAAATTGGGGATTGCGCTCATGGCGGATCAGGCTCCCAGGGTGTCCAGCAGCCGCGTCAGCTCCGCGACCGCGTCGATGGTCAGGGTGAGGTGGCCGTCCGGGGCCCCGCCGGGCGGGGCGCCCTCGAAGGGCGTCGGCGGCCCGGCGACGAGCACCTCCGCGGCCCCGGCGGCGCGGGCGGCGGCCACCGCCGCGGCGCCGTGCTCGGCGTATTCGGCGTCGGCGCCGCAGAGCACCACCACCGGGCCGGCCGCGGCGGCCTCGGCGAACCCGGGCTCGCCCGGGGTGACCTGGCCGGGGTTGACCGCCTCGATCCCGCCGGCGGCGAGCAGGTTGGTCGCGAAGCCGGTGCGCGCGTTGTGCTTGGCCAGCGGGCCCAGCGGCAGCAGCGTGATCCGGGGGCGCCGCCCGGTGGCGGCGAGATGGTCGTCGGAGCGGTCCCGCAGCGCCTCGAAATCGGCGGCGTAGCGGCGGATCGGGGCCTCGGCGGGCCGGGCCTCCGGCGGCAGCGGCGCCTCGGCGAGGTTCGGGAACTCGTTGATCGCGGTGATCTTGAAGCGGCGGTGCGCGATATCGGCGCGGCGGGCGGCGTGGGTGGCGTCGATCCGGGATCGGATGAGCTCCTCGGCGGCGGCGAAGCCGCCGGCGGCCTCCACCTCGGCGAAGGCGGCCCAGGCGCGCTCGGCGAGGGATTCGGTGAGCTCCTCGACGTAGTAGGAGCCGCCGGCCGGGTCCACCACGAAGCCCAGGTGCGACTCCTCCAGCAGCAGCAGGTTGGCGTTGCGCGCGATCCGGGCGGCGAAGCCGGCGGTGACCCCGGGTTGGCCGCCGGCGATGGCGTGGTCGAAGGGCAGCACCTCGACGGTGTCCGCGCCGCCGACCCCGGCGGCGAAGGCGGCCACGGTGCCGCGCAGCATGTTCACCCAGGGGTCCCGCCGGGTGAACATCACCGGGGCGGTCACCGCGTGCATCGGGGCCCGGCCCGCCTCGGCGGCGCCGAGCACCTCCGCGACCCGCGCCCACAGGGTGCGCGCGGCGCGGAACTTCGCGATGGTCGGGAACTGGTCGTCGCCGGCGGCGAAGCGGAAGGAGATCTGGGCCAGCGCCGCCGCCGGGGTCATCCCGGCGTCGGTGAGCGCCCGCACGTAGTCCACCCCGGCGGCCAGGGCGAAGCCGACCTCCTCGGCGTCGGAGGCGCCGAGATCGGACAGCGCCACCGCGTCGACGAGCAGGGCGCGCTCCCGCCCCGGGCGCTCCGCGGCGGCGCGGGCCAGCGCCACCGCCTCGGCGAGGTCGGGCTCCCGGGTGCCGGCGTAGCCGGCGGTCAGCGGGGCCGCGCCGAGCTCCACGCGCAGCGCCTCCGGGTCGGCCGGGTCGGCGGCGTCGATGAAGGCGTGCAGCGCCTCGGCGGCCTCGCCGACCCGGTCCCCGGCGGCCAGGGTGATGGCCGCCAGATCCGGGTACACCCCGGCCAGGGCGGCGCCGATGTCCCCGGGGCCGAGGTCGCCGCGCAGCTCCAGCCGAAGATCGGTGGTGCCGTTGGTCAGCGCGTCCAGGATGGCGGCGTTGACCCGCGCGGGCGCGGCGCCGCCGGTGCCGAAGCTCTCCCGCACCCCCCAGCCGGCGCGTTCGGCCGGCCGCACCACCGCGGCCCGGGTGTAGGGGAAGGCCCCCGGCGCCGGGGCCTCCGGCAGGTCGTCGCCGCGGGTGTACAGCGGCCGGATCTCGATCCCGTCGTAGGTGGTGACCACCAGCTTGCGCCACACGTCCCGGGGCACGTCGGCCAGGTCGCGGCGCTGCACCCGGGCGAAGACCCCGGCCACCGCCTCATACCAGGCCTCCCGGCGGTCGTCGAAATCCGGCGGCAGGCCGGCGGGGGGCTTCGTCTCAGTCACGGCGGACCGTCTCCTCGCATGTTCGCGGTCCCCGCCGCGCCTCCCCGGCGCGGGTGCGACCGTCCGCGCGGGGGCCGGGCGGAGGACCTCCTCCACTTAGCCGCCGATCGGCGCCGCCGGGCCCGGGGCCGGACGTCGCCCACCGACGCCCCCCATCGTAGTTGCTCGCCCGAAATCGCCCCGCCCGCCGCGCGCGGCCCCGCCCGGGCCGCCCCGAAAGAGGGGTAGCCTGTCGCTCCGTGCCCCCGATCCGCCGCCGCCCCCGCCCGCGCGCCCTCGCCGCGGCCGCGGCGCTGTTCGCCCTGGCGGGGATCGCAGCCTGGCTGGGGGCGCCCTCCCCGGAGCGGGTGCGCGCCTGGGCGGAGGCCGCCGGGGCCTGGTTCCCCCTGGCCTTCTTCGCCGCCTACGTGGCGATCACCCAGTTCCCGGTGCCGCGCACGGTGCTCACCCTCTCCGCGGGGCTGCTCTTCGGCCCGGTCGCCGGCACCGCGCTGGCGATCGCGGCCACCGGGGCCTCCGCGGCGCTGTCGCTGACCCTGGTGCGCGCCCTGGCCCGGGACTGGGTGCGCGAGCGGGTGTCCGGGCCGCTGGTGGCGGAGGTGGACCGCCGGCTGCGTGCCCGCGGCTGGTTGGCGGTGGGTTCGCTGCGGCTCATCGCCGGGGTGCCCTTCTCGCTGCTGAACTACGCCTGCGCGCTCACCGCGATCCGGCTGGGCCCCTTCGTCGCGGCCACCGTGGTCGGCTCCGCCCCGGGCACCGCCGCCGGGGTCGCCTTCGGCGACGCGCTCACCGGCGGGGTGGATCCGCGGCTGTGGGCGGCGGCCGCCGCTTTGGTCGCCCTCGGCGTGGCGGGGCTGGTGCTGGAGGCCCGGCTGCCGGTGCCGGCGGCCCCCGGGCCGGACCCGGCGGTCAAGCCGGAGGGGTAGACTGGACGCATGTTCGCCGTGCATGCCAGATACCGGGGCCGGGATCGTCGCCGCGCCGAGCTGGTCGCCGCCTCCGCGGCGGCGCTCACCGGCCTCGACGGGGTCGGCGAGGTGCGGGTGGCCGGGGTGGAGGAGCTCACCGCCGCCCCGGAGACCCCGGTGGGGGTGACCACCCTGGTGCTGGCGCTGCTCGCCGCCGGGGACTGGGCGGTGGGCGTGGGGGTCGCCCCGGCCGCCGGGGCGGCCGCCGCCGCGGACGCGGCCGCCGGGGCGCTGGGCCCGGGCGGCCGGCCGGGGCTGGTGCGGGTGCGGGTGCGCGGCGATGATCCGGCCGCCGCGGACGCCGCCGCGGACGTCGCCGCGGCGTTCACCCTGCTGCAGCACGTGATCTCCCGGCGCTCCGCGCAGGGCCGGGAGGCCACCGGGCTGATGCGCGCGGGGCTGACCCAGGTGGAGGCCGCCGCGGAGCTGGGGGTGAGCAAGCAGGCGGTGAACCAGCGCCTGGCGGCGGCCGGCTGGGCCGCCGAGGAGGCCGGCTGGGCGCTGGCGGTGCACCTGCTGGAGCGCGCCGCGGCGCTGGGCTAGGCCTCCGGCCGGTCCTGCTCGCGGGGGGCGGGCAGCGGGTCCGGGGCCTGGTGCGGGGCCCGGGTCCAGGCGTCGTCCGGGGTGGGCGCGGCGAGGCCGCGGGTGGCCTCCGGTTCGGCGCCGGCCTCGGCGGGGTCCTTGCGGTTCTGCGCCGCATCGGCCACCGGGTCGGCCACCGGCCGGTTGGCGACCTCGTTGGCCGCGGCCACCGCCCGGGCGATCTCCGGGTTGGTGGACATGTCGAACCACTCCTCGGCGTCGTCGGCGGCCTCCTCGCGGACCCGCTCGCTGACCTCCGGGGCCTCGTAGCGGAACACCCCGTCCTCGTCGCGGTGTCCGAAGGCCCGGGCGAAGGACTCCAGGGAGTCGCCGAACTGGGCGGGCACCATCCACACCGAGTTGCCGTCCCGGTTCGCCAGCTCCGGCAGGGTCTCCAGGTAGCGCCAGGCCAGCACCTCGGGGGTCAGCTCGGAGGCCTTCACCGCCGCGTTGACCTTCCGGATCGCCCGGGCCTCGCCCTGGGCGTGCAGGTACTGTGCGGCGCGCTCGCCCTCGGCGCGCAGGATGGTGGCCTGCCGCTCCGCCTCGGCGGCGAGGATCGCGGCGTGCTTATCGCCCTCCGCGGAGAGGATCTGGGCCTGCTTGCGGCCCTCGGCGGTCTTGATCTCGGCCTCTCGGGTGCCCTCGGCGGTGAGGATCATGGCCCGCTTCTCCCGGTCCGCCTTCATCTGCTTCTCCATGGACTGCTGGATCGACGGCGGCGGGTCGATGGCCTTCAGCTCCACCCGGGCGATCCGCAGCCCCCAGTTCGCGGTGGCCTCGTCGAGGCTGCCGCGCAGCCGGCGGTTGATGTACTCCCGGGAGGTCAGGGTCTGCTCCAGGGTGAGCCCGCCGACGACGTCGCGCAGCGTGGCGGTGGTGATCTGCTCGATGCCGAAGATGTAGTCGCTGACCCCGTAGATGGCCCGGGCCGGGTCGTTGACCTGGAAGGTCACCACGGTGTCGATGGCGACGGTGAGGTTGTCCTCGGTGATCACCGCCTGCGGCGGGAAGGTGACCATCCGCTCGCGGGTGTCCACCTTCTCCCGCACCGTGTCGATGAAGGGGATGACGAAGGACAGTCCGGAGTTGAGGGTGCGGGTGTAGCGGCCCAGCCGCTCCACGATGGCGGATTCGCCCTGGCGGACGAGCACCATCGAGCGGGCGACGATGATCACCACCAGGGCGATGATGACGACGGTGAGTACGATTTCGGACACGGGGTCAGTGCACCTCCTGGTCGACGACGGCGGTGTTGCCGTCGACGTGGACCACGGTCACCCGGTCGCCGGGGCCGAAGGCGGCGCCCACCACGAGCGCACGCGCCGACCACAGCGAGCCGTCCACCCGGACGAGCCCGGAGAGGCCGTCGACGTCCTCGACGACCACCCCGGTGCGCCCGGCCAGCGCCCGGGTGCCGCCCTCGAGTTCCGCGGCCCGGTCGGGCGCCGCCATCCGGCGCCGCAGCGCGGGGCGCACGGCGATGAGCAGCAGGGCGGTGACCGCCGCGAAGACCACGGCGGCCGCCCAGGTGGGGGCGCCGGCGGTGGTGGCCCCGGCCGCGGCGAGCGCTCCCCCGCCGAGCATCAGCAGGGAGAGGTCGCCGAGCAGGAGCTCACCGCCGACGAGCGCGGCGGCGAGGAGAAGCCAGATGAGCGCGGACACGGCCACCAGGGTACGCATGATCCGCGGCCGGGACCGGGCGGATCAGGCCCCGGGCTCGGTGACGAAGTCGATGAGCCGCTCCACCGCGCCCAGCAGCGCCGGCTCCAGGTCCCGGAAACCGCGCACCGCGTCGCGCACCCGGGGCCAGCCCTCGGCCGGGTCCCCCCAGCCCAGCCGGGCGCACACCCCGGTCTTCCAGTCCTCCCCGCGGGGCACCTCCGGCCAGGCGGGGATGCCCACCGCGGCGGGTTTCACCGCCTGCCACACGTCGACGTAGGGGTGCCCGGTGACCAGCACATGCGGGCCCAGGCCCCGGGTCAGCCGGGCCTCCTTGGTGCCCTCGACGAGGTGGTCGGCGAGCACCCCGACCCGCCGGCCCGGCCCGGGCCGGAACTCGGCGAGCCGCGCCGCGAGGTTGTCCAGGCCCTCCAGGTGCTCCACCACCACCCCCTCCACCCGCAGGTCGTGGCCCCAGACCCGCTCCACGATGGCGGCGTCGTGGATGCCCTCCACCCAGATCCGGGAGGGCTGGGCCACCCGGGCGCGGAGATCGGCGACCCGCCGGGAGCCGGAGGCGGAGCGGTTCCGGCGCGGATCGGCGGCCGGCCGCGCCGGGGCGACCAGGGTGACCTCGGCGCCGTCGACGAGGAAGCCGCGCGGGCGCAGCGGGAACAGCCGCACCCGGCCGCGGCGGTCCTCCAGGCGCACGTGCTCGCCGCCGGGGGCGCGCTCGAAGCCGACCACCGCGCCCACCCAGCCGTCGTCGGCGACTTCGGCGACCAGCCCCGGTTCGGCGACCACCTCCGGCGCCGGCGGCGGGTTGCGCCGCGGATGCGCCCGCGCGCCGCGGCCGAGGATGTCCTGCCCGGAGTACCTGTCGTAACGGTCCATGGGCACCGAGACTAACCTGGCCCCCCATGGAGACGAGGGAGCTGGCCCGGGTGTGGCATCCGGCGCAGCATTGCGCGCTGTGGCTGGGCGCCTGGGCGACCGGGCACGCCGGCTGGGACCATGTGCTGGCCGCGTTGACCGCGCTCACCGGCCGCCAGGGCGTGGCCCTGGTCGACGCGGTGGTGCCGGAGGTGGTGGACCTCTCCGGGGATCCGGGGGCCGCCGGGCTGCTGCGCCTGGTGCGCGCCGTCGCCGGGGATCGGCCGCGCGGGCTGGCCGAGGAGCCGGTGGTGCGCCTGGTGCTCTCCGGGCCGGGCGACGCCCCGGCGCTGCCCGCGGACGCCCCGGTCGCGGCGGAGGCCCGGGCGGCGGGGGCGGCGGTGGTACTCGCCGACGCGGCGCCGGGCTGGCGGCATGTGCTGGTGCCGGCGCGCGCCCGCGGCGGGGTGGCCTGGCGCTGGCACAGCATCGAGGGCCCGCTGCCGGAGCCGGCGCACCTCTCCCCCGGCGAGGCGGATCTGCTGCTCGCCGAGGCCACCCGGGAGGCGGCCGCGGCGATCGCGGCCCGGTGCCCGGGCGGGGTCGCGGCGGGGGCGGATCCGGCGCTCACCGTGGGCCGGCTGGACGATCACCTGGATCTGGCGGAGACCCCGGCGGCGCTGCCGCGGCGGGCCGCCGGGCTGCTCGCCCGGGCGGATCGGGTCGCCGCGATCCTCGCCGGGGCGCGGGCGGCCGCCGGCGCCGCCGCCGACCCGGAGCTGGCCCGGCTGCACCGGCCGGTGCGGCTGGCTCGGATGGCGGCGGTGGATTACGCGGTGCGCACCTGGCAGGACGCCGCCGGCTAGGCGCCCGGGTGTCCGCCGGGGTGGCCGCCCGGGCGTCCGCCGGGGTGGCCGCCCGGGTGCCCGCCGGGATGGCCGCCCGGGTGGCCGGGGCGCTTCGGCGGCGTGCAGCACCGGGTGGCGCAGGGCTCGCCGTCGACGTTCGCGCCGTGCTGCGGCAGGGTGCCCAGCCGGCGCACCGGCAGCCCGTCGGTGCGCTCCCGGATGAGCTCCACCACCATCTCCGCGAACTCCTCGGTGGGGCCCGGGGTGGCGGAGCGCTCGATCACGATGTCGTGGTGGTCCATCTCGTCCTGCAGCTCCGAGTCGAGGTCCCAGGCCACCTCGATGTGATCGGAGATGAAGCCGATGGGGCACACCACCGCGGCGCGCAGCCCGTCCTCGCAGAGCTCCTCGACATGGTCGACCACGTCCGGCTCCAGCCAGGGCACCGAGGGCGGGCCGGAGCGGGACTGCCATACCACGTCGTATTCCGCGACCCCGACGGCCTCGGCGACGAGGCGGGCGGCCTCGGCGACCTGCCGGGAGTACAGCCGGGTGCCCTCCCCGGCGGGGCCGGAGGCGATGTCCGCGGAATCCGGGATGGAGTGCGCGGTGAAGATCAGCCGGGCCTCGCCGCGGCGGTCCTCGGGCAGTTTCGCGAAGGAGTCGCGCACGCCCTGGGCGAAGGCCTCGATGAACAGGGGGTGGTCGTGGAAGCCGCGGATCTTCTCCATCCGGATCGGCTCGAGTTTTCGTTCGGCGAGGTGCTCCCGGGCCCGCTCCAGGTCCTCGTGGTACTGCCGGCAGCCGGAGTAGCCGGCCCAGGCGGAGGTGGCGAAGACCAGGGCGCTGCGCACCCCGTCGGCGGCCATCTTCTCCACCGTGTCCTCGAGCATGGGGTGCCAGTTGCGGTTGCCGAAGTAGATCGGCATCCGGATCCCGCGGGCGTCCAGGGCCAGCCGGACATGGTCCATGATCTCCCGGTTGAGGTCGTTGAGCGGGGACTTGCCCCCGAAGTGCTTGTAGTGCGCGCCGACCTCGTCGAGGCGCTCCGGGGGGATCCCGCGGCCCCGGGTGACGTTCTCCAGGAAGGGCCGGACGTCCTCCATCTTCTCCGGTCCCCCGAAGGAGAGGAGCAGCAGTGCGTCGTAGTTGGCGTAGCTGGCGGCGGTCATGCCGGACAGTGTAGCCCCGCCCCCGCCGCCCGGGGCACGGGTTAGGGCGCCCTGCGCGCGTCGGCCGCCGCGGCGGCCGCGCCGAGGGCGGCCACCGCCAGTGCGGCGATGGTCCACGGCCGCGGATCCTCCTCCCGGCGCAGCTCCCAGCCGATGTCCTCGGCGAGGTCGGCGTAGGCCTCCTGCAGTTCGCCCGCGGTGCCCGCGGCGTGGAAGGCGCCGCCGGTGCGGGCGGCGATCTCGGCGAGGGAGGCGTCGTCGGTGGGCACCGGCACCCGCTCCCCGTCGATGATCACCGTGCCCTCGGCGGTGCCGAAGCTGATCGTGGACACCGGCACGCCCCGGCGGGCGGCCTCGTCGGCGGCGGTGTAGGCCCCGCGGGGGGCGTCCAGTTCGGCGGGGATGGTCTGCTTGCCGTCGGAGAGCAGCACCACCGAGGCAGGCGGCGGGCCCTGCCCGCCGGGCAGTGCCGCGTCGAGGGCCTCGACGGCCTCCAGGGCCGCCATGATCGCGTCCCCGGTGGCGGTGGCGGTGTCCAGCTGCGCCCCGGCCAGGGCGCGGGCCACCCGGTCGTGGTCGGTGGTCGGCGCCACCGGGGTGCGCGCCCGCCCGGAGAAGGTGACCAGGCCGACGTTGAGATCGGCGGGCAGGTCGGCGATGAAGTCGGCGCCGGCGGCCTTGGCGGCGCTGAGCCGGTCCGGGGCGACGTCGGCGGAGCCCATGGAGTAGCTGACGTCGACGACCAGCATCACCGTGGCCCGGTTGCGGGCCACCTTCGTCTCGCCCACCGGCCCGGCCAGGGCGATGGCCAGCAGCGCGGTGGCCGCCAGCAGCGCCGCCGCCGGGGCGTGGCGCAGCGGGGCCCGCCGGCCGCCGGCGACCCGGGCCAGGGTGGCGAGGTTGCCGAAGGGCAGCGCCCGGCGCCGGCCCCGGCGCGCCGCCGCCGCGTAGCCGGCGGCGAGCAGCGCGGCCGCGGCGATCCCGGCGAGCCAGGCGGGGTGCGCGAACATCAGCGCCGCCCCCGTCCCCGGGCCAGCTGCCGGGCCAGATCGGCCACCCAGTCGGAGTCGGTGCGCAGCTCCACCAGCCGGGCCCCGGCCCCGCGCAGCACCCGGGCCACCTCGGCGCGGTGCGCGAGCGCGGCGGCGGCGTAGTCGGCGCGCAGCCGCTCGTCGACCTCCACCTCGAGCACCCGGCCGTCCTCGGGGTCGGCCAGGGCCACCGGGCCGGCCCCGGGCAGCGCCTCGTCGGCGGGGTCGGTGAGCCGGATGGCGAGCACCTCCGCCCGGGCGGCGGCCACCCGCAGCGGGGCCGCCCAGTCCAGGGGGCCGAGGAAGTCGGAGACCACCACCACCAGCCCGGCCCGCGGGGCGCGGGCGCGCAGCGCGGCGAGATCGGCGGCCAGGGTGGCCCCGCCGCGGTGCTCGGCGACGGCGGCGAGCAGCCGGCGGGCGGCGCGCCGGCCGGACGCCGGGGGCAGCACCAGGGTCCCGGCGAGCAGGCCGGTGCGGTCGCCGGGGCCGTCGTTGAGCAGCGCCACCGCCGCGCAGGCGTCGAGCAGCAGATGCCGTTTGGTCAGCTCCCCCGCCCCGGCGTCCAGCCGGGCCGGCGCATCGGCGATCAGCCAGGCCTCCAGCTCGCGCTCCGCGATCGGGTCGCGCACCTGGGCCACCCCGGTGCGGGCGGTGGCCGGCCAGTCCATCAGCCGCACGTCATCGCCGGGCGCGTACTCCCGGGCGGCGTCGGGTTCGCTCCCCGGCCCCGGCCGAGCGGAGGGGAAGGAGCCGCGCAGCAGCCCGTCCAGGCGGCGGGTGACGGTGAGCTCCAGATGGCGCAGCAGCCGGGCCAGATCCGCGCCCCGGTCCACCGGCGCGGCCATCTCAGGCACCCGGGGCGGGCAGCCGCACCGAGGCGAGCACCCGCTGCACGAGCTGATCCGGGGTGACCTCGTCGGCGATGCCCTCGTAGCTGAGCACCAGCCGGTGCCGGAGCACATCGGGCAGCACGTCGACGACGTCCTCGGGGATGACGTAGTCCCGGCCGGCGAGCAGCGCGGTGGCCCGGGCCGCGGCGATGGCGCCCAGGGTGGCCCGCGGGGAGGCGCCGAAGGCGAGCTGGCGGTCCACGTCGACGAGATCGGCGCGCAGCGGGTTGCGGGTGAGCTCCACCACCGCCACCACGTAGTCGATCAGGCTGTGGTGCACGAACACCTCGCGGGTGGCGCGCTGCAGCGCCCGCATCCGGGCGGGGTCGAGCACCCGGCGGGCCCGGGGCGGCTCCCCGCCCATCCGGTAGACGATCTCGCGCTCCTCCGCCGGGGTGGGGTAGCCGACCAGGATATGCAGCAGGAAGCGGTCCCGCTGCGCCTCCGGCAGCGGGTAGACCCCCTGGTTCTCGATCGGGTTCTGGGTGGCCAGCACCAGGAAGGGGTCCGGCACCGCCAGGGTGGTTCCGCCGATGGAGACCTGGCGTTCGGCCATCACCTCCAGCAGCGCGGACTGCACCTTCGCCGGGGCCCGGTTGATCTCGTCGGCGAGCACCACGTTGGTCATCACCGGGCCGGGCTCCACGGTGAACTCCCCGGTGTCCTGGCGGAAGATCCGGGTGCCGGCGATGTCGGCGGGCACCAGGTCCGGGGTGAACTGGATGCGCCGGAAATCCCCGCCGACGGCGTCGGCGAAGGTGGACACGGCGAGGGTCTTGGCCACCCCGGGCACGCCCTCGACGAGCACGTGCCCCCCGGCGAGCATCGCCACCACCAGGCCGCGCAGCAGCCGGGACTGGCCGACCACCACGGTGCTCATCTCGGCGAGCAGCCGCCGCAGGTCCTCCGCGGCGGCCCCCGCCGGCTCTGCCTCGTTCATGGCCCGTGCGCCCTTCCTTCCTCCGATGCCCCGATCCTGCCCCCGACGACGGCGGCGCCCCGCGCCGGGGCGCGGGGCGCCGCCATCGCCCGGGGCGGGCCGGCTAGAGCAGCCGGACCACGTTGGGGGTCATGCCGTTGTACCGCACCTTGGAGATCTTGACGACCGAACCGGAGTGCGGGGCCTCGATCATGGTGCCGTCGCCGAGGTAGATGGCGACGTGGCCGTGCCCGTTGGGGCCCCAGAACAGCAGGTCGCCGCGCTGCATCTGGCTGACCGGGTAGTGGGTGCCGCGCTGGTACTGGTAGCCGGTGTAGTGCGGCAGGGTGATGCCCACCCCTGCGTAGGCGTAGAGGGTGAGCCCGGAGCAGTCGAAGCCGACCTTGTTGTAGTCGCCGTGCCGGTCGGCGGTGCCGCCGTCGCGGATGCCCTTGGTGGGCCCGCTGGCGTTGCCGCCGCCCCAGGCGTAGGGGGTGCCCAGCTGGGCCATGGCGCGGCTGATCACCTTCTCGATCTTGGCGGAGCGGGAGCCGGCGGCGGGGCTGGCGGACTCCGGGTCGGTGGGCGCGGCGGTCTGCGCCGGGGCGGTGGTCGCCCCCGACTCGCCGGTGCCGGAGTCGGCGGTGCCGGACCCGGTGCCGTCGGACTCGGTCGCGTCGGCCTCGGCGGTGCCGGACCCGGTGCCGTCGGACTCGGCGGTGCCGGTGTCGGCGGCGCCGGATTCGGTGACGTCGGCGGGGTCGTCGGACTCCCCGGTCGACTCGGTGCCGGTCGCGCCGGCGGTGTCCGAGCCGGTGGAGCCGGGCTCCCCGGCGGTTTCGGTGGTGGCGGCGTCGGAGTCGGCCCCGGCGGCGCGCTCCTCCGCGGCCTTTTCGGCGGCCTCCTCGCGGGCGGCCTCGGCGGCGGCCTCCGCGGCGGCGGCCTCGGCGCGCTTGCGCTCCTGCTCGTCCTCGTAGGCGGCCCGGTCCCGGTGCAGCTGGTCCACCGCGGCGCGCGCGGCCTCCAGCTGGGCGATCGCGGAATCGCGGGCGGCGCGGGCGCGCTCCAGATCGCCCTGCCGCTCGGCGAGCCGATCCTGGGCGGCGGCGAAGGCGGCCTCGGCATCGGACTTGCGGGCGGCGGCGGCCTCGGCGGCGGCGGCCGCCTCCCGGCCGGCCACGCGCAGCGCGGCCTCCAGGTTGGCGTCGCGGGTGCGCGCCCGGACCAGGTCCTCCAGGATGGCGCGCTGCTCATCGGCCTTGCGGCGCAGCACCGAGGCGCGCTCCAGGGCCTGGCCGACGTTGTCGGCGCCGCCGAGGGCGGAGCCGATGGTCTTGCCCTGGCGCATGATGGCCCGGGCCAGCTCGTTGAAGCGGCCCTGCTCCACGCGCAGCCGGGTGCGGGAGCCGTCGAGGTCGGCGCGGGCGGAGTCCACCGCGGCGCGGGCCCGATCGGCCTCCGCGTTGGCGCGGTCCAGGTCCACCATGGCGCGGTTGACGTCCTCGCGGACGCCGCCGAGCTCCAGCTCCAGATCGGCCAGGGAGCCCTCGGTCTCGGCGACCTGGCCGACCAGGGACTGCAGCACCCCGGCGGCGGAATCGGCCGCGCCCTGGGCGGCGGCGATCTCGGCGGGGTCCACGTTGCGTGGCTCGGCCGCGGCGAACTGGGCCTGGGAGGCGAACATGCCGGCCATCACGATGCCGGCGAGCGGGCGCATCCAGCGCCCCCTGCCACGGGGCGTACGGGGGTGTGCCACCAATGCTCCTTGCTGTAGCTGGGCACCCGGGGTCCCCGCGGCAGCTGCAACTTCCCCATTGCGACTGCGTCGGCGGTGATCCGGATGTCGGCGGGTGACCGCCCCACGAGTGCTCATGGGTCGATCCGTCGAACACCAGGCACGCTACGACACAAACGTCCCTGAAAACACAACAGTCACAGGAACATCCCCATTGCCGCCACCGGTTTTCACCAGCGGGGCGCCCGTGGCCTGCGCGGTTATCGATATCGCTTCGTTATGTGAGATTAGTCACAAATACGGTTAACCACGGCGTTGCGCCGCCTCCGGGTACGCCGAAACAAGTAGGGGGCCTTGTCCCGCGACAAGGCCGGCGACTTGACCCATCATCCGGGAATTCCGGTACCCCGGGGTCCCCGCGGGGCCCGGGCGCGGGTCACCGGCGGGTGCCGGCGGCGCCCCGGCGGGCCGCGGCGCGGGCGCGCAGCCACCACACCGTCGGCAGGAGGATCGCCAGCGCCAGCACCACCGCGGCCATCGCGTAGTTGATCTCCGACCAGGGGATGTGGTGCCCGGCGGCGGCCTCGACGAAGGCGTCCAGGCCCTCCGGGTAGTCCGGGGTGCTCATCATGTCGTACTCCCCGGCGGACAGCGCCGCGCGCGGCAGCTCCGTCGAGGAGGAGCCGCCGGCCAGCGGGGAGCGCACCACCACGGTGCCGCCGAGGTCGTCCACCAGCTTGTTCGCGATGTCATGGGCCTGGGAGGCCACCGGCAGCACATCGTCGATGACCACCACCCGCAGCTCCGGGACGCCGCGATCGGCGGCGGAGTCCACCACCGGGCGCAGCGCCGCCTCCAGCTCCGGGTTCGCGGCGGCGATGCCGTCGGCGGCGAGCTCCGCCCGGATCGCCGCCAGGTCGATGGCGGGGGTTGCGGCGTGCACGGGCCTCGGCCTCCTTCGCTCGATGCGGTCCGCGCCGGGGTCGCGCGGGTCTCCCCCGCCATCATGCCGCCCGGGCGGGGGTGGTGCGTGGAGCATCGCCCCGGCGCGCCGCGCCCGCACCGGGGGTGTTAGCAGCAGAACGCCCGTACTGTTAAACTGGTGAAAGGTCGAGCGTGCGTCCGGCGCACAGCCGGCGGCAGCTCGCGCCACGTGCCCAGGGGCCCGTTCGTGTGCGGGGCCGGGTGCGGTTTCACCCGAACGAAGAATTGGAGCTGACTGTGACTGACAGCAAGAACTCCTTCAACGCCAAGAGCACCCTCGACGTCGGCGGGAAGTCCTACGACTACTTCCGCATCGAGGCCGTGCCCGGCATGGAGAAGCTGCCCTACGCGCTGAAGGTTCTCGGCGAGAACCTGCTGCGCAACGAGGACGGCAAGAACACCACCGAGGATCACATCAACGCGGTCGCGAACTGGGATCCCAAGGCGGAGCCGTCCATCGAAATCCAGTTCACGCCGGCCCGCGTGATCATGCAGGACTTCACCGGCGTGGCCTGCGTGGTCGACCTGGCCACCATGCGCGAGGCCGTGAAGACCCTCGGCGGCGACCCGGACAAGGTCAACCCGCTCAACCCGGCCGAGATGGTCATCGACCACTCGGTCATCATCGAGGCCTTCGGCGACTCCGACGCCCTCGAGACCAACGTCAACATCGAGTACCAGCGCAATGACGAGCGGTACCGCTTCCTGCGCTGGGGCACCGGCGCCTTCTCCAACTTCCGCGTGGTCCCCCCGGGAACCGGCATCGTGCACCAGGTCAACATCGAGTACCTGGCCCGCACCGTCTTCGACAAGGACGGCCTGGCCTACCCGGACACCTGCGTGGGCACCGACTCCCACACCACCATGGAGAACGGCCTGGGCATCCTGGGCTGGGGCGTCGGCGGCATCGAGGCCGAGGCCGCGATGCTCGGCCAGCCGATCTCCATGCTGATCCCGCGCGTGGTCGGCTTCAAGCTCACCGGCGACATCCCGGTGGGCGTCACCGCCACCGACGTGGTGCTCACCATCACCGACATGCTCCGCCAGCACGGCGTGGTCGGCAAGTTCGTCGAGTTCTACGGCGCCGGCGTGTCCAAGCTGCCCCTGGCCAACCGCGCCACCATCGGCAACATGAGCCCCGAGTTCGGCTCCACCGCGGCGATCTTCCCGATCGACGCGGAGACCGTCAAGTACCTGCGCCTGACCGGCCGCTCCGAGGAGTCCCTCGCCCTGGTGGAGGCCTACGCCAAGGCCCAGGGCATGTGGCTCGACGAGAATACCCCGGAGGCCGAGTACTCCGAGTACCTCGAGCTGGACCTGTCCACCGTGGTGCCCTCCATCGCCGGCCCGAAGCGGCCGCAGGACCGGATCGAGCTCACCGACGCCAAGGCCCAGTTCCGCAAGGACCTGCACAACTACGTCTCCCTGCCGGACGCCCCGGCCGGCGAGGCGAAGATGGCCGCCGAGGGCGGCGCCCCGAACCAGGGCGAGGACGTCTCCGCGACGAAGACCCCCGCCCCCGCCGCGGACGCCAAGGGCCAGGTGCCCTCCGCCGCCGCCGGCGCCGAGGGCCGGCCCTCCAACCCGATCCGGGTCAACTACAACGGGCAGGACATGGAGCTCGACCACGGCATGGTCGGCATCGCCTCCATCACCTCCTGCACCAACACCTCGAACCCGTCGGTGATGGTCGGCGCCGCGCTGCTGGCCCGTAACGCCGCGGACAAGGGCCTGAAGTCCAAGCCGTGGGTGAAGACCTCCATGGCCCCGGGCTCCCAGGTGGTCACCGGCTACTACGAGAAGGCCGGGCTGTGGCCCGCCCTGGAGGCCATGGGCTTCTACCTCGTCGGCTACGGCTGCACCACCTGCATCGGCAACTCCGGCCCGCTGCCGGAGGAGATCTCCGCCGGCATCAACGAGGGCGACCTCGCCGCCACCGCGGTGCTCTCCGGCAACCGCAACTTCGAGGGCCGGATCAACCCGGACATCAAGATGAACTACCTGGCGTCGCCGATTCTGGTGATCGCCTACGCCATCGCCGGCACGATGGACTTCGACTTCGAGACCGACCCGCTGGGCCAGGACACCGAGGGCAACGACGTGTTCCTGCGGGACATCTGGCCCTCCGCGGAGGAGATCGAGAAGGTCATCGAGGAGTGCATCACCTCCGAGCTCTACGACGAGGACTACGCCGACGTCTTCGCCGGCGACCACCGCTGGCAGTCCCTGCCCACCCCGGAGGGCAAGACCTTCGCCTGGGACGACAAGTCCTCCTACATCCGCAAGGCGCCCTACTTCGACGAGATGGAGATGGAGCCGGAGCCGGTGGAGGACATCGCCGGCGCCCGGGTGCTGGCGCTGCTCGGGGACTCGGTCACCACCGACCACATCTCCCCGGCGTCCTCCATCAAGCCGGGCACCCCGGCCGCCCAGTACCTCGACTCCATGGGCGTGGCGCGCAAGGACTACAACTCCCTGGGCGCCCGCCGCGGCAACCACGAGGTGATGGTGCGCGGCACCTTCGCCAACATCCGGCTGCAGAACCAGCTGCTGGACGGGGTCTCCGGCGGCTACACCCGGGACTTCACCCAGGAGGGCGCGCCGCAGGCGTACATCTACGACGCGGCCCAGAACTACAAGGCCGAGGGCACCCCCCTGGTCGTGCTGGGCGGCAAGGAGTACGGCACCGGCTCCTCGCGTGACTGGGCCGCCAAGGGCACCCTGCTGCTGGGCGTGAAGGCCGTCATCGCCGAGTCCTTCGAGCGGATCCACCGCTCGAACCTCATCGGCATGGGCGTCATCCCGCTGCAGTTCCCCGAGGGCGAGTCCTGGAAGTCGCTGGGCATCGAGGGCGCGGAGACCTTCGACATCAGCGGCATCGAGGAGCTCAACGACGGCGGGATCCCCGAGACGGTCAAGGTCAAGGCCACCAAGGAGTCCGGCGAGACCATCGAGTTCGACGCGAAGGTCCGCATCGACACCCCCGGTGAGGCCGACTACTACCGCCACGGCGGCATCCTGCAGTTCGTGCTCCGCAACATGATCCGCGGCTGACCCCGCGCCCTCCCCCCCCGGGGAGGGCGGCGACAGCCCCGATCGGGTTCCCCCGGGCCGGGCCGGCCGGTCCCCGCGACCGGCCGACCCGGCCCGGGCGCCCCGATCCCGGAGAGGAATGCAGGTGGCCCCAGATGCCGAGAGTCAGTGACGCCGACCTGGCGTCGCGCCGCGGGGAGATCCTCGTCGGCGCGCGCCGGTGCTTCGCCGAATTCGGCTATGACGGGGCGACCGTCGCCCGGCTGGAGGCCGCCACGGGCAAGTCCCGGGGCGCGATCTTCCACCATTTCGGCTCCAAGGAGGGGCTCTTCCTGGCCCTGGCCGAGGAGGACGCCGAGCGGATGGCCGAGGTGACCGCCACCAGCGGGCTGGTCGAGGTGATGCGCGACGTGGTCGCGCACCCCGATGAGCACGACTGGCTGGGCACCCGGCTGGAGGTGGTCGGGCGCCTGCGCACCGACGCCGAGTTCCGGCGCCGGTGGCTGGCCCACCAGGAGCACCTCGACGCCGCGGTGGTCTCCCGACTGCGGGAGACCGCCGAATCGGGCGCCCTGCGCGAGGACCGCTCCCCCGCGGCCCTGCGGCTGCTGCTGGAGCTGATGCTCGACGGCGTGATCACCCGGGTGGCCACCGGGCGCTCCACCGAGTCCATGGCCGAGGTCCTCGACATCATCGAGGAGACCGTGCGACGGCCGCCGCCCCGCGCATAGGCGGGCGGGCACCGCATCAGGTGGGCGACGCCCGCCGCCGGGAGCCCCCGGCGGCGGGCGTCGCCGCATCCGGGGCGCCCGCGCGATACCCCGGGGGGTGGCTGGCCCCGGCGGGCGGCGGCGAACTAAGCTGTCCGTCCATGAGCGAGGCGGATTTCCGGGGGCGTTTCCTGCAGGTGGCCCTGCGCGACGGCGACGAGGTCGCCGACGCCGAATACGACGACTTCCTGCGCGCCACCGGGCTCGCCCCCGGGGACCTGGTGCACCACCCGATCACCGCGCCCGCCGACGGGCTGCCCGATCTGGGCGACTACGCCGGGGTCTTCGTCGGCGGCAGCCCCTTCAACATCACCGATCTGGAGCACCCCCCGCTGCAGCGGCATGTGCACGCCCTGCTGCGCCGGATCGCCGCGCACCCCACCCCGGCGCTGATGCTCTGCTACGGCTCCAGCTGGGCGGCCTTCGCCGCCGGGGGCCGGGTGGACTGCGCGCATGGTGAACCCGCCGGGGTCACCGAGGTCCGGCCCACCGCCGCCGCGGCCGCCGATCCCGTCTTCGGCGGGCTGCCGGAGTCCTTCACCGGGCTCACCGGGCACAAGGAGGGCGTCGCGGAACTGCCCCCCAGCGCCACCCTGCTGGCCACCGGGCCGCGGTGCGCGGTGCAGGCCTACCGGGCCAACGCCACCACCTGGGTCACCCAGTTCCACCCGGAGCTCGACGCCGAGGGGATCCTGCGCCGGATGGCCTTCTACGAGGACGCCGGCTACTTCGCCCCCGAGGAGGTCGCCGAAATCGCCGCGCGGGTGCGCGCCGCCGACCTGGGGCCCTCCGGGCGGATCGTGCCCGCCTTCGTCGCGCACTGCCTGCGCCGCGCCGGCGGGCCGGCGTGAGCCGGCCGGCGGCCGATCCGCGGCCCTTCCTGCTGCTGTCCACCCGGGCCGAGGACGCCGCCGCGCACGCCGAGCAGCTCTCCTTCGCCCGGGCGATGCGCATCGCCCCCGCGGCGCTGCACCAGATCCGCCTGGAGCGCGGCACCCCGGGCCGGCTGGACCTGGCCGGGTACTCGGGGATCGTCGTCGGCGGCGGGCCCTACAACTACTCCGATGCCGCGAAGCCGCCCCGGCAGCGGGAGGTGGAGGCCTGGTTCGCGGATCTGCTCGCGGAGGTGCTCGGCACCGGCTACCCCTTCTTCGGCGCCTGCTACGGGGTGGGCCTGCTCGGGGTGGCCGGGGCCGGGGTGGTCTCCCGGGCTCATGGCGAGGAGGCCGGGGTGGTCGCCGCCCGGCTCACCGAGGCCGGCCGGGCCGATCCGGTGCTCGCCGGGCTGCCGGGGGTCTTCCACGCCGCGGTGGGCCACAAGGAGGCGATCGAGGTGCTGCCGGAGTCGGCGACCCTGCTCGCCGTGGGCGAGGCCTGCCCGGTGCAGATGTTCCGGCTGGGGCCGAACGCCTACGCCACCCAGTTCCACCCGGAGCTCGACGCCGACGCCTTCGCCCAGCGGCTGGCGATCTACAACCGGCACGGCTACTTCTCCCCCGGCGGCGACGCCCGGGCGGTCGCCGAGTCCCGGCGGCTGCGCGTGGAGCGCAGCGGGGCGATGCTCGCCAACTTCGCCCGGCTGCACGCCCGGCCCCGCTGAGCCGGCCCCGCCGCGGGCGCCGGCTCAGGCCAGTTCGACGATCTCCATGTAGTCCTCGCTCCACAGGTCCTCGGTGCCGTCGGGCAGCACGATCACCCGCTCCGGCTCCAGGGCGCGCACCGCGCCGGGATCGTGGGTGACCAGCACCACCGCCCCGGTGTAGGTGCGCAGCGCGTCGAGCACCTGCTCCCGGGACACCGGGTCCAGGTTGTTCGTCGGCTCGTCGAGCAGCAGCACGTTCGCCCGGGAGCTGACCAGCGCGGCCAGCGCCAGCCGGGTCTTCTCCCCGCCGGAGAGGGTCCCCGCCGGCTGCTCCAGCTGCGCCCCGGAGAACATGAACGCCCCCAGCAGCCCGCGCAGCTCCTGCTCGTCGACCTCCGGGCAGGCGTCCACGGTGTTCTGCCACACCGACTTCGCCGGGTCGATGGTGTCGTGCTCCTGGGCGAAGTAGCCGATCTTCAGCCCGTGCCCGGAGACCACCCCGCCCTCGCCGTCGGTGCGCTCCACCCCGGCGAGGAGCTTGAGCAGCGTGGTCTTGCCGGCGCCGTTGAAGCCCAGCACCACCACCCGGGATCCCCGGTCGATGGCCAGGTCCACCCCGGCGAAGACCTCCAGGGAGCCGTACATCTTGGTCAGCCCGCGGGCGTTGAGCGGGGTCTTCCCGCAGGGCGCCGGGGTCGGGAAGGAGATGTGCGCCACCTTGTCCGCGACGGTCTCCTCGTCGAGCTCGTCGAGCATCCGCTCCGCGCGGGCGACCATCTGCTTCGCCGCCCGGGCCTTGGTGGCCTTCGCGCCGAGCTTGTCGGCCTGCCGGCGCAGCGCGGTGGCCTTCTTCTCCGCGTTCGCCCGCTCCCGGCGCCGCCGGGCCTCGTCGGTGGCCCGGGCGTCGAGGTACTTGCGCCAGCCCATGTTGTACACGTCGGCCTCCCCGCGCACCGCGTCGAGGAACCACACCTTGTTGCACACCGCGGCGAGCAGGTCCACGTCATGGCTGATCATCACCAGCCCGCCCTCGTGGCCGCGCAGGAACCCGCGCAACCAGGTGATGGAGTCGGCGTCGAGGTGGTTGGTGGGCTCGTCGAGCAGCAGCGTGGTCGCCGATTTGCCGGCCCCGCCGGAGGCGGCGAAGAGGATCCGGGCGAGCTCCACCCGGCGGCGCTGGCCACCGGAGAGGGTGCCCAGCGGCTGGTCCAGGATCCGCTCCGGCAGGCCCAGGGCGTCGCAGATCCGGGCGGCCTCGCTGTCCGCCTCGTAGCCGCCGAGATCGTGGTAGCGCTCCTCCAGGCGGGAGTACTTGCGGATCGCCGCATCACGCTTCGCCGGGGCCCCGGCGGTCTCCATGATCTCCTGCTGGCGCTCCATGGAATGCCGGATCGTGTCCAGGCCCCGGGCGGAGAGCACCCGATCGCGGGCGGAGACGGTGACATCGCCCTCCCGGGGATCCTGGGGCAGGTAGCCGATGTCCCCGGCGCGGATCACCTCCCCGCCGTAGGGCTCGCCCTCCCCGGCCAGGATCCGCATGGTCGTGGTCTTGCCCGCGCCATTGCGCCCGACCAGGCCGATCCGGTCGCCGGGCTGCACCCGCAGCTGCTCCCCGGGGGCGTCGAGCAGGGTGCGCGCGCCGGCGCGGACCTCCAGATCCTTGGTGACAATCACGTCGGGGAAGGCTACCAGGTGGGCGGGCCGCACCCGGCGCGGACGTATCCTGTGGGGCCATGGACGCCACGCCCGCCCCCGGTACCCGACCCGAGCCCCCGCCGCGGCTGGTGGTGCTGGGCCTGGGGCCGGCCGGCACCGCCCTGGCGCACCGGGCCGCGGCCCGGGGCTGGCCGGTGCTCGGCGTGGACCCGGCCGGGCCCCGGGCCCCGTCCACGGTGGGCGCCTGGGCCGACCAGCTGCCCGGCTGGCTGCCGGCGGCGGCGGTCGCGGCCCGGGCGCGGCCGGTGCTCATCGACGCCGCCGGCCGGGAACGGGCCCTGGACTCGGAGTACGCGGTGCTCGACGCCGGCGCGCTCGCCGGGCTGGGCGGCTTCGCCGTGGCCCGGTCCCGGGCGGGCGCCCGACCCGGCCCGGCGGGGCCGGAGGTGACCCCGGCCGGGGTCGTGGCCGCGGCCGGCTGGGACCGGCCGGACGCGGTGGCGGACACCCGGCCGGCGCGGCCGCTGGCCGCCCGGCAGCTGGCCTACGGGCAGGTCCTCCCCGCCGCGGCGCTGCCGGCGGCGCACCGGCGGGCGGTGCTCATGGACTTCCGGGTGCCCGCGGGCGCCCCGCCGGGGGCCGAGGCGCTCCCGGCGACCTTCTCCTACCGGATTCCGCTCGGCGGCGGCCGCTGGCTGGTGGAGGAGACCATCCTCGCCGTGGCCGCGAACGCCGCCGGGGATGCGGGGCTGCACGCCCATCTGCGGCGGATGCAGGCCGCCCGGCTCGCCGATCTCGGCGTGCCGCCGGGGGCGGCGCTGGCGGAGGAGGTGGTGGACTTCCCCCTGGGCCCGGGGCGGATGCCGCCGCCCCGCCGGCGCGGCGGCGGGGTCGTCCGGTTCGGGGCGGCCGCCGGGTGGATGCACCCGGCCACCGGCTACTCGGTGGGCTGGGCGCTGGCGGACGCGGATCGGGTGCTCGACGCCCTCGCCGGGGGCCGGGCGGCGGCGGCCCCGGGCGGGGCGGCGGCGACCTGGCTGCGCCGGCGGGGACTGCGGGTGCTGCTGGGCTTCGACGCGCCCGCCACCCGGGCCTTCTTCGCCGAATTCGCCCGCCTCCCGGAGCACCGGATCCGGGCCTACCTCACCGGGGCCTCCCCGGCCGGGATCGCGGCGACCATGCTCGCGCTGGCCCCGGGCCTGGCCCGGCGGGCCCCGCGGGTGCTGGGCCGGCTGCTGGCCACGGTGGCGCTGCCGCTGCGCCCGGCGGCGGATCCGGCTAGAGCCGGCGGATGATCGCCGCGATCAGCGCGATCGCGCAGATGACGATGAGCAGGATGACCAGCTCCGGCCAACGGACGTTGGGCAGCATGATGGATCCCTCCCTTCGCCAGGTGTCGCGCGCCGCCCCGGGCGGGGGCGGCTAGACGGAGAAGCCCAGCGCCCGCATCTGGTCGCGGCCGTCCTCGGTGATGAACTGGGGGCCCCACGGCGGGGACCACACCCAGTTGATCCGGTAGTCCTCGATGCCGTCGAGGTCCATCACCAGCGACTCGGTCTGGCTGGTGAGCAGATCGGTCAGCGGGCAGGCCGGGGAGGTCAGGGTCATGTGGATGACCGCGGTGGAGCCGTCCTCGATCCAGATGTCGTAGACCAGGCCGAGATCGACCACGTTGATCCCGATCTCGGGGTCGACGACGTCGTACATCGCCTCCTCCACCTGGATCGCCAGCTGCTCGTCCGCGGCGGACTGCTCGGGGCGCTCCGGCACCCCGAGGGTGTTCTCCTCCTCGGCGATCCGGGCCGCGCGGGCGGCCTCGGCCTCCGCGGCGGCCGCCGCGTCGGGGGTGTGCTCGTTCTGGTTCATCGGTCCTCCTCGGTGTCCGCGGCGGGGCCGGCCCCGCCGTGCATGGCCTCGGCGGTGGCCGCCTGGAAGGCCTTCCAGCCCAGCAGCGCGCATTTCACCCGCGCCGGGTACTTCGAGACCCCGGCGAAGGCGATGCCGTCGCCGATCAGGTCCTCATCGCCCTCCACGGTGCCCCGGGAGGTGATCATGCGCTCGAATTCGGCGAGCTTGGCCATCGCCTCCTCGACCGGCCGGCCGATGATCTCCTCGGCCATCACCGAGGTCGAGGCCTGCGAGATGGAGCAGCCCACCGCGTCATAGGACACGTCCTCGACGGTGGCCCCGTCCGCGGAGAGCGCCACCCGCAGGGTGAGCTCGTCCCCGCAGGAGGGGTTGACGTGGTGCACCTCCGCCCCGTAGGGCTCCCGCAACCCGGCATGCTGCGGGTGCTTGTAGTGGTCCAGGATGACCTCCTGGTACATCTGCTCGAGTTTCATATGCTCCTCCAGGACCCGCCGGATGAGGCGGTGCGCCGCCCGGGGTCCGGGCGGGCGCGGGTTCAGACGCCGAAGAAACGCTTGGCGTCGACGATGGCGTCGGCGAGCGCGTCAACCTCGTCGAGGGTGTTGTACAGGTAGAACGAGGCCCGGGCGGTGGACTGCACGCCCAGGGCGCGGTGCACCGGCCAGGCGCAGTGGTGGCCGACCCGGATGCACACCCCGCGGTCATCGAGGACCTGGCCCAGGTCATGCGGGTGCACCCCGTCGACCTGGAAGGACACCGCCGCCCCGCGATCCTCGGGGCCGGCCGGGCCGATGATCCGCAGGCCCGGGATGGCGGGCAGCAGCTCCAGGGCGCGCTCGGTGAGCGCCCGCTCATGCGCGGCGACGGCGGGCATGCCCAGCGCCTCCAGGTACCCCACGGCCGCGCCGAGGCCGACGACCTGGCTGGTCATCATGGTGCCGGCCTCGAAGCGCTGCGGGGGCCCCGCGTAGCTGGAGCCGTCCATGGCGACGACCTCGATCATGGAGCCGCCGGTGAGGAAGGGCGGCAGCGCGGCGAGCAGCTCCCGCCGCGCCCACAGGGCGCCGACCCCGGTGGGGCCGAGCATCTTGTGCCCGGAGAAGGCCAGCGCGTCCACCCCGAGCTCGCCCACGTGCACCGGCATATGCGGCACCGACTGGCAGGCGTCGAGCACGGTGAGCGCGCCCACCGCCCGCGCCCGGGAGACGATCTCGGCGACGTCGCTCACCGCCCCGGTGACATTCGACTGGTGGGTGAAGGCCACCACCTTGACCGTCTCATCGAGGTCCAGGGAGTCCAGGTCGATCCGGCCATCGGCGGTGGCGGCGTACCAGCGCAGCCGCGCCCCGGTGCGCCGGGCCAGCTCCTGCCAGGGCACCAGGTTGGCGTGGTGCTCCAGCTCGGTGACCACGATGGTGTCGCCGGGGCCGACCGCCCACCGGCCGGCCCGGTCGTCGCCGAGGGTGTAGGCGAGCAGGTTCAGCGCCTCGGTGGCGTTCTTGGTGAACACCAGATCCTCGTGATCGGCGCCGATGAAGGCCGCGATCGCCTCCCGGGCGCCCTCGTAGGCGTCGGTGGCCTCCTCCGCGAGCTGGTAGGCGCCGCGGTGCACCGGGGCGTTGCACCGCTCCAGGAACCGGGTCTCCGCCTCGATCACCTGCCGGGGCCGCTGCGCGGTGGCCCCGGAGTCCAGGTAGACCAGCGGCCGGCCGTCCCGGACGGTGCGGGCGAGGATCGGGAAATCCGCCCGCAGCTCAGGACTGAGCATCGATGAACCGCTCGTAGCCGTGCTCCTCCAGGGCCAGGGCCAGCTCCGGGCCACCGGACTCGACGAAGCGGCCGTCGTGGAAGACGTGCACGAAATCGGGCCGCACGTAGTTCAGGATCCGCTGGTAGTGGGTGATGATGAGGATCCCGCCGTCGGTCTCCTCCTGGTAGCGGTTGATCCCGTCGGAGCAGACCCGCAGCGCGTCGACGTCCAGGCCGGAGTCGGTCTCGTCGAGCACGGCGAACTTGGGCCGCAGCAGATCCAGCTGCAGGATCTCGTGGCGCTTCTTCTCCCCGCCGGAGAAGCCCTCGTTGACGGAGCGCTCGGAGAACGACGGGTCGATCTCCAGCCCGCGCATCGCCTCCTTGACCTCCTTGACCCAGTGCCGCAGCTTCGGGGCCTCGCCGCGCACCGCGGTGGCCGCCGAGCGCAGGAAGTTGGACATGGACACGCCGGTGACCTCCACCGGGTACTGCATGGCCAGGAAGAGGCCGGCCCGGGCGCGCTCGTCGACGCTCATCTCCAGGATGTTCTCGCCGTCGAGCAGCACCTCGCCCTCGGTGACCTCGTAGCGGGGGTGCCCGGCGATGGTGTACGCCAGGGTGGACTTGCCGGAGCCGTTGGGGCCCATCACCGCATGGGTCTCCCCCGACCGGATGGTCAGGTTCACCCCCTTGAGGATCGGCTTCGGCTCGGCGGTCTCGTCGGTGGGGAGCACCTGCGCATGCAGGTTCTTGATTTCCAGGGTGCTCATCGTCAGGTGGTGTCCTTCTCGGGAAGTTCGGGTGGGTGGGGCGCCGCTAGAGCTCGACGGTGGCGAGCTCGGCGTCGATGAGGTCGGTGAGCCGGTCGCGGACGGACTCCACCGGGATCCGGTGGATCACCTCGCCGAAGAAGCCGCGCACCACCAGCCGGCGCGCCACCTCCTCCGGGATGCCCCGGCTCATCAGGTAGAACAGCTGGTCGTCGTCGAAGCGGCCGACGGTGGCGGCGTGCCCGGCGCCGGCGATCTCGCCGGTCTCGATCTCCAGGTTGGGCACCGAGTCCGCCCGGGCGCCCTCGGTGAGGATCAGGTTCCGGTTCAGCTCGTAGGTGTCCGTGCCGCCGGCGTTCTCCCGGATCAGCACATCGCCGACCCAGGCGGTGCGCGCATCGGGCAGCCGGGAGTCCGGGTCGCCCTGCAGGGCGCCCTTGTACATCACGTTGGAGCGGCAGTTCGGCACCGCGTGATCCACCAGCAGCCGCTGCTCGAAGTACTGGCCGTCATCGGCGAAGTACACGCCCAGCAGCTCGGCGTCGCCGCCGGGGGCGGTGAAGGCCACCCGCGGGATCACCCGCACCACGGACCCGCCGAAGCAGGCCACGGTGTGCCGCAGCACCGCGTCGCGGCCCAGCCGGCCGTGGTGGCCGGAGAGGTGCACCGCGTCCGCGGCCCAGTTGCCGAGGCTGACCACGGTCAGCGAGGCGGCGTCGCCGACCAGGAACTCCACGTTGTCGGCGAAGGCCCCGGAGCCGCGGTAGTCCAGCACCACCGCGGCGTGGGCGCCGGCGGCGACGTCGATCACCACGTGCCCGTAGGCGACCCGGCCCTCCCCGGGCCCGGTGATCCGCACCGTGACCGGATCCTGGGCCCCGGCCTCGGCGCCGCGGCCGACCTCCAGCACCACGGCCTCGTCGAAGCTGCTGAAGGCCTGGGCGGCGACCCGGTCCACCGGCGTCCCGGCCCGGCCGAGGCGCTCGTCGCCGCGGCGCACCCGGTGCACCTCGACGCCCTCGGCGGCGTCGACGGCGATGTCCGCCGGCGCCGGCTCCCCGGCGGTGCCGTCGTGCAGGCCGTGCAGCCGGCGCAGCGGGGTGAACCGCCACTCCTCGTCGCGGCCCTTGGGCACCGGGAAGTCGGCGACGTCGAAGGAGCTGAAGATGTCGCCCTTGTTGGCGAGCACCCGGCGGTGCGGCTGCACCGCCGGTTCAACGGTGTTTGCGGTAGTCATGGGTTTAACCGACCGACCCTTCCATCTGCAGTTCAATGAGGCGGTTGAGCTCCAGGGCGTACTCCATGGGCAGCTCCTTGGCGATGGGCTCCACGAATCCGCGGACCACCATGGCCATCGCCTCATCCTCCTCGATCCCGCGGCTCATCAGGTAGAAGAGCTGGTCATCGGAGACCTGGGAGACGGTCGCCTCATGGCCGAGGGTGACGTCGTCCTCGCGCACGTCGACGTAGGGGTAGGTGTCCGAGCGGGAGATGGTGTCCACCAGCAGCGCATCGCACTCCACCGAGCTGGCGGAGTGCTTGGCGCCCTTGTTCACCTGCACCAGGCCGCGGTAGGCGGCCCGGCCGCCGCTGCGCGCCACCGACTTGGAGACGATGTTGGAGGAGGTGTGCGGGGCCATGTGCACCATCTTCGCCCCGGTGTCCTGGAACTGGTCCTGCCCGGCGAAGGCCACCGAAAGCACCTCCCCGCGGGCGTGCGGGCCGGTCATCCACACCGCCGGGTACTTCATGGTCACCTTGGAGCCGATGTTGCCGTCGATCCACTCCATGGTCGCGCCCTCCTCGCACTTGGTGCGCTTGGTGACCAGGTTGTAGACGTTGTTCGACCAGTTCTGGATGGTGGTGTAGCGGCAGCGGCCGCCCTTCTTCACGATGATCTCCACCACCGCGGAGTGCAGCGAATCCGACTTGTAGATCGGCGCGGTGCAGCCCTCGACGTAGTGCACGTAGGCGTCCTCGTCGACGATGATCAGGGTGCGCTCGAACTGGCCCATGTTCTCGGTGTTGATCCGGAAGTAGGCCTGCAGCGGGATGTCCACGTGCACCCCCTTGGGCACGTAGATGAAGGAGCCGCCGGACCACACCGCGGTGTTGAGCGCGGAGAACTTGTTGTCGCCGGCGGGGATCACCGAGCCGAAGTACTCCCGGAACAGCTCCGGGTGCTCCTTCAGGCCGGTGTCGGTGTCGAGGAAGATGACCCCCTGGGCCTCCAGGTCCTCGCGGATCTGGTGGTAGACCACCTCGGACTCGTACTGGGCGGCCACCCCGGAGACCAGGCGCTGCTTCTCCGCCTCCGGGATGCCCAGCTTGTCGTAGGTCTCCTTGATGTCGGCGGGCAGATCGTCCCAGGTCTGGGCCTGCTTCTCCGTGGAGCGCACGAAGTACTTGATGTTGTCGAAGTCGATGCCGGAGAGATCCGCGCCCCAGGTGGGCAGCGGCTTCCGATCGAAGATGTCCAGCGCCTTCAGGCGGCGCTCGAGCATCCACTCCGGCTCGTCCTTCTTGGCGGAGATGTCGCGCACGACCGCCTCGGACAGGCCGCGCTTGGCGGCCGCCCCGGCGGTGTCGTCGTCATGCCAGCCGTACTGGTAGGCGCCGATCGACTCGATGATCTCCTCATCGGTCTGGGGCTTGGGCACCATCGCGGATTCATCCTGGGCGAGGGTCATTGTCCGCTCCTTTCTGTGGGTGCTGCATGGGGGGCTGGGGGTCGGGATCGGACGAGGGGGATGTGCACGGTGCACACGCCGTTGCCGTCGGCGATGGTAGCCAGCTGCTGGGTGTGCTGGCCCAGCAGGGTGCTCACCGCCTCCTGCTCGGCCTCGCACAGCTCGGGGAAGTCCCCGGCGACCTCGCTGATCGGGCAATGCCGCTGGCACAGCTGCAAACCGGCGCGGCCCGGGTGGGCGTGCGCGGCGTAGCCGTGCCGCCGGAAGGCGCCGACGACCTGGTCCACCACCTCGGGCACGCTCACCCCGTCGCCGACGGCGTCGACGCCGTCGAGGATCTCCGCGGCCCGGCGGCGGGCGAAGGCCATGACGGCCGCCTCCCCGCCGGCCTCGCGCAGGGCGGCCAGCGCCGCCGCGGCGAGTTCGTCGTAGCCGTGGCCGAAGCGGGAGCGCCCCTCGGCGGTGAGCCGGAAGGTCTTCGCCGGCCGGCCCCGGCCGCGGGGTCCCGCCGCCGGCGCCGGCGCGGCCTCGGCGAGGCCCTCGCCGACCAGGATGTCCAGGTGGCGGCGCACCGCCGCCGCGGACAGCCCCAGTTCGGCGGCGATCTCCGAGGCGCTGGCCGGGTCCCCGGCAAGCAGGGTCTCCAGGATCCGGCGGCGGGTGTCGCCGTCGCGCGTGGGCGTCATCGTCGGCACCTCCTGCCGGTATCGTCTCGTGCACTGCCGCGCCCCCGGGTCCGATCCGGGCCCGGGCACGGTCCGCCGCCCCGGCGGATCCCGCCGGGGCTTTAGACAACACAAGTGTTGCGTAATTGGGCCGCCATGTCCAGACGGCCCCGGGGCGCCTGGGCCGGTATCCTCTAGCCCGTGGACGAGGAAGCGACCCGGGGCGCGCTGGCCCCCGGCTGGGTGCGCGACGCGCTGCCCCGGATCGGCCGGGCCGGGTCCCGATCGGCGACCCTGCACCGCGGCGTGGAATCCCCCCTCGCCTACCGGGTGGACCACCGCGAGCTGCGCCGCTTCACCGCGCTGCGCTGGACCGGCACCCTCGGCGCGATCCTGATCCTGGTCGGCGGCATCGGCGCCGGGGCCACCCCGGTGATCGGCAACGCCTTCTGGGCCAACCCGCTCGGCGGGGCGCTCGGCCGGATGCTGCAGGCCACCACCATCGTCACCTTCACCGGGATCGCCTTCCTGGTGCTGGCCTGGCTGGGCGTGGGCGTGTTCGTCTACGCCGGGGCGCGCACCCGGGTCACCGCGGTGGACACCGGGATGCTGGTGCGCACCTTCGCCGGCTGGGTGCTGCCCCTGCTCATCACCGCCCCCCTGTTCACCCAGGACATCTACTCCTACCTGGCGCAGGGCGCGATCGTGGGCCGGGGCCTGGACCCCTACCTCGCCGGGCCGGTGGACATCCTCGGCGCCCGGGATCCGCTGGCCCGCTCGGTGCCGCTGATCTGGTCCCATTCGCCCAGCCCCTACGGCCCGGTGGCGATGGCGGTGGCCGCGGGCATCTCCGCGCTCACCGAGGACCACGTGCTCGCCTCGGTGCTGCTGCACCGCACCATCGCGGTGATCTCCCTCTACGCGGTGGCCTGGGCGCTGGTCCGGCTCGCCCAGCGCTGCGGGGTCTCCCCCCAGTTCGCGCTGTGGCTGGGCGTGCTCAACCCGCTGGTGCTGCTGCACCTGGTCGGCGGCGCGCACAACGAGTCGCTGCTGCTGGCGCTGCTGCTGTGCGGGCTGGAGCTCACCCAATGCGCCCTGCACGGCGCCCCCCGGGCCGGTTCCCCGGACCCGGCGCCCGACCCCGGCCGGGGCCGGCCCCGGGGCCGGCGCCTGGTGCTGCTCATCGCCGGGATCGTGCTCATCGCCCTGGCCGGGATGGTGAAGGTCACCGGCTTCGTCGCCCTCGGGTTCGCCGGGATGGCCCTGGCCCGCCGGTTCGGCGGCGGGGCCGCGGCGGTGGCCCGCGCCGCCGCCGGGGTGGCCGCGGTGGCCGGGGTCACCGTGGTCGCCGCCTCCACCGCCACCGGGCTGGGCTTCGGCTGGGTGACCAGCCAGGGCGGGGCGGCCAGCATCCGCAGCTGGATGTCCCTGCCCACCCTGCTCGGCGTGCTCGCCGGGTTCTTCGGCCGGCTGCTCGGCGTCGGGGACGTCTCCGATGCGGCGCTGACCCTGACCCGGGGCCTGGGCGTGGCCCTGGCCGGGGCGTGGATGCTGCGCATGCTCTGGGCCACCTTCCGGGGCCGGATCCACCCCCTGGGCGGCTACGGGCTGTCCATGTTCGCCCTGGTGCTGCTCTTCCCGGTGGTGCACCCCTGGTACCTGCTGTGGGCCCTGGTGCCGCTGTCCGGCTGGGCGGACCGGCCCGGGTTCCGGGTGGCGGTGGTGGCCTACTCCACCTTCTTCAGCTTCGCGGTGCTGCCCCGCGGCCTGGGCCTGCCGCCGATGACCGTGCTGCAGATCTACCTCGGCGCCGCCGGGTCCTTCGCGGTGTGCCTGGCGGCGGTGCTCGCCCTGGGCGCGCGCACCCGGGTGTTCCGGGTGCGCTGAGCGGCGCGCGGCGCGGCCCTGTGGCCGGGTTGCGGCCCGGGCTGGCCTATGCTTGCCCCGTGACCCACGCCATGGAGGCCGGCGACGCGCCGGCGCTGGAACTTACCGGGGTGACGAAGCGCTACGGCGACGTCACCGCGGTCGACGGGCTCGGCCTGCGCCTGGCGCGCGGCAAGGTGCTCGCCCTGCTGGGGCCCAACGGCGCCGGCAAGACCACCACCGTGGAGATGTGCGAGGGCTTCGTGCGGCCCGACTCCGGCACCGTGCGGGTGCTGGGCCTGGATCCGCACCGGCAGACCGATGCGCTGCGCCGCCGGATCGGCGTGATGCTGCAGGGCGGCGGCGCCTACCCGGGGGTGCGCGTGGCCGAGATGCTGGAGCTGGTCGCCGGCTACGCCGCCGACCCCCTGGACGTGGACTGGCTCATCGACGTCGTCGGCCTGGGCCGCAACCGGGCCACCGCCTACCGCCGGCTCTCCGGCGGCCAGCAGCAGCGGCTCTCCCTGGCCTGCGCCCTGGTCGGCCGGCCGGAGCTGGTCTTCCTCGACGAGCCCACCGCCGGGCTGGACGCCCAGTCCCGGCTGGCGGTGTGGGACCTGATCGGCTCGCTGCGCCGGGACGGGGCCACCGTGGTGCTCACCACCCACCTGATGGACGAGGCGGAGGCCCTGGCCGACGAGGTGATGATCATCGACCGGGGGCGCACCGTCGCGCATGGCACCACCGGGGAGCTCACCGGCCTCGCCACCACCCGGGGCATCGACCTCACCGTGGACGCGCCGATCGACGCCGCGGCCCTGGCCGGCCACCTCGCCGGCCCGGGGGCGGCGGTGGAGGTGCGCGCGGTGGCGCCGAACCGGTACCGGGTCGCCGGGGCCGCCGACGCCGAGGGCATCGCCCGGCTGGCCGCCTGGTGCGCCGACCGCGGGGTGCTGATCACCGGGCTGCAGGTGGCCCGGCGCAGCCTGGAGGACGTGTTCCTGGACATCACCGGCCGAGAGATGAGGAGCTGACGTGGCGGAGAGCCCCGAGACCACCAGCAGGTTCCCCCGCGGCACCTTCGCCCCCAACCCGGGGGCGGCGCCGATGCGCCGGGTGCTCGTCGCGCAGACCCGGATGGAGACCGCGCTGATCCTGCGGCACGGGGAGCAGGCGCTGCTGTCCATGGTGATCCCGCTGGCCCTGCTGGTCGGCTTCACCGTGGTGCCGGTGCTCGACGTGGCGGAGCCCATCGACGCGGTCTACCCGATGGTGCTCGCCGTCTCCGCGATGTCCGCCGGGTTCACCGGCCAGGCCATCGCGGTGGGCTTCGACCGCCGCTACGGGGCCCTGAAGCGGGTCGGCGCCTCCGGGCTGCCGCGCTGGGCGATCATCGCCGGCAAGGTCGGCGCGGTCGGTGTGGTGGTCGCCATCCAGTTCGCGCTGATGACCGCCACCGCCATCGCCCTGGGCTTCCGGGCCGGCCCGGGCGCCATGGCCCTGGTGCTGGCGGCCACCCTGCTGGCCACCGCGAGCTTCGCCACCATGGGGCTGCTCATGGGCGGCACCCTCGGCGCGGAGCTCATCCTCGCCCTGGCCAACCTGATCTGGTTCCTGCTGCTCGGCGCGGCCACCCTGGTCGCCGTCGGCCCGGAGCTGCCCGGCCCCCTGGCCGCCGCCCTGGACCTGCTGCCCTCGGTGGCCGCCACCCGGCTGCTCACCGGGATCCTGGACGGCGGGGACACCGCCGTGCCGCTGCTGGTGCTGCTCGCCTGGGGCCTGCTCTGCGGCTGGGCGGCGACCCGCCTGTTCCGCTTCGAGGCCTCCGGGGAATAGCGGCCGCCCCGCCCCCGTCGCCCCCGGTCGCGGCGGGTAGGCTTGGGCCCCGTGACCACCTCGACCCATGATTCCAGCGCCCCCGGCACCGGGCGGCGGCTGCCGCTGCAACGGCTGCCGCTGCCGACCATCCGGCGGCAGCGCCTCTACGCCCTGCTGGTGCTCGTCGCCCAGGCCGGTATCGCGGTGACCGGATCCATCGTCCGGGTCACCGGCTCCGGGCTCGGCTGCGAGACCTGGCCGCAGTGCCACCCCGGCTCCTTCACCCCGGTCGCCGGGGCCGCCCCGGCCCTGCACCAGGCCATCGAATTCGGCAACCGGCTGCTCACCTTCGTCCTGGTCGCCCTGACCCTGCTGCTCTTCCTCGCCGTGGTCCGGGCCGGCCGCCGCCGCGAGATCAAGGTGCTGGCCCTGATCTCCGGGCTCGGCATCATCGTGCAGGCCGTGATCGGCGGCGTCTCGGTGTGGGTGGACCTGAAGTGGTACGCCGTGGCCCTGCACTTCCTGCCCTCCATGCTGCTGGTGTGGATCGCGGGCCTGGCCTACGTCAAAGTCGCCGAACCCGATGACGGCGCGGTGACCCGCACCTACCCGCCGCTGCTGCGCCGCCTGGCGGCGCTGTGCGCGGCCGCGATGACCGCCACCCTTATCACGGGCACCATGGTCACCGGCGCCGGCCCGCACGCCGGCGACGCCACGGTCGCCCCCGAGGACCGGCTGAACCTGCCCATCGTGGACCTCACCCACGTGCACGCCGGGTTCATGTACCTGCTGCTCGGCCTGGTCATCGGCCTGATCTTCGCCCTGGCGGTCAGCGAGGTCGACTCCGCGGCGGTGAAGCTCGGCGCCTGGCTGTTCGCCATGATCCTGATCCAGGGCGGGGTCGGCATGATCCAGTACTGGAACGACGTGCCCGAGGCCCTGGTGCCGGTGCACGTCGCCGGCTCCGGGATCGTCACCGGCCTGACCGCGGTGCTGTTCGCCCTGGGGCTGCGCCGCATCGGCGGCGCCGCCACCGTCACCGGCTCCACCGCCGGCGACGCCGAGCATGCCGCGGCCCGTTGATTCCCCGGCCGTGACGGCCACGTAAACTGGGCCCCGGGCCCTGGTTACAGTCGCAGGCCCGGGCCCGGGCGGGGGCCGCGCACCCAGCGGGTGCGCGGCCCCTTTGCCGTCCCCGGGACGTCGCCCGGCCGGCCCTCCCCCGGATCCGGCGGCGTCCGCCGCCGGGCCCTCGCCCGGGCCGGCGCGGCGCGGGGCCGGGCGCGCATGCGGCGGGGCCCCGCCCCCGGGGTCGGGGTGCGGGGCCCGTGCGGCGCGGCCGGCGGCCCGTGCTCAGCCGAGCATCTGGGCGACGGTCTGCAGGCCCAGCACCGCGTCCACGGACAGGCCCACGCACACCAGCGCCAGGTAGTTGTTGGACAGCAGGAACAGCTTCATCGGCTTGATCTCCCCGCCGGCCTTGACCTCCCGGTGCAGCAGGATCGCCCCGCGCAGGAACCAGGCGGCGGCGATGAGGGAGGTCACCAGGTACACCCAGCCGGCCGCCGGGATGAGCAGGAAGGTGGTCACCGCGGTGGCCGCGGTGTAGGCGATGATGCGCACCGTGACGTAGAGCGGCTCGCGCACCACCGGCATCATCGGCACCCCCGCGGCCTCGTAGTCCTCCCGGTAGCGCAGGCCCAGCGCCCAGGTGTGCGGCGGGGTCCAGAAGAAGATCACCATGAACAGCACCGCGGCCTGCCACCAGTGCGCCCAGCCGGTGACGTTGGCGGAGTTGTCGGTGATCACCGCCCAGCCCACGAACACCGGCATGCAGCCGGCGGCGCCGCCCCAGACCACGTTCTGGTCGGTGCGGCGCTTGAGCCACATGGTGTAGACGAAGACGTAGAAGGCGATGGTGATCAGGATGAACACCGCGGCGAGCAGGGAGTTGCACAGCAGCCACAGCCACAGGAAGCTCGCCACCATCAGCGCCACCCCGAAGACCAGGGCGTGCCGGTTGGTCACCGTCTGCTCCGCCAGCGGGCGGCGCCGGGTGCGGTTCATCAGCTTGTCGATGTCCGAGTCGGCGACCATGTTGAAGGTGTTCGCCGCGGCGGCGCCCATCCAGCCGCCGACCAGCGTGCCGAGGATGTACCACACGTGGACCTCGCCGCGGTCGGCTTGCAGCATCGCCGGGATCGCGGCCACGAGCAGCAGCTCGATGACGCGGGGTTTCGTCAGCGCGAAATACGCCTTGACGGTCTCCAGCAAGGGTCCTCCAACGATTCGTCTCCGGCCGACGCGGGTCCTCCGGCGGCTTTGCGGCCCCAATCGTAGCCCCAGCCCGATACCGCAGCGGGCATCGCCCCGATCCGCGCGGCGCGCATCCGCCGGGCCGGGTCCGGATCGGGGCTAGGATGTAGCCGGAACAGACGAACCGTTTCGAGCATCCAAGGCAGGAGCCCCCGTGACCCTCTCCCCCGAGCTGCAGGCGCGCATCGAGCGCAGGTACCCCGACGACTGGACGGATCTGGACACCCGGGCGGTGGACACCGCCCGGGTGCTCGCCGCCGATGCGGTGCAGAACTGCGGGTCCGGCCACCCCGGCACCGCGATGAGCCTCGCCCCGCTGGCCTACCTGCTCTACCAGCGGGTGCTGCGCCATGATCCGGCGGCGCCGCGCTGGGCGGGCCGGGACCGCTTCGTGCTGTCCTGCGGGCACTCCTCGCTGACCCAGTACATCCAGCTCTACCTCGCCGGCTTCGGCGTGGAGCTGGAGGATCTGAAGGCGCTGCGCACCTGGGGCGCGCTGACCCCCGGCCACCCCGAGTACGGGCACACCGACGGGGTGGAGATCACCACCGGCCCGCTGGGCCAGGGCCTGGCCTCCGCGGTGGGCATGGCGATGGCCGCCCGCCGCGAGCGCGGCCTGCTCGACCCCGAGGCCGCCCCGGGGACCTCCCCCTTCGACCACTTCGTCTACGTGATCGCCTCCGACGGCGACGTCCAGGAGGGCGTCACCGCCGAGGCCTGCTCCCTGGCCGGCACCCAGGGGCTGGGCAACCTGATCGTGTTCTGGGACGACAACGGCATCTCCATCGAGGACGACACCACCATCGCCTTCACCGAGGACGTCGCCGCCCGCTACCGGGCCTACGGCTGGCAGGTGATCGAGGTCGACGGCGGCGAGGACGTCGCCGCCCTGGAGGCCGCGGTCGCCGAGGCGAAGGCGGACCGGGACCGGCCCACCTTCGTCCGGGTGCGCTCGGTCATCGCCTACCCCGCCCCGAACGCGATGAACACCGGCGCCTCGCACGGCGCCGCCCTCGGCGAGGAGGAGGTGGCGCTGATCAAGCGGGAGCTGGGCTTCGACCCGGAGGCCACCTTCGAGGTGCCCGCCGAGGTCATCGAGCACACCCGCGCGCTGGCCGCCCGGGCCGCGGCGGCGCATGCCGAATGGGACGCCGCCTTCGACGCCTGGGCCGCCGCCAACCCGGAGGGCAAGGCGCTGTTCGACCGGATGACCGCCGGCGAGCTGCCGGCCGGCTACGCCGACGCGCTGCCCTCCTGGGAGGCCGACGCCAAGGGCCTGGCCACCCGCAAGGCCTCCGAGGCGGTGCTGCAGGAGCTCGGCCGCACCCTGCCGGAGCTGTGGGGCGGGTCCGCGGACCTCGCCGGGTCCAACAACACCGTGATCAAGGGCGATCCCTCCTTCGGCCCGGAGGAGATCAGCACCGGCACCTGGACCACCTCCCCCTACGGGCGCAACCTGCACTTCGGCATCCGCGAGCACGCCATGGGCGCGATCCTCAACGGCATCGCGCTGCACGGCGGCACCCGCCCCTACGGCGGCACCTTCCTGATCTTCTCCGACTACATGCGCCCGGCGGTGCGCCTGGCCGCCCTGATGGGGGTCTCCCCCATCTACGTGTGGACCCATGACTCGATCGGCCTCGGCGAGGACGGGCCCACCCACCAGCCGGTGGAGCAGCTCGCCTCGCTGCGCGCCATCCCGGGCATGGCCACCCTGCGCCCGGCCGACGCCAACGAGACCGCCGCGGCCTGGGTCGCCGCCCTGGAGGGCCCGGCCGGGCCGAAGGCGCTGGCGCTGACCCGGCAGAACGTGCCGGTGCTGGCCGGTACCGCGGAGGCCGCCGCCGAGGGGGTGCGCCGCGGCGCCTACGTGCTGCGCGACACCGAGGGCACCCCGGACGTGATCCTGATGGCCACCGGCTCCGAGGTGCAGCTGGCCCTCGCCGCCGCCGAGGACCTCACCGGCTCCGGGGTGGCCGCCCGGGTGGTCTCCGTGCCCTGCCTGGAGTGGTTCGAGGCCCAGGACGAGGACTACCGGGAGTCGGTGCTGCCGGCGGCGGTGCGCGCCCGGGTCTCCGTGGAGGCCGGGATCGCGATGCCCTGGCACCGCCACCTCGGCGAGGCCGGCCGCGCGGTGAGCCTGGAGCACTTCGGCGCCTCCGCCGACTACGCCCGGCTCTTCGCCGAGTTCGGGATCACCGCCGAGGCGGTCGTCTCCGCCGCCCGCGAGTCCATCGCCGCCGCCGGCGCCTGAGCCGGCCGCCCGGGCGCGGGGCGGCCCCCGCCCCGCGCCCGGCCCCGCCGCCCACCCGCCGCACCCCGCCCCCATCGACCCGACATCCGGAGGAATCCCCCACATGCCCAACGCGAACCTCACCGCACTGGCCCAGGCCGGCACCGCCACCTGGCTCGACGACCTCTCCCGGAGCCGCCTCACCGGCGGCGGGCTGAGCCGGCTGATCGAGGAGCTCGAGGTGGTCGGGGTGACCACCAACCCGGCGATCTTCCACACCGCGATGACCGCCGGCGACGCCTACGACGCCCAGCTCGCGGAGCTGGCGCGGGCCGGGGCGGAGCCGGCGGAGGCGGTGTTCGCGATGGCCGTCGACGACGTGCGCGAGGCCTGCGATGTGCTCGCCCCCGTCGCCGAGGCCACCGGCGGCCGCGATGGCCGGGTGTCCATCGAGGTCGACCCCCGCTACGCCGCGGACCGGGAGGCCACCATCGCCCAGGCCCGCGAACTGTGGGCCCGGGTGGACCGGCCCAACGCCATGATCAAGATCCCGGCCACCGACGAGTCGCTGCCCGCGGTCGCCGACGCCCTCGCCGAGGGGATCTGCGTCAACGTCACCCTGATCTTCTCGGTGCCCCGGTACCGCCAGGTCATCGCCGCCTACCTGGACGGGCTGGAGCGCGCCCGCGCCAACGGCCGGGATCTCTCCGCCATCCACTCGGTGGCGTCCTTCTTCGTCTCCCGGGTGGACACCGAGGTCGACGCCCGGCTGGAGGCGATCGGCGGCGAGGAGGCGCTGGCCCTGCGCGGCACCGCGGGCCTGGCCAACGCCCGGCTGGCCTACGCCGAGTTCGAGGCCGCCTTCGCCGCGGACGCGGAGCGCTGGCGCGACCTCGCCGCCGCCGGGGCGAACGTGCAGCGGCCGCTGTGGGCCTCCACCGGGGTGAAGAACCCCGACTACCCGGCGACCATGTACGTCACCGGGCTGGCCGGCCCGCACACCGTGAACACCATGCCGGAGGCCACCCTGGACGCCGTCGCCGCCGAGGAGGCCCCCGGCATCGCCGACCGGCTCTCCGGGACCGGGGCGCGGGCGCAGGAGGAGATGGCCGCCATCGCCGCCGCCGGGGTGGACCTCGACGAGGTCTTCGCCCTGCTGGAGACCCAGGGCGTGGACAAGTTCGTCGACGCCTGGCGGGCCCTGCTGGAGGCCATCGGGGCCCGGCTGGCCGAGCCGCGCGGCTGAGCCCCCGCCCCGCGGGCCGCACCGGCCCCGCCCCGGCGCCGGATCCCGGCGCCGGGGCGTATCCTGCTTCCGCGGGCACCGCCCCGCCCGACGCACCCCCTCCCCGAAGGACCCGGATGAGAGAACACCAGACCCCCGCGGCCGGCTGGACCAACCCGCTGCGCGACCCGCAGGACAAGCGGCTGCCCCGGATCGCCGGGCCCGGCGGCATGGTGATCTTCGGGGTCACCGGGGACCTGGCCCGCCGCAAGCTGCTGCCCGCGATCTACGACCTCGCCAACCGGGGCCTGCTGCCGGCCTCCTTCGCCCTGGTCGGCTACGGCCGCCGGGACTGGTCCAAGGAGTACTTCGAGTCCTACGTGCGCGACGCCGTCACCGCCGGGGCGCGCACCCCCTTCCGGGAGCACGTCTGGCGCCGCCTGGCGGAGGGCATCCACTTCGTGCGCGGCACCTTCGACGATGACGCCGCCTTCGACCGCCTCGCCGGCACACTCGCCGAACTCGACGCCTCCCGGGGCACCGCCGGCAACTGGGCGTACTACCTGTCCATCCCCCCGGACAACTTCCCGGACGTGTGCCACCAGCTGGATCGGGCGGGCCTGGCCGCCGCCGGGCCGGACAACTGGCGCCGGGTGATCATCGAGAAGCCCTTCGGCCACGACCTGGCCAGCGCCCGGGAGCTCAACCGGATCGTCAACCAGGTGTTCCCGGAGTCCTCGGTGTTCCGGATCGACCACTACCTGGGCAAGGAGACGGTGCAGAACATCCTCGCGATGCGCTTCGCCAACCAGCTCTTCGACCCGCTGTGGAACTCCCACTACATCGACCATGTGCAGATCACCATGGCCGAGGACATCGGCCTGGGCGGCCGGGCCGGCTACTACGACGGCATCGGCGCCGCCCGGGACGTGATCCAGAACCACCTGCTGCAGCTGCTCGCCCTGGTCGCCATGGAGGAGCCGATCGCCTTCACCCCGGAGGAGCTGCAGGCGGAGAAGGTGAAGGTGCTGCGCGCCACCGAGGCGGTGCGCCCGCTGTCGAAGACCACCGCCCGCGGCCAGTACGCCGCCGGCTGGCAGGGCTCGCACCAGGTGCGCGGGCTGCGCGAGGAGGAGGGCTTCGACGCGGAGTCCACCACCGAGACCTACGCCGCGTGCACCCTGCAGATCAACTCCCGGCGCTGGGCGGGCGTGCCCTTCTACCTGCGCACCGGCAAGCGCCTAGGCCGCCGGGTCACCGAGATCGCGCTGGTGTTCAAGACCGCCCCGCATCTGCCCTTCGCGGACACCATGACCCAGGCGCTGGGCGCCAACGCGATGGTGATCCGGGTGCAGCCCGATGAGGGGGTGCTGATGCGCTTCGGCTCCAAGGTGCCCGGGTCCACCATGGAGGTCCGGGACGTGAACATGGACTTCTCCTACGCGGAGTCCTTCACCGAGCAGGCCCCGGAGGCCTACGAGCGGCTCATCCTGGACGCCCTGCTCGACGAGGCGAGCCTGTTCCCCACCAATGAGGAGGTCGAGCTGTCCTGGCGGATCCTCGACCCCGTGATCGAGTACTGGGCGGGCCGCGGCCGGCCCGAGGACTACCCCGCCGGCACCTGGGGGCCCGCCTCCGCGGACCGGATGCTCGCCCGCGCCGGCCGCACCTGGCGCCGGCCCTAGCCGCCCCGGACAAGGAATCAGGACACCGAGATGATCATCACCCTCTCCGACACCGACACCCGCGACGTGGCCCGGGAGCTGGTCTCCCGCCGCGATGACGGGGGCGTGGTCGCCACCGGCCGGGTGCTCACCCTGATCGTGCTCGCCGCCCGCGGCGACGACCTGGAGACCATCATCGCCACCGCCAACGACGTCTCCCGGGAGCACCCCGCCCGGGTGCTGGTGCTCGTCGCCGGGGATCCGCGCGCCGCCGACCGCCTGGACGCGGAGCTGCGCCTGGGCGGCGACGCCGGCGCCGCCGAGATCGTGGTGATGCACCTGGCCGGGGAGGTCGGCGAGCACCCGGAGGCGATCGTCACCCCGCTGCTGCTGCCGGACACCCCGGTGGTGGCCTGGTGGCCCTCCACCCCGCCGCAGGTGCCCGCGGCCTCCCCGATCGGCGCGCTGGCGCAGCGCCGGATCACCGACTCCCTCGCCGATCCCGACGATGCCGCGATCTTCGCCCGCCGCTCCGGCTACACCCCCGGCGACTCCGACCTGGCCTGGTCCCGGCTCACCCCCTGGCGGGGCATGCTCGCCTCCGCCCTGGATCTGCCCCCGCATGAGCCGGTCACCGCGGTGGAGCTGGCCGGGCCCGCCGGGGATCCCTCGGTGGATCTCGCCGCCGGCTGGCTCGCCGACCGGCTGGGGGTGCCGGTGACCCGCGCCGGCACCGGCGAGGAGCCGGTGCCCGCCGACGCCGCCGGGGAGCCGAAGGCCCCGGTGACCCGGGTGCGCCTGGAGCGCCCCGGCGCCCCGGTGACCCTGCGGGTGCTCGACGCCACCACCGCGGAGGTGGCGATCGGCGACCGGCCCCCGTTCAAGGTGGCCCTGTTCCGCCGGCCCACCGTGGACTGCCTCTCCGAGGAGCTGCGGCACCTCGACCCCGACGCGGCCTACGCCCGCGCGCTGCGCGGCCTGGGCCGGATCCGACGCGCCGAAGGAGAACCCCGATGACCGGTACCGCCCCGTCCGACCGCCCCGCCCCGCGGCTGTCCTGGCACGCCGACCAGGCGGGCCTGGTGGAGGCCGCCCGGCGGCGCTTCACCGAGGTCGTCGCCGCCGCCCAGGGTGAGCGCGGCATGGCCCGGGTGGTGCTCACCGGCGGCGGCGCCGGGATCGCGCTGCTGGCCGCCCTGGCCGCCGACTCGGCGCCGGTGGACTGGTCCCGGGTGCACCTCTTCTTCGGCGATGAGCGCTTCGTGCCCGCCGACTCCCCCGAGCGCAACGCCGGCCAGGCCCGGGCGGCGCTGCTGGACGCGGTGGGCGTGCCGGAGGGGCACGTGCACGAGATCGCGGCGGCCGGCGGCGCCTTCGGCGGGGATCCGGCGGCCGCGGCCGCGGACTACGCCCGGGTGCTCGCCGAGCACGCCCCCGACGGCTTCGACCTGCACCTGCTCGGCATGGGCCCGGAGGGCCACGTCAACTCCCTGTTCCCCGGCACCGCGGAGGTCGCCGAGCGGGCGGCCACCGTGGTGGCGGTGCGGGACTGCCCGAAGCCGCCGCCGACCCGGGTGTCGCTGACCCTGCCCGCGATCGCCGCCGCGGACCGGGTGTGGCTGCTGGTGGCCGGGGCCGCCAAGGCCGAGGCGGTCGCCGCGATTGCCGATGGCGCGGATCCGGCGCGGTGGCCGGCCGCCGGGGCCCGGGGCCGGCTGGAGACCGTGGTCTTCGTCGACGACGCCGCCGCCGGCGGGCTCTGAGCCGCCCGCGCGGCGGATCGGGGACGGCCGCCGCGCCCCCGGCGGCGGGGGCGCGGCGGCCGCGGCGTCGGCTGCGCGGGGGCCGGTCAGGCCGCCCAGTCGAAGGCCTGGAACAGGCCCAGCAGGATGATGCAGGCCACCCACAGGATCGCGGTGATCACGGTGATCCGGTCCAGGTTCTTCTCCACCACGGTGGAGCCGGACAGGTTCGACTGCATCCCGCCGCCGAAGAGGCTGGACAGGCCGCCGCCCTTGCCCTTGTGCAGGAGGATGAACAGGCCCATCAGCAGGGAGGTGATGACCAGGATGATCTGGAGTGCGAGGTACACGCGGCCTTCCTCGGGGGATCGGGGGTCGGGGTCGGGACGGCGGTTCCGGCGCCGGGCGCCGGATGACCGCACCCCACGATAGCGCATGCCGGCGCGGCCGCGGGGATGCGGTCCGGGCGCTCCCCTAGCCGGAGTTGCGCAGCGCGGTGGCCAGCCCGTTCATGGTCAGCTGGATGCCCCGGTGCACCCGGTCCCGGTTGTCCCCGGCCCGGTAGCGGCGCAGCATCTCCAGCTGGATCACGTTCAACGGCATCAGGTAGGGGAAGCGCATGTCCACCGAGCGGGCCAGCAGCGGATTGTCGTCGAGCAGCCCGGACTGGCCGGTGACGGCGAGGAACATCTCCCGGGTGAGCTCGAACTCGGCGCGCAGCCGGCCCCGGATCCGCTCGGCGACCTCCCGGTCGGCGACCAGGTCGGCGTAGAGCCCGGCGAGATCCATGTCCGCCTTCGCCATCACCTGCGCCATATTGGACAGCACCGAGGCGAAGAAGGGCCAGTCCCGGTACAGCCCGCGCAGCTCCGCCAGCCGGGCGCCGTCGGGGTCCTCGCCCAGCCAGTCCCGCAGCGCGGAGCCCACCCCGAACCAGCCGGGCACCATGGAGCGCTGCTGGGACCAGGACAGCACCCAGGGGATCGCCCGCAGATCCGAGATGGAGGAGGTCTGCTTGCGCGAGGAGGGCCGGGAGCCGATGTTGAGCGCCCCGATCTCGGCGACCGGGGTGGAGGTCTCGAAGAACTCGATGAACCCGGGGTCCTCGTGCATGAGCGAGGCGTAGGCGGTGCGGGACAGCTCCGCGATCTCCGCCATCACGGCATGCGCCCGCTCCGGGTGCGGGGGCTCCCCGACGCCGAGGGCGGTGGCCTCGATGGTCGCGGCGACCAGGGCCTCCAGGTTGCGCCGGGCGGCTTCGGGGTGGCCGTACTTGGCGGAGATGATCTCGCCCTGCTCGGTGATCCGCACCCGGCCGCCGACCGCCCCCGGGGGCTGGGCCAGGATCGCCTCGTAGGAGGGCCCGCCGCCGCGGCCCACGGTGCCGCCGCGGCCGTGGAAGAGCCGCAGCGCGATGCCGTGCTCGGCGGAGACCGCGCTGAGCCTCAGCTCCGCGTCGTAGAGCGCCCAGTTCGCCGCGAAGTAGCCGCCGTCCTTGTTGGAGTCGGAGTAGCCGAGCATCACCTCCTGCAGATCCCCGCGCCCGGCGACGTAGCCCCGGTAGAGCGGCAGCGCCCAGGCGGCGCGGAGCACCTCCGCCCCGGCCCGCAGATCCTCGATCGTCTCGAACAGCGGGATCACGTCCACCGCCCCGGCCGGCCCCTCGGGGCCGACGGTGATGAGCCCGGCCTCCTTGAGCAGGATCATCGGCTCCAGCAGATCGGAGACCGAGGCGCACATGGAGATGATCGACCGGGGCACCATCTCCGCCCCGTAGGCGCGGGCGGCGGCCGCGGCGGCCCGGACGATGCCGAGCTCCCGGGCGGTGGCCTCGCTGAGCTCGGCCTCGCGCGGCACCAGGGGCCGGGCGGTGGACAGCTCCCGGGTGAGCAGGGCCACCCGGTCGTCCTCGTCGAGGCCCGCGTAGTCCGGGTGCACCCCGGCGAGGGCGAAGAGCTCGGCGAGGATCGCCTCATGGGACTCGGAGTTCTGGCGCAGGTCCAGGGAGTGCAGGTGGAAGCCGAAGGCGTCCACGGCGTCCTGCAGCCGGGCCAGCCGGTGGTCGGCGATGAGGTCGTCCCGGCCGGCGCGCAGCGAGGCCTCCACCACGTCGAGTTCGGCGCGGAAGGCCGCCGCATCCGGGTAGGGCTCGAAACCGGCCGCCTCGGCGGAGGCGGCGGTGCCGAGCAGCTGCTCGGCGGTGGCCGCGATCCGGCCCCGGATGCCGTGCACGGCGCGCCGGTAGGGCTCGTCGACCCGGCTGGGGATGTCGTTGCGGCCGGCGGCGGCCAGGGCCACCAGGTCCACGCTGACGGTGCCCAGCCGGTCGGAGAGGGACAGCTCCCGCTCCAGGTCGGCGAGCTCGTCGAGGTAATGCCGCAGGATGGTGCCGGCGGCCCGGTCCGCGGCGTATTCGATGGTGCCGGCGGTGACGTAGGGGTTGCCGTCGTGGTCGGCGCCGATCCAGGAGCCCATCCGCAGCATCGGCCGGGCCGGCGCCGCCGCGGCGGCATCGCCGGCGGCGCGGCGCAGGCCCCGGCGCACCTCCCGGTTCACCGCGGGCACGGTCTCCAGCAGGGAGAGCTGGTAGTAGCGCAGGCCCACCTCGATCTCGTCGCGGATGTCGGGCCGGTTGACCCGGATGAGCGCGGTCTGCCACAGGGTGATCACCCGGCGCCGGATCTCCAGGTCCAGCTCCGCCAGCCGGGCGGCGGTGCGGGCGGTGGCCGGGGCGGCCTGCACCCGGTGCCGGGCGCGCATCGCCGCGGCGATGTGCTTCTGCGCGTCGAAGACGGTGCGCCGGCGGGTCTCCGTGGGATGGGCGGTGAGCACCGGCACCACCTCCCCGCCGGCGAGCAGCCCGGCGGCCGCCGCCGCCGCGTCCTCCCCGGCGGCGGCGAGCTTCGCCCAGGTGGCGTCCAGGGAGGAGTCCGGGGCGGGCCGGCCGGCGTCGAGGGCCCGGTCCAGCAGCCGCTCCTCGTGCAGGTCCTCGGCGAGGTTGGCGAGCAGCGCGAAATGGGTGAAGGCGCGGATCACCGGGGAGGCGTCATCGGGGTCGATGTCCCGGAACAGCCCGGTGAGCTCCCCGATCCCGCCCTCGCCGCGGTGCAGCCGGAAGGCGGTGCGGCGGGCGGATTCGACGAGGCCGAAGACCTCGTCGCCCTCCTGCTCGCGGATTACCTCCCCCAGGATCCGGCCCAGGTGCCGGATGTCCTCGCGGAGCAGATCATCGGCGCCGGCGGCGCTGTGGCTAACGTTCATGCCGGGCATGGTACCGCCCCGCCGCCGGTCCGCCCGGCGGGGCCGGGTCGGGCGGGCGCGCGGGGCGGGGCGCGGTGCGCGGGGCCGGCTCAGGCCACCGCGTCGGCGGCCAGCGCGGCGAGCCTGGCGAAGCCCTCCCCGTCGAGGGAGGCGCCGCCGACCAGGCCGCCGTCCACGTCGGGCTGGGCGACCAGCTCGGCGACGTTGTCGACCTTCATGGAGCCGCCGTAGAGGATGCGCATGCCCTCGGCGGTGGCCTCCCCGGCGATCTCGGCGACGGTGGCCCGGATCGCGTGGCAGACCTCCTGGGCGTCCGCGGAGGAGGCGACCTTGCCGGTGCCGATCGCCCACACCGGCTCATAGGCGATCACGGTGCGGGCGAGGTCGGCCTCGCCGAGGCCGTCCAGGCTGGCGCGCACCTGGGCGACCACGTGGTCGACGTGCCCGCCGGCCTCGCGGACCTCCAGGGGCTCGCCGACGCAGACGATCGGGTCCATTCCGGCGCGCAGCGCGGCCTTGGCCTTCGCGGCGACGGTGGCGTCGTCCTCGGCGTGGTAGTCGCGGCGCTCGGAGTGGCCGACGACCACCCAGGTGCAGCCGAGCTTGGCGAGCATCGCCGCGGAGATCTCGCCGGTGTAGGCGCCGGACTCGTGCACGGAGACGTCCTGTGCGCCGTAGGTCACCGGCAGCTTGTCCCCCTCCACGAGGGTCTGCACGCTGCGCAGGTCGGTGAAGGGCGGGATCACCGCCACGTCGACCTTGTCCTGGTACTCCTTCGGCAGCGCGAAGGCCAGCTTCTGGACGACGCCGATCGCCTCCAGGTGGTTGAGGTTCATCTTCCAGTTGCCGGCGATGAGGGGCTTGCGGGCCATGGGGTGTTCCTTCCGTGGGGGCGGGCCGCGGCGCGCTGCGCGCGGGCGCGGCCCGGGGGGTGATGTGCGGGTGGCCGGCCGCGCCGGCCGGGGCGGGGGTCGCCCCCGGCCCCGGCCGGCGCGGCCGGGGCCGGTCTAGCGGTCCAGGATCTCGACGCCGGGCAGCGCCTTGCCCTCGAGGTACTCCAGGGAGGCGCCGCCGCCGGTGGAGATGTGGCTGAACCCGTCCTCGGCCAGGCCCAGGGCGCGCACCGCGGCGGCGGAGTCGCCGCCGCCGACGACGGAGAAGGCCCCGCCGGCGGTGGCGTCGATGATCGCCTGCGCCACGGCCCGGGTGCCCTCGGCGAAGGGCGCCATCTCGAACACGCCCATGGGGCCGTTCCAGAACACCGTCTTCGCCTCGCCGAGCACGCGGGCGAACTCCCGGGCGGACTCCGGCCCGATGTCCAGGCCCATCCAGCCGTCCTCGATGGCGTCGGCGGCGGCGACCGTGGTGTTCGCGTCCGCGGCGAAGGCGTCGGCGGCGACCACGTCCACCGGCAGCACGATCTTGTCGCCGAAGCGCTCCAGCAGATCCCGGCAGGTGTCCACCATCTCCTCCTGCAGCAGGGAGGAGCCGACCGCGTTGCCGCGGGCGGCGAGGAAGGTGAAGCACATCCCGCCGCCGATGATCAGCTTGTCCACCTTCGGGGCGAGCGCCTCGATGACGCCGAGCTTGTCGGAGACCTTGGAGCCGCCGAGCACCACCGCGTAGGGGTGCTCGGGGGTCTCCGCCACGGTGCGCAGCACCTCCAGCTCGGAGCGCACCAGGCCGCCGGCGTAGGCGGGCAGGGTCTTCGCCACGTCGTAGACGGAGGCCTGGGCGCGGTGCACCACGCCGAAGCCGTCGGAGACGAAGGCCCCGCCGGGCACCAGGTCCGCCAGCTCCGCGGCGAGCGCCTCGCGCTCGGCGGAGTCCTTGGCGGTCTCCCGGGCGTCGTAGCGGACGTTCTCCAGTAGCAGCACATCGCCCTCGGTGAGGCCGTTGGCGCGCTCGTGGGCGTCCTCCCCGGAGACGTCGCCGGCCAGGGCGACGTAGCGCTCCAGCCGCTCGGAGAGCGCCTCGGCGACCGGGGCCAGGGACAGCTCCGGCACCGCCTCGCCCTTGGGCCGGCCCAGGTGCGCGGCGACGACGACCTTCGCGCCGGCCTCGGAGAGCGCCCGGATGGTGGGCACCGAGGCGTCGACCCGGCCGAAGTCGGTGATCGCGCCGTCGGCGAGCGGGACGTTGAGATCGGAGCGGACGAGGACGTGGCGGCCCTCGACCCCCTCGGCGAGCAGATCCTCGAGGGTGTGCACGGTCATGGTGGTGGTGTTCCTTTCTTCGGGGCCGGGGCCCGGTTCCCCCGCGCGGCGGGGGCGGATACGGCTCGGGCCGGGGTGCGCGCCGAGGCGCACCCCGGCCCGGGGCCGTTTGCGGTTGACGGGGCGGGGCTAGAGGCGCTCGCCCACGTAGGCGGTCAGGTCGACGAGGCGGTTGGAGTAGCCCCACTCGTTGTCGTACCAGGAGACCACCTTGACCTGGTCGCCGATGACCTTGGTCAGGCCGGCGTCGAAGATCGAGGAGTGCGGGTCGGTGACGATGTCGGTGGAGACGATCGGGTCCTCGGTGTAGGCCAGCACGCCCTTGAGCTCACCCTCGGCGGCGGCGCGCAGGGCGGCGTTGACGGACTCCACGGTGACGTCCTTCTTCGCGGTGAAGGTCAGGTCGGTCACGGAGCCGGTGGGGGTGGGCACCCGCAGCGCGTAGCCGTCGAGCAGGCCCTTGAGCTGCGGCAGCACCAGGGCCACGGCCTTGGCGGCGCCGGTGGAGGTCGGCACGATGTTGATCGCGGCGGCCCGGGCGCGGCGCAGGTCCTTGTGCGGGGCGTCGTGCAGGCGCTGGTCGCCGGTGTAGGCGTGGATGGTGGTCATCAGGCCGCGCTCGATGCCGAAGGCCTCGTCGAGGACCTTCGCCATCGGGGCGAGGCAGTTGGTGGTGCACGAGGCGTTGGAGATGATGTCGTGCTGCGCCGGGTCGTAGTCGGTGTGGTTCACGCCGACGACGAAGGTGGCGTCCTCGTTCTTCGCCGGGGCGGAGATGATCACCTTCTTGGCGCCGCCGTCGATATGCGCGCGGGCGGCGTTGGCGTCGGTGAAGAAGCCGGTGGACTCCACCACGATGTCGACGTCCTGCTCCCCCCAGGGCAGGTTCTTCGGATCCCGCTCGGCCCAGACGGTGATCCGGTGATCGCCGACGGTGATGGACTCGTCGTCGTAGGTGACCTCGGCGTCGAGGCGGCCCAGCAGCGAGTCGTACTTCAGCAGATGGGCCAGCGTCTTGTTGTCGGTGAGGTCGTTGACCGCCACGATCTCCAGGTCGGCGCCGGTTTCCCGGACCGCCCGGAAGAAGTTGCGGCCGATCCGGCCGAAGCCGTTGATGCCTACACGAACCGTCACGATGAGCTCCTTAAGAGAGGGTTGCAGCTTGTGGCCGGCCGCGCCGAACCGCGGCCGGGCTCACCTCGAAGTGTACGTGGGCGCCGATGGTTTCGCACCGGCGCCGGACGTGGTCTCGGCCACCTCCGCGGCTAGCCGGGACCGGCCCCGTCCACCGCCGCGGTGGTGTCCGGCACCCCCAGTTCGGCGGCCCGCCGGTCGGCCATGGACAGCAGCCGCCGGATCCGCCCGGCGACGGCGTCCTTGGTCATCGGCGGCACCGCCAGCTGGCCGAGCTCCTCCAGGGAGGCCTGGGTGTGCTCGGCGCGCAGCCGGCCGGCGGTGGCCAGGTGCTCCGGCACGTCCTCGCCGAGGATCTCCAGGGCCCGCTCCACCCGGGCGGCGGCCCGGGCGGCGGCGTCGGCGGAGCGGCGCATGTTCGCGTCGTCGAAGTTCGCCAGCCGGTTGGCGGTGTTGCGCACCTCCCGGCGCATCCGGTGCTCCTCCCACTGCAGCCGGGTGCGCTGGGCGCCCATCCGGGTGAGCATCGCCCCGATCGACTCGGCGTCGCGGATCACCACCCGGTCCCCGGTGCGGGTCTCCCGGCTCTTCGCCGCCAGACCCAGCCGGCGGGCGGAGCCGACCAGGGCCAGCGCCGCCTCCGGGCAGGGGCAGCCCACCTCCAGGGAGGAGGATCGGCCCGGCTCGGTGAGGCTGCCGTGGGCGAGGAAGGCGCCCCGCCAGGCCGCCTCGTGGTCGACCACCTCCCCGCCGACGATCGCCGGCGGCAGCCCCCGCACCGGCCGGCCGGAGCGGTCCACCAGCCCGGTGCGCCGGGCCAGCTCCTCCCCGCCGTCCTCCACCCGCACCAGGTAGCGGGTGCCGCGCCGGATCCCGCCGGGGGCGAGCACCATCAGCTCCGGGGTGACCTCGTAGAGCTCCCCGATCATGCGGTGCAGCCGGCGGGCCACCGCCCCCGCGCCGACCTCGGCCTCCACCACGATCCGGCCCGCCACCAGGTGCAGCGCCCCGGCGAAGCGCAGCAGGGCGCCCACCTCGGCGCGGCGGGCGCTCTCCCGGGTGGCCTCCACCCGGGCCAGCTCGTCCTTGACTTCGGCGGTCAGGGCCACCTCGCGCCTCCTCCAGTTCGGCCGATCCCGGCGGATCCCGGATCGGTGCGTTCCCCCGGGGATCCTACCGGCGCCGGCCGGCGCCGCCCGCCGGCGGTGCTCAGCGGCGGCCGAGCCCGGCCAGGGCGGCGGCCAGCCGCCGCGGATCATGGCGGCCGGTGGCCCGGCCGTCGGCGTCGAGTTCGGCGACCGCCGCGTAGACCACCTCGGCGCCCACCCCGGCGGCGGCGCGCTCCAGGTAGCTGCGCTCCGAGGCGCCGCGCACGGTGTCCTCGTCGACCAGGATCCGGTCCACGCCCAGGCCCGGGGCGTGCTGGGCGATCATGTGGATATGCCGCTCCGCGGAGAACCCGGCGGTCTCCCCCGGCTCGGAAACCAGGTTGAGCACCACCACCCGCAGCGCCTCGGTGCCGTCGAGGGCGGCGACCAGCTCGGGCACCTGCAGATGCGGCAGCACCGAGGTGAACCAGGAGCCGGGGCCGAGGGTGACCATGTCGGCGCCCCGGATCGCGGCGACCGCCTCCGGGGTGGCCGGGGGCTGCTCCGGGATGAGCCGGATCCGGCGCACCTGGCCGGGGGTGCTGGCCACCGCGACCTGGCCGCGCACCGGGCGCACCACCCGGGCGTCCTCCTCCAGGCCCACCACCTCCGCCTCGATCTCCAGCGGCCGGGGGCACATCGGCAGCACCCGGCCCCGGATGCCCAGCAGCCGGGCCACCTCGTCGAGGGCGGCCACCTCATCGCCGAGCACGCTGGTCAGCCCGGCGATCATGAGATTGCCCACGGCATGGCCGGCGAGCGCCCCGGTGCCGCCGAAGCGGTGCTGCAGGGTGGTCTCCCACAGCCGGCCGCGTGCATCGCGGGGGGACAGCGCGGCCAGGGCCATGCGCAGATCCCCGGGCGGGATCTGGCCCAGCTCCCGGCGGATCCGCCCCGAGGAGCCGCCGTCGTCGGCGACGGTGACCACCGCGGTGATGTCCTCGGCGATGGTGCGCGCGGCGCACAGGGTGGCGAACAGGCCGTGCCCGCCGCCCAGGCAGGTGATCGTGGTCATGGGCCGGGTCCTCCTAGGCGCGGTCGATGTCGCGGTGCGTGACCGAGACCTCGACCCCGGACAGGCCGGCGAGGCGCTCGGCGAGGGCCTCGGCGACGGCGACGGAACGGTGGTGGCCGCCGGTGCAGCCGATCGCGATGGTCATGAAGCTCTTGCCCTCCCGGCGGTAGCCGGGCAGCGCGGTCTCCACCATCTGCCGCAGCAGATCCAGGAACCGGGCCGCGGCGGGCTGCTCCAGCACGTACCGGGCCACCGCCTCCTCGGTGCCCCGGTGCGGGCGCAGCTCCGGAATCCAGTACGGGTTCGGCAGGAAGCGCACGTCGACCAGGAGATCCGCGTCCCGGGGGGCGCCGTGCTTGAAGCCGAAGGACTGGATGGTCACCCGCTGGGTGTGCGTGTCCGGGTCCGCGAAGCGCCGCTCCAGCTCCCGGCGCAGCTCGTGGATGTTCATCGCCGAGGTGTCCACCACCACGTCCGCGGTGGCCTTGATCCCGGCGAGCATCTCCCGCTCCCGCTCGATCCCGGCGACCAGGGTGTCGCCCTCCTGCAGCGGATGCCGGCGGCGCACCTGGTCGTAGCGGGCGATGAGCACGTCGTCCTGGGCGTCGAGGAACATCACCAGGGGGCTGCGCCCGGCCGAGCGCAGCCGGTCCAGCACCTCCCCGAGGTTGCCGGCGAAGGCCCGGGAGCGCACGTCGGTGACGATCGCCAGCCGCTCCACCGGGGAATCGCCCTCGAAGGAGAGCTCCACCATGCGCATGATGAGCTCCGGGGGCAGGTTGTCGGCGACGTACCAGCCCATCTCCTCCAGCACCGCCGCGGCGGTGTTGCGGCCCGAACCGGACATGCCGGTGATGAGGACCAGGGAGGTGTCCGGGGTGGACTCCGGTGCATGCGCGTCGCTCATGTCCGCGACTCTACTTATCCGGCCCCGCCCCCGCCGCCGGATGCAGCGCCGCGTGCACCGCGGCGGCCAGGGCCGGGCCGATCCCCGGCGCGGCCTGGATCTCCGCGACGTCCGCGGCGCGCAGCCGCTTCACCGAGCCGAAGTGCTTGACCAGCTCCGCCCGCCGCTTCGGGCCCAGCCCGGGGACGTCGTCGAGCACCGAGGCGCGCATCCGGGCGCTGCGCCGCTGCCGGTGGTAGCCGATGGCGAAGCGGTGCGCCTCATCGCGGATCCGCTGCATGAGGAACATCGCCTCGCTGTTGCGCGGCAGGATCACCGGGTCCTCCTCCCCCGGCACCCAGATCTCCTCCAGCCGCTTGGCCAGGCCGACCAGGGTGACGTCGTCCACGCCGAGCTCGTCGAGCACCGCCTGCGCGGCGGCGACCTGGGGGGCGCCGCCGTCGACGATGAACAGCTGCGGGGGGTAGGCGAAGCGGCGGGCGCCGGTGGTCTCCTCCACCACCTCCGGGGCCTCGTCGGCGAAGGCGGCGTCGTCCTCCTCGGGCACCGCCCGGCGGTCCTCCACATGCCGGCGGAACCGCCGCCGGGTGACCTCGGCGATGGAGCCCACGTCATCGCTGCGCCCCTCCCCCGCGGCCTCCCGGATCCGGTAGCGCCGGTAGTCGGATTTGCGGGGCAGCCCGTCCTCGAAGACCACCAGGGAGGCCACCACGTCGGTGCCCTGGATATGGGAGATGTCGGTGCATTCGATGCGCAGCGGCGCCTCCGCCATGCCCAGGGCGTCCCGGATCCCCTCCAGGGCCTGGGAGCGGGCGGTGAGATCCCCGGTGCGGCGCAGCTTGTGCTGGGTGAGCGCCTCCTCGGCGTTGCGGGCCACGGTGGCCATCAGCTCCCGCTTGTCGCCCCGCCGGGGCACCCGCAGATCCACCGCCGACCCGCGCAGCCCGGCGAGGTAGTCGCGCACCCCGGCGGCGTCCGCGGGCATCGCCTGCACCAGGATCTCCCGGGGCACCGCGGTGACCCCGCCGGTGGCGCCGTCGCCGTCGACCCGGGCGTGGTCGGCGGCGTCGCCGTAGAACTGGATCAGGAAATCGGCGATGAGCCGGGGCAGCGCCGGATCGGCCTCCCCCTCGGCCAGCGCCCCGGTCTCCGCGTCGCCGCTCTTCTCCACCGCCCAGCCGCGCTGGCCGTGGATCCGGCCGGCCCGGACGTGGAAGATCTGCACCGCCGCCTCCAGCTCGTCGGTGGCGAAGGCGATGAGATCGGCGTCGGTGCCGTCGGGCAGCACCACCGCCTGCTTCTCCATCACCTGGTGCACCGCGGCCAGGTCATCGCGCAGCCGGGCGGCCCGCTCGAAGTCCAGCTCCTCCGCGGCGGCGGCCATCTCCGCCTCCAGTTCGCGCACCACCGGGCCGGTGCGCCCGGCCATGAAGGAGACGAACCCGTCGACGATCTCGCGGTGCTCGGCGGCGCTCACCCGGCCCACGCAGGGCGCGGCGCATTTGTCGATGTAGCCCAGCAGGCAGGGCCGGTCCAGCTGCCGCTGCCGGTTGAACACCCCGGCCGAGCAGGTGCGGGCCGGGAACACCCGGGTGAGCAGGTCCAGGGTCTCCCGGATCGCCCAGGCCTTGGAGTAGGGCCCGAAGTAGCGCACCCCCTTGCGGCGCGGGCCCCGGTAGAGGAAGAGGCGCGGGTACTCCTCGCCGATGCTGACGGCGAGCATGGGATAGGACTTGTCGTCCCGGTACATGACGTTGAACCGGGGGTTGAAGCGCTTGATCCAGGTGTACTCCAGCTGCAGCGCCTCGACCTCGGTGCGCACCACCGTCCAGGTCACCCGGGAGGCGGAGAGCACCATCTGCCGGGTGCGCGGATGCAGCCCCGCGGTGTCCTGGAAGTAGTTCGACAGCCGGGCCCGCAGGTTCTTCGCCTTGCCCACGTAGAGCACCCGGCCATCGGCGTCGAGGAAGCGGTACACCCCCGGCTCCACCGGGATGGTGCCGGGGGCGGGGCGGTAGGTGGCCGGGTCCGCCACGGCCCTAGTCCTCCGGCATGTAGCGGTCCTCGAGCTCCCGGAAGCGGTGCACCGCGGTCACCGCCGCCTCGCCGTCGCGGGCCTGGATCGCCCACATCGGCACGAACTCGAAGTCCGGCAGCTCCAGCCGCGCCCAGCGGGCCTCGGCCGGGAAGCTCAGCCCGTAGACGTCCGCCCAGACGTAGAAGCGCGCGGAGAGGAAGTTGCGCACCTCCACCCCGCGGGCGTTGACCCGCACCCGGGCGCGCAGGCCCAGCAGGCAGATCCCCGCCAGCAGCAGGCCCACCAGGGGGAAGGCGAACATGTCCACGGTGGTCACCGCGGCGCCGGTGTCGCCGACGTTGACCACCAGGCCCATGAACACGTGCACGGCGAGCACCACCGCGGCCGCGGTCCAGGACCACAGCCGCATGGTGCGGGAGGTCACGGTGAGCTCCCAGTCCCCGGCGAGGACCTCGCGCACCACCTCCGGGGTCTCGTCGCCGGCGAAGGGGGTTTCCGGGTTGCTCATCGGCGATCCTCCAGGTCACGAAGCAGGCGGGCGGTGTGCAGGGCGGCGATCATGGCCTCGCGGCCCTTGTCCTCGGCGGCGCCCGGGCCGCCGGCGCGGGCCACCGCCTGCTCCTGGGTGTCGCAGGTGAGCACCCCGTTGCCCACCGGGGTGCCGGTGTCCAGGGCGATCCGGGTCAGCCCCGCGGTCACCGAGTCGCAGACGTAGTCGAAGTGCGGGGTGCCGCCGCGCACCACGCAGCCCAGGGCCACCACCGCATCGCAGTCGGCGGCCAGCGCCCGGGCGACCACCGGGATCTCCAGGGCGCCGACGACCACATGGGCCTCGGCGGTGGCCCCGGCCTCGGCGGCCGCGGCCAGCGCGCGCTCCTGCAGCAGCGCGGTGACCGGCTCGTTCCAGCGGGAGGTGACCACCCCCACGCGCAGGCCCCGTCCGTCGGGGATCCCGATCTCCGGCAGTCCGGCTCCGCTCATCGCCGCTCCTCCTCCATCGCCTCGGCCCCGCCCCCAATGTAGTCGTCCAGCCAGGGCAGCTCGTGGCCCATCCGCTCCCGCTTGGTCATCAGGTAGCGCACGTTGTCCTCGGTGACCTCCACCGGCACCGGCACCCGCCGGCTCATCCGCAGCCCGTAGCCGCCGAGCCCGGAGCGCTTCGCCGGGTTGTTGGTGAGCAGCGCCATGGAGCGCACTCCCAGATCCCGCAGGATCTGCGCCCCGGTGCCGTACTCCCGGGCGTCCGCGGGCAGGCCCAGGGCCAGGTTCGCGTCCACGGTGTCCGCCCCGTCGTCCTGCAGCCGGTAGGCCTCCAGCTTGTGCATCAGCCCGATCCCGCGGCCCTCGTGGCCGCGCATGTAGAGCAGCACCCCCCGGCCCGCCTCCTGGATCGCGGCCATCGCCTTGTGCAGCTGCTGGCCGCAGTCGCAGCGCCGGGAGCCGAGCACATCGCCGGTGAGGCATTCCGAATGCACCCGCACCAGCACGTCCTCCCCGTCGCCGATCTCCCCGCAGACCAGGGCGATATGCTCCACCCCGTCGACCAGGCTGCGGTAGCCGCAGGCCAGGAACTCGCCGAATTCGGTGGGCAGCTTCGTCCGGGTCACCGGCTCCACCAGCGACTCGTGGTGCCGCCGGTGCTCGATGAGCTGCTCGATGGAGATCAGCGCCAGGTCGTGCTCATCGCAGAAGCGGCGCAGCTCCGGGGCCCGGGCCATCCCGGTGGGATCCTCCTGGGAGACCACCTCGCAGAGCACCCCGGCCGGGCGCAGCCCCGCCAGGCGGGCCAGGTCCACGGCGGCCTCGGTGTGCCCGGCCCGGGCGAGCACCCCGCCCTCGCGGGCGCGCAGCGGCACCACGTGCCCGGGGCGGGTGAAGTCCGCGGCGGTCGACCCCGGATCCGCCAGCCGGCGGATGGTGCGCGCCCGGCAGGCCGCGGAGATCCCGGTGGTGCCGGTGTCCGCGTCCACGGTGACCGTGTAGGCGGTGCCGCGGACGTCCTCGTTGCGGGCCACCATCGGCGGCAGCCCCAGCCGGTCGCAGTCGGCGCCGGTCAGCGGCGCGCAGATGTACCCGGAGGAGTAGCGCACGGTGAAGGCCAGCAGCTCCGGGGTGGCCTTCTCCGCGGCGAAGATGATGTCGCCCTCGTTCTCGCGGTCCTCGTCGTCGACGACGACGACCGCCTTGCCCGCGGCGATGTCCGCGATCGCGCGTTCCACGGTGTCCAGTGCAGTCACGCCCATGAGCCTAACGGTCGAGCATCCTCTCGACGTACTTCGCCAGCACGTCGACTTCCAGGTTCACCGTGGCGCCCGCCGGCCGGTCGCCCAGGGTGGTCTCCGCCAGGGTGGTCGGGATGAGGCTCACCTCGAACCAGCCCTCGCCGATCCCGGAGACGGTGAGCGAGACCCCGTCCACGGCGATGGAGCCCTTCTCCACCACGTAGCGGGCCAGCCGCCCCGGCAGCGAGATCCGGACCACCTCCCAGTGCTCGGCGGGGGTGCGGGCGAGCACCTCGCCCACCCCGTCGACGTGGCCCTGCATGATGTGCCCGCCGAGCCGGCCGCCGGCGGCGAGCGCCCGCTCCAGGTTGACCGGGTCGCCGGGGGCGAGGGCGCCGAGGCCGGTGCGGTCCAGGGACTCGCGCATCACGTCGGCGGTGAAGCCGTCGGCGCGGGGTTCGGTGACGGTCAGGCACACCCCGGCCACGGCGATGGAGTCGCCCGCGGCGGCGTCGGCGACGACCCGGCGGCAGGCGATGTCCAGGACGATCGCGTCGCCCAGGTCGCGCACCGCGCGGACGCGGCCGATTTCCTCAACGATTCCGGTGAACACGCCGTCCAGGGTAGACGGCCCTCAGCCGCGGCCGGCGACGGGGCCGCGCACCGCCCGGATCAGCACGTCCCCGCCGAGGTTCTCCACCCCGGTGGTGCGGAAGCGGGCGATGTCGGCGACGGTGGTCGCCGAACCGGTGTCCACCACCGCGGTGCCCGCGCCGAGCAGCCCGGGGGCGACGTAGGACTCGATCGCGTCGACCAGGCCCGCGGCGAGGAAGGCCCCGGCCAGTCGGGGCCCGCCCTCGACGAGCACGTCGATGAGGCCCAGGTCGGCGAGCACGTCGACCACCCGGTCCATGTCCCGGGTCTGGATGTGCCGGAAGCCCCCGCCGAGCTCCGGGGTGTCCGGGTCCGCCGGGCCGGCCCCGCCGCGCACCGCCGCGTCGGCGGGCACCGCCTTGCGGCCCACCACCACCCGCAGCGGCTGGTGCGGCAGCAGGGCGCCGTCGCCGCTGCGGGCGGTGAGCCGGGGGTCGTCGGCGAGCACGGTGCCGGTGCCGACGATGATGGCGTCGCGCCGGGAGCGGTCCACGTGCACCCGGCGCCGCGCCAGGTGCCCGGTGATCCACTGGGAGGAGCCGTCGGTGGCGGCGGCCAGCCCGTCGACGGTGCCGGCGGTCTTCAGGGTGATATGCGGCCGGCGGTGCGCCTGCCAGTGCAGCCAGGGCCGCAGCACCCCGTCCGCGATATCCGCGGCGAGCACCCCGCCGACCACCGCCACGCCCCGGCCGACGAGCCAGTCCGCGCCCCCGGCGGCCACCGGGTTGGGGTCGGCCACGCCGTGCACGACCTCGACGATCCCGGCCTCGACGAGGGCGCCGGTGCACGGCGGGGTGCGGCCGACGTGGTGGCAGGGCTCCAGGGTGACCACGGCGGTGCCGCCGCGGGCGCGCTCCCCGGCGGCGGCCAGGGCCTGCGCCTCGGCATGGGGCCCGCCCACCGGGTCGGTGCCGGCGGCGGCCACCGCGATCCCGCGGGCGTCGAGGATGACGCAGCCCACCGGGGGGTTGGGCCGGGTGGTGCCGCGCACCCGCTCGGCCGCGGCGATCGCCAGGCGCATCGCCTGGTCGTGGCTCAGGGGCGTCGTGGGCAGCAGGTCGGGGTGCAGCGGCATGGCGGGCCTACCTCTCCGCGGCGGCGAGGCGCCGCAATTCGGCGACGGCGGCGCCCGGGTCGCCGGCCCCGTAGACCGCGGAGCCGGCGACGAAGGCGTCGCAGCCGGCCGCCGCGGCGGCGCCGATCGTGGCCGGGGCGATCCCGCCGTCGATTTCGATCAGGGTGTCCAGGCCGCGGGCGTCGATCTCGGCGCGCAGGGCGCGGACCTTGTCCAGCTGGTCGGGCATGAAGGACTGGCCGCCGAAGCCCGGTTCCACGCTCATCACCAGCACCACGTCGAATTCGCCGAGGTGCTCCAGCAGCGGCTCGATCGGGGTGCCCGGGCGCAGCGACACCCCGGCGCCGACCCCGGCGGCGCGCAGCCGGCGGGCCAGGGCCACCGGGTCGGCGGCGGCCTCGACGTGGAAGGTCACCGAATCGGCGCCGGCGGCGATGTAGTCGTCCACCCAGCGCTCCGGGTTCTCGATCATCAGGTGCACGTCGAGGTGCTGGTCGGTGACCCGGTCCACGGCGGCGAGCACCGGGGCCCCGAAGGACAGGTTCGGCACGAAATGGCCGTCCATGACGTCGACGTGCACCCAGTCCGCGTCGGCGATGGCCGCGATCTCGCGGTCCAGCCGGGCGAAGTCGGCGGAGAGGATGGACGGGGCGATGATGGGTTGCCTCATGGCCCCGATCCTAGCCGGGCCGGCTACTCCGCGAGGGGCCGGCGCAGCAGCGCCAGGAACATCGCGTCGGTGCCGTGCCGGTGCGGCCACATCTGCACCGCGCGCCCCGGCCCGGTGCCGGCCATCGGCGCCACCGCCGCGGCGGCGTCGAGCTCGACCAGGCCGAGGTCGCGCACCGCCCGATCCACCGCCGCCCGGGTCTCCCGCAGATGCGGGGAGCAGGTGGAGTAGGCGATCACCCCGCCGGGGCGGACCAGCCGCGCGGCGGCGGCGAGCAGCTCCCGCTGCAGCCGCACCAGGCCCGGCAGATCGGCGGGCCGCTTGCGCCAGCGCGCCTCCGGGCGGCGGCGCAGCGCGCCCAGCCCGGAGCAGGGCGCGTCCACCAGCACCCGGTCGTAGCCGGGGTCGAGGCCCGGGTCGCGGCCGTCGGCCTCGTGCACGGTCACCGGCAGGCCCGTGGTGGCCCGGCGCACCAGCTCGGCGCGGTGGGCGGCCGGCTCCACCGCGTCCACGGCGGCGCCGTCGACCGCGGCGATGGCGCCGAGCAGCGCCGCCTTGCCGCCGGGGCCGGCGCACAGGTCCAGCCAGCGGCCGCCGTCGGCGCCGGCCAGGGGCGCGATGCTCAGCGCCCGGGCGATGAGCTGGGAGCCCTCGTCCTGCACCTGGGCGAGGCGCTCGCGCACCGCGTCGAGCTCCCCGGGATCCCCGGCGGGCAGGTGCACCGCGTAGGGCGAGTAGGGGCCGACCTCGCCCCCGGTGGCCAGGGCCAGCTCCTCGGCGGTGATCTCCCCGGGCCGGGCGGCCAGGTGCACCCCGGGCCGGGCGTCGTCGGCGGCCAGCGCCGCGGCGAGCTCCCCGGCCTCCGGGCCCAGCGCCTGGGCGAAGGCCTCGGCCACCCAGCGCGGGTGCGCGTGCCGGAAGGCGAGGTGGCCCACCGGGTCGGCCCCGGCGTCCGGGGCGAGCCGGGCCACCCAGGCCTCCTCGTCCCGGGCGGCGACCCGGCGCAGCACCGCGTTGACGAATCCGCCGGCGCCCTCGCCGGCGGCGATCCGGGCGGCGGTGACGGAGGTGTCCACCGCGGCATGGGCGCCGACCCGGGTGCGCAGCAGCTGGTAGGCGCCCAGCCGCAGCACGTCGAGCACCTCCGGGTCGAGCGCGTCCAGGGGCCGGTCGCAGACCTCCGCGAGGACCGCGTCGAGCAGCCCCTCGGCGCGCAGGGCGCCGTAGGCCAGTTCGGTGGCGAAGGCGGCGTCCCGGCCGGCGAGGCCCCGCCGGCGCAGCTCCCCGGGCAGCACGAGGTTGGCGTAGGCCCCCTCCGCGCGGACCTTGCCGAGCACGGTCAGCGCCGCATGCCGGGGCGCGTCCAGGCGGCCCGGGCGGCGCCGCCCCCGGGCCCGCCGGTCCCGCTCCGCCCCGCGGGCGCGGCGGCGGGGCGCTCCCCCGTCGGTGCCGGCCATCTAGGACACCCGCCTTCCGTCCGGGCGGGCCCCGTTGGCCCAGTCCGCGGCGGCCATCATCCGCTTGCCGGGGGCCTGCACCCCGGTGAGCGCCACGGGGCCGGTGCCGGTGCCGACCAGCACCCGGCGCCGGCGCACCCGGATCTCCCCGGGGGCGGGGGCCCCGCCCGCCGCCTCCGCGGCGGCCTCGTCCAGGGGACGCACGGGGCCGAGCTTCAGCCGCTCCCCGTCCAGGGTGGTCCACGCCCCCGGCGCCGGGGTGTGCGCCCGGATCCGGCGGTCGATGACGTGCGCGGGCAGGGTCCAGTCCACCCGGGCGTCGCCGACCCGGATCTTCGGGGCGTGGCTGACCCCCTCGGCGGGCTGCGCCTCGGCGCGCAGCACCCCGGCGGCCAGCCCGTCCATGGTGGCGGCGAGCAGCCCGGCCCCGGAGTCGGCGAGTCGGCCGAGCAGGTCCGCGGCGGTGTCCTCGGCCCGGATCGCCTCGGTGACCCGGCCGAGCACCGGCCCGGTGTCCAGGCCGGCCTCGATCCGGAAGGTGGAGGCGCCGGTGACGTCCTCCCCGGCGGCGATCGCGGCCTGCACCGGGGCGGCGCCCCGGTAGGCGGGCAGCAGCGAGAAGTGCAGGTTCACCCAGCCGTGGGCGGGCAGGTCGAGCAGCTCCCCGGGCACCAGCAGCCCGTAGGCGACCACCGCCACGCAGTCCGGGGCGAGTTCGCGCAGCCGGGCGGCGATCGCGTCGTCGCGCAGGGTGGCGGGGGTGAGCACCTCCACCCCGGCGGCCTCGGCGACCTCCTTGACCGGGGAGGGCCGCAGCCGCCGGCCCCGGCCCACGGGCGCATCGGCCCGGGTGAGCACCGCGACCACCTCGTGGTCGGGGTGGTCGAGCAGGGCGCGCAGCGCCGGCACCGCCGGCTCGGGCGTGCCCGCGAAGATGATCCGCATGGCCTCTCCTACCTTCCGTTCCGGAACCAGTCCATGGCGCGCACCCGCGCCATCGCCGCCCGCCGCGCCGCCGGCTCCAGCCGGCGCAGGAACAGCACCCCGTCGAGGTGGTCCGCCTCATGCTGGATGCACCGGGCCAGCAGGCCCTCGGCCTCGATGGTCACCGGGGTGCCGGCGGCGTCCTGCCCGGTCGCGCGCACCCGCAGATGCCGTTCGGTGTCCGCGGCGACCCCGGGGATGGACAGGCAGCCCTCCTCCGCCACCTCGGTGGCCTCCCCCACCGGCTCCCAGCGGGGGTTGACCAGCACCCCGCGGCGGCCCTCGCAGTCGTAGGCGAAGATCCGGCGCAGCACCCCGATCTGGTTCGCGGCGAGGCCCACCCCGCCGCCGGCGTCCATGGTGTCGAGCAGATCCTCGGCGAGCCGGCCGAGTTGCTCGTCGAAGACGGTGATCTCCTCGGCGCGGCTGGTCAGCGCCGGATCGCCGAAGAGGCGGATGTCGCGGATCGCCATCGGGGGCGTCACCTCCGGGGTCTCGGGCCGGCGGGGGCCGGCGGGGCGGGGCCGCACCATGGTACCCGCCCGGCCGGCTCAGCCGATCCGGGCCGGGTCCACGATGACGCGCACCGGGCGCTCCTCGCGCACCAGGGCCCGGGAGGCCGCCGCGGCGCGCAGCGCCCGGCCGAGCTCCCGGGCGTGCTCCCGGGGCACCCGCAGCAGCGCCCGCCGGGTCTCCGCGGCGGTGAGCCCGGCCGGCGGCCGCGGCCCGGGCGGGAAATCCACCGGGCCGAGCACCTCGGCCCCGGCGGGCAGGGCCAGCTGGCCGAGGAAGCGGCGCACCGCCTCGGCGGTGCCGTCCACGGCGGCCATCCGGGTCGCCGGGGGGAACCCGGCCACCGCCCGGTCCGCCAGCTCCGCCGCCGCCGCCCCGGCCGGGTCCCAGCGCAGCAGCGCCGCCACCGCCGGGATCGCGGCGTCGGCGTCGACGACCACCGCGCCGCCGGCGGCCGCGGGCCGGGCCAGGGCCGCGGCGGCCAGCCAGTGCGCCAGGGCGTCCTCGGCGGCGCGCAGATCCTGCCGGCCGAGCATCGCCCAGGTGTCCAGGAGCAGCACCGCCCCGTAGCCGCCCTCGGCGACCGGCTCCGCGCCCGGGGTGGCCACCACCACCCGGGGCCCGTCGTCCACCCGCCGCAGGATCCGCTCCCCCGCCGAGGAGCGCACCGGGTGCGGGGCGAAGACCCGGCCGAGCTCCTCGGCGGTGCGCTCGGAGCCGGTGATCGTGGCCCGCAGCCGCGGCGAACCGCACTCCCGGCAGCGGTGCCGGGCCACCGGGTGCCCGCACCAGCGGCAGGCCGGCGGCTGCGCCGCCCCCTCCGGGCCGGGGGCGGGGATGCCCAGCGGGCCATTGCAGGCCGGGCAGCGCGCCGGGGTGCCGCAGCGCCCGCAGGCCAGGGCCGGCTGGTAGCCGCGGCGGGGCACCTGCACCAGCACCGGGGCCCCGGCGCGCAGCGCGGCGGTGGCCGCCCGGTAGGCGGCCGCGGGCAGCCGGCCCCGGGGGGCGGCGTCCGGGTCCACGGCGCTGTCCGCGGTGGCGCTCAGCGCCGGCGCCGCCGCGGCCAGCGCCGCGGTCTCCGGCACCAGGGAGCCCGCCCAGCCGCGGCGCACCAGATCGGCGACCTCGGCGGTGCGCGCCCAGCCGCCGAGCAGCAGCGCGCAGCCCTCCTGGGAGCTGCGGGTGACCAGCACCTCCCGGGCGTGGGCGTAGGGGGCCCGGGGGTCGACGAGGTTGTCGTCGCCGTCGTCGAGCAGCACCGCCAGGCGCAGCCCCGGCAGCGGCGCGAAGGCCGCGGAGCGGGTGCCCACCACCAGCCGGGCGGAGCCGTGCAGGATGTCCAGGTAGCGCCGGTAGCGCGCCTCCGGGCCGACCTCGGCGGTGAGCACCGTGATCTGCCGGGCGGCGACCAGCTCCCGCAGCGCCGCCTCGACCCGGGCCACCCGGCGGGCGTCCGGGACGATGATGAGCGCCCCGCCGCCGGCGCGCGCCACCGCCACCGCCAGCTCCGCGACCCGGGCCGCCCGGTCCTCGCCGGGGGCGGCCTGCCAGGCCGCCCGCGCCGGGGCCCCGGCCAGGGTGGCGTCCACGAAGGACTCCCCCCAGGCGTAGCGGGACCAGGCCCCCAGATCCGGCGCCTCCCCCGCCAGCGGGCCCAGCTCCTCCCAGCTGGGCGGCTCCCCGGTGCGGCCCCGCTCCACCCGGGCGTGCCGGCCGGGCACCGCGGCCCGGATGAGATCGGAGCGCACCCCGCCGAGGTACTCGGCGAGGGAGTCCACCAGCCGCGCCAGCCGCGGCGGGTAGACCACCTCCGGGGAGATCACCGCCTTGAGCGGCTGCAGATCCCCGGGGTGCTCGGTGGCGGCGGCGCGCTCCAGCAGGATCCCGTCGACCAGCCGGCCGGCGAAGCGGATCCGCACCCGCACCCCGGGCCGGGCCGCCTCGTCGAGGTCCCCGGGGATCCGGTAGTCGAAGGCCCGGTCCAGGTGCGGCAGCCCGAGCAGCGGCAGCACCCGGGCCACCATGGGCCCCGCGGGGGCCGGGCTCGTCTGCTCCATGTCCGCCGATGGTAGGCGCGCGGGCGGCGGCGCCGCGGTGCGGGCCTAGGCCCCGGCGGCGGCGCGCAGGTCCGCCACCCGGTCGACCCGCTCCCAGGGCAGATCCACGTCGGTGCGGCCGAAGTGGCCGTAGGCGGCGGTGGGCGCGTAGATCGGCCGGCGCAGGTCCAGTTCGGCGATGATCGCCGCCGGGCGCAGGTCGAAGACCTTGCGGATCGCCTCGGCGATCCGGTCCTCGGGCACCTGCGCGGTGCCGAAGGTCTCCACGTACAGGCCCACCGGGTTGGCCCGGCCGATGGCGTAGGCCACCTGCACCTCCACCCGGTCGGCGAGGCCGGCGGCGACGATGTTCTTCGCCACCCAGCGCATCGCGTAGGCCGCGGAGCGGTCCACCTTCGAGGGGTCCTTGCCGGAGAAGGCGCCGCCGCCGTGCCGGGCCATGCCGCCGTAGGTGTCCACGATGATCTTGCGGCCGGTGAGCCCGGCGTCGCCCATCGGGCCGCCGAGCACGAAGGAGCCGGAGGGGTTCACCAGCAGGGTGAGGTCCGCGGTGGCGAGCTCCGGGAGGCCCTCCTCGGCGAGCACCGGCTCCAGCACCGCGGCGCGCAGGTCCCGCTCCAGGTCGGCGTGCGCCACCCCGGGGTTGTGCTGGGTGGAGATCACCACGGTGTCCAGGGCCACCGGGCGGTCGTGCTCGTCGTAGCCGATGGTGACCTGGGTTTTGCCGTCGGGGCGCAGGTAGTCCAGGGTGCCGTCCTTGCGCACCTCGGTGAGCCGGCGGGCCAGCCGGTGCGCCAGGGCGATGGGCAGCGGCATCAGCTCGGGGGTCTCCCGCACCGCGTAGCCGAACATCAGGCCCTGGTCGCCGGCGCCGGCGCGGTCCAGGTCCTCCACCGGCCCGGCGCCGCTGCGCGACTCCAGGGATTCGGTGACGCCCTCGGAGATCTCCGGGGACTGCTCGCCGATGGAGATGGACACCCCGCAGGTGGTGCCGTCGAAGCCCTTCTCCGAGGAGTCGAAGCCGATCTCGCGCAGCCGGGAGCGCACGATCCCGGCGATGTCGACGTAGGCGGAGGTGGAGACCTCGCCGACGACGTGCACCAGGCCGGTGGTGACCACGGTCTCCACCGCCACCCGGGCCTGCGGGTCCTTCGCCAGCATGGCGTCGAGGATGGAGTCGCTGACGGCGTCGCAGATCTTGTCCGGGTGCCCCTCCGTCACCGATTCGCTGGTGAAGAGTCGGAGTCGTCCGCTCACGGTGTCCTGGCCTTTCCCCGCCCGCGCCGGTCTCGCCCGGCCGGGGGCGTGGTGCTCATCGTCTGTGCTGGTTCGCCCGCCGCCCCGGTCGCCCGGGACGGCACCCCGCAGAGTCTAGACCAAGCGGTACGCCCGGGGGGAGCCGGGGGCGGCCCCGGCGGGTCCGGCGGGGTTCAGCGGGCCGCGGCCGCGGCGGCGGCCCGGTCCAGGATCGCGGCGGCCACCGCGTGCTTGGAGCCGCGCGGCACCTCGGTGACCTCGGCGCCGGCCTCCCCCGCCGCCGGGGCGAGCAGCCAGCCGGCGTTGTCCTCGGCGCCGAAGGTGGCGCCCCCGGAGACGTCGTTGCACATGAGCAGATCGCAGCCCTTGCGGGCCAGCTTCGCCCGCGCATGCGCCAGCGGCCCGGCCTCGGCGTCCCCGGTCTCCGCGGCGAAGCCGACGATGACCGGGCCGGCGGCGCCGCGGGTGCGCACCAGCTCGGCGAGGATGTCCGGGTTCTCCACCAGCTCCAGGGTGGTGGGGCCCTCCCCCGCGCCGGCGGCCTTCTTCAGCTTCGCCTCCGCGGCCCGGGCGGGCCGGTAGTCGGCCACCGCCGCGGCCATCACCACGATGTCCGCCGCCGGGGCCCGGGAGGTCATCTCGGCGCGCAGCTCGGCGGCGGAGACCACGTCCACCCGCCGCACCCCGGGCGGGTCCGGCAGCGCGTCCACGGCGCCGGCGACGAGGGTCACCTCCGCGCCGCGGTGCGCCGCGACCTCGGCGATCGCGAAGCCCTGCCGGCCGGAGGAGTGGTTGCCCAGGAAGCGCACCGGGTCCAGGGCCTCCCGGGTGCCGCCGGCGGAGACCAGCACCCGGGTGCCGGCGAGATCCCGGGCGAGCGCCCCGGGGCGCTCGGCGGCGAGCAGCGCCATCGCCCCGATCTGCGCCGGCTCCGGCAGCCGGCCGGGCCCGGAGTCGGCGCCGGTGAGGCGGCCCACCGCCGGCTCCAGCACGATGGTGCCGCGGCGGCGCAGGGTGGCCACGTTGTCCCGGGTCGCCGGATGCGCCCACATCTCGGCGTGCATCGCCGGGGCGAGCACCACCGGGCAGGTGGCGGTGAGCAGGGTGGCGGTGAGCAGATCATCGGCCCGGCCGGCGGCGGCCCGGGCGAGCAGATCCGCGGTGGCCGGGGCGACCACCACCAGATCCGCCTCCTGGCCGATCCGGACGTGCCGGACCTCGTCCACGGCCTCGAAGACGCCGCTGGACACCGGGTTGCCGGACAGCGCCTCGAAGGTGGCGGCGCCGACGAAGTTCAGCGCCGCGGGGGTCGGCGCGACCCGCACCCGGTGCCCGCGTTCGGTGAGGAAGCGCACCAGGTGGCAGGCCTTGTAGGCGGCGATGCCGCCGGCGACGCCGACGACGATGTTCAGCCGCGCACGGGGATCTCGGCCAGGCATGGGCGCCCCGCTAGCCCTCGGTGTGCTCGAGCAGCCCGGAGTTGATCTCGCGCAGCGCGATGGACAGCGGCTTCTCCGCCGCCGCCGGGTTGAGCAGGGGGCCGACGAACTCGAGCATGCCCTCGTCGAGCTGCTGGTAGTAGTCGTTGATCTGCCGGGCCCGCTTCGCCGCGAAGATGACCAGCGCGTACTTGGAGGACACGGTGGACAGCAGCTCGTCGATCGGCGGGTTGGTGATGCCCACCGGCGGGTCGAACACGGCCTCCGGGGCGGGGGTCGCCACGGCGGCGGTGGTGGAGTCCTGGGTCACGTCGATTGCTTCCTTCGGTTCTCGGTTCGGGTGTCGGCGCGCGCCGGGGGCGGCGCCGGACAAGACGCCCGGCCGGGGGCCGGGCGCCGGGGTGCGGGCCGGTGGGTGCGGGGTCAGCCGGCCCGGAGTTCGGCGGCGATGGCGGCGACCGCGGCGGTGACGTCGTCGTTGACGACCACCCGGTCGAACTCGTCGCGGGCGGCGAGCTCCACCTCGGCGGTGCGCAGCCGGCGCCGGATCTTCTCCTCGTCCTCGGTGCCGCGGCCGGTGAGGCGCTCCACGAGCACCTCCCAGCTGGGCGGGGCGAGGAAGACCAGGCGGGCCTCCGGCATCGCCCGCCGGATGCTGCGGGCGCCGGCGAGGTCGACCTCCACCAGCACCGGCCGGCCGGCGGCGCGGGCCTCGGCCACCGGGGCGCCCGGGGTGCCGGAGCGGTGCAGGCCGCCGTGCACGTCCGCCCACTCCAGCATCTCCCCGGCGTCGATGCGCTCCTGGAACGCCTCCGGGGTGACGAAGAGGTAGTCCTCGCCGTCGACCTCGCCGGGGCGCGGGGCGCGCGTCGTCATGGAGACGCTGAAGAACAGCCCCGGAACCTCCGCCCGCAGTCGCGAGACCACGGTGGACTTGCCGACCCCGGCGGGGCCGGAGAGGACGACCAGGGGTGCGTCGCCGGTTCCGGTACCGCGCATGGGGCTAGTCCTCCGGGGAGAAGCCGAAGCGCTCCAGCAGCGCGCGGCGCTGCCGATCGCCCAGGCCGCGCAGGCGGCGGGTCTGGGCGATCTCGAGATCCGACATGATCTCCTGCGCCTTGACCTTGCCCACCTTGGGCAGGGCCTCCAGGAGGGCGGAGACCTTCATCTTGCCGATGATCTCGTCCTTGTCGGCCTGCTTGAGGACCTCCGGGAGGTCGGTCGCGCCGCGCTTGAGCTTGTCCTTGAGCTCGGCGCGGACCTTGCGGGCCTGGGCGGCCTTCTCCAGCGCTGCGGCGCGCTGCTCCGGGGTCAACTGCGGAAGGGCCACGGGTTCCTCCGTTACATCTAGGGGTATGGGTTGATTCGCCTCGGCCGGGTGGCCTGCGGCGGTTTCTCGACGGTACCGCACCGGTGACCCGTTGCGGTAATGCCCCGCCGTGTGTTTCGCCTGTTCGGGTGCGCGGGGCTCCGCGCGCCCGGGGGCGTCGACCGGCCAAGTGTAGCACCGCGCGATCCCGGCGCCGGCACCGCCCGGGGGCGGCGGGTGGGCCGGTCCGCCCAGCTCAGGCCGGGAAGTCCGCGGCGGCGGCGAGCGCCGCGGCGCGCAGCGCCGCCGGATCCGGGCCGGCGGCGAGCACCGCCCGGGAGATGTTCGGCAGGGCCAGCCGGGCCGCCGCCCCCGCCACCCGCGCCACATCGGCGGCGTCGGCGCCCTGGGCGCCCACCCCGGGCATGAGCACCGCCCCGCCGAGGTGGTCCAGCCGGGGCGGTTCGGCGACGGTGGCGCCGACCACCACGCCCACCGGGCCGGCGGGCTCCCCGGCGGCCAGGTGCGGCGCATTCGCCGCGGCGGCGGCGTCCACCATCGCCTGGGCGAGGGTGCCGCCCCCGGTGCGCGCGGACTGCACCGCCGCCCCCTCCGGGTTGGAGGTCGCCGCGAGCACGAACAGCCCGCGGCCGGTGGCCTCGGCGGCCTCGATCGCCGGGGCCAGCGCGCCGAAGCCGAGATAGGGCGAGACGGTCACCGCGTCCGCGGCCAGCGGCGAGCCCTCCCCCAGCCAGGCCCGGGCGTAGGCGGCCATGGTGGAGCCGATGTCGCCGCGTTTGGCGTCGGCGACGGTGAGCGCCCCGGCCTCGCGCAGCGCCGCCAGGGCCCGCTCCAGCACCGCGATGCCCGCGGAGCCGTACTCCTCGAACAGGGCCACCTGGGGCTTCACCAGCGCCACGGTGTCGCCGAAGGCGGCCACGCAGATCTCGGTGAACCGGGCCAGGCCCGCGGCGTCGGCGGGCAGCCCCCAGGCCGCCAGCAGCCCCGGGTGCGGGTCGATGCCCACGCACAGCCGGCCGCGCGCGGCGGTCGCCGCGGCCAGCCGGGAGCCGAACCCGGCCCGGCTCACCGGGACTCCGGGTGCAGATCCTGCAGGGCGCGCACCGAGGTCTCGTTGTTGAGCACCGCGGAGATGCCCTGCACCGCGGCGACCGCGCCCTGCACCGTGGTGACGCAGGGCACGCCCATGGCCACCGCGGCGGCCCGGATCTCGTAGCCGTCGGAGCGCGACCCCGCCGAGCCCACCGGGGTGTTGATGATGAGATCCACCTCGCCGCCGCGGATCGCGTCGACGATGGTGGGCTCCCCGGCGACCTCCGGGCCCTCCGCGGTGAACTTGTGCACCTCCCGGCAGTCGATGCCGTTGCGGCGCAGCATCGCCGCGGTGCCGTGCGTGGCCAGGATGGTGAAGCCCAGGCCGGCCAGGCGCTGGATCGGGAACACCAGGGTGCGCTTGTCCCGGTTGGCCAGGGACACGAACACCGTGCCGGCGGTGGGCAGCTGCCCGTAGGCGGCGGCCTGGGACTTGGCGAAGGCGGCGCCGAAGTCCCCGGCCAGGCCCATCACCTCGCCGGTGGACTTCATCTCCGGGCTGAGCAGGCTGTCCAGCTGGCGGCCGTCCGGGCTGCGGAAGCGGTTGAAGGGCAGCACCGCCTCCTTCACCGCGATCGGCGCATCGGCGGGCAGGTCCCCGCCGTCGCCCCGGTCCGGCAGCATCCCCTCGGCGCGCAGTTCGGCGATGGTGGCGCCGAGCATCACCCGGGAGGCGGCCTTGGCCAGCGGCACCCCGGTGGCCTTGGAGACGAAGGGCACCGTGCGGGAGGCCCGCGGGTTGGCCTCGATCACGTAGAGGGTGTCGTCCTTCAGCGCGTACTGCACGTTCATCAGCCCGCGCACCCCGATGCCGCGGGCCAGTTCCGCGGTGGCCCGGCGCACCTCCTCGATGGTGTCCGCGCCCAGGGTCATCGGCGGCAGCGCGCAGGCGGAGTCGCCGGAGTGGATCCCGGCCTCCTCGATATGCTCCATCACCCCGCCGAGGTAGATCTCCCCGCCGTCGCACAGGGCGTCCACGTCGATTTCGATGGCGTTGTCCAGGAACCGGTCCACCAGCACCGGGTGGTCGGTGGACAGCTCCGTGGCCCGGTTGATGTAGTCCTCCAGGGTCGCCTCGTCGTAGACGATCTCCATGCCCCGGCCGCCGAGCACGTAGGAGGGCCGCACCAGCACCGGGTAGCCGATCTCCTCGGCCACCGCCCGGGCCTGGTCGAAGGAGGTGGCGGTGCCGAACCGGGGGGCGGGCAGCCCGGCCCGGGCGAGCACCTCGCCGAATTCGCCGCGGTCCTCGGCCAGGTCGATGGCCTCCGGGGTGGTGCCCACCACGGGCACCCCGGCATCGGCGAGGCGCTGCGCCAGGCCCAGCGGGGTCTGCCCGCCGAGCTGCACGATCACCCCGGCGACGGTGCCGGAGCCGGATTCGGCGTGGTAGACCTCCATGACGTCCTCGAAGGTCAGCGGCTCGAAGTAGAGGCGGTCGGCGGTGTCGTAGTCGGTGGAGACGGTCTCCGGGTTGCAGTTGACCATCACCGTCTCGTAGCCCACCCGGGACAGCTCCAGGGCGGCGTGCACGCAGGAGTAGTCGAATTCGATGCCCTGGCCGATCCGGTTCGGCCCGGAGCCGAGGATGATCACCTTCTCCCGCTCGGTCTGCGGGGCGACCTCGCTCTCCGCGGCCGGGTCCAGCTCATAGGCGGAGTAGTGGTACGGGGTGGTCGCCTCGAATTCGGCGGCGCAGGTGTCCACGGTCTTGAACACCGGGTGCACGCCGAGCCGCCAGCGCAGCGAGCGGATCCCGTCCTCCCCGGCGAACTCGGGGCGCAGCGCCGCGATCTGGGCGTCGGACAGGCCCCAGTACTTCGCCCGGCGCAGCAGCGCCTCGTCGAGCACCGGCGCCTCCAGCAGCGCGGTGCGCAGCTCCTGCAGATGCTCCATCTCCGCGATGAACCAGGGGTCCAGCCCGGAGGCCTCGTGGATCTGCTCGATGCTGGCGCCCAGCCGCTGGGCCAGCTCCACGTCGTAGATCCGGCCCTCGGTGGGCCGGCGCAGATCCGCCAGCACCGCCGCCACGTCGCCGGCGCGCTCCCCGGCGAAGTCCTCGTCGGGTACGGTCCAGAACCCGGCGGGCTTGCCCTCCAGGGAGCGCATCACCTTGCCGAGGGCGGAGATGTAGTTGCGGCCGATGGCCATCGCCTCGCCCACCGACTTCATGGTGGTGGTGAGGGTGTCGTCGGCGCCGGGGAACTTCTCGAAGGCGAACCGGGGCGCCTTGACGATGACGTAGTCCTGCACCGGCTCGAAGGCGGCCGGGGTCTCCCCGGTGATGTCGTTCTGGATCTCGTCCAGGGTGTAGCCGATGGCCAGCTTCGCGGCGAATTTCGCGATCGGGAAGCCGGTGGCCTTCGAGGCCAGGGCCGAGGAGCGCGACACCCGCGGGTTCATCTCGATGGTGATGATCCGGCCGTCGTCGGGGTTGATCGCGAACTGGATGTTGCAGCCGCCGGCGGCCACCCCGACCTCGCGCAGGATGGCGATGCCCTGGTCCCGCATGATCTGGAACTCGCGGTCGGTGAGGGTCATCGAGGGCGCCACGGTCACCGAGTCGCCGGTGTGCACGCCCAGGGCGTCGACGTTCTCGATGGAGCAGATCACGACCACGTTGTCGTCGGAGTCGCGCATCAGCTCCAGCTCGAACTCCTTCCAGCCGAGGATGGACTCCTCGATGAGCACATTGGCCTCCGGGGAGGCGGCGAGGCCGCCGCCGGCGATGCGCTCCAGGTCCTCCTGGGTGTAGGCCAGCCCGGAGCCGAGCCCGCCCATGGTGAAGGAGGGCCGCACCACCACCGGCAGGCCCAGTTCGGCGACGGTGTCGTGCACCTCGGCCATGGAGTGGCACACCCGGGAGCGGGCGGATTCGCCGCCGACCCGGGCGACGATGTCCTTGAACATCTGCCGGTCCTCGCCGCGCTCGATGGCGGGGATGTCCGCGCCGATGAGCTCGACGCCGTACTCCTCGAGGATGCCCGCCCGGTCCAGGGCCATCGCCGCGTTGAGCGCGGTCTGCCCGCCGAGGGTGGCCAGCACCGCGTCGATGGGGTGGCCCTCGGCGCGCTCCTTGGCCAGGATCTTCTCGATGTACTCGGGCTGGATCGGCTCGATGTAGGTGTGGTCGGCGAACTCGGGGTCGGTCATGATGGTCGCCGGGTTGGAGTTGATCAGGGTGACGCGCAGTCCCTCCTCGCGCAGCACCCGGCAGGCCTGGGTGCCGGAGTAGTCGAACTCGCAGGCCTGGCCGATGACGATGGGGCCGGAGCCGATGACCAGGACGTGGTTGATGTCGGTGCGACGGGGCATGGGTTTACTCAGTTACCTTCCTGGTCGGCGGTGCGGTCCATCAGCTCGAGGAACGCGTCGAAGAGGCTGTGCGCGTCATGCGGGCCGGCGGCGGACTCCGGGTGGTACTGCACGGAGAAGGCCAGGCCGGAGTCGAGGGCGACGCCCTCCACGACGCCGTCGTTGAGGCAGGTGTGGGTCACCCGGGCGGTGCCCCATTCGGTGTCGAAGGGCGTGTCCGGCTCCCCCTCCAGGGCGAAGCCGTGGTTCTGCGCGGTGATGTAGATCCGGCCGTCCCGGTGGTCCTGCACCGGCACGTTGATGCCGCGGTGCCCGAAGCGCAGCTTGTAGGTGCCCAGGCCCAGGGCGCGGCCCAGGATCTGGTTGCCGAAGCAGATGCCGAACAGGGGCATGCCCGCGCTCATCGCGTCCCGGGCGACCTGCACCATGTGGTCGGCGGTGGCCGGGTCCCCGGGCCCGTTGGACATGAAGATCCCGTCCGGGCGGTGCGCGGCGACGGCCTCGGCGTAGCCGGTGTCCGCGGGCACCACCACCACCCGGATGCCGCGGCGGGTGAGCTCGCGGGGGGTGTTGGACTTGATGCCCAGGTCCCAGGCCACCACCGTGCGCCGGGCCTCGCCCTCGGGTTCGATGACGTAGGGCTCGGCGCAGCTGACCTCCCCGGCGAGCTCCGCCCCGGCCATCGGCGGCTGGGCGCGCACGATCTCGATCAACTCCTCGACGTCGCGGCCGGCCTCGGCCCCGGAGAAGATGCCCGCCGGGGTGGAGCCGTTCTCCCGCAGATGCCGCACCAGGGCGCGGGTGTCGACCTGGCGGATGCCGACGATGCCCTGCGCGGCGAGCTCCTCCTCCAGGGAGCGGGCGGCCCGCCAGTTGGAGTGCGCCCGGGCGAGGTCGCGGATGATGAACCCGGCGGCCCAGATCCGGCCGGTGCGGGATTCGCTGTCCTCGTCATTCCAGCCGGTGTTGCCGATCTGGGGGGCGGTGGCGATGACCAGCTGCCGGTGGTAGCTGGGGTCGGTGAGGGTCTCCTGGTAGCCGGTCATGGCCGTGGAGAACACCGCCTCGCCGAGGGTGCGGCCGACGGCGCCGAAGCCGAGGCCGCGGAAGACCCGGCCATCGGCGAGCACCAGGATCGCGGGGGTGTCGGGGCGCGCGGGCGCGTGTGTCACGGGGGTGCCTTTCTTGCTGCTGCGGGGGTTGTTCTCTGCGCCGGCGGCGCCGGCGGGGCGGCTCATGCGGCCGGCCCGGGGTCGGCGACGCCGTCGAGGGCGGTGACCCGGCCGCGCAGGATGGTCGCGGCGACGCCGACGGCCAGCTCCATGCCCTCGTAGGGGGTGTTCGCGGACTTCGAGGCGAGGTCCTCGCCGTGCACCGTCCACCGCCGGTCGGGGTCGACGACGGTGAGGTTGGCGGGCTCGCCCACCGCGATCGGCCGGCCGTGCCCGGGCAGGCGCACGATCTCGGCGGGCCGTTCGCTCATCACCCGGGCCAGCCAGCGCCAGTCGCAGGGCCCGTCGAGGACGAAGGCCCCGGCGATGAGCGCCAGCGAGGTCTCCAGGCCGAGCATGCCCGGTTTGGCGTGCTCGAATTCGCAGCACTTCTCCTCGGAGCCGTGCGGGGCGTGGTCGGTGGCCACGCAGTCGAGGGTGCCGTCGATGAGCGCGGCGCGCAGCGCCGCGGCGTCGCGGTCCTCGCGCAGCGGCGGGTTGACCCGGTACACCCCGTCGTAGCTCTCCAGCCGGGCGTCGGTGAGCAGCAGATGGTGCGGGGTGACCTCGGCGGTGAGCGGGATGCCGCGCTCCTTGGCCCAGGCGATGAGCGCCACGGTGCCCTCGGTGGAGGCGTGGCAGATGTGCATCCGGCCGCCGTAGTCGCGGGCCAGGATCGCGTCCCGGGCGACGACCGACTCCTCGGCCACCCGGGGCCAGCCGGCCAGACCGAGCCGGGCGGCGGTGGCGCCCTCGTGGGCGACCGCGCCGACGGTGAGCCGGGGGTCCTCGCAGTGCTGGGCGAGCAGCACGTCCTCGCCGCGGGCGTATTCCACCGCCCGGCGCATCAGCATCGGGTCGTCGACGCATTTGCCGTCGTCGGAGAAGACCCGGACCCGGGCCTGGGAATCGGCGAGCATGCCGAACTCGGTGAGGCCCTCGCCCCGGAGCCCCCGGCTGATCGAGCCCACCGGGTGCACATCGCACAGGCCGATCGCCTGGGCCTTGAGCCACACCGCCTCCGCGATCGCGGGGTCGTCGGTGACCGGGGCGGTGTTCGCCATGGTGAACACGGCGGTGAACCCGCCGCGGGCGGCGGCCGCCGAGCCGGTGGCCAGGGTCTCGGTGTCCTCCCGGCCGGGTTCGCGCAGGTGCACGTGGATGTCCACCAGGCCGGGCAGCAGCACCAGATCATCGAAGTCGAGGGTGCGCGCGGCGGGGTCGGCGGGCTCGGCGCCCTCGCCGATGGCGGCGATCACCCCGTCCCGGATGAGCACCCGGGTGGGCTCGCCCTCCCCGTAGGGGCGCACCCCGGTGAGCAGCAGCTCCCCGGGGGCGGGGGCGGCCAGCGGGCCGACGGCCGGGTAGCCGGCGTCGTCGCGGGTGGCGGGGCTCATTTCGCGGCTCCTTCGGTCTCCGGGGCGACCCCGGCGGTGAGCAGGGTGAACAGCACGGCCATCCGCACGTGGACGCCGTTGGCGACCTGCTGCAGCACCGCGGTGCGCGGCAGGTCGGCGACGTGGTCGTTGATCTCCATACCGCGCAGCATCGGGCCGGGGTGCAGCACCACGCAGTCCTCGCGCAGCAGCCGCTCCCGGTCCCGGGACAGCCCGTAGCGGGTGGCGTACTCCCGGTGCGAGGGGAAGAACCCGCCGGTCATCCGCTCCGCCTGCACGCGCAGCATCATCACCGCGTCCGCCTCGGGCAGCTCCGGCTCCATCCGGTGCGCCACCCGCACCGGCCAGGTCTCCACCCCGACCGGCAGCAGGGTCGGCGGGGCGACGAGCACCACCTCCGCGCCGAGGGTGGACAGCAGGTCCGCGTTGGAGCGGGCCACCCGGGAGTGCAGGATGTCGCCGACGATGACCACCCGGCGCCCGGCGATGCCGCCGAGGCGCTGGCGCAGGGTCACCGCGTCGAGCAGCGCCTGGGTGGGGTGCTGGTGTTTGCCGTCGCCGGCGTTGATCACCGCCGGGGCGCCCCCGTGCGCCCCGGTCCAGTCGGCGATGAGCTTCGCCGCCCCGGAGGCGGGGTGGCGCACCACGATCGCGTCGGCGCCGATCGCGTCCAGGGTCAGCGCGGTGTCCTTCAGCGACTCCCCCTTCTTCACCGAGGAGGAGGAGGCCGAGATGTTGATCACGTCGGCGCTCATCCACTTCCCGGCGGTCTCGAAGGAGGCCCGGGTGCGGGTGGAGTTCTCGTAGAAGCAGGTGAAGATGGTGCGCCCGCGCAGGGTGGGCAGCTTCTTGATCTCGCGGCCGGCCAGCGCCTCCCGGAACCGGTCCGCCTCGTCCATCAGGCCCAGGATCTCCTCGCGGCTGAGGTCCGCGATGCTCAGCAGGTGCTTCATGACCCGGCCCCCCGGGTGAGCAGCACCGCGTCCCGGCCGTCGATGGCCCGGGCCAGCACCCGCACATCCTCGCTGCGCGAGGTGGGCAGGTTCTTGCCCACGTAGTCGGCCCGGATCGGCAGCTCCCGGTGCCCGCGGTCGACGAGCACCGCCAGCTGGATGGCCGCGGGCCGGCCGATGTCGCCGATGGCGTCCAGGGCGGCGCGGATGGTGCGCCCGGAGAACAGGACGTCGTCGACCAGGATGACGATCGCCCCGTCCACCCCGCCGTCGGGGATCCGGGTCGGCTGCAGCGCCCGGTGCGGCCGGTCGCGCAGGTCATCGCGGTACAGGGTGATGTCCAGGCTGCCGGTGGCGGGCCTGATGCCGGAGAAGCGCTCGATGTCCCCGGCGAGCCGCTCGGCCAGCGGCACCCCGCCGGAGGGGATGCCCAGCAGCACCACCGTGGGTGCCGCGGATCCGTCCAATGCGGTCTTCTCGATGATCTGGTGCGCGATGCGCGCGACCGTGCGCGAGACCTCCTCGGCGTCCAGCAGCTTCGCCGTCGCCCGGGTCCCGTCCGGTGTTCCGTCGCTCATCGTGACCTCCTTCCCCGCCTCTCGGTGCGGTCCGTTAAAGGATGTCGACTTGTGACATGCCGATCCGAGGTTACCACCGGTGATCCCGGCCACCCGGATGCGGCTCAGCCGGCGGCGGGCGGCTCCTGCGGCGCGGCCGCCGCATCCGCCCCGTCCGGGGGTGCCGGCGCCTGCCCGGGCGCCTGCCCCGGGTCCCCGGCGCGCACCGCGGCGGCCGCGGCCCGGGCGTGCTCGGCGACGTCCGCGGCGGCGTCCAGCACGGCGTTGATGTACGGCGGCGCGGCGTCGGTGGAGTACTCGGCGGCGAGCTCCACGCCCTCCACCACCGCCACCCGGGCGGGCACCTCCGGGTTGTGCAGCAGCTCCCACACCGCCACCCGCAGGATCGCCCGATCCACCGCGGGCAGCCGGTGCAGCGGCCATTCCTCGGTGAGGTAGCCGACGATGGTGTCGTCCACGCCGTCGAGCTCCCGGGCCACGCCGACGACGATCCGCTCGGCGTACTCGGCCACCGGGGCCACCCCGGAGCCGTCCTCCCGGGACATCTCGATCCGCTCCGCGACCAGGTCCACGGGGTTGACCCCGCGCTGCTCGGCCTCGAAGAGCAGGTCCACGGCGCGCCGGCGGGCCCGGTAGCGGGCGCCGCGGCGCTTGTAGTTGGGTTCCTTCATGCCTCGGTCAGCTGTTCACCCGGGACAGGTAGGAGCCGTCGCGGGTGTCGATCTTCAGCACGTCGCCGGTGTTGATGAACAGCGGCACCTGCACCTCGGCGCCGGTCTCCAGGGTGGCGGGCTTGGTGCCGCCGGTGGAGCGATCGCCCTGCAGGCCCGGGTCGGTGTGCTCCACGGTGAGCTCCACGGCCACCGGCAGTTCGGCGAACAGCGGCTGGCCCTCGTGGAAGGACACCTGCACCGGGGAGTTCTCCAGCAGGAACCGGGCGCCGTCGCCCATCAGCTCCGGGGCGATGTTCAGCTGGTCATAGGTCTTGTCGTCCATCAGCACGTAGTCGGTGCCGTCGTGGTACAGGTAGGTCATATCCCGGCGGTCCACGGTGGCGGTCTCGACCTTGACGCCGGCGTTGAAGGTCTTGTCGGTGGTCTTGCCGGTGACCACGTCCTTGAGCTTGGTGCGCACGAAGGCGGGGCCCTTGCCCGGCTTGACGTGCTGGAATTCGACGATCTGCTGAAGCTTGCCGTCGATCTTCAGCACGAGGCCGTTCTTGAAGTCGGAGGTGGTTGCCACGTGAGTTGCTCCTGTACCGGGGTCGGGGACGTCGCTGTCGCGGGCCCGCCGCCGGCGGGCCCGGGGGATCAGGCTACCCGGTCGGCGCCCCGCGCGGGAAACGCCGCGCGGGGCCCCCGGCCCTAGAGCGTCTTCGGCAGGTCCACCAGGTTCTCCGACTCCCCGGAGGTGATGATCACGGTGTCCTCGATGCGCACCCCGCCCCGGCCGGGCACGTACACCCCGGGTTCGATGGTGAGGGTCATCCCCTCCGCCAGGGCGCCGCGGCCGCGGGTGGCGGCGAAGGGCGGCTCGTGCACGTCGACGCCGATGCCGTGCCCGGTGGAGTGCACGAAGTACTCCCCCCAGCCGGCGGCGGCGATCACCTCCCGGCAGGCGGCGTCGACCTCGCGGAGCCCGGTGCCGGGCCGGGCCGCGGCCAGGCCGGCGAGTTGGGCGCGCAGCACCACCGAGTGGATCTCCCGGGCGAAGTCGTCGGCGGCCTCGGCCCCGCCGACCACGGTGGTGCGGGTCATGTCCGAGCAGTAGCCGTCGACCAGGGCGCCGAAGTCGATGGTGACCAGGTCCCCGCGGGCGAGCACCCGGTCCGCGGCGCCGTGGTGCGGCAGCGCCGAGTTCGGCCCGGAGGCGACGATGGTGTCGAAGCTGGGCCGGTCCGCCCCGCGCAGCCGCATCCGGTGCTCCAGGTCGGCGGCGACCTCCCGTTCGGTGCGCCCGGCGGCGATCCCGCCGGCGGCGAGCAGATCCCGGTAGGCGCCGACGGCGACCGCGGCCGCGCGGCGCAGCAGGTCCAGCTCCGCCGGCTCCTTGACCAGGCGCAGGTCCTCCACCAGGCCCCGGGTGGGTTCCAGGCCGAGCCCCGCGGCGGCCTCGCGCAGGGCGCCGGCGGCGGCGAAGCTCAGCCAGTCCGCCTCGAAGCCGACCCGGGCGGGGCCCCCGGGATCACCGGCCCGGCCCGGCCAGGCGGAGCCGTCGCGGTAGTCCGCGAGCAGCGCCGGGGGGCAGTCCCGGGCGGTGACGCAGCGCAGGCCCGGGGCCTGGTCGGCGACCTGGGTGGTGTAGCGGGAGTCGGTGGCGATCGCCGCCGCCCCGGAGGCGTCGAGCAGCAGCGCCGCATTGGAGCCGGTGAAGCCGGTGAGCCAGCGCACGTGCTCGGCGCGGGTGACCAGCAGCGCGGCGGTGCCGGCGGCGGCCAGGGCCGCGGCGAGCCGGTCGCGGCGGGCGGCGTGGTCGATGGCGGTCATGGGTTCACTCCCCCGTCCCCGCCAGCCGGTGCGCCACATCGCGCAGGGCCAGCGCGTAGCCGTTGGTGCCGCAGCCGATGAGGATCCCGGCGGCGATCCCGGACAGCAGCGAGCGGTGCCGGAACTCCTCCCGGGCGTGCACGTTGGAGATGTGCACCTCGTGGAAGCCGGGCCCGGCGGCGACCTCGGCGAGGGCGTCGCGCAGCGCCACCGAGGTGTGCGTCAGGCCCCCGGGGTTGATGATCACCGGCCAGCCGCGGTCGGCGGCCTCATGGGCCCATTCGATGAGCCGGCCCTCGTACTCGGACTGCCGGCAGTCCACGGCCAGGCCCAGCTCCGCGCCGAGCGCGATCAGGCCGCGCTCGACCTCGGCGAGGGTGGTCGCCCCGTATACCCCGGGTTCGCGCCGGCCGAGCCGGGACAGGTTCGGCCCGTTGAGCACCAGCACCGTGGGCCGCTCCGCGGCGCTCATCGCGCACCCCCCGTCCGGGCCGGCCGGCCGGATTCGCACAGCGCGGCGTAGGCGGCGCGCAGCGCCTCCTCGGCGGGGGCCTCGATCCGGGTGCACTCCCCGGGCCGGGTGACCGCGACGAAGCGCAGCCGGCCGCCCCGGTTCTTCTTGTCCCGGGTCATCGCCGCGTGCAGCTCGTCGAAGAGGCCCGGGGCGTAGGTGGTGGGCAGGCCCACCGACTCCAGGATCCGGCGGTGCCGGGCGAGCAGCTCGGGGCCGATCATGCCCAGGTGCGCGGCGAGCTCGGCGACGTAGACCATGCCCACGGCCACGGCGTGGCCGTGCCGCCAGCGGTAGCGTTCGTGCAGCTCCACCGCGTGGCCGAAGGTGTGCCCGTAGTTGAGGGTCTCCCGCAGCCCGGCCTCGCGCAGGTCCGCGGCGACGACCTCCGCCTTGACCGCGATCGCGCGGGCGATGAGCTCCGGCAGCGCCCGGTCCACGTCCAGGCAGGCCGCCGGGTCGGCCTCGTAGCGGTCCAGGATGACCGGGTCGTCGATGAACCCGGCCTTGATGATCTCGGCGCTGCCGGCGACGATCTCCGCCTCCGGCAGGGTGCGCAGCTGGTCCAGGTCGGCGAAGACGGCCCGCGGCTCGTGGAAGGCGCCGACCAGGTTCTTCCCGGCGGCGGTGTTCACCCCGGTTTTGCCGCCCACCGCGGCGTCCACCATGCCCAGCAGGGTGGTGGGCACCTGGATCACGTCGATGCCGCGCATCCAGCCGGCGGCGAGGAAGCCGCCCAGGTCGGTGGCGGCGCCGCCGCCGACGGCGACCACCGCGTCCCCGCGGCCCAGGCCGCGCTCCCCGAAGGCGTCCCAGCAGGCCCCGGCGACCTCGAGGGTCTTGCCCTCCTCGGCGTCGGGCAGCCCGATCCGGGCCGCCGCCACCCCGCGGGCCTCGATCGCCTCGGCGATCCGCGCGGCGTAGCCGGCCACGGTGGGCTGGTGCACGACCGCGGCGACCGCCCGGTCCCCGGCGGTGGCGGCCGCGGCGATCGCCTCGACCAGGCCGTGGTCCACGGTCACCCGGTACGGGTCGGGTCCGCGGACCTCGATGATGCTGCTCACGTCGTACTCGTCCTTTCACGCGGCGGGGCGGGCTACGCCCCGTCGTCGCCGTCTGTCTCCAGGAAGGAGAGGATCTGGGCCACCACCCGCTGCGGGGAGCGCTCGTCGGAGCGCACCCGGAAGTCGGCGACCTCGTCGTAGAGCGGCCGCCGCCGCCCGAGGAGTTCACGGTAGCGCGCCTCGGGGTCCGCCCCGGCCAGGATCGGCCGGTGCCCGCCCCGCGCGGTGCGGCGCACCCCCTCGGCCACGGAGACGTCCAGGTGGACGACGGTGTGCCGGGTGAGCAGCTCCCGGGTCGCGGGGGTGACCACCGCTCCCCCGCCCAGCGCCAGGATCCCCTCCCCGGCGAGGGCGGCCTCGACCACCTCGGCCTCCAGCACCCGGAAGGCCTCCTCGCCGAGCTCGGCGTAGACCTCCCCGCAGGCCCGGCCGGTGCGGTCCTCGATCATCTCGTCGGTGTCGGCGAAGGCCACGCCCAGGGCGCGGGCCAGCCGCCGGCCGACCGTGGTCTTGCCCGCCCCGGGCGGGCCCACCAGCACCGCCGCCGGCCGCCGCGGATCCTGACCTCTCGCCACCGCCGCCCCCTAGGCCCAGTCCAGCCGCTCGGCGACCCGCGCCAGGTAGCCGCGGGCGTTGCGGGCGGTCTCCCCGATGGAGTCCCCGCCGAACTTCTCCAGGGTCGCCTGGGCGAGGGTGAGCGCCACCATCGCCTCGGCGACCACCCCGCCGGCGGGCACCGCGCACACGTCGGAGCGCTGGTGGATGGCGGTGGCCGGCGCCCCGGTGGCCATGTCCACGGTGCGCAGCGCCCGCGGCACCGTGGAAATCGGCTTCAGGGCGGCGCGCACCACCAGCGGCTGGCCGTTGGTCATCCCGCCCTCCAGGCCGCCGGCCCGGTTGCTCAGCCGGCCCACCCCGGAGTCCTGGCGGACCATCTCGTCATGGGCCTCGGTGCCTCGGCGGCGGGCCTCGGCGAAGCCGTCGCCGATCTCCACGCCCTTGACCGACTGGATGCCCATCACCGCCGCCGCCAGCCGGGAGTCCAGCCGGCGGTCCCCGGAGACGTGCGCGCCCAGGCCCACCGGCAGCCCGTGCACCACGACCTCCACCACCCCGCCGAGGGTGTCGCCCTGCTTCTTCGCCGCCTCGATCTCGGCGATCATGGCGGCCTCGGTGGCCGCGTCGAAGGCGCGCACCGGGGAGGCGTCGATGGCCTCCTGGTCGGCGAAGGCCGGCGGCGGGCCGGCGTAGGGCTCGGCGGCGCCGATGGACACCACGTGGCTGACCACCTCCACGCCGAGCACCTCGCGCAGGATGGACCGGGCGACCACGGCGGCGGCGACCCGGGCGGCGGTCTCCCGGGCCGAGGAGCGCTCCAGGATGTTCCGGGCGTCGTCCTGGTCGTATTTGAGCATCCCGGTGAAGTCGGCGTGCCCGGGCCGGGGCCGGGTCAGCCGGGCCCCGCGGGCGGTGTCCAGCTCCGCCGGGTCCACCGGGTCGGCGCTCATCACGGTGGTCCACTTCGGCCATTCGGTGTTGCCCACCTGGATCGCCACCGGGGAGCCGAGGGTGCGGCCATGGCGCACCCCGCCGAGCAGGGTGACCTCGTCGGCCTCGAACTTCATCCGGGCACCGCGGCCGTAGCCGAGGCGGCGCCGGGCGAGGTGGTGGGAGATCTCGTCGCGGGTGACCGGCACGTCCGCGGGGACGCCCTCGAGCATCGCGATCAGGGCCTGGCCGTGGGACTCGCCCGCTGTGGTCCATCGAAGCATGCGGACATTGTGGCATGAGCGGGCCCGCCGTGGCGGCACCGCCTCCCGCGAAACGGGTGACCGGGCTCACCCGGCGGCGCCGGGCAGCGCCCGGGCGGCGAGCGCGATCCCGGCCGCGGCGAGCATCCCCGGCCCGTGCGGCAGGCTGCGCCGACCGATGGCCAGGCCCGCCGCGGCGGTGAGCAGCCCGGAGAGGGCCCCCGCCAGCCAGGCCGCGGCGGCCGCGTCGACCGCGGACCCGGCGCCGCCGCCGAGCAGGGCGCCGAGGGCGGCGCCGAGTTTGACGTCCCCGCCGCCGAGCCGGCCCGGGGCGGCCAGCGCCGCCGCCAGCAGCGGCCCGGCCCACGCGGCCGCCCCGGCGAGCGCCCCCGGCAGCGCCCCGCAGCCGGCCGCGCCGGCCAGGGCGAGGCCCAGCCCCGGCAGGGTGAGCGCGTCATCGAGCCGGCCCCGGCGCAGATCCCGGATGGCCAGCGCCGCCGCCCACGCCGCCCAGCAGGCCCACCAGGCCACCGCGGCCGGCGGCCCCGGGCAGATCCCCGTCCCCATGCCGGCAGGCTAGGCCGGGGCGCGCCCCCGCGCAGCCCGGGCCGCGGCGGGGGCGGCCGGGTCCCCCCCTTACCCCCCGGCGGCGAGGGCGGCGCGCATCGCCGCGGCCGGGGCGGGCCGCCCGGTGAACTGCTCGAACTGGCCGAGCGCCTGGTGCAGCAGCATGTCCAGGCCCCCGGCGGCGGGGGCGCCGCGGCGGCGCGCGGCGGCGGCCAGCGGGGTGGGCCAGGGCTCGTAGATGACGTCGAGCACGTACGGCGCCCGGGCCAGCTGCACGGCGATCCCGGTCAGCGCCCCGGCGGGCACCGTGGAGACCAGCGCATCGGCGGCCCCGGCGACATCGGCGAGGTTCGGCGCGTCCAGCGGCACCCAGGTCATGCCCACCCCCAGGGCGGCGGCCAGCGGCTCGAGCACCAGGGCGCGCTCGGAGCGGGCCAGCACGTCGACATGGCGCACCCCCATCCCGGCCAGGGCGAACAGCGCCGGGCGGGCGGTGCCCCCGGCCCCGACCACCGCGGCCCGGCCCCGCCGGGCCCGGGTCAGGCCCAGCTCCGCCAGCGCCCCGGCGACGCCCTCGCAGTCGGTGTTGTCCGCCCGCCAACCCCCGTCGGGCAGCCGGGTGAGGGTGTTCACCGAGCCGATCAGCCGGGCCCGGTCGGTGACCTCGTCGGCGACCTCCAGGGCGGCGAATTTGCCGGGCATGGTCACCGAGAACCCGGCCCACTCGGGGCCGGCGCCGCGGACCAGGCCGGGCAGCTCCTCGGCGGTGCACCGGATCGCCTCGTAGCGCCAGTCCGGCAGCCCCGCCGCCCGGTAGCCGGCGTTGTGCAGCAGCGGGGAGCGCGAATGCGCCACCGGGTCGCCGAGCACCGCCGCGCGGCGCCGCACCTGCCCGTTCATCGGTTGGAGTCCAGCACCCCGTTGTCGATGGCCTCCTGGATGGCCGCGGTGTGCTCCTCGAGGGTGGTGGTGAACACGGTGGTGCCCTCCCGGTCCACGGTGACGAAGTACAGCCAGTCCCCGGCCGCGGGGGCCTCCATCGCCCGGATCGCCTCAATCGAGGGCGCGGCGATGGGGGTCGCGGGCAGCCCGTCCGCGGCGTAGGTGTTCCACGGGGTGGGCCGGGCCCGGTCCTCGTCGGTGGTGGCGATCTCCTGGTCCGGCAGGTCGTAGTTGACGGTGGAGTCGAATTGCAGCCGCATCGGCTCCGCCAGCCGGTTGAGGATCACCCTGGCGACCTTCGGGAAGTCCTCGTCGCGGGCCTCCATCTGCACCAGGGAGGCGGCGGTGAGCACCTCGTAGGGGCTCAGCCCCACCGCCTGGTCGGCGGAGCCGATCCCGGAGTCCTCGTAGCGGGCCACCGATTCGCGCACCAGGGCGCCCAGGATCTCCGCGGGGGCGGCGGTGGGGTCGAACTGGTGCACCCCGGCGATGATGAGCCCCTCCAGCCGGCGCGGGTCATCGCCGCGGGCGGCGACCGGGCCGCGCGCCCACCCCGGCACGCCCAGGGCGTCCAGGTCGGTCTCCGCGGCGGCGCGGCGCAGCTCCTCGACGCTGACGCAGTCGTCCTCGGCGATGCAGGAGGCCTCGGAGATCAGGGTGAAGATGCCCTTGCGCACGTCCTCGCTGGCCACCACCCGGGTGTCCTCGAAGCGCACCCCGGTGGGCAGGTCCACGGTGCCGGCCCGGTTCTCCGGCTTGAGCAGCGCATCCACCGCCGCGGCCGCGGACATGTGCTCCTCCAGCCGGTACCAGCCCGGCTGCAGCTGGTTGGCCCGCGGGTGATCCGCGGCGGCGCCCATGAACGCCCCCTCGGAGGCGACCACCCCGTCGTCGACGAGCCGGGCGGAGAGATCCGACAGCGAACCCCCGGCGTCGACCTCGACCAGCACCACGGTGCCGTTGCCCTCGCCCCGGTAGTCCCCGCCGGTGCCGCCGACGGCCCAGGCGAAGCCGACCCCGGCGACGACCAGCAGGCTGAGCAGGATGGAGGTGATGTTGATGGCGAGGGCGGTCTGCCGTCGCCGGATCCGCCGGCCGGGCCCCCGGCGGGCCGCGGCGGGCCCCGCGGGGCCCCGGCTGGGTCGACGTCGGTTGCCGGACATCGGTTCTCCTTCGGGCGTGCAACGCGCAAGGTGTCCCCGCGGCGGCGGTGCCGCGGGGGTCGTGACCGCCCGATTCTCCCCCATCGGGGGCGGCTTTGTCACGTTCCGGTCACGTCCGCGCGCCGCATGTCGAGCCAGGACTGCAGGATCTCCACCGCCGCGGCCTGGTCGATCCGATCCCGGCCCTCCCGGGCGCGCACCCCGGCCGCCCGCATCCGGCGGGCCGCGATCGCGGTGGTCATCCGCTCATCGCCCAGCCGCACCGGCACCGCCGGGCCGAGCCTGCGGCGCAGCCGGAAGGCGACGTCGGCGGCCTTGCGGGCCGAGGAGCCGGCGCTGCCGTCGAGCATCAGCGGCAGCCCCACCACGATCTCCGCAACGTCCAGCTCCCGGGCCAGCGCCACCAGCCGGTCGATGTCCGGCCCGTCCGGGCCGCGCCGGCCGGTGGCCCGGGCGATGGTCTCCACCGGGGTCGCCAGCAGCGCCCCCGGGTCGCTGACCGCGACCCCCACCCGGACATCGCCGACGTCCACGCCGAGCCGCCGGCCGGGGCCGGGATCGTCGGCGCCGGGCCGGTCCGGGACGGGCGCGGCCACCGCCGGCCCCCTAGGCCCCGGCGAGCCGGGCGCGCACCGCGGCCAGGCCCGCGTCGATCCCGGCCGGGTCGGCCCCGCTGCCCTGGGCCAGCTGCGGTTTGCCGCCGCCGCGGCCGCCGATTTCGGCGCCGAGCACCGCCACCAGGTCCCCGGCGGCGTAGCCGGCGGCGACGCCGGCGTCGGAGACCGCGATCGCGAAGGGCGCCTTGCCGCCGGCCTCGGCGGCCAGCGCCACCACCGCCGGCCTGTCGCCGAGCCGCCGGCGCAGATCATCGGCCAGGGCGCGCATGTCCTTGGCCTGGGTGCCCTCCGGCAGCCGCAGCCCCAGGTAGGTCACCGCGCCGAGGTCCTCGGCCCGGTCCAGGTGCGCCGCGGCACCCGCGCGCAGCTGCGCCGCGGTGAGATCGGCGATCCGGCGCTCGGCGGCGCGCAGCTTCTCCGACAGTGCCGCGATCCGCTCCGGCAGCTCCGCCGAGGGGGCCTTGAACTCGGTGGCCAGCCGCTCGGCGAGGAGCCGCTCGGCGGAGAGGTAGCGGAAGGAGTCCATCCCCGAGTAGGCCTCGATCCGGCGCACCCCGGAGCCCACCGAGGATTCGCCGAGCACGGCCACCGGGCCGATCCCGGAGGTGTGCGCGACATGGGTGCCGCCGCAGAGCTCCATGGAGAAGGGCCCGCCCATCTCCACCACCCGGACCCGCTCGCCGTAGTTCTCCCCGAACAGGGCCAGCGCGCCCATCGCCTTGGCCTCCTCCAGGGAGGTCTCGATGGTGTTGACCGTCCAGTCCGCGTCCACGGCCTCGTTGGCCACCTGCTCGACCTCGCGGAGCTGCTCCGGGGTGAGCCCCTGCGCCCAGGAGAAGTCGAAGCGCAGGTAGCCGGGCTTGTTCAGGGAGCCGGCCTGCACCGCGTCCGGGCCGAGCACCTGGCGCAGCGCCGCGTGGATGAGGTGCGTGGCCGAATGCGCCTGCTCGGCGCTGTGCCGCCACGCCGGGTCCACCCGGGCCTCGGCCAGGGAGCCCACCGCGACCTCCCCGGCGGCGACCCGGCCGCGGTGCAGCCACAGCCGCTTGCCGGCCTTCTGCACGTCGGTGACCTCGATCGCGGAGCCGTCGGGCAGCGTGATCCGGCCGTGGTCGCCGAGCTGGCCGCCGGATTCGGCGTAGAGCGGGGTGCGGTCCAGGATCACCTCCACCTCCTCGCCCTCGGCGGCGGCGGGCACCTCCGCCCCGCCGGAGAGCAGGCCCAGGATGGTGGATTCGTCCACCAGGCGGTCGTAGCCGGTGAACTCGGTGGGGTGCTCGTCGAGGAAGCGCCGGTAGACCCCGAGGTCGCCGTGATCGCGCTTCTTCGCCCGGTTGTCCGCCTTCGCCCGGGCGCGCTGCTCGGCCATGAGCTCCCGGAAGCCGGCCTCGTCGACGCCGAGCCCGGCCTCGGCGGCCATCTCCAGGGTCAGGTCGATCGGGAAGCCGTGCGTGTCGTGCAGGGTGAAGGCGTCCGCCCCGGAGAGCCGGGAGCCCCCGGAGGCGCGGAGCCGCGCGGCGGCCTCGTCGAAGAGCCGGGTGCCGGTCTCCAGGGTGCGCAGGAAGGCGCGCTCCTCGGCGGCGGCGGCGTGGCTGATCCGCTCCCAGTTCTCGGCCAGCTCCGGGAAGGAGGGGGTCATCGTGGCCCGGGCGGTGTCCAGCAGGGCGACCAGGGTCTCCCCGCGGGCGCCGAGCAGCCGCGCGGAGCGGATGATCCGGCGCAGCAGCCGGCGCAGGATGTAGCCGCGGCCCTCGTTGGAGGGGGTCACCCCGTCGAGCATGAGCATCAGCCCGGTGCGGGAGTGGTCCGCGATCACCCGGAAGCGCACGTCGTCCTCGGCGGCCGCGTCCCCGCCGGCGGCGTAGCGGGCGCCGGTGAGCTCCTCGGCGGTGTCGATCACCGGGCGCAGCAGATCCGTCTCGTAGACGTTCTCCACCCCCTGCAGCAGGAAGGCGACCCGCTCGATGCCCATCCCGGTGTCGATGTTCTTCTTCGGCAGGGCCCCGACGATCTCGAAATCGCCCTTGCCGGTGCCCTCCCCCCGCTCGTTCTGCATGAACACGAGGTTCCAGATCTCGATGTAGCGGTCCTCGTCGGCGACCGGGCCGCCCTCCACCCCGTAGTCCGGGCCCCGGTCGTAGAAGATCTCCGAGCAGGGCCCGCAGGGCCCGGGCACGCCCATCGACCAGTAGTTGTCCTCCATGCCGCGGCGCTGGATCCGCCCCTCCGGCACGCCGACCACGTTCGCCCAGATGTCGTGGGCCTCGTCATCGTCGAGGTAGACGGTCACCCACAGCCGCTCCGGGTCGATGCCGAAGCCGCCCTCGGCCACCGGGGTGGTCAGCAGCGACCAGGCCAGGGTGATCGCGCCCTCCTTGAAGTAGTCGCCGAAGGAGAAGTTGCCGGCCATCTGGAAGAAGGTGTTGTGCCGGGTGGTGATCCCGACCTCCTCGATGTCCAGGGTGCGCACGCATTTCTGGATGGAGGTGGCGGTGGCGAAGGGCGGGGTCTCCTGGCCCAGGAAGTAGGGCTTGAAGGGCACCATCCCGGCGTTCACGAAGAGCAGGTTCGGATCCTCCAGGACCAGCGAGGCGCTGGGCACCTCGACATGGCCCGCGGCGGTGAAGTGCTCCAGGAAGCGCTTGCGGATCTCATGGGTCTGCACGTCGGGTCCCCTCGGTGTTCTCTCGTCGGTGTCCGGTATCGGCCGCGCCCGGGTGCCCCGGGGCGCGCCATGACTGACCCAGCATACTCCGGGTGCCCCCGGCCCTCGCGGGGGGCGGGGCCCGGCATGCCGCGCCCGGCCGCGGTCAGCGCCGGAAGGCGCGCACGATCCGGCGCAGCCCCGCGAGATGGCCCACCATCGGCTTCTCCCGGCCGTGCCCGGAGGGCCGGTAGTACTCGGCGTCGAGCAGCTGCTCCGGGGGGTACTGCTGGGCGACGATGCCCCGCGGGTCGGCGTGCGGGTAGGCGTAGTCCACGGCGTTGCCCAGGGCCTTGGCCCCCGAGTAGTGGCCGTCGCGCAGATGCGGCGGCACCGGGCCGGTTTTGCCGGCCCGGACGTCCCGCAGGGCGGCGTCGATGGCGGTGATCACCGAATTGGACTTCGGGGCGGTGGCCAGGTGGATCACCGCCTGGGCCAGCGGCAGCCGGCCCTCGGGCAGCCCGATGAGCTGCACCGCCTCCGCCGCGGCGACCGCGACCTGCAGCGCGCCCGGATCGGCCATCCCGATGTCCTCGCTGGCCAGGATGATGATCCGGCGGGCGATGAACCGGGGGTCCTCCCCGCCCTCGATCATCCGGGCCAGGTAGTGCAGGGCGGCGTCCACGTCAGAGCCGCGCACCGATTTGATGAAGGCGCTGGTGACGTCGTAGTGCTGGTCGCCGTCGCGGTCGTAGCGCACCGCGGCGGTGTTCACCGCCGCGCGCACCCGCGCCGCGTCCACCTCGGCGCCGTCGGCGGCGCCCTCCGCGGCGGCCTCCAGGTAGGTCAGCGCCCGCCGGGCGTCCCCGGCGGCCAGGGCGACCAGCTCCGCCCGGCCGTCGGCGGACAGCCGCACCCGGCCGGCCAGGCCGCGCTCATCGGCGACCGCCCGGTCCAGCACCGCGGCGATGTCCGCCTCCCCGAGGGGCTCCAGCTGCAGCAGCAGGGAGCGGCTGAGCAGCGGGGCGACCACGGAGAAGGAGGGGTTCTCGGTGGTCGCGGCGACCAGCAGCACGGTGCGGTTCTCCACCGCGGCGAGCAGCGCGTCCTGCTGGGTCTTGGAGAACCGGTGCACCTCGTCGATGAAGAGCACGGTCTGGGTGCCCTCCCGCACCAGGGTGCGCCGGGCCCGCTCGATCACCGCCCGGACCTCCTTGACCCCGGAGTTCAGCGCGGACAGCGCCTCGAAGCGCCGCCCGGTGGCGGTGGAGATCAGGCTGGCCAGGGTGGTCTTGCCGGTGCCGGGCGGGCCGAAGAGGATCACCGAGGCGTCCCCGCCGCCGTCGACCAACCGGCGCAGCGGGGCGCCCTCGCCGAGCAGGTGCCCCTGCCCGGCGACCTCGCCGAGCTCCCGGGGCCGCATCCGCACCGCCAGCGGCGCATGCGCCCCGGGGTGGAAGTAGTCCCCCGCCGATCCGGCGGCCGACGCGGCGGCCTCGCCGCCGGGGGCGTCGAAGAGTCCCGGCTCCCCGGCCATCGGCTAGCGGCCCCCGCGGTCGGCGAAGAGGCGCAGCACCCCGTCGGCGAACTCCACCAGCCCGGCGAGCTCCGCCGATTCCGCGGCGAAGCCGCGCAGCGCCCGGGCGGTCTGCGCCAGATCCGCGCGTTCCCGGGCCCCGCCCCAGGTGGCGGGGCGGCCGCCGGCGGCGGCCGGCTCCGCCAGGCCCCGCTCCAGGGCCTCCTCGAATTCGAGGGCGGCGTCGACGGTGCCGAAATGCAGCAGGGTCACCGAGATCAGGGTCCAGCCGAGCAGGGCGACGGTGATCCGGGCGTGCAGGGTGCCCTCGGCCTCGATGTCCGGCCACAGGTGCCGGACCTCGGCATACCAGGTCTCCACGAAGGCCCGGGCCTCCTCCCCGGTCAGCGCGGGGGTGCCGGGGTGCTGCGGGAAGCCGGCGACGACGCTGGCCACGTCGAAGGCGACGTCGCGGAAGCCCGCCCACTCGTAGTCCAGGAAGCTCAGCCGGTCCCCGGCGAGGATGTTGTCCGGGGCGAGATCGAAGGGGGTGAAGGCCCGGTGGTAGCCGGCGGCGATCCGCCGGGCGGCCTCCGCGGCCGGCCCGAGCACCGCCTCGTCGATGACCACCCCGTGGCCGCGCAGCAGCCGCGCCCCGGCGTCGATGGAGCGCACGATGCCCCGATCCCGGGCGCCCTCGGCGGTGTCCGCCGGGCGGTGCCGGGCCCACAGCCGGTGCAGCAGGGTGTGGAAGCCCTCCTCCCGGCTGGCGGTGGCGGCGTGCATCCGGCCCAGCGCGGAGCCCAGGGTGCGCAGCGCGCGCAGCCGCTCCTCGGCGGGCACGGTGGCGCGCAGCAGCTCATCGTAGGTGCCGTGGTCCCCGCAGTCGGTGAGCACCAGCAGCCGGCGGGCCACGTCATGGGCGAGCAGCGCCGGACCGGGCCGGACCTCCTCGGGCAGGGCGTTGGTGAACTGGTAGGCGGCGATTTCGCGCAGCAGCGAGGGATCCGCCCCGGTGGTGGCGGAGGCGGGCAGCCGCTTGACCACCACGGTGCGCTCCGGCAGGAAGTTGTTCGGCGCCACCCGGAAGCGCAGCACCGTGGACTCCCCGGAGCCGCCGAGGTCCTCCGGGTCGGAGAGCCGCTGCTGCCCGCCGAAGCGGCGGGCCAGCAGCTCCTCGGCCAGCGCCAGGATCGCCGCCGGGTCCCCGGCCTCGGCCGGCTCCCCGGGCGCGGCGCCGCGCGCGGTCTCGTCTGGTTCGTGCATGGTGCGGTCCTCCCGCCCGCCGGCGGCGGGCTAGTTCGCGGGCTCGCCCGCCGGCCGCGGCTTGGCGTCGATCCCGGATTCGCGGCGCTGGGCGGCGGTGATCGGGGCCGGGGCGTCGGTGAGCGGATCCACCCCGCCGCCGGACTTCGGGAAGGCGATCACCTCGCGGATGGAGTCCACCCCCGCGAGCAGGGTCATGATCCGGTCCCAGCCGAAGGCGATGCCGCCGTGCGGCGGGGCGCCGAAGGCGAAGGCGTCGAGCAGGAAGCCGAACTTCTCCCGGGCCTCCTCGGCGTCGATGCCCATCACCGCGAACACCCGCTCCTGCACGTCCCGGCGGTGGATCCGGATCGAGCCGCCGCCGATCTCGTTGCCGTTGCAGACGATGTCGTAGGCGTAGGCCAGGGCCGAGCCCGGGTCGGTGTCGAAGGTGTCCAGGTGCTCCGGCTTCGGGGAGGTGAAGGCGTGGTGCACCGCGGTCCAGGCGCTGTGCCCCAGGGCCACGTCCCCGGAGGCCTTCGCCTCCGCGGCGGGCTCGAACATCGGCGCGTCGACCACCCAGGTGAAGGCCCAGGCCCCCTCGTCGATGAGGCCCAGCTTCTCCGCGATCGCGCCACGGGCGGCGCCGAGCAGCGCCCGGGAGGACTTGATCTCCCCGGCGGCGAAGAAGATGCAGTCGCCGGGCCGGGCCCCGACGTGCTCGGCGATCCCGGCGCGCTCGGCCTCGGTGATGTTCTTGGCCACCGGGCCGGCGAGCTCGCCGTCCTCGCCGACCAGGATGTAGGCCAGGCCGCGGGCGCCGCGCTGGCGGGCCCACTCCTGCCAGGCGTCGAGCTGCCGGCGGGGCTGCCCGGCGCCGCCGGCCATCACCACCGCGCCGACGTAGTCGGCCTGGAACACCCGGAAGGTGGTGTCGGCGAAGAACTCGGTGCAGTCCACCAGCTCGATGTCGAAGCGCAGATCCGGCTTATCGGAGCCGTAGCGGGCCATCGCCTCGGCGTAGCTCATCCGCGGGAAGGGGGTGCTCACCCGGTACCCGGCGGCGGACCACACCGCGGCGAGGATCTCCTCTGCCAGGGCGATCACGTCCTCCTGGTCGGCGAAGCTCATCTCCACGTCCAGCTGGGTGAACTCCGGCTGCCGGTCGGCGCGGAAGTCCTCGTCCCGGTAGCAGCGCGCGATCTGGTAATAGCGCTCCATCCCGGAGACCATGAGCAGCTGCTTGAACAGCTGCGGGGACTGCGGCAGGGCGTAGAAGGTGCCGGGCTTCAGCCGGGCCGGCACCAGGAAGTCGCGGGCGCCCTCGGGGGTGGATCGGGTCAGGGTGGGGGTCTCGATCTCGGTGAAGTCGTGGGCGTCGAGGACCTCCCGGGCGGCCCGGTTAGCCCTCGCGCGCAGCCGCAGGATCGACGCCGGGCCCTCCCGGCGCAGGTCCAGGTAGCGGTAGCGCAGCCGGGTCTCCTCGCCGACCTCGTTGGCCGAGGACTGGTCGTCGAGCTGGAAGGGCAGCGCGGTGGACTCGTTGAGGATCTCCAGGGAGCCGACGTTGACCTCCACCTCGCCGGAGGGCAGGTTCGGGTTCTCGGAGCCCTCCGGGCGGCGCTCGACGACGCCGACGACCCGGATGCAGTACTCGGAGCGCAGCCGGTGGGCCTGCTCGGCGACCTCGGATTCGCGGAAGACGACCTGCGCCAGCCCGGAGCGGTCGCGCAGGTCGAT